>JADYYS010000032.1 GCA_020853525.1 Ardenticatenales bacterium | reverse complement strand
TGGCACGTCACGCCCTTGCCCGACCACCTACTGCCCATCCTTGCCCACCTCGGACTGCCCAATGACCTCTACGCCCGGCTTGCCAGTCCTCCCGTCTCTTCCGCCGCCTGAATCCGCGAAATCAGAGGCTCGAGACTGCGATGACGTCGTCCTGACACCTGAGGCGCAAAGTGTTCGGTTGCATGGAGATCCTCATGCCACGAATGTGTTCGACTGCATACGCGTCCAAACTAATCGTCGGAATTCTTGGAGCCCTACTCATTTCCATGTTGTACGCGACCCCAGCGTCGGCATGCTCGTGTGTGGGATGGACCAGAGAACAGTACACGGAAATGGCCTCTGTCATTCTGCGAGGGACGGTCGTCAAGATCGAGGAGTCTTCTGACGAAGGTCCGTTCGGCTCGACGGTGGCAACGATCGACATATCTACGATTTGGAAGGGCGAGCAGCACGAAAGTATCAGCGTCTACTTTGGCGACGGAAGCTCCTGCGGACTCGCGTTAGATGTGGGAGTAGATTACATTTTGTACGTGTTCACGAGCCGTGGTCCGGACGGTGACCCACTACTGTCTGTCAGTGGATGTGGTGCTAGCCAAACTTACAATGAGGACGAGGCTCGAATACTCGGGCCGGGTATTCCGGTTGGTCCGACACCGATTCCAAGTCCTACCGTGCCTGTATGTCCGACTTCGGCCCACCCCTCAGCAACCCCTGACCCCGTCGCCACTGTTCACAGCTCCAATCGCTGGCGAGCGTTCGTCCCTCTTGGTATGCGTGGGATTGTTAATCGCGCCAGCAAGGATTCAACGGCAGCCTGGCCCTGTGTCACAGCGACAGCACTGCCGACGGTTACTCCCACCCCTTACTTCGCTGAACCGCCTACGGCATCCATGAATGTGGGACAAAGCCTGAGAACATCCGGCGTTGGATCCTACTGCTGGTGGGTGGTCTCTCCGACATGCCACGTTGCGCCCGGTGTTGCGTCGAGACGTACCCCCCGGCGGGCGCAGTCTCCCGTTACCATCCGGTTCCTACTCAAACCTGAACAACGGCCGTTCAAGCTGGAGCTTTCGACTGGTCTGGTTACCGCAGATGATGAGATCAGAGGACCTTCACCGCTTTGGAGTCACTGGACTCCCAGACAGATGACTTCCCATCCAGTATTCTTGGAGCGGGTGCCATCGGCGACTCTGACCTTGGAGCCAGGATTGCATCTTGTACGACTCGTGGCGCAGTGGGGCGCAGATGCTGACGCACACGACGCTCTTGGGTGGGTGGAGTACGGATGGCTTCTTGATATCTATCTGCCGCCGACGACCATATCTCCGATCGCTGGACATCGGGTTCGTACGGAACCCTGACTCCCGCCCAGCAGAACTCCTGCCCCGGAACCCGCGCCCTACTCCCCCACCCCCCGCACCACCTCCCCCACCACCCGATCCACCTCCACCCCCTCCGCCTGCCCCGCAAAGCTCAGGATGATCCGGTGCCGGATCGCATGCGGCGTCACCGCCCGCACATCCGCCCGCGCCACGTGCAGCCGTCCGTTCATCACCGCCTGGATCTTCGCACCCAGCAGGATCGCCTGCAGCGCCCGCGGGCTTGCCCCATAGCGGACCGCATCACGCACGAGCGGCGGCGCCGTCGGGTCACCGGGGTGCGTGGCGCGGATCAGGCGTGCGGCATAGTCGATCACCTCGGCCGCCACGGGGACGTCGCGCGCCAGGCGGCCCATCGCCAGCACCGTGTCGACGCCGGCCACACGCAGCGGGCGCGGCACCTCCGCACCCGTCGTCCGCTCGGCGATCAGTACCAGCTCCGCGATGGATGGGAACGATACGTCGAGCTTGAACAGGAAGCGGTCGAGCTGTGCCTCGGGCAGCGGGAACGTGCCCTCCATCTCGATCGGGTTCTGCGTGGCCAGCACGAAGAACGGCTGCGGCAGACGATAGGTCTGCTTGCCGACGGTGACGGTCTGCTCCTGCATCGCCTCGAGCATCGCCGACTGCGTCTTCGGCGTCGCCCGGTTGATCTCGTCCGCCAGGACGAAGTTGGCGAAGATCGGACCCGGCTCGAACCGGAACTGCCGCCCCCCGGCCGGATCCTCGTACAGCACCTGCGTACCGACGATGTCGGCCGGCATGAGGTCGGGCGTGAACTGGATTCGGCTGAAGACGCCGTCGATCACCTCGGCCAGCGTCCGCATGAGGAGCGTCTTCCCGAGGCCCGGCACCCCTTCCACCAGCGCGTGCCCGCCCGCCACCAGCGCCGTCACCGTCAGCCGGATCAGCTCCTCGTGCCCCACGATCACCCGCCCGACCTCGCGCTCGATCGCCGCGAAGCGGGCGCGGAACGTCTCCGGGTCCATCGCGGGCAGCGTCGCGGGACGTGTGGCGGGAATCGTGTGCGGTTGCGTCATCGCTGGACTCCTCGGGCGGTGAAGGGGCGATTATGCTTCGATTCGGGGCGGTACGTCGCTCGGTGGCTTCGGCCCCCCACCCCCTCACCCCCTCACAACACCCGACGCCTCCCCGTCCCCCTCAACTGCACCGCCACGTCCACCGGCCACAACAGCCCGGCCAACACCGCGAACGCCGGCCACAGCGGCCACGTCCGCCCCTCGCCTGCCGGCTCCCACGCCGCGTCGGTGTCCAGCACGCGCCCGCCCCCCGCCGCCGCCACCGCTCCGAGTCTGGCGGCACCGCCTGCGTCGGGCATGAGCTCCGGCGCATAGCCGCGGGCCACGGTCAGCGCCGCGGCCGATCGCCCGCCCTCGTGCTCGACGACGACGGCCGCAGGCCAGGCGCCCGTGCGGGCGAGGGTCACGGCTCCGGCATAACGCCCCGGCCCGACGGCCGCCAGCTGCGTCGTGCTCGTGCCCTCGGTGTCCGAGATGACGAGCGACGCCGCCGCCAGGTCGAGCGGACTGCCGTCCGACGCGACGGCGTCGACGGTGACCGCCGTCTCCCCCGTCGCGTCGTCCGTCACGGCGGTTGCCTCCAGACCGCCGGCGGCCGGCTTGCGCGCCGCCCAACGCACCGCGCGGGCCAGCGCCGCGCGCGCCGCGGCGTCGCCCGGCCACGCCACGGCCCACGCGGCACCGACGTCGCTCGTCCAGGCCGCCACCCGGCCGAGCCCGACCTGCCAGCCGGCCAGCAACGGGTCGCCGGTCGGGGTGCGAAGCGCGATGTCGACGCCGGGTCGCGGTCGCAGCGCCAGGTAGCCCGTCAGCTCGGGCAGGACGCCGACGTCGACCCCGGCGACGAGCGCCGACGGCTCGTCGCCGGCCAGCTGCGCCCGGAACGCACCGATCCGCTCGGCCCGCGCCCGAACGATCTCGCTCTCCTCGACGGTGAGACGCGGCAAGTCGGCCGCCTCGTCCGCTCCGTACGCGCGGCCGCGGCCCAGCAGGGCGAGCCGGCCGAGCAGATCGGGATCGGCGTCCAGCCCGATGCCGAGCGTCGAGAACGTCACGCCCAGCGCGCGCGCCGCCTGAACGGCCGCCAGCAGCGGCTCGGCCGACTCGCCGGCATCCCGCCCGTCGCTGAGCAGGATCGCGTGGCGGGTCGGCGCGCGCGCGGCGGCCAGCGCCGGCAGGCCGGCGGCCAGCGCGCTGCCGATCAGCGTGCCGCCGCCGGCCGTCAGCGTTCGCAGCCGCCCCTCGACATCCGCGCGGTCGCCGCCTGAACCGATCGGCGCCAGCGGCAGGATCCACTCCGCCGCGGTGTCATAGGCGATCACCCCGAGCATGTCGCCGGGCTGGAGCACCTCGGCCGCCAGCACCGCCGCCTCGCGCGCCAGATCGAGCTTCGTCAGCCGCGTGGCAGCGTCGCCGCCGGCCATCGACGCGCTCCGGTCGATGAGGAGCAGCAGCGCCACCGCCTCGCGGTCGCCGTGCGGCGGTGCCTCGAGCGCCAGCGGCGACAGGCGCGCCAATCCCGTGCCCCGCCAGCCGCCCTGCAGAAAGCTCTGCCGGCCGCCCGTCAGCACCAAGCCCTGGCCCCGCTCGGCGACGATCCCCTCCAGCGTGGCGATCTGATCGACCCCGAGCGCATCCGCCGGCGTGTCGACGAGCACACATGCGTCCCACCCGTTCAGCTCCGAGAGCCGCCCGCCGAGCCGCCCCGGCCCCAGCACGGACGACACGATCCCCTCGGTCGCCAGCACATCCGCCAGGCCCACCGCCTCCGCGGAGTCGCCCACCACCAGCACCCGCGGCGCCGCTGCTCTCTGGACCGCCCAAGCGCGCCGATCGTTCGCCGGCTCGCGGTCCCCGCCGGCCTGCACCGCAGCTTCGAGCTGCATGGGCGCCGTGCCGTCCGGCACCGCCACGGTGAACGCGACGCGCGACGGCGTCGTCCCGATCCCGACGTCGTGCGCCTCCACGACACGGCCGTCGACGGCCAGGCTGACCGTCCCCGAGAGCGCCTCGCTCGCCGCCACGACGACGTCGACGCGGCCGAAGTCACCGCTGCGCCACGTTGCCGGTGCCAGAAGCTGCAGCACGGCGGCGTCGGCGCGTGCCCGCCCCGCCAAGCGCACGGCGTCCACCTGCACGCCGTCGGCGGACGTCCGCGCCGCGGCGGCAACGCCCGCGTCCCCGTCCGTCGCCGCCCCATCGCTGGCCACGACGATCCGCCCGCCGTCCGGCAGCGCGCGGACCGCAAGATCGATCGCCGGGCCAAGCGGCGAGGCGCCGGCGCCGCCGAAGGGGAGCCGCATCGCCGTGTCCGCGCCTCCGTTGCCGTCGCCGGCCCGCCCGAGTGCATCGACCGTCGCCTGCGCCGCTGGGGCGATGCTGGCCGAAACGTCGACGACGATCATCCGGGCCGCGTTCGCCCCCACCACCCAGCGCGGGTCGGCGATGGCCGCCGCCACCGCCAGGCCGATCACGCTCCGCAGCCCGAGCGCAAGCCGCCCGGCGCCCGCCCGGCGCACGAGCCACACGATGCACAGCGCCCCCGCAGCGGCGGCGAGGCCGGACAAGGGGTGCAGGACGACGAGCCGACCGGTCGCTTCCATCAGCGCCCGCCGGCCGCACGCGCGGTCGGTCGGCGGGCCGGTGCGGCGCGCCACGCGGCCTCGACCGCCAGCGCGCACAGCACGGCGGCGAGCACCCAGCGCTGCACCGGGCTCGCCGGATGCTGGAGAGGAGCCGCGCCGGCTGTTGCGACGGCCTGCGGATCGCCTGCCGGTCCGGACGGACGCGGCGCAAACGCCGCGGCCAGCTCGCCGGCAGTCAACGCGGCCAGGCCGGACTCGTCCGGGTCGCCGGCGCGCACCGCAACGCTGATGCCCGGCTCCACGACGCCGGCGCGCGGCACGCGTCGTCGTCGGATCGTGTACACGCCCGGTACGAGGGCCGCATCGAAGCGCAGCGCGGCCAGCGATCGCCGGCCGTCCGGATGGGCAATCGCGACGGGCCACGGCGGCAGGGCGAACGGCGCGCCGGCAGGCAGCGACGGTGGAGGCATGTCCGGCGCCGCCCAGGCGATCGCACGCCCGATGAGCCGCGGGAACGCGTCGCGCTCGGCCAGCGTGCCGCCGTCCGGATCGAAGCCGAGCACGACGACGCGCTGCCCATCGATCGTACCGGCCCATGCCGCCGGCCGCCCGCCGACGACCGCCAGGACGGTGGCCCACGCCGGCGCGCTGCCGGCGCGCACGCCCGAGACCCGTGCGTCCGCGAGGTCGAGACCGGCGGTGATCGGGTGGAGGGCGACGCCCTGCCATGTGCCCGTGATCGCGTCCGCCGCCGCCACGAGCCACGGTCCGCCGTGCGGGTCGACGAGGAGCGCACCGCCCGACGGCAGGCCGCCCGGCGACAGCCCCGCCGCCGACGCACCGCCCAGGACGGTGACATCCACCGTCCCGTCGTCGGACAGCGTGCCCAGGCCGACCGCGGACAGGCGGACGTGCGGCTGGGCCTCGAGCGCTCGGCGCAGCGCGCTGCCGTGCGGCGCGAACTGTACGCTCCACGTGCGCGACGCGAGGGGCACGTCGGCCACATCGTCCTCCGGCAGCGCGTCGCCGGCGAGATCGCCCGCGGCACCGAGCCGCACCGCGCGGACCTCCGCCACGCCACCGCGCGCCGCGACGCTCCACGCCGCCGGGGTGGTGGTGTCGGGTGCGAGGTCGATGTTCGTCTCATCGAGGACGCGGCCGCCCACGGACAGCCGCAGGCGCGCTGTCGACGCTGCCGGCCCGAGGTTCGCGATCCGCGCGACGACCCGCACGCCGCCCGCCGCATCGTCCGCTGCGGCGATCCCGACGACGGCCACGTTCTGCCGTGCCCCGTCATGCCCGACGACGTGCCACCGCACGGGATTCGCGCCGGCGGGCATGGTCGTCGAAGGCGAGGAACGGGCCGCGGCCGGACGTCCGCCGACCCTTCCATCGACCCGTCCATCGACCTTTCCATCGACGACGGGAGCCAGCGCGCCGTCCGTGACGACCTCGATCCGCGCCCCAGCGCCGGCCACCGCCGCCGCCTGTGCCAAGGCGCCCGTCACATCCGCCCCGACCGCGCCGGGCACCAGACCCTCGATCGCCGCGGCGGCGGCCGAAGGGTCGAGCGTGCGCGCCACCCGGACCGCCGGCCGTGGGCCGAGCTCGATGACGGTCACGCGGCCGGCCGCCGACGCCAGGATCTCGGCCGCCGCGGCGCGTGCCGCCGGCCAGCGCTCGCCGGCCCGCATGCTCAGCGTCGTGTCGAGGATCAGCGCGACGTCGCCGCTCGGGGCCGCGTCGCCGCGCCGCAGCGGACCCGCGGCGGCAAGCGCCAGCAGGACGGCGGACAGCACGTGCAGGGCCAGGAGCACGCTCGGCGGCACGCGCCGGCGGCGCATCGGCTCGGCCGAGCGCAGGACGAGCCACGGCACGAGCGATGGTACGCCGCGCTCGGGCACGCGGCGGCGCAGGCGATGCAGCCAGAAGATGACCGGCACGGCGCCCAGAAGCGCCAACGCGAACGGGAACCGAAGGCTCATCGGCGGATCACTCGATCATGCCGCGGTGTTGCAGGTACGGCACGACCGCCTGTTCAAGCGGCCAGTCGGCGGGCAGCAGCGCCCATGCGGCGCCGGCGGCAGCACAGCGCGTGGCCACGCTGTCCAGGCGCGTGCGCAGCGCCGCGACGTAGGCGTCGCACAGCGCTTCGTCGATCTGCAACGTCAGCCGCTCGCCGGTCTCGCTGTCGACAAGCGTCTCGGCCCCGGTCGCAACGGGCCGGATCTCGCGCGCATCCAGGACCTGAAGGACGACCCGGTCCCAGCGCGCACGCGGCGCGAGCGTCAACGCCCGATCGAGGTCGTCCACGCGCCACAGGTCGCTGACGATCAGGAGTACGCCGCCGGCGGCATCGCTCACCGCCGCACGGACGGCGTCGGCGATGCCGGGCGGGGGGCTCGTCGGCGTGTGGGCCGGCCCGATCGCGCGCAGCCAAGCCAGCAGCGACGCGCCTCGCGCGGCACCGCTGGCCGGCCCCCACGGAGCCGCCCCGCCCCGTGGCCACGGGGCCACCACGACGCGGTCGCCCCGCGACAGTCCAAGCCAGCCGAGCGCTGCGGCAAGCTCGAGCGCCAGCCGCCACTTGTCGCCCGTGGCCGCCATCGACGGGCTGATGTCCAGGAGGATCCGGACCTCGGCCGCCTGCGCCACCCGTCCGAGCTTGACGAACACGGCATCATGCCGCGCCAGCGCCGGCCAGTCGATGTGCCGCAGGTCGTCGCCGGGCGAGTAGGCGCGGTGGTCGACGAAGTCCGCCGCCGGCGTCCGTCGCTGGCCGCTCCGGCTGCCGACGGCCGGCGCGACCTGCCGCACACGCAGGGCAAGACGCTCCAGCCGGCGCACGAACGCATCGTCGAAGAGCAGCGCTTCTCGCGCGGCGTCGTGCGCTGCGTCGTGCGCTGCGTCGTGCGCTGCGTGCGGCGTCGGACCGCTCATCGGGCGCGCTCCACCGCTCCGCCATCACCCGTTCGGGCGAAGTACCGACGCACGGTCTCCTGTTCTGCGAGCGGCACCGAGCCGGCGCCGGCCGCCGCCGCCGAGCGCGATCCGCCGGCCGCACCGCCGCGGACCGCCGCCGGATCGACGAGCCGCTCGCCGTGGACCGCCGCACCGCCCGACGGGGGGGCGCCGATGTTGCCCGGCCCGCCGGACGCGACGCCGCGTGTCGTCGCCGCCGCCCGGATCCGCGACGCCTGCGTTCCCGCCGGCAGCGCGGCCGACCCGGCCCGCGGCGCGCGCTCGGCGCTCGAGGCCAACGCATCGGCCAGCGACTGGAGCGCCTGCGCATCGGCGGGCGGGGTGGCCCGGCGCAGGCCGTCGGCTGCCAGCGACGCCGCGGCGGCCAGTTCCGGATCGATCGGCGCCAGCGCGGCGCCGGCATCCCGGAGCGCCTCGGACAGGTTGCTTCGGCCGGCCGGCGAGAGGTCCCGCGTCTGGTCGGCCAGCGTCCGGAGCGCGAGTACGGCCGTCCGGCGATCACCGTCCGCGAGCGCGGCCACGACGGACTGCGCCATCGATTCGTCGCGCAAGGCCCCGGCCATGACGCGGTCGGCGGCGCCGGGCGCCCGGCCGCCCGCCGACTCCGGGCCGGGGGCCGATCCGGCGGCGCCGGCCGACACGCCGGCGGCATCGCGCGGGGCCGGCAGCGCGGCGATGCGGATGCTGCCGGTCAGAATCGTACCGCCCGCCAGGATCAGCGCCAGCGCCGCCGCCGTCTCGATCTCGACCCACAGTCGCTCGGGCTCGGCCGTCTCGCCGCGGCGGATGATCGCCAGCCGACCGGCTGCGTCGTCCAACAGGCGGTCCTCGAGCGCCGTCCGCGGTCCGCGCGCGTCCACCTCGACGGCGGTGACGAGGAGCTCGTCGAGGCCGAACCGGCGGTCCAGCATGCGCGCATCGTCGCCGCGGCGTCGGGCCGTCGGACCGAGAGCGGCGCCGACGAGCACGAGCCCGCCGACGAGGGCCACCCATCCCGCCCCGACCGAAGGTCCGCCGGCCAGACGCATCGCGAGCGCTGCCAGGGGCACGCACAATGCCAGCCACAGCGCGCGCGCCGCCGCCAGGCGCCGGCGCGCGCGATCGATCTCGGCACGCAGCTGGCCGTAGCGGACGCGGAACTGGATCATGGCGGCGCGGTAGGTTGCGGCGGCTGCGACGACGGACGCCGGGGCACGGCGGTGCGGTGCGTCCGGGCCGTGCCGGGTCGTTGTCCGGCGATGCCTTGGCCCACGGACGTGCGGGCGAGCCGCAGGCGGCGTCGCCCGGCATGCGCGAGGATGCCGACTCCCGCGAGCACCGCCAGCCAGGCGAAGGGTGCTGCCCGCCGGTCGAGCGACGTGCGGACGGCCACCGCGCGCTGCGCGGCCAGGTCATTGCCGAGACGGGCGTACAGGATTGCGGCACGGTGTGCCGCGCGTCGGGCGGCAACCCATTGCCACGCGGGCAGGCGGGTCGCACGGTCCAGATCGCGGGCCGCGGCCAGTCCCTCGGCGCCGCGCGCGTCCAGCGCGGCCGCCCGTTCGAGCGCGCCGCTTGCGCCCACGGGCGCGGCGCGCTCGCCGGCCTCGGCCGCGCTGCGGCGCGCGGCGGCGTAGTCGCCCGCCGCCAGTGCCGCCTGCGCGGTGGCCAGCGCCGCCTGCGCCGCCGCGCCGGCCTCGGCCCGGGCGAGCATGGTCCCGGCGTCCACGGCCAGCGGGCCGCCGCTGTTGGCCGCGACGACGGCGCGCAGGAGCGGGACGACGGCCGCTTCCTCGCCCTCAGCCAGCAGCTGCCTGGCGGGGCCGAGGTCGGGGCTGAACAGCGGGCTGTCGCGCCAGCCACCGTCCACGTAGCGCGGCAGCCAGGCCATCCACGCCGCTTCCGCCTCCGCGAACGACACGCCGCATGCGGCTTGGAACACGGTGCGGAAAGGCACATCGCCGGCAGAAGCGTGCGCGACGTCCCGGATGCAGTCGAAGCCGCGATCCCGCACCAGGAAAACGGCGATCGATAGGCTCTCCGGAACGCCGACCTCGGGCTGGACGTAGGCCGAGCCTGGGCCGATCAGCGCCGTCCAGCCGATGAGCGTGCCCGTGTCCATCGCCGATCGCAGCGCTGCGACGCCCGTCTGGGTTTCACCCGAGGGCGGGGTCATCAGCCGGGCCATTCCTTCCTGGAGCCCGCTCGGCAGCCGTCCATTCGATGCATGTGCCAGCAGCTGATGCGCCAGGGCGTAGCGCACGGACACCTCGAGGGCGTTCACGTCGACGCTGCCGTCGGCGGTGAACGGCGCGACGAGCGAAGCCTCACGGCGCGGCCGGTGCTCCTCGACCCAGCTGCCGCCCACCTTGCGGGCCAGCGGGTGATCCGCGCCGTAGGCGCCGTCCGAGGCGTACAACCGGATCGTGAACGGCTCGGGCAGCGACGCGCCGAACGCGTCGCCGAGCGCGGCAACTGCCGCACCCAGCCGGGGCCGGAGCGCCGCCGCGGCCGCCGCCGTCTCAGGTCGATAGGCGATGCTTACGGACGGACCGACATCGACCAGCCAGCCGGGCTGACGCAGCGCGGCAGCCGAAATCGCCCGACTGTGCTGTGGCCGGTGTCCCACGAACTTCGTCGGCTGGTCGACGATCTGCCGGACGTCGAGGTGCGGTGCGGCGAGGGCGCCGACGGCCATCGCCAAGGCACACGCCGCGCGCTTGCGCCGCGACGTTGCGCCCACATCGACAGCGGCGCGCGACGGGCGGGCGACGCATTCAGGCATGCTTCGATCGGACCCCACGAGGCGACGGATGATCGGCCGATGCTAGCACAGTCACATCGTGCCTCGTACGGACGTCCCACTTCGGCGGGCCGGCTCGGTGGCGTGCCGCGCCGCCGGCGCCGCACGTGCGGCGCCCGAAGACGGGGAGGGATCAACCATGCGCGTACTGATCATCGGTGGCACACGCTTCGTCGGCCGTCATCTCGTCGACGCGCTGCGGGCGCGCGACCACGCCGTCACGCTGTTCACGCGCGGGCGGACGAACCCTGGGCTGTTCGGCGACGTCGAGCACCGGATCGGCGACCGCGACGGCGGGCTCGCGGTACTGGACGGCGCCGAATGGGACGCCGTCGTCGACACCTGCGGCTACGTGCCGCGCGTCGTCGGGGCGTCCGTTTCGGCGCTCGCCGGGCGTGTGAGGCGTTACGTCTTCATCTCGACGATTTCGGTGTACGCGGACGGGACGAATCCGGCGGACGCCGACGGGCTCGAGCACGGGCCCGACGAGGCGGCGCCGGTCGGCGTGTTGGAGGATCCGACCGTCGAAAACGTCGACGGCGTGACGTACGGGCCGCTGAAGGCGCTGTGCGAACGCGCCGTGATCGCCGGATTCGGCGCCGCGGCGCTCATCGTGCGGCCCGGCGTGATCGTCGGCCCGCACGATCCGACGGACCGCTTCACGTACTGGCCGGCCCGCTTCGATCGGGGCGGCCCGTTCATCGCCCCGGAGGGTCCGGACGCCCCGCTGCAGTACATCGATGCGCGCGACCTTGGCGCGTGGATCGTTCGGGCGATCGAGGATGGGATCGGCGGGACGTACAACGCCGTCGGCCCGACGCCGGCGGCGACCTTCGGCGACCTGTTCGCCGCGTGCGCCGCAGCGACCGGCGGTGCGGCGTCTCCGGCCTGGCTCGACCTGCCGACGCTGGCGGCGCACGGCATCCGACCGTGGTCCGATCTGCCGCTTTGGCTGCCCCCCGGCGAGCGCGCCCTCATGCGCAGCAGCAACGCCCGCGCCGTCGGCGCCGGCTTGACGTTCCGCTCGCTCGGCAGCACCGTTTCCGACACGCTGGCGTGGCACCGCGCGCGGCCCGCGAACGTTGCGCTGGCCGCCGGGCTGTCGCCCGAGCGAGAGGCCGAGGTGCTGGCGGCGCTGGTGGGGCAGGGTGGCTGACGCGGCGCGACGGACGTGAGGGGCTTTCGCCCCAACCGGCTCGGCGCTACACTTCGGCACTTCGCTCGCGGCTGTGCGAGCATCAACCTGAACGGCCACCGGACCGAACGCCACCGCGGGGGAGCAGGATGCTCATCAAGTACTTCTACGACGAGGCGCTGGCCCAGGCATCGTACCTCGTCGCCTGCCAGGCGAGGGGCGTTGCCTGCGTCGTCGATCCGATGCGCGACATCGCACCGTATCTCGACGCCGCGGTGCGCCAGGGACTTAAGGTGACGCACGTCACGGAGACGCACATCCACGCGGACTTCGTGAGCGGCGCGCGCGAGCTGGCGGCCGCGACCGGCGCCCAGCTCCTGCTGTCGGACGAGGGCGCCCCGGACTGGCGCTACCGCTTCGCCGAAGCGGCCGGTGCGACGCTCTTGCACGACGGCGACGTCTTCACGCTCGGCCGAATCCGGTTCGAGGTGCTGGCCACGCCCGGCCACACGCCGGAGCACATCGTGTTCATCGTCACCGACACGGCCGCCGCCGACGAACCGATCGGCATCTTCACCGGCGATTGCGTCTTCGTCGGCGACGTCGGGCGGCCCGACCTCCTCGAGACCGCGGCCGGGGTCGCCGGCAGCAAGGAGGTCGGCGCCCGGCAACAGTTCGCGTCCATCGCCCGCCTCAGCCGCCTGCCCGACTACCTCCAGCTCTGGCCCGGCCACGGCGCCGGCAGCGCGTGCGGCAAGGCGCTCGGTGCGATCCCGTCCACCACGCTCGGCTACGAACGGCGGTTCAACCCGGCATTCCAGACGGCCGACGAGGGCGCGTTCGTCCGGTGGCTGCTTGACGGTCAACCCGAGCCGCCGCGCTACTTCGGCCGGATGAAGGCGGTCAACCGCGACGGCCCGGCCCTGATCGCCGACCTGCCGTCGCCCACGCGTCTCGACCGGGGTGCGATCGAGGCGTTGCTGGCCGACGGAGCCCAGGTGCTCGACCTGCGTCCCCAGTCCGAGCACGCCCGTCACCACATCCCCGGCGCGCTCAGCATCCCGGCGACGCGGGCGAACTTCACGACGTACGTCGGCTGGGTGACGGATTACGGCCGCCCGGTCCACCTCATCGTCGCGGACCCGCAGGCGTTGCCGGCGCACCTCACCGCGCTCCGGGCGATCGGGGTCGACGACGTGCGCGGCTTCGCCGGTCCCGACGTGCTGCAGGACGACGATCCGGCGCTTCCCACGATCGACGTGGCCGAGCTTGCCGCCATGCTGCGCTCGGGCGCGGCCCACATCGTCGATGTGCGCGGGCTGTCCGAATGGAAGGCGGGGCACCTGCCGGGTGCCGTCCACATCCCGCTCGGCGAGGTCGCCGACCGGCTCGGCGAGATACCGCGCTCGGGGCGGACGATCCTGCAATGTCAGACCGGCTACCGCGCCTACATCGCCGCCACCGTGCTGCGGCGGGCAGGCGTGATGAACGTCGTGCCCGTGGTCGACCCGCGATCCGAATTCCTGGCGCTCGTCGAACCGGTCCGAGCCGTCCAGATGGCTGATGAAGGGCGCTAGTACCCGGCCGCTGGAAACGCTAGGCGTCGCCACCAGGATACGGAACCCCGACGCTGCAGTGACAGAGTCCTAGCGGGAGGGCGTGCGATCCGTGATGACGGGCTGGTAGAGGTAGCCGACGCCGCGCACCGTGTGAATGCGGCCGGGCGCCGGGCCTGGGGACGGGTCCTCGATCTTGCGCCGCAGCCAGTGGACGTGCACCTCGAGCGTGCGCGTGTCGTCCACGAAGTCGGTCTGCCAGACCTCACGCATGAGGAACTGGCGCGTCAACACCTGCCCCTGGTGGGTCAGAAATGTCTCGAGCAGCCGACACTCTTTGGGGGTGAGGTGGTGGAGATGGCCGAGCCGGAGAAGTGTCCGCGCGCCGACGTCGAGCACGAGGTCGCCGGATCGGAGGACGTACGACTTGGCATCGCTGGTCACGACGGGTTCCGAGCTGCCGCTACGCGTGCAGGATGCGGCCGCACGACGGACACTGCGCCAACCCGGCGGCCGCCCGCTGCGTCTCGGCCGAGGTGAGCGCCCGCCCGCAGCCGCCGCATGCTTCCCCCGTCACCCTGGCAACGGAGATGCCGCCGCGCTTCGTGTCGGCCTTCAGTCGGTCATAGAGTGCCAGGTCGGCCGGCGCCACTTGGGACCGCGCCTGCTCGCGGCGCGGATCGAGGACGGCGAGACCTTCGGTCAGGCGCGTGCGCGCGGCACGCAGCTGCGCGTCGGTGCCCTCGGCGGCTGCCAAGGCGTCGTCCACGGAACGCCGTGCCGCAGCGGTGGCGGCCGCCGCCGCGTCCCGCTCGAGCATGATCGCCAGCGCCGCATCGTCCAGATCGGACAGCTGGCGCTGGTGGGCGTCGAGGTTCGCCTTCTGCCCTTCGATCTCACGCGCGCTGGCGGTTCGGCCGCCGTAGAGCTGGGCCTCCTCGGCGGCCATGCGCGCCTTCAGCGTCTGGCGCTTTGCCTGGCACGCCGCCAGCGCTTCCTCCACGCGGGCCAGTGCCGCTTCGCTCGCTGCCAGCGCGGCCTGCGCCGCCACCACGGCCGGCGCCCGGCCGAGGGCGTGCTCGATGCGCGCCAGGCGGTCGAGCGCGGTGTCGCGCTGTTGGTCGAGCAGCTGAAGGTCGTGCAGGGGCTTCGTTCGAGACATGGTGGTTGCGCGTCCGTGGCTCCGTGTCTCCGTGGCGGCAGGGATCGGATTGTATCGGCGCACCTTAAGGTTGGCAATGCGCTGCCGCCGTGTGGCGGACCGACCGGCCGGGGGTCGTCGCATCTGTGTCGGGTTGTAGACGACCGGCCATGGCTGTGTCATGGCATGATTGGCGCCGTGCGCTGCGCGGTCCGCCAGGGCAACGAGACACGAAGACGAGACGACACGATGGATGGAGACGGTTCGTGACGCGCGCCGCGGATGCGATCGCTGCCAAGATCGAGTACCTGTTCAACACGGTGCGTCGGCCGGACGGGCGTGAGTACACGTACGATGACATCGAGCGCGGGACGCAGGGCCGGGTGTCGCGGTCCTATGTCTGGAAGCTGCGCAACGGCCGGAGCCAGAACCCGAGCCTGGACGTGATCGAGGCCCTGGCCGAGTTCTTCCATGTGCCGCCCGAATTCTTCTTCAGCCTGGACAACGATGCCGAGGACGCCCAGCGCGATGCCGCGCTCGTGGCGGCGCTGCTGCACGATCCGGCCGCCCGGCGACTGGCGGAGGCGGCGCGTGGGATGACCCCTACCGCCGTCCGGATCGTCCTCGGCCTCATCGCCGCGCTCCGTCCGATCGACGGGATGGTGGCCGACGCGGCGCGTCAAGCCGCCGGTGAGGCGGATGTCCGGGGGCGCGGCTGACCCGGCGCGTAGTCGGCACGTCGTCTGCGCCGCTGCGGCGTGCTACGCTTCCTCGACCCTTGCGCCGGCCGCCATGGAGCGACTCATGGCCGCCGACGTGCGCGCGCTCGCCGAAGTCTGGCTCGACTGTCTCTTCCCGCCGCGCTGCCTTTCGCCGGGCTGTTCGCGCCGCGGGGCGTGGATCTGTGCGCCATGCCTTGCCGGCGCCCCGGCCCTGCCGAAACGCCGCTGCGCGATCTGCGGCGATGCCGTCCTCGCCGCCCGCGCCGACGCCCGCAGCGCCTCGCCTCGCTGCCGTCGTTGCCTCGCCCAACCGCCGGCCTTCGATCTCGCCGTTGCGCCCTGGCTGCACGCCCCGCCGGTCACGGACTGGATCCATGCCCTCAAGTATGATCGCCGCCGCCGCGTGGCCGACTTGGCGGGCCAATGCGCCGCCGCCGTCGTGCGGCCGCACCTCGGTCCGGACCTCGCGCGGACGGTCGTCGTCCCGGTCCCGACCCATGCCGAGCGGCGCGCGGAACGCGGAATCGATGTGCCGGCACGGTTGGCGGCGGTGGTGGCGGCTTCGCTCGGGGTGCCTGTCGCGGTCGATGCGCTCGAGCGCGTGCGGGCCACACCCCCCCAGGTCGGAACGTCGCGCGCCGAGCGGCTCGCCAACGTGCTCGGCGCAATCGAGGCGCGGCGGCCGGTCTGCCTCGAGCATGCGGTCGTCGTCGACGACGTCCTGACGACGGGGGCGACGGGCGAGGCGTGCGCTCGAGCGCTCAAGGCGGCCGGTGCCAAGCGGGTCGTCGTCGTGACGCTGGCCCGCGCGACGCACGGTGGGGACGCGTGAACCCGAGGTCAACGGCGCCGCGTTCCCATCGCATCACGGCGCCAGAAGTGCGCTTCGCACGCGCGAGCGGGCGCCGGTATAATCGGGGGCCGGACCTGGGTGCCGCGCTCGCCGGCCGTCATCCACCGCTCACCCCCAATGGAGGACGAATCACGTGGAGCTGGAGTTGCTGGCCCGCAGCGTCGACCTGACCGATGGGGTTCGCGATCACGTGCAGAAGCGGATTGCCAAGCTGCAGCGATTCCTTCAGGACATCCACTCGATGCGCGTCGAGCTGTCGCACGGCGTCAGCCACAGCCAGGGCGAAGTGTTCACCGCTCAGATCACGTCGTGGGTGGACAAGCGGGTTCTCCGTTCGGAGGAGATGCACGCCGATCTGTTCGCGGCGATCGACTTGGCGGCGGACAAGATGCATCGGCAGATCCGCCGCTTCAAGGACCGCCGCGTGGACCGCTGGCACGGCCAGCGCAAGTCCGGCGCGGCCGTGGACGGGCCGCCGATCGAGGCCGGCGATGCCGACGATGCGGACGGTCCGCGACTACCGCGGATCCGTCGCCGGAAGATGTTCGAACTCTACAGCATGACCGAGGACGAGGCCGCCGAGCAGATCGAGCTCCTCGGCCACGACTTCTTCGTGTTTCGCAATGCCCGCTCCGGCGAAGTGAACGTGCTCTACCATCGCAAGGGCGGCGATCTCGGCCTTCTCGAGACGTTTCTGGCTTGATCGGCCGCGTTGACGGGACGAGAGGCATTGCGCCCTGAACGGCCATCCGGCGCGGTCACGCGACATCTCCTGATCGTGTGCAGCGGCAACACGTGCCGCTCGCCCATGGCCGCGGCGCTGCTCGCCCGTCGTGCGGCCGAAGACGGTGTGCCTGTCGAGGTTCGAACTGCCGGAACGCATGCCCGCCAGGGTGTCCCAGCGTCCTCCCATGCGCTGACCGTTATGACCGCGCGCGGCCTCGACATCGCCGACCATCGTTCCGCGCGCCTCGACGCGGACGCGTTGGCCTGGGCGACCGACGTCTGGGTCATGTCGGACCGCCACCGCACGACGATCGCCCGGCGTTGGCCGGGCGCTTTCGACGCCGAGGTTCATCTGCTCAGCGAGGCCGCCGGCAGCCGCGGCGACGTCGCGGACCCGCTCGGCGGCGGGGTGTCGGACTATCGGCGAACGGCGGACGAACTGGCCGCTCTCGTCGATGCGGCATGGCGGCGCCGGCCGCAGCCGGCTTGCGCCGAGGCGACGCTCCGCTCCGCCGCGGCCCCCGGACCCCGCGCGGCCGAAGCCGCTACGGATCACGCAGCCCAGCGACCGTGACGGCCTCGTACCACGCCATGCGCAGTGCCAATCGCGCGCCGAGCCAGCCGTCCCGCCATCCGCCCAGCATGACGTAACGGCGCCACAGCGCCCGCGCCGGCTGGGTGATCAGCTGGTGCGGACGCCACCGCCACGCCGCCGCGCGCCGCCGCTCGACCTCGAGGCGGGTGTAGGCGAGCTGCTTGGCGTCGAATTCCGACCACGAGGCGTAGTTCAGGTGGCGCAGCGCGTGCTCGAGCACGCCGGCCGGTCCGTCAAGCTCCGCCACCTCGTGCACGCCGTGGTCGGGATCGTAGCGGGCCCGACGCGTGTCGAGGAGCCGCAGCTGCCGATCGGGCCACCAGCCGCCGCCGCGCAGCGTGCGGCCCCAGAACTCGTTGGCCCGCGGAATCCAGAAGCCGGCCTGCGACGAGGACGGGGACGGCCGGCCGGCGTGCGCTGCGGCGTCGTCGCGGAACGTGCTTTGCGCCGTCGCGGCCAGGACGGCGCGCACTTCGACCGCCAGCGCCTCCGACACCCGTTCGTCGGCGTCGACGAAGAGCACCCAGCGCGTGTCTGCGAGGCCGAGGGCGAACTGGCGCTGCCGGGCATAGTTCACGAACGGGTGGGTTACGACGTCGGCGCCGGCTGCCCGAGCGATCGCGACCGTCCCGTCCCGGCTGCCGGAATCGACGACGACCACCCGATCGGCCCAGCGCAGCGACCGGAGGCAATCCGGCAGGTGCGCTTCCTCGTCGAGCGTCAAGACGATGGCCGTGACGGCCGCGTCGAACCCGGTCCCGCGTGCCGCCGCATCCGTCATCCGCCGGTCTCGCTGCCGGTCGACGGGGCAAAGACGGCGGTGCGAGCGGCGCGCCGGGCTTGGTGCGTGGCGGCGGCCATCTGTCCGCGCCGCACCGCTGCGGCATCGGACCGCTCGTGCCAGGCGAACCCCGCGCGCACGAGGAGGTGCAGGAAAGGGCTTCGGAGGCGCGCGTGCAGCCGGAAGTACCGCAGCCGGCTGCGCCACAACTGAACGAACGCCGCGAAGCGGAACTGGCCCGTGCTCGCGCCGCCGTGGTGGATGACGACGGCGGCTGGTGCGCAGAGCACGCGCCAGCCCGCTTTGCGGAACCGGCGGCACCAGTCGAGTTCCTCGCAGTACATGAAATAGCCGTCGTCGAGCGGCCCGACGGCTTGCAGCGCCGTGCCGCGGACCAGCATGCAAGCCCCCAGGACGGCGTCGACGGCGAACGGGCGCCCCGCCTGGTAGCGCTGCCGTGCATACCGACCGTTCAACGGCGTATCGGCCAGACGGGGCACGGGCCAGAGATCGAGTGCCGTCTGAACGAGCCCCGGGAACCGGAACGCTGCGTGCTGGAACCTTCCGTCGGGATAGATCAACGACGGCCCGACGACAGCGGCGCGTTCGTCGGCGTCGAGCGCGGCCACGAGTGCCGGAAGCGCGCCAGTGGTGAGGGCGGCGTCCGGGTTGAGCAGCAGGACGTACGAGGGGGCGGCGGCGTCACGGGCCGACCACGGGGCGAGAGCGACGTTGTTGGCTGCCGTGAAGCCGCGGTTGCGCCCTTCGGCGATGAGGCGCACCCACGGATGATGCTGCGCCACGAACGTGACGGTCTCGTCCGCCGAGCCGTTGTCGACGACGACGACGTCCGCCGCGTCACGCCAACCGACGTCGTCCATGGCCGCGCGAACGGATGTCAGGCAGGCGTCGAGGAGGGCTGCCGTGTTGAAGCTGACGATCACGACACCCAGGCGCGGCGGTGCTGCCGATGTGCTCACGGTCGCATCCACTTCGTCGCGATCCTCCGGCGCCGGCGCTATTCGCGCGGCGTGTCGTACTCGACGTGGATGGACTGGACGCCGTACGGACCGTGCATGACCCCGACGTCCTCGTGCAGCAGCGCCAGATAGCCGTTCGTGTCGCGGCGGTACGGCGCCTCGACGAAGTGGACGGCGCCCTGCACGCGCACCGTCTGGTTCGGCAGGAGACAAAGGTAGTAGATGTCGCCGTCCGGGCCGGTCGGGCACGCATCGAGTGCGGCCGTCGAACCGACCTGGAATCGGAACGGGTAGTCCAGGTCGGACCGGCGGTCGTCATACGTGAACCCGACCCGAAGCGCGCCGGGGCTTCGGGCGAACGTGCGCTCGTAGTCGGGCGACAGGACGAGGTCGTCGAAGCAGAATCGACCGTCCGCGTCGCTCACGACATGGCGCCCGTTGTCGCCGTCCGCCTCGAACGCATACACGTCCGCCTCGGCCAATGGCGTACGATCCGTTCCATGGACGATTCCGCAGACCCGGACGGGCAGTGCGGCGCGGCTGCGGACGGCGGTCGCGAGGTCGGCATCCGTACCGCTTTCCGGACCGGCGGCGCCGATCGCTGCCATGGTGATCGGCGGGTCGGTCAGCGGCGCCTCCGTCGTCATCGGGATGTCCACGTCCCGGGGCGTGTCGGCCGACACGCGTGCCGCGCCGCGCAACGGCCCCTTGCGCGCCAGCAGGACGAAGGCGCGGTCCGCCAGCTGGTTGAATGTGCGGGTGTTGTCGTACACGTAGCCCGGCGCCGGCCCGCGCGTGCGGATGGGCGTGCCGCCCATGTTCCTGACGGTCGCCGTGAAGAAGAGCGTCTGTCCAAGGCTGAGACGCGTTGCGCTCCAGCGAACGTCGTCGATGAAGGCGGCGTTCGGCAGGCCCGCTTGCGCGATCTCGAAGGGCCGGCGCTCGACGACCGTGTTGCCCGAGGCGTCGCGGGCCTCGACGACGACTTGGTACCGGCCGTTCGGCGGCGGCGGCGCATCGGCATCGACACCGGCGTCGTAGTCGTACACGTGCGGACCGGCGTCGCCGGGTGCGTTGGCGGTGTCCGTGTCCGCCAGGATGTCCGTGACGTACGTGCCGTCGGCCGTCTCGATCCGGAGCCGCACCTCGGCCGGCTCGTCCAAGGCATAGCTGATCGCCACGCGGTCGTCGATCCCGTCCTGGTTGGGCGTGAAGCGCGGCGGCAGGACGGTCAGGCCGCGGACCTGCGGCGGCCGCGCGTCGGCGTTCATCACGGTCAGCTCGCCGCCGTCGACCGTGACCGCCGCGCCCGCCTCCGGACCAACGGCCTCGATGCCGAGCCGGTACCGGCCGTCGGCGAGCATGCGCCCGTCGATCACCCCGCCGAACAGGAGCTCATACGCCTCGCGAGCCGGCTGGCGGAGGGCGTCGGCACGGACGACATGCACCGCGCCGTCCTCCGCCGTGAGCGTGACCGTGACGTGCGCCTGCCGTCCGATGCGGTACGCCAAGCGCGCGACGTCGTCGTGGCCGTCCCGGTCCGGCGTGATCGTCGTCGGTTCGAACGAAATGAGCTCGACGAGCGGTGCGCCGGCGCAGCCGGCAAGCGACAGCGCGACCAGCGCCGCCGCCAAGCCGCTGCGGTTCTTCGAGCGCACGTCGAGTGCTGGCCGGCGGAGCATGGCCGCGAGTGTAGCAAACCGCCCTGAGGCGGTACAATCGCCCGCGATGAACGCGCACACGCCCGAGGACTGGCAGGCGGCACTTGACCGGCTGTACAGCTTCGCCAACTGGGAGACCCGTCCGCCGGGCACGCCGCACGAGTTCGCCCTCGACCGGATCGAGCGGCTCCTGGACGCCCTCGGCCGGCCGCACCACAGCTGGCCGGCGGTTCACATCGGCGGGACGAACGGCAAGGGCTCGACGAGCGCTTTCGTGGCCGAGGCGCTGATCTGCGCCGGGTATCGGGTCGGGCTTTACACATCGCCGCACATGCACACCGTCAGGGAGAGGATCCGCGTTGGCCGGACGCTGATCGCCGAGGCGGAGGTCCTCGCATGGCTGGACGCGCATGCCGCTCTGCTGGACGGCTTGACCGGACTCACGACGTTCGAGGTCCTGACCGCGCTCGCGTTCGATCACTTCGCCCGCGCCGGCGTGGATATCGCCGTCGTCGAGGTCGGTCTCGGCGGCCGGCTGGACACGACGCGCGTCGTCCGGAGCGTCGTCAGCGTCCTGACCCCGATCGGCCTCGACCACCGCGAGATCCTCGGGGACACGCTCCGCCAGATCGCGTCCGACAAGGTGGGCATTCTCGTGCCGGGCGTGCCCGTCGTCAGCGCGCCGCAGGCGCCCGAGGCGCTGGCGGTCATCACCGCGGAGGCCAGACGCCTCGGCTGCCCGCTCTCGCTCGTCGGACGAGATACGACGTGGACCGTCCGGGACAGCCGTCCGCCGGCGCTCGACATCGTCGTCCACCCGCCGCCCGGCAACGCAACACGGCGCGATCGCTCGACCGACGCCGTGCCGCCCACACCCGCCGATGCCGACGCCGGCGCGCCCACCGGCGAGCCGCTGCACATCGCCGCCGGGCTTCGGCTCGCCGGTCCGCACCAGCACGTGAATGCCGCCGTCGCCGCCACGGCGCTGGCCGTGCTGCGGGAGGCGGGCTGGGCGATCACGGCCGCCCACATCGGTGACGGGCTCTCTGGCGCCACATGGCCCGGCCGCTACGACCGCTGGTCGTCGGCGAGCGGTGCTACGCTGGTGGTGGACGGTGCCCACAACCCGCACGGCGCCGAGGCGCTGATCGCGGCCCTCCGTCAGGTCGATCCGTCTGCCGGCTACGCGTTCGTGCTCGGCTTCGGCGGCGGCAAGGACGTCGATGGGATGCTGGACGTCCTCCTGCCGTACGCCGCGACGGTCTTCACGGTACGCGCGGATCACCCCAAAGCGCTGGCAGCCGATGCCGTCGCGACGCAGGTGCTGGCGCGGGCGGCGAGCGCGGCAAGGTCGCGGCTGAGCGATCGGTCGGTGACGGCGTGCGCCACGATGGGCGAGGCGCTGGCGGCCGCGATCGCCGCGGCCGGACCCGGCGGGGTCGCAGTCGCCACGGGCTCGATCTTCGTCGCCGCCGACGCCCGGGAGGCCTGGCTGGACGCGCTCGGCACGCCGATCACGGACCGGGACGCGCCGCGGATGCAGTCGACGGGCTGACGATGGCGATCGGCCGACCGCCGATCGCAGCCGTCCGATCCTACCAGCCGACCCGGCCCGATCCCTCCGCCGATCCCTCCGCCGATCCCTTCGCCATTGCCACGGGCTCAACCGGTTCAACCGTCGCCATCGCCGCCGGCGTGCCGCCCGTGGCGGTTCCGGTCGGGCCGAGGGGCGTCTGGGTGCGGTGGATCGTTGTCGTCGGCGTTGCGGCCAGTGCCGGCGCCGGGCGCCAGCCGTCATGCACGGCCGCGGTACCGAGCGCGAGGACCACGGCAGCCGCCAACGCCAGCTCCGAGACGCCGGGCATGCGGGCGACGAGGCCGAACCGGTGGACGGATGGTCCGTGCCCCAGCCGCGCACGGTGAGATGCGACCGGCCGCGCGTCGAAGGCGCGCCCGAGACGCGTCTCGAGCGCGGCGACGAACGGCGCAGCCGGGGGCGGCGGCGGTGCGAGGCCGTCGAGCGCGGCGGCGAAGCGGGCAAGTCGGGCCGCTTCAGGGCCGAAAGCGGCCGCGACGACGTCGTCCGAAACATCGGCGGCGCGCGCCGCCAGCGCCATGTCGAGCGCCTCGGCGCGGCCGTCGACAGCGTCGCCGTCGGCGAACAATGCTGCGTGCGCGAAGGGGATCGGCCGGCGGTCCGGCCGGAAGGCGGGCGGGTGCATCGTCTACCTCCGTGCGGATGCGCGCTCGGGCGCGTCGGAAGCCTCGTCGGAAACCGCAAGGGCGGCCGCCACGGCGGCCGCGCGCTTGAGGGCGCGGTGCTGGAGCACCTTGACGTTGCCGGGCGTCGTGCGCATCGCCTCGGCCACGTCGCGGATCGAACGACCGTTGGCGATGCGCAGCGTCAGCACGGTACGGTAGCTCTCCGGCAGTGCGGCCATCACCTGCCGGCCCAGCTCGGCCCATGGTGAGGCGCCGGACGCGTCGTCATCCTCGCCCGCCGCCGCGGCGTCGGGACAGCGGGCTGCGTCGGCCACGACGGACCCACCCGCCTCATCGCCTTCCTCACAATCGACTGTCGCCGGCTGCCGGCCGTGCCGTCGCCAGCGATCCCGCAGCTGGTTGCGGGCGACTGTGTACAGCCATGTTCGGAACGAGGCGCGGTGGTCGAATCCGTCGAGGGCGCTCACGAGCCGGAGGAACGTCTCGCTCGTCACATCTTCGGCGTCCTGGGCATTGCCGAGCTGATGGTAGGCATAGCCGAATATCTCATTGACATAACGCCGATAGAGGATCACGAGTGCTTCGCGGTCGCCGGCTTGCGCCTGCCGGACGAGTGATTCGTCGGCGGCGGAGGCGCCGGCCGCGTCGCGACCGGCGGCGCGGTGATCCGCCGCATCGCACGCCGCGCCGCGGCGCGGCGCGATCGCGTGCGCATCCTGGAGGAGGGAGTGGGTGGCCACGGTCGGGCTGACGCCGCGGGGTTACACGTCGCCGGCGGCTCACGCCGCCGCCGACGTGCCCTCGATATCCGCAACGGTCTGCACCAGCCACAGGGCGCGGGTCAACCACATCGCGGTGGCGCCGCTGACGGGCAGCCCGACCCGGTGGTGGCCGATGCGCGCTTCGGCCGGCAGCGCCGCGGCCAGGCGCGTCCGGTCGAGGTGATGATGGGGCGCGAACCGAATCGCCACGTCCTCGCCCTCGAGGCCGACGCTCTGTGCGCCGGCCTGGTGGGCCAGCACGCGCAACCGGAGCACGACCAGGAGGTGGCGCACCTCGGCCGGCGGACGACCGAAGCGGTCGATGAGCTCGTGCTCGATCTCGCCGACGGCCGGCAGCGTGTCGGCCGCCGCCATCTGGCGGTAGAGCCGGGTCCGCTCCGCCGTCTCGGCGACGTACGTCTCGGGCAGGTAGGCGTCCACGGGCAGGTCGACGGTCGGCAGCGTCCCCGGATCGATCGCATCCAGTTCGGCGGCCACGCTCACGGGGACTTCGACCGGATCGCGATCGTCGGCCCGCACGCGTTTGATGGCAGCGGCCAACAGCTTGGTGTACAGGTCGAGGCCAATCGACGCCACGTGGCCGTGCTGGCGAGCGCCGAGGATCTCGCCGGCGCCGCGGATCTCGAGGTCGCGCATCGCCAGGCGGAAGCCGGCGCCGAGGTCGGCATAGTCCGCCAAGGCTTGCAGCCGCTCGCGCGCCTCCTCGGAGGCCTCGCCGCCCGGCGGGAGGAGGAGATAGGCGTACGCCCGCGCTTCCGACCGACCGACGCGGCCTCGCAGCTGGTGCAGCTGGGCAATTCCGAAGCGATCGGCCCGTTCGACGATCAGCGTGTTGGCGTTCGGGATGTCGAGACCGCTCTCGATGATGCTCGTGCAGACCAGGACATCGACGAGATGGCCGACGAAGTCGAGCATCGCGCCGGCGAGCTGGTCCTCGGGCATCTGGCCGTGGGCCACCGTCACGCGCGCCTCGGGCACGAGCCGCCGCACGCTTTCGACGACACCATCGATGCCGCGTACGCGGTTGTGCACGTAGAACACCTGCCCGCCGCGGGAGAGCTCGCGTTGGATCGCGTGCCGCACCTGCTGCGCTTCGTACGGCCCGACGTGGGTGGACACCGGCAGGCGCTCGGCGGGCGGCGTGTCGATCGTCGTCAGGTCCCGCAGCCCGGTCAAGGCCAAGTGCATCGTCCGCGGGATCGGCGTCGCAGTCAGGGTGAGCGTGTCGACGCCCTCGGCGATCTGGCGCAGCCGTTCCTTGTGCTTCACCCCGAACCGATGCTCCTCGTCGACGACGAGCAGCCCGAGGCGCTTGAACTTCACGTCCTGGCCGAGCAGGCGGTGCGTGCCGATGATGATGTCGATCTCGCCCCGCCCGAGGCGTTCGATCGCTTCGATGAGGTCCTTGCGTCGTCGGAAGCGCGACAGGACGTCGATCCGCACCGGAAAGGCCGAGAGGCGTTCGCGAAACGTCTCGTAGTGTTGTTGGGCGAGGACCGTCGTCGGTGCCAGGATGGCGACCTGGCAGCCGGCCATCACGGCCTTGAACGCCGCCCGGAGCGCCACCTCGGTCTTGCCGAAGCCGACGTCGCCCACGACCAGCCGATCCATCGGTCGAACGCTCTCCATGTCGCGCTTGACGTCGTCGATCGCCTTCATCTGGTCATCCGTCTCGAGGAAGGGGAACGATGCCTCCATTTCGGCCTGCCATGCGGTGTCGGGCGCGAACGCCGCGCGATGGGCTACCTCGCGGCGTGCGTACAAAGCCAGCAGTTCCTCGGCGATGTCCTCGACCTCGCGACGGGCGCGGGCCTTGGCACGCTCCCAGTCCGCGGTCCCGAGCCGCGTCACGGAGGGCGAGACTTCACCGGCGCCGACGTACCGC
Source organism: Ardenticatenales bacterium (assembly GCA_020853525.1). Lineage (GTDB taxonomy): Bacteria > Chloroflexota > Anaerolineae > Epilineales > Epilineaceae > Avedoeria. The sequence goes on along the minus strand of JADYYS010000032.1, from coordinate 95,916 downwards.
GCCACGCGGTCGGCCTGATGGGTGGGCACGAACAGCGTGTCGCCGGCCGCGTACTCCAGGTGGAGATAGTCCCGCTCGGCCTGCCCGACCTGCATGCGCACGAGTCCACGGAACACACCGATCCCGTGTTCGACGTGCACGACGTGATCGCCCACCTGGAACTCGGCAAACTCGTCGGCTCGGCTTGCTTCTTCGGCGGCGCGCCGGCTCCGGCGGCGGTGCGGCATGCGCCAGCCGAAGATCTCGCCGTCCGTCAGAACGACGAGCCGCCCGCCGTCGGCGCCCGCCAGCTCCCAGCCGCTGCCGAGCGCGCCATGCACGACCGCCAGCCCGCCCGGGCCGGGCGCGGTCTCGAGGACGGTCAGCGGCGCGGCGCTGATGCCCGCACCCGTGATCAGCTCGGCGATCCGCGGCGCCTGCCGGCTGACGACGACGATCGCGTCGCCCGCATCGAGCCGGCGCAGCACATCGCTCACCGCTTCGTCGACCCGTCCGCCGAACCGCGGCGGTGCGCTGAAGCCATGGGACGGGTGATCCGTCAGCGTCGTCGACCGCGCCGTCCCGTTGACGATCAGGCGTCGGTGTCGGCCGATCGCCGCTTCGAGCTCGGTCCATTCCACGAGCGGCCGCAGCGGCCAGCGTCCCGGGATCTCGCCGGCGGCCAGCTGCTCGGCGCGCACCGTTTCGGCCTGCGCCGCCAAGTCCACTGCCGCCGGCTCCAGCGACTCGATGCCGTCCAGTACGATGAGCGCGTCGGGCGGAAGGTGGTCGAGCAGCGTTGCAGGTGTGTGCAGCAAGGACGTGAAGAGCTCGAGGCCGCGAAAGCGCTCGCCGTTCGCCAACTGCTCGATCTGTCGCTTGAGGTCCGACTCGGCCAACGGCTGCAGCCGGCTGAGGTCGACGTCGGCCAGCGCGGCCGCGGCCCGCGGCCCGTTGCCGGGCAGCGCTTCGGTGGCCGGCGGAATCACGAGCCGCTCGACGGTACCGTGCGAGCGCTGCGTGGCCGGATTGAACAGCCGCAGCGCATCGAGATCGTCGCCGAACCACTCCAGGCGCACGGGCGCGCCGGCTGACGGCGGCCAGACGTCCACGATGCCGCCCCGGTGGGCCATCTCGCCCGGCGCCGTCACCCGGGTGGCGTGGTCATAGCCGAGGCGATGGAGGTGGCGCACGAGCTGCGTAACGGGCATCCGGTCGCCGCGGGCGACGACGTGCGCGTCGCGGTCGAACTCGGCCGGCGGGAGCGTCGGCGTGAGGACGGCGCGGAGCGGCGCGATGATGACCGGCGGAGGACCGAGGATGGAGCCGGACGCCGTGCGTTGGACGAACAGCGCCGCCAGGGTCGCCATCCGGAGCTCGCGCACGGACGGATCCCATGCGATCCGTTCGTACGGCAGCGGGTCCGGAGCGGCGAACAGGTGCAGGCGTGCCGGTTCATCGAGGTACGCGCCGAGCGAGTCGGCCAGCGCGCGCGCCTCATCGACCTGCGGCACGATCCAGACGATCGGCACCTTGACGGCAGCCGCGATCGCCGCGACGGCGGCCGGCTGGGCGGCCTCCGGGAGGCCGAGCGGACCGATCGCGATACCGGGCTCCGCACGCAGCGTGCGCGCCAGCGCGTCCGCAACGACAGGGTGCCGGGAAACCGGATCGAGGAGACCGCGGAGAGAGTAGTCACGCATATCGCATGGGTATCCAACAATGGTGGCGACGCCGCAGGGCAAGCATTCAAGCCTAGCACGCTCGGGGAGTGCTTCACAATCATCTTCGGCAGATCATCGCCGGCCGCAGTTCATCATCGGCTGCAGATCATCGCCGGTCGGCGACCGGACGCCGCGGCCCTGGCACGCCGTGTGCTCGGCGTCGGTTCGTCACCCGATGGCCGCCGACACGCGGCCGCCACGCTGCACGGAGGCAGGGATGAACGTCCGAGGCTGGATCGGTCGCGTCGCGATTGCGTTGTTCACCGTTGGCGCACTCCTGTGGGTCGCCCGCCTCAACCGGCAGGCTCCCCCCGTCGCCACCATCGTCGTCGCGGTCGCCAACCGGGCGGTCGCGCCGTACACGCTGCTCACGATGGACATGCTGGCCGCCGGCCAACCGATGCGCGAGGTCGAGGCGCGCAACCAGGGTGCCTACCCGCTCGAAGGTGCGACCGGCCTGATGACCACCGCCCCCCTGGCGCCGGGCGATGTGATCACCACGGACCGGGCACTTCCGGCCACCGACGTCCGGTTCATCCGCGACCTGCGCCTCGAGATCGTCTCGTTCGCCGCCGGCGTCGACCGTCTCGTCGGCGGTCGGGTGCGCCCCGGCCACCGGATCAACATCTACGGCACCGGGCGGGACCGCCAGAACCGTAGGTTCACCGAGCTGATCGAGCGCGCCGCGCTCGTCGTCCAGGTCAGCGCCGCGGGGCAGGCGGTGATGGAGTCCGCCGCCGTGCCCGACCTGACGACGGGCGAGGTCCGCCGCCCGGCTGGTGCGCGCGAGCCGGGCGTGACGATGGTCACCGTGGCGCTGCTGCCGACGCGTGTCCTGCACCTCGTCGACGCGCTATCGTCGCGCCGACTCGACCCGTGGGTCACGCTGGCGGCGATCGGCCAGGCCGACATCGCGCCGGTGGCGACGGAAGGACTGCCGACGCCGCCCGTGTTCCAAGTGCCGGTGGATCCCGGATTCGCCGCGACGGTGACGACGACCCCTGTGGCGATCGGGTCCCTTGGCGCCGGCGGGACGTCCCGCACGCCGTCCGCGCCCGACGTGCGCTGACGCCGCGATCCGGTCGCCGCAGCCGCGGGCCGGCGCATTGTGCGCCGGCCCGCGGCGTGCGTTCGCGTCACCGTCCGTCGGGATCGATCGTCCTATACTGCGTGTTGTTGCGCGCCCGCTCGTGTCCGGGGGCTTGACGCGCGCGCGCCCAGGCGCTAAATTAACGCAGTCGTAACCGGACCCCCCAAGGACGATCGTCGATGCACCCGAATCACTGGTGGGCTTGTGTGCTCGCCGTGCCTCTGCTGACCGCCGGCTGTACGCTGACCGGCGCCGCCGACTCGGGATCCCGTTCCGGGCACACGAACCGAGTCAAAGCCGAATCCGAACACACGGTGGCGGCCAAGGTGTCGATCGCGGGTGAACAGCGCGACGGCTCGGACCCGGTCGGCGTCCCGGTAGCCGATGGGGAGCGCGATGATCGCCGTCGTGCCGATGACGAGACGTTCGTCGAACTGCCGGCGTGGGGTGCTGCGTCCGACGACGCCGACGCACCGGGCGGCGTGATCGAATCGGACCGCGCCAACGCGGCGGAGGACGAGGCGGCGCGGCCGCAGGCGCCGGAGACGCCGTGGTGGCGTCGGGCGAAGGACACCGGCAGCGCTTGGGTGCCCCAGGCGTTCGTGCGACCGTCGGCAACCCCCGAGCCTTCGGCGACGCCCGAGCCGTCGCGCACGCCATGGCCGTCGGCAACGGTGCCCCCGACGCCGACGGAGGACGTGATCGCCGCTGCCGGCGTGCCGGTGCGGCTCGAGATCCCCGCCATCGGCGTGGATGCCGTCATCGAGCACGTCGGCCTGACGGCCGACCGGGCGATGGACGTGCCGCAGGACTGGATGAACGTCGCGTGGTACGAGGGCGGCCCGATGCCCGGCGCGACCGGCAACGCGGTGATCGCGGGCCACTTCGACACGAGCACGGGCGGGCCGGCGGTATTCTGGATGCTGAACCGGCTGTCACCGGGCGACGAGGCGATCATCACCTATGAGGGCGGCGACCGCTACACGTTCATCGTCCAGGAGCTGGCGGAGTACGACTACGATGCCAAGGACGATGTGATCGACACGATCTTCGGCGAGTCGCTTGCGCCCAACCTCAACCTGATCACGTGTCAGGGTGTGTGGGATTACGGCAACGGCACGTACGACAAGCGGTTGGTGGTCTTCACCGAGCTGGTGCCGGAGCTGACGGTCTTTGCCTCGTCGGGGATCATTCGGGATTGACCGACCGGTTCCCACCGATCCGCCCGCCCTTGCGGACGCCCACAGCAGATCGCTTAGTGTCCGGCGTCGACCGCGGCCGCGTCGGCACCGGTCGCGTGCACCGCGGCCGCCGCATCGCGGGCGACGCGGACGAACGTGCCGGGCAGCACGCCGATCAGAATCGTCATCGCCAGGCAAGCCCAGATGACGAACGACGCGGACGGTGAGATCCGGATCGGGGCGGCGCCGTCGGGCGCAGGGCGAAAGAACATCGCCCGCACGACCCGGAAATAGTACACCGCGGCGATCACCCCGGTCAGCACGCCGAGCACGGCCAGCGTTGTGTGGTTGGTGGTGACGGCGGCGCTGAACACGGCGAACTTGCCGATGAATCCGGCGAGCGGCGGCACACCGACCAGGGACAGGAAGAAGACGACCATGGCCACCGCCAGGAGCGGGGCACGGCGCATGAGGCCGTCGTAGGCATCCACCCGACTGTCGCCGGTGGCATGATCGACGGCGATGATGCACGCGAACAGGCCGATGTTCGTGAAGATGTAGGCCAGGATGTAGAGCACCACGGTGCCGAGGGCGGTCAGGTTGCCCATCGTCGTGGCGCCGAACGACGCGACGCCGACGAGCATGTAACCAGCCTGCGCAATGGACGAGTACGCCATCAGTCGCTTGATGTCCGTTTGGCCGAGCGCCGCCAGGTTGCCGAGGATCATCGTGGCGCCGGCGAGGAGGCCGATCAGGCCGATCCAATGCGGTGTGAGCAGCGGCGCGTCGAACGCGCTGAAGAACATGCGCAGCAGGACGGCCATGCCTGCGGCCTTGGGGCCGACGGACAGGAAGCTGGTGACCGGCGTCGGCGCGCCCTCGTAGGCGTCCGGCGCCCACTGGTGGAACGGCACGAGCGCGATCTTGAACCCGAGACCGGCAAGGACGAGCAGCAGCGATGGGATGATGACGCCCGACAGGTCCTTGATCAGAAGGTTGTCCGGGGATCGGACAGCCTCGGCGATGAGCGGCAGCGACGTCGTGCCGGTGGCGCCGAAGAGGTACGTCAGCCCGAAGATCATGGCGGCGCTCGTGATCGAGCCGTAAAGGAAGTACTTCAGGCCGGCCTCGTTCGAGCGTGCGTTCTCACGCAGGAAGCCGGTGAGCACGTAGCTCGTAATCGAGAGGAACTCAATGGCCACCAGCACCAGGATGAGGTCGTTGGCGCCGGCCATGAGGTTCATCGCCGTGGCACAAAACAGCAGGAACGCGCCGAACTCGCCTCTGAACGGCGTTCGGCCGCGCATGAACGTCACGCCGGAAACCCACACGAGGCCCGTGGAAACCAGACTGATCATGCGAAAGAAGTGCGTGAACCCGTCGCTCACGAACGCGCCGGGCCGCACGAGCGCACCATCGATGTACGTCGCGAAGAGCCCACCGTCGGCGGTGAACAGTCCGCCCGGCCAGAGCCAGAACGTCGCGACGAGCGCGAGCAGGATCGTGCCGAGGCCGATCGCGTTCTGCCCGGCTTCGCGGCCGTTGGAGACGAGGTCGACGGTCAACAGCACGGCGGCGCCGATCACGAGGATCAACTCCGGGCTGAACTGGACGAGGGATGCGCTCAGGTTGGACACGTCGGGCTCCAGGGCGGCGGGCTACAACAGGGCACCGGAATGGGCGAGGACGAACCGGCAAGGGCGATGGGCGCTGCCCGTTACGGCGCCGCCGGCTCGGCGGCCGGTGCTTCAGCGGCCACGGGCGCGTTTAGCACGGTGTCCATCGTCGTGACGAGGCTGGCGGTGGTGGGGTGGATCGTGTCTAGGATCCACCTCGGATACACGCCGTACAGGATCATGTAGACGATGAGCGGCAGGAGCATGAGCATCTCGTTGCGCTTCAAGTCCGGCGTGCCGATCCACTTCTCGTTCTGCGGGCCGAGGAGGAGCATCTGGATGACCTTCCACAAGATGAAGGCCGCGGTGAACACGATGCCCAGCACCGAGAGGCCGGTCAGAATCAGGAACGGCAGGTTGCCGTTGAGCGCCACGCCGAATGCCCCGTTGAAGACGAGGAACTCGGCCACGAAGCCGGCAAGGCTCGGCAGTCCGAGGCTGGCGAAGGCGGCGACGATGAGGAACGTGCCGTAGCGCGGCACCGTGCGCCACAGGCCGCCACCGAGCTTGCGGAAGTCGCGCTCGTGCGTGCGCGTGTCGTAGATCATGCCGACGAGGAGGAACAGCGCGCCGGTGATGATGCCGTGGGCATACATCTGGAGGACGGCGCCGTCGATCCCGGCTTGCCGGGCCTGCAGTATGTTGGCCGCCGTCTGCGCATCGCCGTCCTTGGCGGAGGAGACCGCCACCACGGACGCCGTCAAGCCGAGCAGCACATAGCCCATGTGGTTGACGGACGAGTATGCGATCAACTTCTTGAAGTCCCACTGGGCCATCGCCACCATGGCGCCGTACACGATCGACGTGAAGGCGAGGAATCCGATCGGGACGGCGAGGCTGCGAAACGCGCCCGGGAACAGCGGCATGACGACCCGGACGAGGCCGAACGTGCCGAGCTTCAACAGGACGCCCGCCAGGATGACCGAACCCGCCGTCGGCGCTTCGACGTGGGCGTCGGGCAGCCACGTGTGGAACGGGAAGCTCGGCATCTTGATGAGCATCGCCACCAGGAAGCCGAGGAAGGCGAGCATGGCAGCGGTACCGGTCGGATTGGAGAGGAACGGGATCGGGGCCGCCGGGCTGACGAACTGCGAGATCATGTCGCCGCGGACGAGGCTGAAGCTCTGCGTGTTGAAGACGACGCTGATCAGCGCGAGGAGCATCAGGACGCTGCCGGCCAGCGTGTACAGGAAGAACTTGATGGCCGCGTACTCCCGCCGGGGGCCGCCCCAGATCCCGATCAGGAAGTACATCGGCACAAGGCCGATCTCAAAGAAGACGTAGAACATGAAGAGGTCGAGCGAAACGAACACGCCGAGCATGCCCACTTGAAGGAGCATGAACAGCGCGAAGTACTCTTTGACGCGGGTCTCGATCACCCCGGCGCTGTACCAAAGGCTGATCGTCGTCAGCAGGCACGTGAGGAAGATGAGCGGCACGCTGAACCCGTCGACGCCGACGTGGTAGTTGATGCCGTAGTTCGAGCCGAGGCTGATCCACGGCGCGAACTGCTCGAACTGGAATCCGGCCGCCGACGTGTCGTAGGCATACCAAAGGTATGCCGACAGCGCCAGTGGCAGCAGGCTCCAGTAGATCGCCATCTGCTTGATCGGGCGGTCGTCCCGCAACAGCATGACGATGGCCATGCCGACGAGCGGGAGGAACGTGATGAGCGTCAGGATGTTGCTTGCGAGCGACATGAGCGACGGGTCCTCCTCGGATGCTGGGCCGCGCGGCGGAACTGGACGAAGTCGGGGCGGGCGCGACGACCTACAGCACGTTCATGGCCAGAAAGATCAGCACGCCGACGAAGGCGAGCAGCAGGTACTGTTGAACTCTGCCGGTCTGCAGCCAGCGCATCCAGCGGGACAGCTCGCTGCTGACCATGGCCACCAGGGTGACCGTGCCGTCGACGATCCGGCTGTCGATCCACCCGTTCACCGACGCCCCCCGGCTGCCGAGCCAGCTGGCGCCGTTGACGGCGCCGTCGACGGCCCGGCGGTCGAACCACGCGTTGAGCTTGGCGAACGCCACGGAGCCTCGGATGAACGTGGCGTCGTAGATCTCGTCGATGTAGTACTTGCGGTTCAGCAGGCGGAACAACGGCGCGCCGATCACGGACGCCAGTGGGTCACGCGACCGCGCCGCTGCCGGCCGGCGTCCGTACAACGCATAGCCGAGGCCCCAACCGGTGGCCGCCGCACCGACCGAGGCGAGAGCCGGCAGGGCGTTGAAGGCGTGCGTCTCGAACGCGCCGCCCGAGAGCAGGTGCCCCATGTAGTGGTGGAACGGGTTGCCGCCGAGGAGCGGCCCGAGGACCGGGAAGGCGGCCGGCACGCCGATGAGGCCGAGCAAGATCGCGAACACGGACAGGACCACGAGCGGGTAGACCATCGCCGGCGCGCTCTCCGGTGCGTGCGCGGCGGCGTCCGTCGAGGGCGGGCCGGCGAACACCATGAACACCTGCCGGGCCATGTAGAACGCCGTGACGAAGGCCGCCGTCGTCCCGAGCACCCAGACAACGAGCGCGATCATGTGCCCGTCGCCCATCTTGTGGAACGCATCCGAAAGGATCTCGTCCTTGCTCCAGAAGCCGCTGAACACCGGCACGCCGGTGAGCGCGAGCGTGCCGGCCAGGAACGTGACGTACGTGAGCGGCATCCGCTTGGCCAGACCGCCCATGTTGCGCATGTCCTGCGGATCGTGCGCGTCGGCCGCTGCCACCCCGGGGATGCCCGACTGCCGGTCGTGATGGCCTGCGCCGGCGTCCTGTCCTCCGCCGTGGCTGTGCCCTTCGTGCATCCCGTGTTCGACGCCGTGGATGACCGAACCGCTGCCGAGAAAGAGGAGCGCCTTGAAGAAGGCGTGGGTCAACAGGTGAAACACCGCCGCCACGTAGGCGCCGATGCCGAGCGCCATGACCATGTAGCCAAGCTGGCTGATCGTCGAGAACGCGAGAACGCGCTTGATGTCGTACTGCGCCATCCCGATCGTGGCCGCGAGGAGAGCCGTCAGCGCCCCGATGGCCGCCACTGCGTACATCGCGCCGCTGATCTGATCCGGGTGATCGACGGTCGCCGACGCGAAGACCGGGTACAGGCGGGCGATGAGGAAGACGCCTGCCGAGACCATCGTCGCCGCATGGATCATCGCCGAGACCGGCGTGGGACCTTCCATGGCGTCGGGCAGCCAGACGTGCAGCGGGAATTGCGCGCTCTTGCCGATCGAGCCGCCGAACAGGCACAGAGCGACGAGTGCCGCAACCGAGACGCCGCCGAGCGGAATGTAGACCTCATAGCCCAGCATGCCGCTGAGCCAGCCGTCGATCGGGCCGATCGCCTGCAGTCGGGCCAGGCTCTCCGGGCGCATCAGGGAGGCGTAGTCCGTGGTGCCGAGGAACGCGAAGAGCATCATGATCCCGATGAACAGGCCCATATCGCCGATCCGGGTCGTCATGAAGGCCTTCTTGGCCGCCTGGGCCGCCGACGGCTTGAAGTTCCAGAACCCGATCAGGAGGAACGAGCACAGGCCCATGATCTCCCAGAACAGGAGCGCCTGCACCAAGTTGCTGGCCAGAACGAAACCGAACATGCCCGTGGCGAACAGCGAAACGTAGGCGAAGAAACGGGCGTAGCGCGCCCGGCCCAGCGCCCGGTCCACTTCACCGGACGTCGGATCCGTGTAGCGTTCGAACTCCGCGCCCATGTAAGACGACGAGTAGATGAAGATCATGAGGCAGGCGATGCCGACCATCGCCGCCGTCGCCGCGCCCAGCGGGTCGACGAGGATGCCGAAGCGGAGGTATCCGTCACCGAGCGGCAGCCAGTCCATTGTCCGGCTCATCGCCGGCGACCGGCTCAGCTCCGCGGCGCTGCCGCCGAGGCTGGCCAGGAACAGGACGACGCTGTACGCGCCGCTCGCCGCCACGCCGGCGATCGCCGTGTAGGCCGAGCCGCGCCCGCCACGCCCCGTCCAGATTTGAACGAGGATGATGACGAACGCAAGCGCCGTGAACAACGGCACGAGCCATGCATTTGCGGCGAGCGCGGCGAGATCCAACATCCGTTCCTCTCACGCGTCTGGGCACACGAACCATCGAGACGATCGAACCGGTCGACCGGGCTGGGTCATCACAACCGGGATCGGCGCCGTCAACGAGCGCTCCGAGATCCCGGCGGGGTGGAAGGGTCAGCCCCGCATCGTGCTGAAGTCCTCGACGAGCACCGACTGGCGGTTGCGGTAGATCGAGATGATGAGCGCGAGGCCGACCGCCGCCTCGGCCGCGGCCAAGGCGATGACCATGATCGCGAACACCTGCCCGTCCATGCCGTTCAATCCGGCGCCGGACGGGACGGCGATGTAGCGCCAGAAAGCGACCGCGTTGATGTTGGCGCCGTTCAACATGAGCTCGATGCCCATCAGCACGCCGACCGCATTCCGCCGCGACAGCGCTCCGAACAGCCCCGTGCCGAACAGCGCAGCGGCCACCAGCAGGTACCACCACAGCGGGATCGACGCCTCCATGCCCCCTCCTCGCGCCCGCGCTAATCGCGCGCGATGACGATGGCGCCGATCAGCGCCACGAGCAACACCAGCGAAATGATCTCGAAGGACAGCAGGTGCTCGGTCATCAGAGCCTGCCCGAGCCGGACGACGTTCGAGTCCTGGTTCAACGCCAGATCGACCGTCGACGTGAGCGCTGTGCTCGCCCCGGTCTGCGCCGCAGTCGATGCTGCGCTACTGCCGGCCAGGTCGCCACGCATCGCGGTGACCACCGAGCCGCCGGCATCGGCCGGTCGGATCGGCCAGTCCGTGCGATAGGCCAGCACGCCGAGCGCAGCGACGACCGAGCTGCTGACGATGAACGCCAGGAACGCTTGTCGGTTGTTCGACCGCTCGTCGCCCATGACGTGGTGCGTCAGCATGACCGCAAAGAGAATCAGCACGCTGATCGCGCCGACGTAGATGAGCACCTGGGTCGCGGCCAGGAAGTCCGCGCCGAGGATCGCGTAGATCCCGGCCACACCGATGAACGAGAGCACGAGCCAAAGGGCGGAAACGAACACGTTGCGCGCCGCAACGACACCGATCGCGCCGCCGACCGCCACGCCGGCCACGAGGCCGAAGGCGAGCATCTCCATCATGCGGCACCCCTGCGCAGCGCAGCGCCGACGGCCTGGACCGCCGGGCGCTCGAAGGTGATCTGCCGGGCGGCGTTGAAGCGGCGCCAACCGGCGACGAGCCAGATCAGCAAGGCAACCATGGCGACGTTGGCGACCGTGAAGGCGCCGAACACCATCAGCGGCGCCCGTCCGGCCACCAGTTTGGCCAGCAGTCCGGTCACCATGAGGTTGACCAGACTGATCGGAACGAGCACCTTCCACGCGAACGCCATGAGCTGGTCAACGCGCAGGCGCGGCAGCGTGCCGCGCAGCCACATGAAGACGAAGACGAGAGCCAGCGTCTTGGCGGTCATCCAGATCCACCCTGGAATGCCGGCGAGGAAGGCGAACGGCGGCTGCCAGCCGCCGAGGAAAAGGATCGCGCCGACCGCTGAGGCGGAGATCGTGACGAAATAGAGGGCGAGGTAGAACAGGCCGAACTTGATGCCTGCGTACTCGGTGTGATAGCCGGCGATGATCTCGCTCTCCGCCTCCGGGATGTCGAACGGCGTTCGCTCGATCTCGGCGGTCGTGGCGAGCAGGAAGATGACGAAGCCGATCGGCTGCAACAGGATGAACCAGACGCCGGGGAAGGCATCGCCGATCGGCCCCTGACTGTGGATGAGTCCGTTCATCGACAGCGTGCCCGCCAGAAGCAGCACGCCGACGATCGAGAGCACCTGTGGGATCTCATAAGAGACGACCTGCGCCACGGCGCGCATCGCTCCCAGGAGGGCGTACTTGTTGCGCGAGCCCCAGCCGGCCATGAAGATCGGCATGACGGCCGTCGACCCGATGGCGAAGAAGAAGAGCGCGCCGATCGACAGGTCGGCCGCGATGAGATTGCGGTCGAGCGCGACGACGGCGAACCCGATGATGGCCGGCGGCACGACGAGGATCGCGCCGAGGTTGTAGACCCACTTGTGGGCGGCGGTCGGCGTGATGTCTTCCTTCGTGAGCATCTTGATCATGTCGGCGAAGGGCTGGGCCAGGCCGAACAGACCCACGCGATTCGGCCCGAGCCGGTCCTGCATGCGACCGATGATCTTGCGCTCGCCCCACGTGGCGTAGAGCATGCCGATCTGGACGATCAGCACGATCACAGTGGCTTTCAGGACCGAAGCCACGATGATGCCGGCGGCGGACGACGACGCGCCGGGCTCCGGCGCGGTGCCGGAGAACAGGCCGGTGAGCCAGCCGCTGAGCGACGTCGTCGTTTCGGCCAGCGATTCGGCTAGGGGCAGCGCATGCAGCATGGCGGTGCTCCGTGAGGCGGGAAGAACGGTGCGCGGCCTAGATCCACTCCAGCGCACCCTTGCGCCAGGCGTACACGAGGCCGATGCCGAGGATGAGGAGGAAGATGATCATCTCGAAGAGTGCCAACAGGGGCAGCGACTGATACGCGACCGCCCACGGGTACAAGAAGACGGTCTCGACGTCGAAGAGCACGAAGATCAGCGCATACAGGTAGTACTGGACCTTGAACTGCACCCATGCGTCGCCGACGGTTTCGAGGCCGCACTCGTACGTGGAGTTCTTGATGGTACCCGGACGCTTCGGGGCCAACACCATTGCGGCGAGGATGCCCAGGATCGGGATCGTCAGGGCGATGACGGTCAGGATGGCCACGAAGGCCCAATTTTCCCCCACAGCCCCCTCCTCCTCGTGCAGCGCCGACCGGTCTCCGGGCCGGCAGCGCGGGATCATAAACCACATGCGGAGGTGATGCAACGATTCTCGCCGACCCCCGGCGCAGGCCCGTTCCGGCCCCGGACGTGGGCGCCTGTGATACCCTGGCAGGCATGATCGGCCTCCCGGAGACGCGCCTCGAAATCGACGACGGGCCGTGGGATGCGTTCGTCGCATCGCATCCGTCCGGCCACTTCCTGCAGGGAAGCGCCTGGGCGCGCGTCCGCTCCGCCCATGGGTGGACGGTCGAGCGTACCGTCGTCGTCGGCCGCGACGGGGCGCTCGTCGCCGGCGCACAGGTTCTCCTGCGGCGACGCCTCGGCGGATGGATCGCCTATGCCCCGCGGGGGCCCGTCGCCTCCGCCGCCGACCCGGTGTGGCCGGTGCTGTTGGCTGCGCTCCGTGATCGCTATCGCCGCCGCGTCGTGGTGCTGCGGCTCGAACCGCATTGGACGGACGCGCCGGGCGCTCGCAGTGTCCTCGGGGAGAGCGGACTCGTCGAGGCCGCGCCGATCCAGCCGCCGAGCACGCTCTTGCTCGATCTGACCCTCGGCCCCACCGCGCTGCTCGCGGCGATGAAGCCGAAGTGGCGCTACAACATCGGTCTCGCCGAGCGCCAGGGCGTCGTGGTCGAGGCGGGCTCGGCCGACGACTTCGATACGTTCGAGGACCTGCTCCATGCCACCGCACGGCGCCACGGCATCGGCGAGCGGGCGCGCGGCTACCATGCCGAAGTGGCTGCGGCGTTCGGTCCCGCCGCCCGGTTGTGGGTGGCCCGTGCGTCGGGCCGTACGCTGGCGGCGGCACTCATCGTCCACCACGGTACGACCGCGACCTATCTGTACGGCGCCTCGGGCGACGACGACCGACAGCGGATGCCCGGCCATGCCGTGCAGTGGGCGGCGATCACGGATGCTTGCGCCGCCGGTATGGCCCGCTACGACTTCTGGGGCGTGCCGGACGGGATCGGGCGGTCATGGGCCGCGGGCGGCGATCCCGATGTGGTGCCGCCGGAGACGGGGGGGCTCTGGGGGGTCTGGCGCTTCAAGCGCGGCTTCGGCGGCATGGTCTGGCGTGCCGTCGGCACATGGGACGACGTGTACGCGCCGCTTCGCTATCGCGCGGCAGGCCGGATCGCCGCGGCCATGGCGCGGGGCGGCGCGTGAGGACGATCGAGGACGAGATCGCGTGGGACGCGCTGCTCGCGCGCCTCGGCGCGGGCGCCGCAGGTCTGCCGTCGCCGCACGTGCTGCAGAGTTGGGTCTGGGGGGATCTGAAGGCGCGGTGGGGATGGACGGCGTCTCGGTTCGCGTGGGGCGAACCCGGTGCCGAGTGGGCGGCCGCCCAGGTGCTCGCACGTCGGGTCGGGGGGTCGCCGCTGCGCGTCGGGTACGTCGCCAAGGGTCCGTTCGTCCTGGGCGCGGGCGGAGCCGAAGGCGAGAGGTGGTCGATCGTCCTCGGCGACCTCGAAGCGTTGGCGCGCCGCCGCGGGCTGGCGGTGCTCAAAATCGATCCGGACGTCGGACTCGATCGATCGGACATCGCCGACCTCTGGCGCAGCCGCGGCTGGCGGCGGTCGGACGATCAGATCCAGTTTCCGAACACGATGCGCTCGCCGCTGCCGGCGGCGGAAGGCGCGACGCGCGAGGCGATCGACGCGGCGCTGGCGGCGGCGTATCGGCCGAAGACGCGCTACAACGTTCGTCTGGCCGAGCGACGCGGCGTTCGGGTGCGGATCGGCGGCGAGGCGGACATCGAGCCGTTCCTGGCGTTGTATGAAGCCACGGCCGGGAGGCAGGGATTTGCGATCCGCTCGGCCGACTACTATCGCGACGTGTGGCGTGCGTTTCTTCGTTCCGGCCGTGCCGTCGTGATCCTCGCCGAGCGGGACGGACGGGCGCTCGCTGGCGCAGTCCCGGTCCGCTTCGGCGAAACGGCCTGGTACCTGTACGGTGCCTCGGCCGACGACGGGCGCGCCCACATGGCGCCGCACGCGGTGATGCACGTCTGTCAGCTGTGGGCCGCCGAGCAGGGCTGCCGGGTGTTCGATTGGTGGGGCGGCCCGACGGATCCGGCGGACGAGAGCGATCCGCTGGCAGGCGTGGCGCGTTTCAAGGAGGGCTTCGGCGCGGTGTTCGCACCACAGCTCGGTGCGTGGGACTACAGCGCGAGGCCGATGATCGCGCGGGCGCTGCGGACGGCGGGTCTGGTGCGGCGGAGGTGGCTGCGACGTCGTTGAACGACCCCTCGCGGCTTGCCCGGCATGCTTGGTTATGGTAAACTCATGGCGTTGTCGATCTGTCGTCGACACCGTCGATTCATGCTTCGGCCGCGCGCCGGCGCTCCCCCGGGATGAGGAACGCATGACCGATTCCACAACGCTCACCTCGGACTACACCGCCGCCTCCATTCAGGTGCTCGAGGGCCTCGAGGCCGTGCGCCGGCGCCCGGGAATGTACGTCGGCGGCACGGACCTCAAGGCGCTGCACCACATGGTCTTCGAGGTCGTCGACAACGCGGTCGACGAGGCGATGGCCGGCGAGTGCGACCACATCGAGGTCACCGTGCTGGCGGACGGCGCGATCAGCGTGCGCGACAACGGCCGCGGGATCCCGGTCGAGACGCATCCGGCCACGGGCCGCAGCACGCTCGAGACCGTCATGACCAAACTGCACGCCGGCGGCAAGTTCGGCGGCGGCGGTTACAAGGTCTCCGGCGGCCTGCACGGCGTCGGCGTCTCCGCCGTCAACGCGCTGTCGAGCTTTCTCGAGGCCGACGTCTATCGCGACGGCCATCTCTGGCGCCAGCGCTTCGAGCGCGGCATCCCGATCGGCGACATCGAGTGCGTCCGCCCGCTGACCGCCGACGACGAGCGCGGCACGCGGATCACATACGCCGCCGACCCGACGATCTTCGAGGACGCCGACGTGCGCTACGACGCGCTGCGCCATCGGCTGCGCGAGATGGCGTTCCTCACCCGCGGCTTGACGGTGCGGCTGCGCGATGAGCGACAGTCGCCGGCCCTCGAAACGACGTTCTGCTTCGAGGGCGGCGTCCGCAGCTTCGTGCAGTACCTGAACCGCGAGCGCGTGACGCTCCACCCGGCGGTCCACGTGGAGCGCGAGGTCGAGGGCACGCAGGTCGAAGTGGCGTGGCAGTACACGGACGCGTTCGTCGAGAACACGTATTCGTTCGCCAACACGATCGTCACGCCCGACGGCGGCGTGCATCTGACCGGCTTCCGCGCCGCGCTCACGCGGGTGATCAACGACTATGCCCGCAAGGCCGGCCTGATCAAGGACGCCGACGCCAGCTTCTCGGGCGACGACACGCGCGAGGGGATCACGGCGATCATCAGCGTCAAGGTGCCGGACCCCCAATTCGAGAGCCAGACGAAGGTCAAGCTCCTGAACGCCGATGTCCGGCAGCACGTCGAGAACGCGGTCGCCGATGCGTTCGCCGGCTGGTTGTCCGAGAACCCGCGCGAGGGCCGGGTGATCGTCGAGAAGTGCCTGACCGCGGCCCGTGCCCGGTCGGCCGCCCGGCAGGCACGCGACCTCGTGATCCGCAAGAGCGCCCTCGAGAGCTCCGCGTTGCCCGGCAAGCTGGCCGACTGCGTGACCCGCAAGCCCGAGAACGCCGAGGTCTATATCGTCGAGGGCGACAGCGCAGGCGGTACGGCCAAGCAGGGGCGGGACCGGCAGTTCCAGGCGATCCTGCCGCTGCGGGGCAAGATCCTGAACGTCGAGAAGGCGCGCTTGGACAAGATCCTTCACAACAACGAGATCCGGGCGCTCGTACAGGCGCTCGGCATCGGCATCGGTGACGATGTGGACCTGTCGCACCTGCGCTACGGGCGCGTGATCATCATGACGGACGCCGACGTCGACGGCAGCCACATTCGCACGCTGCTGCTCACGTTCTTCTATCGCTACATGCCGCAGCTCATCGAGGCCGGCCACCTGCACGTCGCCCAGCCGCCGCTCTATCTTGTGAAGGCCGGCAAGACGAAGACGTACGCCTACAGCGAGGGCCAGAAGGAAGCGCTCGTCGCCGCTGCCGCCGAGCGGACGAACGTGTCGATCCAGCGCTACAAGGGCCTGGGCGAGATGAACGCCAGCCAGCTCTGGGAAACGACGATGGATCCGGTGAACCGCCAGCTGCTGCGCGTCTCGATCGACGACGCGGCGGCCGCCGACCTGACGTTCGAGATGTTGATGGGCAGTGAGGTCTCGCCGCGGCGGCGGTTCATCCTGACGCACGCCTCGGCGGTGCGCAACCTGGACATTTAGGACGCTGCCGGTCACTGTCCGGCTACGCCCCTTCGCCGACCTGCATCCCCACATCCAGCAACCGCCGAAGCTCCACCATCGTCCGGTGCATCAGACTCTTGATCGCGCTTTCCGTCCGGTTCAGTCGGGCGGCGATCTCGGCATTCGTCAGCCCGTCGTAGAACTTCAACTGGACCAGGCTTCGCCGTTCGTCGGACAGGCGGCGAATCGCGTCACGGACGCGCTGAACGGCGACGACCTGCGCGGCAAACGCGTCCTCCTCCCAGGCGACGGGATCCGGGAGGTCGACCGTCGTCAGACTGACCGGTTCGTCCGGCTCGTCCCGGAGCCAGTTCGCGCAAACGTTGTGGGCGATGCGATAGAGCCACGCCGTCAAGGGCACGCCGCGGTCGACGTACGCGCCAAAGCCGGCGAACGCCTGCAAGAACGTACGCGACGTCAGATCCTCGGCCGCCGTCGGGCTGCCGACACGGCGGTATACGTAGGCGTAGATGCGCTGGACGTTGCGGTGGTAAACCTCGGAGAACGCAGACGCGTCGAGCCGCGCCGCCGCGACGAGGTCCGTCTCGCTCCGGTTGCCGTACGCGCGGTCCTGATGTTCACCCGTCACAGCAGGTCAGTCTAGGGCGCGGGGAGATAGTCGTCAATCCGGTGGGCGGTTCGGTGAGGGCCGCGGGCGTAGCGGGCGGTGGCACCGGTCACCGATTGCTGGTAGACTCTGACACGATGTTAACAGTGCCGGCGTGCCATGCCGGCGACATGCGACGCCGTGTCCCATCGGCGTCGCCATGGCGCGTAGCGCCGCGCGGCGTCATCGCCGCTGGAGGATCCGGATGACCAAGCCGCTCGCCGACTTCTTCTTGGCCCATGCGCCGAGCCAGCGCTTGTGGCGCAGCTTCGGCCCCGGCGAGGGCCGGGCGAGCGTGCCTTATCGGTGGCAGCCGTCGGCCAACCTATACGAGGTCGAGAACGGCGTCGTGGTGCGGATGGACGTGGCCGGCCTGCGGGAGGGCGACTACCGCGTCCGGCTGGCCGAGGGGCGGATCGTCGTCGACGGCCAGCGGCGGGAGCGGCCGCCGCGCAGCATCCTGGCGTGTCACCAGGTCGAGATCGCTTCAGGCCACTTCCGCAGCGAGATCACGCTGCCGTGGGAGGTCGAGGCCGACGAGCTCGAGATTGACTACTCCGATGGGATGATCGAGATCTTCGTGCCGCGCCGGCGCGACGGCACGCGCTGAAGGACGGGGTGCGCGTGGCGTCACTCGTGCCCACGAAGCCCGTCAAGGTGGCCCCCCGCGATTCGGGGGACGACGAGGACGATGCCGCGCCGAAGGTGCCGGACGTTCTGCCGATCCTGCCGTTGCGCAACGTTGTCGTGTTTCCGATGGCCTTTCAACCGGTCGCCGTCGGTCAGGCGCGGTCCGTCCGCCTGGCCGAGGACGTTTCGGTAGGCGAGCGGATCGTCGGTCTCGTGCTCATGACGGATCCCGACGTGCCCGAGCCGGGGCCGGAAGGGCTGCACGTCGTCGGCACGGCGGCGCACGTGCATCGCATGGTCAAGGGGTCGGAGGGGAACGTCGGCCTGTTCGTGCAGGGCCTCGAGCGCTTCCGGATCGACGAGTGGGTGGCCACCGAGCCGTACCTGAAGGCAAGGGTCACGCTGATCCCGGACCCCCCGGACGAGAGCGTGGCCGCCGAGGCGTTGCGCCGCAGCGCGGTCGAGATGTTCCAGCGTCTGATCGAGCTCGTGCCGCAGCTGCCCGAGGAGCTGGGCGAGGCGCTGGAGCGGATCGACGACGCGCGCGCGCTGTCGTACTTCATCGCCTCCAACACGCGGATGGACGCGCCGGACGCGCAGAAGATCCTGGCGATGGAGACCGTCCAGGAACGCCTGCGGGCGCTCATGGCGATCCTCGGCCGGGAGCTCGAGGTCCTCGAGCTGGGCCGGAAGATCCAATCCGAGGCGCGCGGCGAGATGGAGAAGATGCAGCGCGAGTTCTTCCTGCGCCAGCAGCTGCGGGCGATCAAGAAGGAGCTCGGCGAGGAAGAGGGCGAGGCGGAGCTCGAGGGGCTGAAGGCGCGCATCGTCGAGAGCGGCATGCCGCCGGAGGCCGAGAAAGAGGCGCTGCGCGAGTTGCAGCGCCTCGAGAGCCTGCCCGAGGCTGCGGCCGAGTACGGCGTCATCCGGACGTACCTCGACTGGATGGTCAGCCTGCCGTGGCAGGCCACAACGCCGGACAACCTCGACATCACCCATGCCCGAACCGTGCTGGACGAGGACCATTACGACCTCGAGGACGTGAAGCAGCGGATCCTCGAGGTCCTTGCGGTTCAGAAGCTGCGCACGGAGCGCTCGGCCCAGACCGCACGCGACGCGGCCGGCGACGGCGCCGAGGCGCCGATCGGCGAGGCGGTGGCGCCGATCGCGGCGGAGGACGTCGCCGGAGCGATCCTGTGCCTCGTCGGTCCGCCCGGCGTCGGCAAGACGAGCCTCGGGCGCTCGATCGCGCGCGCGCTCGGTCGCCAGTTCGTGCGGATGAGCCTCGGCGGCATGCGGGACGAGGCCGAGATCCGCGGCCACCGGCGGACGTACGTCGGCGCGATGCCGGGTCGAATCGTACAAGGGATCAAGCGCGCCGGATCGCGGAATCCGGTCTTCATCCTGGACGAGATCGACAAGGTCGGGGCGAGCTTCCGCGGCGATCCGGAGAGCGCGCTGCTGGAGGTCCTCGACCCGGCCCAGAACGGTGAGTTCCGCGACCTCTATCTCGACGTCCCGTTCGACCTCTCCGACGTCCTGTTCATCGCCACGGCCAACGAGCTCTCGCAGATCTCCGGCCCGCTGCGTGACCGGCTCGAGATCATCGACCTCGCGGGCTACACGGAGACGGACAAGCTTCACATCGCCCGCGACTACCTCGTGCCGCGCCAGCTGACGGAGGCGGGCCTCCGGCCGGACGAGCTGGCGTTCACGGACGCCGCGCTGCGCCGGCTGATCCGCCATTACACGCGCGAGGCCGGCGTGCGCAACCTCGAGCGGGAGATCGGCAAGGTGGCACGCAAGGTGGCGGTGCGTGTGGCGGCGGGGCCGAGTGGGGTCGATGGGACGCGACCCGCAGGGACGAGTGGGGCAGGCGGCGACGGAGCGGTGATCGGGGTGGCGGCGATGTCGACGGTCGTCGACGAGGGGGACATCGTCGGCTATCTGCGGCCGCCGCGGTACTTCAACGAGGTGGCCGAGCGGACGAGCGTCGCGGGGGTGGCGACGGGATTGGCCTACACCCCGTTCGGCGGCGACGTCCTGTTCATCGAGGCCAGTGCCGCGCCCGGAGCCAAGGGCTTCACGCTCACCGGGCAGCTGGGCGACGTGATGAAGGAGAGCGCGCTGGCCGCGCTCAGCTACGTTCGCGCGCACGGCACATCGCTTGGCCTCTCGGATGACTTCTTCGCCAGCCACGACATCCACGTCCACGTACCGGCCGGCGCGACGCCCAAGGACGGCCCGAGCGCCGGCGTGGCGATGGCGACCGCACTGGCGTCCCTCCTCACGGGCCGTGCCGTCCGCAGCGACGTCGCGATGACCGGCGAGATCACGCTACGCGGCAAGGTCCTGCCCGTCGGCGGGATCAAGGAGAAGGTCCTGGCCGCCCACCGCGCCGGGATCAAGACCGTCATCCTCCCGCAGCGCAACCGCACGGACGTCGACGACGTGCCGGCGGACGCGGCGGCCGAGCTGACG
Source organism: Ardenticatenales bacterium (assembly GCA_020853525.1). Taxonomy (GTDB): domain Bacteria; phylum Chloroflexota; class Anaerolineae; order Epilineales; family Epilineaceae; genus Avedoeria. Next base: position 75,384 of record JADYYS010000032.1, on the reverse strand, counting down.
TTTGTCTATGCGGACACGATCGACGAGGTCTGGGCGAACGCGCTCGAGGCGCCGCCCGCCTGACGATCGCGGACCGCGACCCGACAGCCGAAGCCGCGGTGGCTACCGCCTCGCCGCGGGCAGATACAGGACGTGTGCCCACGTGCCGACCACGGGCGTCGCGGGCTGCGGGCCGCGACGCGGCGTGGGGGTCGCGGTCGCCCGTGGCGGCGGCGATGCCGCAAGCGGGGTCGACGTGCCGCGGTCGCCCTGGTCCGTCGCGCGCACGGAAGGATCGCAGTCCGCCTCGAATCCGGGGGCGTAGACGCAGAACGGCGGTGGCGGCGCGAAGGTGAGTGGCCCGAACCCGGCCTTGCGCCGGGAACCGGTGAACGTGACGATCGGAAGCGACCGGCCCGTCCCGACGGCCCGCAGCTCGACCACCGCTCTGGCCGCAAGATCGTGGGCGTCGGCGCGGAACCGCCAGGGATAGGCATCGCTCGGCTGCCGGAGCGGCGCGATGGTGATTTCCGTGCGCTGCAGGTGAAGTGTGCTCTCCGGAAGGTCCATCTCCAGGCGCCAGTCGTCGATCGGCGCCTGCATCGTGTCGACGATCTCGACGACCAACGACGTCAGACCGTCGAGCGGGACGGGGCGGACGTAGAGCGCGGCGGTGTCCGGCACCGCGCCGCCTTGCCCCAGCCCCCTCAGCCAAGCCTCGGGCGACACGTCGATCACCAGTCCGAATCCGAGCCGGTCCGGCAGTGCGACGAGCGTTCGCTGGAGCACGGCCAGCCCGCGGGCGACATCGGCCGCGGGACGAGCGCCGTCGACGACAACCAGCAGCGGGCGTTGCGTCGGCGAGATCGCCGCCAGCGCGGTCGCGGCCGCCTCGATCCGGTCCGCCCACGCCGCCGCGGACGTCGCCGGCTGCGGCAGTCGCGCGGCGATCGCGGCCACCACGGTGTCCCGCTCCGCCGGCAGCGCGGCGAACCGCGGCGCCGTCGGGGGATCGTCCCCGAACAGGATCGCCACGCTCGAGCGACCGGCCTCGCCGAGGCCGTCGACGAGCGCGGTGAGCGCGGCCTGGGCGGCCGGCGCCGCATCCGCGTCGATCCCGTGCACGACGATGACCGCCGACCGGGATCGCAGCCCGGCGGGACAGCTCACGCTGATCTCGATCGTGCCCGTGACGGTGCCGCCGACGGCCACGCGCTCGGGCGTGAGGCGCATCCGGCCGTTCGTCGTGCAGGACGGCAGGCCGGAGATCACGCGGCTGCCGCGGGGGGGCACCGGCGCGCGCGGCAACGGCGTCGGGATCCGCGTGGCTGTCGGCGACGAAGTCGGCACCGGCGACTGTCCGTGTACGGCGGCGCGACCGGCGAACGAAGCGCCGACGACGGAACAGGCGACGGAACAGGCGACGGCGACCGCGCGTGCCGCCCGCGCCCCCCGCCAACGAACGATCGCGCTCCGCAGCCTCGGCATGGGCGAAGTCTACTCCTCGGTGCGCATCGCCGGGAACAACACGACCTCGCGGATGTTCATCGTCCCGGTCAGGACCATGACGAGCCGGTCGACGCCGATACCGAGGCCGCCGGTCGGGGGCATGCCGTGGGCGAGGGCTTCGATGAAGTCGTCGTCGATTGGCGGCTGCTCGTCGTCGCCGGCCGCCTTCTGGCGCGCCATCTCCTCGAACCGCTCGCGCTGCTCGATCGGATCGTTCAGCTCCGAGAAGCTGTTGCCCAGCTCGAAGCCGGCGACGATCGGCTCGAACCGTTCGGCCCAGCGCGGGTCGTCCGGCTTGCGCTTGGCCAGCGGGCTCAGCGCCACGGGGTGGTCCATCAGGAACGTCGGTTGGACGCACTGCGGCTCGACGTAGTCACCCACGAGCTCGTCGACGGTCTTCGCCCACGTCGGCTGCGGCGCGACGTGCAGCCCGCGCTCCGCGATCGCGGCGCGCAGCGCCGCCAGCGTGTCTGCCGCGGCGATGTCGATGCCCGTCGTGTCCTGGACGGCGTCACGGACGGTCCAGCGACGCCAGGGCGGGGCGAGCTCGATCTCGGGTCCGCCGTCCGGCAGCGTCACGCGCGTCGTCCCGTTCGCCGCGAGCGCGATCGCGGCGACCATCTCTTCGACCAGCGCCATGACGTCGTTGTAGTCGGCGTACGCCCAGTAGCACTCCATCATCGTGAACTCGGGCATGTGCGTCCGGTCGATCCCCTCGTTGCGGAAGTCCTTGCAGATCTCGTAGACGCGTTCAAGCCCGCCGACGAGGCAGCGCTTGAGGTAGAGCTCGTCCGCGATCCGGAGGTACATCGTTTGACCGAGGGCGTGGTAGTGCGTCTCGAACGGCCGGGCCGCGCCGCCGCCGTAGATCGGTTGGAGCGTCGGCGTCTCCACCTCGAGGAAGCCGCGGCCGTCGAGGAACGTGCGCATCGCGCGGACGATCAGCGAACGCTGGATGAAGCGCTGGCGCACGGATTCGTTGGACAACATGTCGAGGTAGCGCTGGCGCAGCCGGGTCTCGACGTCCGTCAGGCCGCGCCACTTCTCGGGCAGCGGGCGCAGGCTCTTGGCGAGCATCGTCACCCGGTCGACCGCCAGGCTCACCTCGCCGGCGCGCGTGCGAAACATCGTCCCGTCCGCCTGCACGAAGTCACCCGGATCGAGCCGGTCGATCGCTGCGCCGAAGTCCGCTTCGCCCATGCGGTCGCGACGCAGGTGCAGCTGCACGGTGCCGCTCTGGTCCTGGAGGTGGACGAACATCGAGCCGCCCATCCGCCGCAGCGCCCCGACGAGCCGCCCGCACAACTTCACGCCGGCCGGCCCCTCGTCGCCGCCCGCCGCCTCGATGGTGTCGAACGCGGCGACGGCATCTGCGGTCATGTGCGTCCGCTCGACGCGCGGCGGGTAAGGATCGATGCCGGCCGCTCGAATCGCCTGCAGGCGTTCGAGCCGGGCCGCCAGCAGCTGCGCCATGCCGCCGAGCGCGTCGATGTCGATTTCGGTGCCTGCGGGCGGCGGATCGTCGTTCGGCGCCATCGAGCGCTCCTTTGGGCGAGGAAGGGTCCGGACGAGGACGCAGGACACGGCGGAGCCTGCGTCGAAAAAAGGGGGCGACAAAAGGGGGCGACAAAAGGGGGCGACCGATCCCGGCCGCCCCCGCAATGCTCGTTCGAGCGCAGTCCGCGGAGGCTACAGCACTTGGAGGACCGCGAACGTCAACGATCCGCCATCCGGCGTCGTGATCTTCGCGCGGTCGCCGACCTTCTTGCCGAGAAGCGCCTTGCCGAGGGGCGAGATGTTGCTGATCAACCCCTTCGTCGGGTCGGCCTCCGCCGAGCCGACGAGCCGGAACTTCTCGCGCGCCCCGTCGCCGTCCACTTCCTCGACGACGAGCGTGCTGCCGAGGCCGATGACGTCCTTGCCGCCCTTGCCCTCGATGATCGAGGCGTGCTTGAGCAAGTCCTCGAGCTCGTTGATGCGGCCCTCGACGAAGGCCTGCTTCTCTTTGGCCTCGTCGTAGCCGGCATTCTCGCTGATGTCGCCGGCCTCCTTGGCCTCGCGGATCATCTCCGCGACCTCACTGCGCCGCACCTCCTTGAGATGCCGCAGCTCCTCGACAAGGCGGGCGTGGCCCTCAGGCGTGATGTATTGCGGTTCGTGGATCATGCTGAGCAAACTCCTCTGCGGCGCCTGGGCGGTCTGGGGGGGACCGTCGGCTCAGGCCCGGACGAAAAAATCGGGACCGCGATCGAAATCGCGGTCCGCTGGTAACAGCACCCCTGCTGACGGGCGATCATACACCCTTGGCAACGCTCCGCCAAACGCGTCTGCGCCGTGCTGGCGCAGCATGTGCGGCGGGTCCGGCAGGCGCGGCGCTCAGTAGCGCGCCCGCTCGCGGGCCAGCGTCTCCGCATCGAACACGTCCCGGCCGGCGCGCAGCCCGTCCAGGAACGCGCCGTACGGCCGCGCAAACTGATCGTCCGTCATGCCCCGGCTCCGCCACGTGCCGACCGCCGCGTCCAGGTCGTCGATCGCGCCCGCCGTGTCGCCGGCCAGTGCGCGGGCCAGGCCGCGGTGCGCGCGGGCGTTGGCCGCCTTCTCGGGCGGGACGAGCGCCACGGCCTGGTCGCAGTACGGCAGCGCGGCGCGAGCGTCCGCGAACAGCGCCCCATAGAGGCACCGATCATCGTTGGCGGCGAATGCGCGCGGGAAGTGGAGCACCGCCTCGTCCAGGACCCGGTTGTGGCCGTCGACGTCGCCCGTGTGCCGCAGTGCCGCGGCCCGCAGCAGGTAGAACGCCGCGTTGACGTCCGGATGGTCCGCCACGAGGGACGATGCGACCGCCAGCGCCGGCCGGTAGGCGCCCATCGACATGAGCGTGGCACCCACCATGTAGCGCCCCATCGGCTGACGCGAAGCCAGCACGGCCGCGACGACGACGCCGCACGCACCCAGGCCGAGGCAGCCGAGCACGCCGCGCTTGAAGCGCAGCCAGCAGCCGGGACGGGCGGGATCGAAAAATGCGAAGAGGGCGGTCACGGCGGGAGTCTAACGGAACAGCGTCCGGACCGCCAATGTGCGCCCCACGGTCGGGCACACATCGGCGGCCCGGACGGGCACATCGCGGCGCGGCTACGGTTCGTTCAACACCCGCGGCAGCCACAGCTTCGCCACGGCGTCCGATCGCGGCGTCGACGTCGGTTCGACGGTCGGCAGGGCGGTCGGTTCACCGGGTGTGGTCGGGGTCGTCGGGGCGGTCGGCCGGGTCGTCGGGAACGGCGTGCGCGTCGGTGCCGTCGGGTCGATGAAGAGCGGGACGATGCTGCCCATCGATACCGTGAATGCTTCTCCCGTTGCCGGCGCCGGCGCCGGACGGCCGTTCGGCAGCATCGCGCGCGTGATCGCCACGGCGCCGAACGTCGCGCCCCGCCCTTGCTGGCTCCGGAGCACGACCGTGCCGATGAACCCGACCGGCAGCCGGAAGGGCTGGGCCGGCGGCGTCGCCATGCCGGCGCCCGGCAGTCGCATCGGCTTGGAGAGGTCGAAGAAGCCGGTCGTCGAGCTGGCGCGGACGCCGACGTTGGCGATGAGGAGCTTGCCCTCGGCGTCGTAGATGTCGGCCGATGCCGCGTTTTCCGCGCGCGTCTCGCCGATCAGCGTCACGGCGATCGTCGTCGTTCGGCGCTCGGGGCCGTACTGGTTCATCACGCCGGAGAGAACGGTGATGCTGCGCGCCTCACCCCGCGGCCGATCGCCGCCGGCCTGGAGCTGGCGGCCGGAGATTCGGGACAGGATGAGCGGCAGTCCGAGTCCGGGCACGGCCTCCGTTCCCTCATCCCCTTGCAGGATCACGACGCCGGCGATCGGCGGGGCGGTGGGCAGCGACGCGCTCTTGCTGTCGACGCGAAGGGCAAGGAACCGCGGCCCCTGCCGCTCGGGCGGCACGTCGGCACCGCCCAGCGGCGGGATCTCGCCGGCGAGCGCGGCGATGTCGTACGCTTTCGCGCCGCCGGGGCAGATGCCCTCCGCGTCACCGTGGAAGCGCAGGATGTTGCCGTTGGAATCCCACATGTTGATGTCGATCTGCGCCGTGGCGGTCGGGTGCAGGTTCGACACCCAGAGCACGGAGCGCTCGTTCGTCAGGCCGGCCATCGCGAGCGGGAAGGCGAGCTTGCCGCCTTGCACGTCCAACTCGCGCGGCCCCACGGCGTCGTAGCTCGCCCACCCGTCGCTCTCGTGCCAGCTGGCGCCGAGAACGGTCTCCTCCACCGCCGCCGCCCAAACGGCGCGCTGCCCTTGCTGCCCGTTCAGCGGCCCGACCGGCGCAGCGACGAACGGCGCGAGCTCGATCGTCGTCTGCCGCACCGGGCCGCACGTCGGAACGGTGACGTTGCCGGCCGAGCGGGCATCGACCCGGGCGCAGGTCGCGTCGACGTTCGTGAGCGTCGTCTGCGCGCCCGTCGTCGGGGCGTAGGCGAGGGATTGCGCCAGGATCGTCGGGCGGCGGCCGCCGGCCCCGCCGCCCGGCTGGCTCCGGAAGAGCTCGCCGAGACCGGTGGTGGCCGCACCGGACAGCCCGACCGAATCGGCGCCGCTCGTGGCGATGCCGCCGACCGCCAGGGGCTCGCCGGGCGCCGCCTTCCAGCCGGCGGCCTCCCAAGCGGACAGGAGCGTCCCGCCGCTGCCGACGTCATCCAGCGAGCCGCACCCGGCCGTCCGGCCCGGGACGATGCTGTACACGAACACGTTCGACGATACGTCGGCCGGGATCTCGACGCGGACGGATGTCTTCGGCGCGATCGCCGGGAGGCACCGAACGGACACCGGCTTGGGCGGCACCGTGCCGCAATCGGCGCGGCCGCCGGTGGCGAGGACGACGACGGCGGCGTCCGTCGGGATCCACCCGGCATTCGTGACCTCGAGCACCGCGCTCGCGCCGGGCCCGCCGGCCGGGATGTGGACGACATGCCGTGTGCCGTAGCGGTTCAGGTAGGGACCGAAGTCGAGCGGGACGGGCCGTTGTGCTATGGCGGTGCGCGCCCCCATGCCGAGGGCGGCCAAACCCAGGCCGCACATGAGCCCGGCGACGAGCAACGGCGCGCGGAGCGCATGGGCATGGCGGAGCGTGGGGCGCATCGAACACCTCCTGGCACAGTGGGTGGGAAGCTTGTCCGGACGATCGCCCGGCGGGGGCGCGGGAACGAGCATCAGCGGAACCGGCGCACTACCCTCACGAACGTCGCACCTGCGTCGAACGTTCGATCCAGCCGCGAAACAGGCGCGACAGCCCGTCGAGCGTCAGCAACGGGTCGAAGTGGTCGATCGAGGCGCACAGTCGGACGATCTCCGGCGCCGCGCCGGATTCGCCCGTGGCCACGACCGCGGCCGGGCCCCACTCGGCCTGCACGCGGGCGACCAAACCGTCCACCATCGCCGCGTGGCCGAGCACGAGGCCGGACTGCAGGCCGTGCGACGTGCTGTCGCCGATCACGTGCGGCGGCGCGACGAGCGGGATCCGGCCGAGCTGAGCCGTCCGACGTTCGAGCGCCTCGGCCGCCACCTCGATGCCGGGCGCGATGATCGCCCCCACATAGTGCCCTCCCGCGTCCACGACATCGATCGACAGCGCCGTGGCGAAATCGACGATGATCACCGGCGCGCCGTACCGTTCCCGAGCGGCGACGGCGTTGGCGATCCGGTCGGCGCCGACCTCGCGCGGGTCGTCCGTGCGTATGGCGACACCGGTGCGCATGCCGGGCCCGACGACGAGCGGCGGGCGGCCGAGCACGCGCTCGCACGCCTCTGCGGTGATCCCGCCGAGCACGGGCACGACGCACGCGATCGCCGCGCCGTCGAGCGCACCCGGGATGACGCCGACCGCTCGCAGCCAGCGCTCGAGCAGCAGCGCGCACTCGTCAACGGTCCGCCGCGGATCCGTGCCGGCCTGGAAGTGATGGGTCGGCGTGTCGCCGTGCCAGACGACGATGCTCGTCAGCTGGTTGCTGACATCGATCGTCATCACACCGCCGGCGGACGCCTCCGATGACACGACGGCTTCGGCGTCGTCAGCGCGGCGCGCCGTCGCTGCCGAGAATACGCGGCAACACGATCCCGTGCTGCCGATCGTACTTGCCCTTGCGGTCCTTGTAGCTCGTCAGGCACTCGCGACTGCCGCGGAGGAAGAGCACCTGGCCGATGCCCTCGTTGGCGTAGATCTTGGCCGGCAGCGGCGTTGTGTTCGAGATCTCGAGCGTGGCATGCCCTTCCCATCCGGGCTCGAAGGGGGTCACGTTCAAAATGATGCCGCAGCGGGCGTACGTGCTCTTGCCGAGGCATACCGTGATGATGTCGCGCGGGATCCGGAAGTACTCGACGGTCCGCGCCAAAGCGAACGAGTTCGGCGGGATGATGCAGACGTCGGGCGTTACGATGTCGACGAACGCTTCGGGGCTGAACGCCTTGGGGTCGACAGCGGTGTAGTTCACGTTGGAGAACACCTTGAACTCGTCGGCGACGCGAAAGTCGTAACCGTAGCTGGACAGCCCATACGACACGACACCCTGGCTGACGAGGTGGTCGAAGAACGGCTCGATCATCCCGCCGTCGCGCACGCGCTCGATGATTTCACCGTCGCTCAGGACCATGGTCCCCTCCTACGCGTACCGCCGAGTCGGCGGATCCGGCACCCCAGAGGCGGGGCCGGTTGGGTGGCACACAAAGCGCCCCGAGCCAGGAAGAACCCGACCCGGGGCGCGAGGAACTGAGAGATCGTGACCGCGTACCCGCCACTGGACACGCTCGGTGTGCCCACCAGGGTACGGCACTCGGCGACACTGCGTGCCGGGGTACTAGCCCTGTGCCTCAGGCTCGGACCCGGATGCGGTCTCAGGTGCGGTCTCCGGTGCGGTCTCCGGCTCGGCTTCCGCCTCGACGACGATCGGCGTCAGACCGCGGCGGCGGCGCTTGGCGTCCCGCTCGGCCGCTTCACGGGCGGCCTCGGCCTCGACGCGCTTGACCTGCTGCATCCGCTGCGACTGACCGACCTCGAGGCGGCGCATGAAGCGCTCGACCTGGCCGGCGGTGTCGACGATGCGCTGCTCGCCCGTGAAGAACGGGTGGCAGTTGGCGCAGATCTCGGTGTTGAGCGTGGCCACCGTGGCGCCGACGACGTAGACCGTGCTGCACGAACGACAGACGAACTGCGCTTCAGGGAACCACTGCGGGTGCGTGTCGGCCTTCATGCTTGTTCTCCGCGGCTCAGCGGGCCGGCACCGGCGGATGCCGTGGCGCCCGGCCGGTTGGGATGCGTGGCGTACACGCTGACCGCCGTCCGGCCGCGCGGGCGCTTCTCGAACTTCACGAAGCCGTGCTCGAGCGCGAACAACGTGAAGTCGCGACCCATCCCGACGTTGGTGCCCGGGTAGAGCCTGGTGCCGCACTGCCGCACCAGGATGTTCCCGGCCAGCACCGCGTGACCGTCATAGCGCTTCACGCCTCGGTACTGCGGCCCGGAGTCGCGCAGGTTCTTGCTGGACCCGCCACCCTTTTTGTGTGCCATCCTTGCGCCTCCTAGGCGGTGATCGCGTCGACCTTGAGTTGCGTGTAGCGCTGGCGATGGCCGGTGCGGATCTTGTAGCGGCTCTTGGGCTTGTACTTCTGTACGAGGATCTTGTCGCCCTTCATCTCGCCGACGACCGTCGCGCGGACGGTGGCGCCGGCCACCGTCGGGGCGCCAACCTTGGTCGTTTCGCCGCCGAGGAAGAGCACCTGATCGAAGGTCACGGTATCACCGGCCACCGCCTCGATCCGCTCGATCTCGACGGTCTTGCCGGGTTCCACGCGGTACTGATGCCCGCCGTGCTGCACGATCGCGTACATGGACACACGTCCTCATCTCGACCCGCCGTCCGGGTCTGACAATTCGTCTGGAATTGGGCAAAGGTCAATCATACGCCGCACCGACGAAGCGTCAACTTCGCAGTACGTGCGTCCGCATCTCCGCCGCGAGCCGAGCCAGTCCGGTGGTCAGGTCGACCTTGGGCGACCAGCCGAGGACTTCGTGCGCCGCCCGGACGTCGGCCCAGAGGCGGTCGATGCCGCCGGCCTGTTCCGTGGACGTCAGAACGCGCGCCTCGCGCCCGGCCGCCACCTCGATCAGCGGCACGAGCTCGGCCACCGCGGTTTCGACGCCGCTGCCGATGTTCAGCACGGCGCCGGAGATCCCGCCGGCCACGGCCGACTTCACGAGCGCTTCGACGACGTCGTCGACGTGGACGAAATCGCGCGTCTGACCACCGGGCGGGTCGCCGTGCAGGACGATGCTGGCGCCCGAGAGGACTTCGTGGACGAAGTGCGGGATCACCGCCGGGTGGTTGGGGCGGTGCTGGCGCCACGTCCCGTACACGTTGAACAGCCGCAGCGTGACGGTCTCGATCCGGTAGAGCTCGCCGATCGCGCGGACGTAGTGCTCCGCGGCGAACTTGCTGACCGCGTACGGGTTCACCGGACGGGCTGCCGCGGCTTCGCTCACCGGCTGTGCCGCCTGTGGACCGTACACCGTGCCCGACGAGCCGAAGACGACCCGCCGGACGCCGGCATCCCGCGCGGCGGCCATGAGGCTGACCGTACCGCCGGTGTTCACGTTGTTGTACTCGACCGGATAGAGGATCGACTCCGTGACGCTGACCCGAGCCGCAAGGTGGAGGACGACGTCGACGTCGGCCAGCAGGCTCCAGAGCTTGGGTACGTCCCGCACGTCGGCGCGCGAGAACCGCACCCGGTTGTCCAGCGAGTTCAGGTCATGCCCGCCGCTCATGTCGTCGATGCCGAGCACCGTGTGCCCGTCAGCGACGAGCCGGTTCGCGAGCGGCGTACCGATCATGCCTGCCGCGCCCGTGATGAGCATGCGCATCAGCGCGCACGCTCGGCCGCGGCGGCACGTTCGGCGATGACCGCCGCCAGGCCTTCGTCCAGCGTGACGTGCGCCCGGAAGCCGAGGCGCTCGGCGGCCTTCGTCACGTCGGGCACGCGACGGCGCGTGTCGGCGAACGACGGTCCGTACACCTCGGCGTACGGAACGCGCGTGACGGTCGATGGCGAGTCGGTGAGCGCGATGACGCGTTCAGCCAGGTGCTCGATCGTGTGCTCCTGGGGATGGCCGATATTGAACGCCTCGTGCAGGGCCCCGTCATGTGTGCCGGCGAGGATCGTCGCTGTCACGGCTTCGCTCACGTATGTGAAGCACCGGCTCTGGCGGCCGTCGCCGTGCACCGTCAACGGCTCGCCGGCCAGCGCCTGCGTGACGAAGCGGGCGATCACGCTGCCGTAGCCGGCCGGGTCCATCCGCGGGCCGAAGATGTTGAAGTAGCGTACGGCCGACACGGCAAGGCCCTTGTCGGCGTACGCCCAGCAAAGGTGCTCGTCGAGCGCCTTGGAGGTCGAGTACGCCCAACGGTGGATCGTCGTCGGCCCGAGCACGCGCGGGCCGTCCTCGTCGAACGGCACGGCGTCGCTCTGCCCGTAGATCTCGGAGCTCGACGCGAACACGACGCGCACCCGGTTCTCGAACGCGCGCTTGAGCACGATCTCGGTGCCGCGCGTGTTCGTGACGATCGCCCAGAGCGGATCCTTGACGATGTGCGTGACGCCGACCGCTGCCGCCAGGTGAAACACCAGATCGACCTCGCGACAGACCGCAGCGACGAGCGTTTCGTTGAGCACGCTGCCGCGCAGAAACGTGAAGCCCGGCCGGTCGGCATGCTGCGCCACGTTCTCCGGACGGCCCGTGACGCAGTTGTCGATGACCGTGACGTGATGGCCGTCGGCCAGCAACCGGTCGACGAGATGAGATCCGATGAAGCCGGCGCCGCCGGTGACGAGGACGTTCATGGGGAAGTATGCGACCTACACCGCGCCCACTGCCGGGCGCCGGACAAGACCGTCATTGTACAAGAGGGTGGGCGGCGATCGGGCATCGTGCGCAGCACGCCGTGTCGCGCCGGCGCCATCCGCCCTTGTCAGCCCGCGGCGGCCGTGTAGGCCGCACGCACCGCGGAGACCATCGCCGGCCGCGAAAACGTGCCGACCGCCCGTTGCCGGGCCGCAGCACCGAGCGCAGCGCGTGTCCCGGCCGCTCCGACGAGCCCCATGATCGCCCCGGCCAGTGCCGCGGCGTCGCCGGGCGGCACGACACGGCCCGTGACGTCCGCCTGGTTCACCCAGGACGTGCCGGTGCCGAGCTCGGTCGAGACGATCGGCAGGCCGGCCGCCATCGCTTCGAGCATCGCGATGCCGAATGCCTCGCTCTTGGCCGTCGCCGGCAGGCAGTAGACGTCGGCGGCGGCGAGCACCGCCGGCAGCTCGGCGTCGGCAACGTCGCCCAGCCAGTGGATTCGGCCGGCCACGCCGCCGGCCGCGGCGGCCGCACGGAGCGCCTCGCCCTCCGGTCCGGTGCCGACGATCAGCGCGTGCACGTCCGGCATTCGATCGAGCGCCTCGACGAGGACGTGGAGGCCCTTGTAGTACCGCAGTCGGCCGACGAACGCCACGACGCCCCGTGCGCCCGCCGGCCGGAGGCGGCGCCGGGCCGCGTCGACCGCCGCCGGGGAGAGCACGAACCGGTCGGCGTCGATACCGTACGGCACGAGCGCCACCTTGTGCCGGACCGCGGCCAACGTCGGCGACCCCGCGGCCACGGCCGGGCTTGCCGCGAGGACCCGGCCGGCGCCGGCGAGCACGCGGCGTTGCCACGGTTGCCACAAACGCAGCAGCCGGCGCTGTCGGACGATGTCCGCGTGGTAGCTCAGCACCATCGGCGGGCGCCCGAAGGCCAGCCAGGCGGCCTCGCCGAGGGGGTAGGGGCTGTGGAGGTGCGTGACGTCCGGCCGCGCCGCCGCGAGCGTGCGGACGAGCGCGAACGAGAGCGGCGTGGACGCGACGGTCGTCACGCGCCGTGCCCGGATCACGCGCACGCCGTGCTCGATCGCCACGGTCGTCGGACCGCGCGTGGCCGTCACGAGGACGGTGACGTCGTCGCCGCCGGCCGACTGCGCCTCGGCGAGGTCGCGTACGTGATGCTCGATGCCGCCGAAGACGGGCGGGTAGTCCTTGTAGACGTGGAGAACGCGCAGGCGGTCGGTCACGCGTTCGCCACGTTCATCGCGGCGGCGACGCCCCGGTCGACGATGTCCTTCATCGTCGACACCGCATCATCGATCAGCGCCGCGGCGGCCGCAGCCTCATCGGGACTGAAGCGGGCGAGAACGTGGTCGGCCGCGTCCCAGCCGGCAGGCGGGCGCCCCACGCCGAGTCGCAGCCGCGGAAAGGCATCCGTGCCGAGGAGCTCGATCAGGCTCCGCACGCCGTTGTGCCCGCCGTGCCCCCCGTCGGCGCGCAAGCGCTGCCGGCCGAGCGGCAGGTCCATGTCGTCGTACACGGCCAACACGCGTGCCGGCGGCACTTGATAGAACCGGGCGATCGGCGCCACCGCCCGCCCCGAAAGGTTCATGTACGTCATCGGCAGGACGAGACAGACGCGCGCGGCGCCGAGCCGGCCCAGCCCGAAACGCGCCTGATGCTTGAGCTGATCGAGCGACACCCCGGCCTGCACCGCCAACGCCTCGACCGCATCGCGGCCGATGTTGTGTCGTGTGCCGGCGTAGCGCCCGCCCGGATTGCCGAGCCCGACGATCAGCCAGTCCACGGCAACGCCTTCGGTTCCGGCGTCCGGTCGGGATCGACGGCCGACGGAGCGCAGATGCCGGCCGAGCCAGGCCGCAGGGTCAATGACGGGCCTCGCCGGCGCCGGCCGGCGACCGGAATGCGCGGCGGCCGAGCGTGGCCATCAGCGCCGCGACCACGACGAAGCCGAGCACGAACGGCACCCCAAAGCGCCGGCCGAGCGCCGCGACCGACGTCGGCTCGGCGTCCGGTGCCGCGTCCCCGCTCGCCGGCGCGGTGGCCGCACCCGATGTGACCGTCGTCGCCGCCGTCGCCGTTGTCGCCGTTGTCGCCGTTGTGCCCGTGACTCCCTCGCCTGCGCCCACCTCCGCCGTGACGACGGCCGTTGCCTGCAGCAACGCCCGCTGCGCCGCGGCCGTCGGCCACGGCGCAGGATCGTCTTTGCCGAGGCTCGTCCGCGCGGCGGGCGATGCGCCCGTCGCCGGGATCGCGCCGTCTGCGGTTGCGGCGCTCGCGCGGCCGGAGTGGGACACGACGACGTCGTCGATGATCGCCCGACACCGTTCCTGGGCGGCGGTGTCGACGACGGTCAGCTTCAGGCGATAGGCGCCGTCCGGCAATCCGTCCGTCGACCAACGGTCGAGCCGCGCGTGGCGTGCCGGCGAGCGGACGACGGCGCTCACGGCGGACCACGTCTCAGGCGCGTTGGCGCTGGCGAACTCGACCTTGTAGAACTGAAAGGCGTCGATCGCCGCGCTGCCGTACACGCTTGCGCGCCCGGTCAACGCTTGGCCGGGCGGCGGCCACGTGATCGCCGTGGCGTCGCAATCGGCCGCGGCGTGGGCGTCCGGCGCGCACGACATCACGGCGACGAGGACGGCGGTCGCCGCGCGGGCCGCGCCGGACACTGCGCGCCGCCGTCGGCCGTGCCGGGACGGTCCATCCAAGCCGATCGCCGCCGTTGGACGTGTCCGTGCGCGCATCGCGGCGACCGCAGCTAGCGGACCGCGTGGAGCGCGCGGACGGCCTCGGTGAAGGCCGGGACGATTTCGAACACGTCGCCGACGATGCCGTAGTCCGCGACCGAGAAGATCGGGGCCTCGGCATCCTTGTTGAAGGCGATGATCAGCTTGCTCGTCTTCATGCCGGCCAGGTGCTGCACCGCGCCGGAGATGCCGCACGCGATGTACAGCGACGGCGAGACCGTCTTGCCGGTCTGACCGACCTGATCCGAGTGCGGCCGCCACCCGGCGTCCACGACCGCCCGGCTGGCGCCGACGGCTGCGCCGAGGGCGTCGGCCAGCTGCTCGAGCATGGCGAAATGCTCGGGTCCGCCCATGCCGCGCCCGCCGGAGACGATGATGTCGGCCTCCGACACGTCCGGCCGGGTCGACGCCGTCAGCTCCACGCGCGTGACGACGGCCCTGCCCGATGCGTCGCCGACCGGAACGGCTTCGATCGTCGGGCCGCCGGTCGACGCGCCGGCGTCGCCGGCGGGGGCATAGCTGTTCGGCCGGAGCGTCGCCATGGCCGGCTGCGACGTCACGCGCACGCGGGCGAGCGCCTTGCCGGCATACATCGGGCGCAGCGCCGTCAGCGCGGTGCCGTCCGTACCGAGCTCGATGCAGTCGCTCGCCAGCCCGGCGCCCAGGATGGCCGCGATGCGCGGCGTCAGGTCGCGGCCGCGGGCGGTGCTGGCGCCCAGGATGATGCCTGGCTTGCGCTCGGCGGCGACGGCGGCGATGGCCTTCGCCCAGCCGTCGGGCGAGTAGGCGGCCAGCGCAGGATCGTCCATGACGAACACCGTGTCGGCGCCGATCGCACCGGCCAGGTGCGCCACGCCGTGTCCGGCCAGGACCGCGCAGACGCGGTTGCCGCCGGCCACGCCGCGCGCGGCGGTGACGAGCTCGTGCGTGACGCGGCGCAGGCCGACCGCCGTGGAATCGGCGGACTGCTGCACCTCGGCGAGAATCCAGACGTCGGCCATCAGATCACCTTCTCTTCTTCGTGAAGGATCCGGGCCAGCGCACGGCTGGCGTCGGCCGGACTGCCGTCGAGGATCCGACCGCCGTCGCGCTCTGCCGGCCGCTCGATGGCGGTGACCTCCACCGCGGGCGCCGGCAGTGCGGCCGGATCGATGCCGAGGTCGGCGGCGGTCCAGACCGGGATCGTCTTGGACTTCACGCGCATGATCCCCTTCAGCGTGGCGTAGCGGACCTCGTTCAGGCCTTTCTGCGCCGTCAGAAGGGCCGGCAGATCGGCGGTCATGTGCTCCTTGCCGCCTTCGATCTCACGGCGCACCGTGATCGTCCTTCCTTCCACCTCGACGCCGACCACGAACGACAGGTGCGGGTAATCGAGCGCCGCCGCCACGTAGATCGGCACGAGGCCCTCGTCGCCGTCCACGCCCTTCCAGCCGGCCAGCACGAGGTCGTGCGGCAGTTTGCGGAGCGCGGCGGCCAGCACCTCGGCGCGGGCATGCGTGCCGAGCGACGCGAACGCCGGATCCCACACCGCCTGCGCCTCGTCCGCGCCGAGGGCCAGCATGTCCTTCAGCGCGCCGTGCGCCCGCTCCGGGCCGAGGGTCAGCAGCGTGACGGTGCCGCCATGGAGTTCTCTCAATCGGAGCGCCTCTTCGACGGCATATTCGTCGTACGGACTGGTGACCCACGTCACGCCGTCCAGGTCCACGCGCCCGTCCTTGACGCGGTCCTGGATCCGGGTGGCCGTGTCGGGCACCTGCTTGATCAACACCACGATGTCCACGAACGACTCCAGTAGATGGGTCGAGCCTCTTCGGTCGGATGCCGCCGTCGGGGCGGCGGCGAAGGGTAACGCATCGGGCAGCGGGGCGGCAAATGCCCCGAACCGGCCGGACACGCTCTTGACGTAACGTGGGCGGCCGTGTATCCTGATCGCCCGGTTATGGTAAGTCACCGGCCGACGGCGCCGGGCCGCGGACGGGCAACACGGATGGTTCAGCATGCGGCAACACGTCGATGACTTCCTCCGCTATCTCGAGGTCGAGCGCCGCTATTCCGCCCATACGCTGACGGCGTATCGCAACGACCTGACCCAATTCATCGCCTTCCTGGCCGAGCCGAGCCCGCTCGGGCCGGCGCCGACGCGTTGGGCCGACGTCGGCCGTGACCGGATCGTCGACCACGTCCTGCACCTCAAAGAGCGGGGCTATTCCTCGGCGACGGTGGCGCGCAAGGTGGCGGCGGCCAAGAGCCTGTTCCGCTTTCTCACCGCCGAGGGCGTCGTGCGCGAAGACCCGACGGCCGCGCTCGAGGCGCCGACCGTCGACAAGCGCCTGCCGCGCACGCTCGGGCGCGCGGACGTCGACCGCCTGCTGGACGCGCCGCTCGCGGGCACCGGCCCGAAGGCGATGCGCGACGCCGCCCTGCTCGAGCTCCTGTACGCGACCGGCATGCGCGTGAGCGAGCTCGTGGCGCTGGATGTCGGCGACATCGACTTGGCCGGCGAGACCGTCCGGTGCTTCGGCAAGGGCGCCAAGGAGCGCGTCGTGCCCCTCTATCACCGCGCCGCAGCGGTGCTGGCGGACTACCTGCACCACGGCCGGATCGCGTACTTGAAGCGCGGCGACGAGAAGGCGCTGTTCCTCAACCCGCGCGGCACGCGGCTGACGCGGCAGGGCCTCTGGCTGATCATCAAAGAGTACGTGAAGGCGATCGGCATCCGGATCGACGTCACGCCGCACACGCTGCGGCACAGCTTCGCCACCCACCTCCTCGACGGCGGCGCCAATGTGCGCGAGGTGCAGAAGCTGCTCGGCCACTCGAACGTCTCGACGACGCAGATCTACACTCACGTCTCCAACGAGCGACTGCGCACGGCCTACGATCAGGCGCACCCGCGTGCGTGATCGGGGGAGCGGCGCTGCCTTGGCCGTCGTCCGTGCCGCGACGGAGCTCCGCCCCGAGGTCGCGATCGTGGCCGGCAGCGGCCTCTCCGGTCTCGGCGCCGATCTCGACGACGGCGTCCGACTGCCGTACGACACGCTGCCGGGCTGGCCGGCGTCCACCGTCCTCGGCCACGCCGGCGAGCTCGTCGTCGGCCGGCTGGGAGGCGTCGTCGTGGCGGTCGCGCGCGGCCGGGCGCATCTGTACGAGGGCCGTACCGCCTACGACACGACGTTCGGCGTCCGGCTCATGCACGCCCTCGGTGCGCGGACGCTCATCGTCACGAACGCCGCCGGCGGGTTGAACGCGGACTTCGCGCCGGGCGACGTGATGGTGATCCGCGACCACCTGTACCTACCCGGCATGGCCGGCCTCAACCCGCTCGTCGGCCCGAACGACGATGCGGTCGGCCCGCGGTTTCCGTCCATGCTCCACGCATACACGCCGGATCTGCGGCCGATCGCCCGGCGGTGTCTCGCGGATGCCGGTCTGGCGGTCCGCGACGGCGTCTACGCGATGGTCGCCGGCCCGAGCTTCGAGACGCCGTCCGAAGCACGATACCTGCACGCCATCGGCGCCGATGCCGTCGGGATGAGCACATGCCCGGAAGTCGTGGCGGCGCGGCACGCCGGCATGCGGGTCGTCGGGCTGTCCGTGATCACCAACCTCGTCCCGATCCAGGAGCCGCACGAGGTCGGAGGGCACGATCTGCACGCCGAGGTGCTCGAGACCGGGCGGGTCGTGGCGGAGCGCCTGGTCGGTGCGGTGGCGGAGTTGGTTCGGTCGATCGCACGTTCCTAGCGCGGACGACTCCGCCGAAGCCGTCAGCGGCCCCTGAACGCGCCGAGCGACGCCGGCAGGCAGCCCGAACGTGCGGTGGAATCCGCCGGCGAACCCGGTGGCGTGGGAACGGCCGGACCGCCGCTCGCACCGCCGCTCTCACCGCCGCTGCCTGCACCCGAGCCCGCACCCGCACTTGGGCCGAGCGGACGACCCTGTGCATTCACGAAGGCGTTGTAGGCGTTCCCGCGCCCGGCGCCCTGCGCCAGGACGTCGACGCCCGGCAGCCGTTCGGCGCCGCGCACGAGCCGTTCCCGGATCTCGTCGGGCTTCAGGCGCGGGTTGGCCGAGAGCAGAAGGGCGACGGCTCCGGTGGCGAACGGCGTCGCCTGGCTCGTCCCGCGGAGCGCCGTATAGTGCGCGTCGACGGGGCGACCGAGGCCCGTCCCGGCGGCGCGGGCACTGACGATGCCGACACCCGGGAAGACCAGCTCCGGCTTGGCGCTGCCGTCGCCGGTCGGGCCGCGTGACGAGAAGCCCGCGACGCGGTCGGCGGGGTCGCCGGCCGTCGACTCGGATGCGCCGACGGTGATCACCCGCCGCGCGGCGCTGGGTGCGCCGATCGTGTGGCCGGCCGGACCCATGTTGCCGGCCGCGACGCAGACGACGATGCCGGCTTCGACGGCCGCGTTGCACAGCACGGACAGCGCGTCCGTGCCGTCCGCGGGGTAGGGCGGCCCGCCGAGGCTGATGTTCACGACCTGCGCGCCGTTGTCGATCGCCCACTCGATGCCCGCCATGACGGTACTCGTCCGTCCGCCGCCCTCGGCGTCGAGCGCGCGCGCGATGACGAGCATCGCCTGGGGCGCCACGCCCTTGTAGCGGCCGCCCCCCGCCGCCCCGCTGCCGGCCGCGATGCCGGCGACGTGCGTGCCGTGCCCGTTCGGATCGTGCGCCGCGTCCGCGTTCTCGTCGATCAGGTCGCGCCACGCCGCGATCCGCCCTTCGAAGTCCGGGTGATCGCGGTCGATCCCGGTGTCCACGATGCCGATCCGGACGCCCTGCCCGCCGAAGCCGGCGTCCACGACCCGCGGCACGCCGATGAGCGGCACGCGGGCGTCCGTCCAGGTGTGGACCGGGAGGTCGGGCCAGATCATTTCGACCGCCGGATCGTCCGTCAGCGCGGCGATCATCGACGGCGTGGCGTCCGTCGCCTGTGCCGACACGAGGTGGAAGGACTGCGACGGCGCGACGTCCGACAGCGCGCCGACCTCGCCGCGGGCGACGAAGCTCGGCTTGTACTTCAGGATGACCGCCAGCTGCTCGTCCGGCCGCACGTCGCCGGACATCGTGACGGACAACGACTTGTGCAGCTTGGTCGGGTTCATGCAACGGTCTCCAGGGCGGGCAGGGATGGGGCGGGCACGCGGCTACAGGGCGGGCGCGGTCGGACGACGAAATGCCGCGTGAGCGTCGCCGAGTCGGGGGCGCGGAGCGGGCGGCCGGGCGGCGCTCAGCAGTGCTGCACTTCGCGAACGGGCTCGATCGAGCGCACGACCGACAGCAGGGACAGGCTTTCGAGGTCGCCCACCGGGCCGGTCACGGCCACGCCCGGGATCAAGCGATACGTGTATTGCACGACGAGCGACGCCGGCAGGCGCTCGAGCAACGCCTCGAGCGTGCTCTCGGCGGTGACGATGGCCTCGACGACGGCGGCAGGATCGGTGACGCTCAGCTTCAGCAGCTCGGGATCGATGCGGGCGCGCATGGGGTTTCCTTCCGAAATTCGGTTCCCGCCGGATGAGCGGCGACCGTACGCTTGGCGATCATCGGCCCGTGCGGTGCGACGCCGGGGCGTCGGCCGCAGTTCGAACGGGCACCGGAGGAATGCCGCAAGGGTAGCCGAACGGCTCTCCTCAGGCCAGCCCTGAGGCGTCGTGCTGCAGCACAGTGACGCTCTCCGAATGGTACGTCTGCGGAAACATGTCCAGCGGCTGTGTCGACCGATGGGCGTAGCCGATCGAGCCGAGCGCCCGGACGTCGCGGGCGAGCGTCGTCGGCTCGCAGCTGACGTACACGATCCGGGCCGGCAGCATCCGGGCGACGACGGCCCCGGCGGCGGCATCCAGGCCGCCGCGCGGCGGATCGACGACCAGCGCGTTGACGCCGGGTCCGATCTCTTCGAGCGCCTCGGCCACGTCGCCCTCGATGAGCGTCACGTTCGCCAGTCCGCCCGTGTTCGCGACGGCCGCCGCGACCGCGGACGCGTCGATATCGACCGCCACGACCGTGTCGCTTACGGCGGCGATCGCTCCGGTCAGCGTGCCGATGCCGCAGTAGGCATCGACGACGCGACCGCTCCCGGGGCCGAGGGCCGCCTGGACGACCTCGGCCAAGCGCTCCGCCATGCCGGTGTTCACCTGGAAGAACGCCGTGGCCGGCACACCGATCGCCGCACCGCCCAACTGCTCGACATAAAACGACCGCCCGGCGGCGATCGACACCTCGCCCTCTGGCCCGATGATGACGATCGATGCCTCGCTCTCGACCTCGATCTCACCGACCACGCCCTCGCGATCGTCGATGACGATCAGCGCATCGCCGGTCCGCTCGCCGATCCGGAACGTGACCTCGGTGCCGTCGGGGAGGTCGGCCTCGAAGGCGGCGACGTGCGCCAGGAGAGCGGGCACGGCGATGGGGCACGCGCTGATGCGCACGAGCGTCCGACCGTCGACGGCGACGAGGCCCGGTCGCCCGCCGACGAGCCGTGTTCGAAGCTTGTTGCGGTACCCCCACGGCGTCGGCATGCCGATCGTCGCCGCCACCGCAGGCGCGCCGACGCCGCCGATCCGCTCGAGCGCGTCCCGCAGGATCGAGCGCTTGTGCCCCAGTTGGGCGTCGTACGCCACATGCTGCCACTGGCACCCGCCGCACCACGCGCCCGGTGCCGCGCCCCGCGCCGGCCACGCCCCGAAGTGCTGGCACGTGGCCGCCACACGCTCCGGGCTCGCGGCGCCGATCGTCCCCGCCGCGTAGCCCCGCTGGAAACGCGGCCGCGCTTCCGTCACGACGACCTGTGTCGTCTCGCCCGGCAGCCCGCCGGCCACGAACGTTGCCCGCCCGTCGTCCGCCCGCCCGACACATTCGCCGCCATGCGCCATCCCGTCGAGCGCGACGACGACCGATCCACCGGCGACCGACGTACCGGCGACCGCCGCCCGCGGACCGCCGGTAGGCGCTCCGGCGGGCGCTCCGGCGGGCGCTCCGGGCCGTCGTCGCTGTGCCGGCGGCCGCGGCCCGGCCGGCCTCGCCGGCGGCCCCGACCGCCCCGACCGCTTCCGGCGCTCGTTCACGCCCGGCGGCGCGCGAGCGCCTTGTCCAGCACGTCCCTGGCCACGGCCGCGTTCGCCTGGCCACCCGTCGCCCGCATCACCTGGCCGAGGAGGAACGCGCTGGCCGACTCCTTGCCGCCGAGCCAGTCCGCGACCGGTTTCGGGTGCGCCGCCAGCACTTCGTCGACGACTGCGCCCAGCGCATCGCTGCCGCTGATCTGCGTCCGCGCGCCGCCGGCGGCGATCTCGGCGGCACGTCGACCGGTCGACCACATCTCCGACAGCACGTCGCGGGCGACGCTGCGCGTCAACGTGCCGTCCGCCACGAGCGCCGCGAGCTCGGCCAAGGCGTTCGGAGGGACCTTGGACGTCCACCCTTCGCCAAGCGCCGGCTCGGCATTTGCCAGCGCGAAGAGCGGGCCGCTGATCCAGCCGGCGACGGCGCGCGACGCGCCGGGCCCGGCGGCGACGAGCGCGGCGACGGCGTAATCGGCCGTCGCGCGGTCGCGCGTGAGGACGCGCGCCTCGTCGTCCGACAGCTGCCAGCGTTCCGTGAGGTCGGCGCGGCGGGCGGCCGGCAGCGCGGGCAATGCGGCGCGCCGCGCCTCGATCCAGCCCGCGTCGAGCACGAGCGGCGGGAGATCGGGCTCCGGGAAGTAGCGGTAGTCGTCGGCCGCCTCTTTCGTGCGTTGCGCGAACGTCGTTCGCGTCCGCTCGTCCCAGCCGCGCGTGCTCTGGACGATCGTTTCGCCGCGCTCGGCCATGCCGGCCAACCGTTCGGCCTCGTGCTCGATCGCCCCCTTGGCTGCGGCAAAGCTGTTCAGGTTCTTGATCTCGATCTTCGTCCCGAGGCGCGTCTCGCCCACGCGACGGACGGAGATGTTCACGTCGGCGCGCAGCGCGCCGTCCTCCATGTTGCCCGTCGACACGCCGAGCCAGCGCAGGAGCTGCCGCAGCGCCTCCAGATAGGCGCGCGCTTCGTCGCCGGAGCGCATGTCCGGCTGTGACACGATCTCCATGAGCGGCACGCCCGACCGGTTGAAGTCCAGCAGCGTCTCCGAGGGCGCGTGGATCAGCTTGGCCGTGTCCTCCTCGAGGTGCAGCCGCTCGAGCCCGACGGTGCGGCGCACGCCGTCCGCCCCGACGACCTCGAGGCCGCCGCCCGTGCACAGGGGCGCCTCGTACTGGCTGATCTGATAGCCCTTCGCCAGGTCCGGGTAGTGATAGTTCTTGCGCTCGAACCATGTGCGCGGTCGAATCTCGCCGCCAAGCGCGAGCCCCGTCGTCACGGCTGCCGCGATGGCCGCGGCGTTTGGGGTCGGCAGGGCGCCCGGCAGGCCGAGGCAGACCGGGCACACAAGCGTGTTCGGCTCGGCACCCGCGAAATCGGCGCCGCAGCCGCAGAACATCTTGCTCCTCGTCAGGATCTGGACGTGCGTCTCGATCCCGACCACCACCTCGAAGCCTTCCATGCCGCGCCGCCCGTCAAAGCGGCGCGACGAACGCGCCGATGCGCGCGAGCGCCTCGGTCAGCCGCTCGATCGACGTGGCGTAGCTGCAGCGCGCAAACCCTCGACCGGCCTCGCCGAACGCTTCACCCGGCACCATGGCCACCTTGTGCTCGTACAGCAGCCGCTCGCAGAACTCGTCGCTGCTCAGACCGGTGGGGCGGACGTCCGGAAAGGCGTAGAACGCGCCGCGCGGCTCGAACGTCGGCAGCCCGATCCGGTTGAACCCGTCCACGACGAGGCGGCGGCGGGCGTCGTATGCCGCTGCCATCGAGCGCACGGCGGTCGCCGCCGCCGGGTCGGTCAGGGCGGCCAGCGCGGCGTATTGCGCAGCGGTCGGCGCCGACATGATGATGTACTGATGGATCTTGCGCAGCGCCGCCACCAGGGGCGCCGGCGCACAGGCGTAGCCGATCCGCCAGCCGGTCATCGCGTAGCTCTTCGAGAATCCGCCGAGGAGGACGGTGCGCTCGCGCATGCCCGGCAGCGCGGCAAAGCACGTGTGGTCCTGGCCGTACACCAGCTGGTCGTAGATCTCGTCCGAGACCACGTACAGATTGCGCTCGGCAGCGAAGTCGGCCACGGCCTCGAGCTGCGGCCGGTCCATCACCGCCCCCGTCGGGTTGCTGGGGTAGCCGATGAGCAGCCCCCGCGTTCGCGCCGTGATCCGGGCGCGAAGGTCCGCGACGTCCAGTTGGAAGTCGTTCTCGAAACGCGTGACGACCGGAACGGGCGTTCCTCCGGCGAACGTCACGACGGCCGGGTACGCCACGAAGCACGGTTCCGGGACGAGGACCTCGTCCCCCGGCTCGACGAGCGCTTCGGCCACGAGGTGGAGAGCCTCGCTGCCGCCGACGGTGATCAGGACCTCGGTCTCGGGGTCGTACTGCACGCCGTAGCGCCGCTCCAGATGGGCGGCCAACGCCACGCGCAGTTCGATCAGACCGCTGTTGGAGGTGTAGCCGGTGTGCCCGGCCTCGAGCGATGCAATCCCGGCGCGCAGGATCGGCTCGGGCGTGACGAAGTCCGGCTCACCGATGCCCAGCGAGATCACCTCGGGCATCGTCGCCGCGATGTCGAAAAATCGGCGGATGCCGCTCGGCGGCACGGCGTTCACGCGCGTCGTCGTTCGAAGCGCATCGGTGCGCGGATCGGCGGTCATCGCGGCTCTCCTGGGCGGGCGGAGGTCGGACGCGTCACGCGTCGAGCGCGCGCGGCGGACGGATGCGGGCGGCGTCGGCGGGCACGGCCGGAGCGCGCGTCGACCACGCCGTCCGGGCTTCGTACGCGTCCGCGATGCGCAGGATCGAGGCCTCGTCGAAGGCCCGACCCATGATCTGGAGGCCGATCGGCAGCCCGGCCACGAAGCCGCACGGCACGGAGGCGCCCGGCAGGCCGGCCAGGTTGAGCGCGATCGTGTAGATGTCGTTGAGATACATGGCCAGCGGGTCGTCCATCTTCTCGCCACGCCGGAACGCCGGTGACGGCACGGTCGGCCCGACGATGACGTCGCAGGCATCGAGCGCGCGCTCGAACTCCGTGCGGATCAGGCCCCGGACGCGGGTGGCCTGGGCGTAATAGGCGTCGAAGTAGCCCGTCGACAGCGCGTTCGTGCCCAGGATGATCCGCCGCTTGACCTCTTCCCCGAACCCGACGCTCCGCGCCGCGGTGAGGCGTTCCCAGACGCCCCCCGTGTCGCTCGTGGCGCCGTAGCGAAACCCGTCGTAGCGTGCCAGGTTCGCCGAGCACTCAGCGGTGGCGATCAGGTAGTAGGTGGCCACGGCATAGCGGACGCTCGGCATCTGGACGCGAACGCGCACTGCGCCGGCGGCGACGAGCACGTCGATGGCCGCCTCGACGGCCGCGCGCACTTCGGGGTCGAGCCCTGCCGTGAAGTATTCGTCCAGGATGCCGAGACGCAGCCCGGTCACGTCGCCGTTCAGCGCCGAACCGTAGTCCGGCACGTCCACGTCGCCGCTCGTCGCATCGAGCGGATCGAGGCCGGCGACGGCGCGGAGGACGGCCGCCGCGTCTTTGGCGGTGCGCGTGATCGGGCCGGCCTGATCGAGGCTCGAGGCGAACGCCACCATCCCGCGCCGCGAGACGCGACCGTATGTCGGCTTCAAGCCGACGACCCCGCACAGGGCGGCCGGCTGGCGGATCGAGCCGCCCGTGTCCGTGCCGATCGCAAACGCGGCCATGCCGGCCGCCACTGCCGCCGTCGATCCGCCGCTCGAGCCGCCGGGCACGCGCGAGATGTCCCACGGGTTGGCCGTCGGGTGGAAGGCGGAGTTCTCGGTGCTCGAGCCCATCGCGAACTCGTCCATGTTCGTCTTGCCGAGCAGGACGGCGCCGGCGGCAGACAGCCGCGCGTACACGGTGCTGTCGTCAGGCGGAACGTAGGCCGCCAGCATCCGCGACCCGGCCGTCGTCCGGACGCCGGCCGTCGTGAAGAGGTCCTTCAGCGCGTACGGCACGCCGAGAAGCGGCCCGTCCTCCCCCGCCGTGCGGCGCGCATCGGCGCTTCGCGCCTGGGTGCGCGCCACGTCGGCAGTGACGGTCAGGTAGGCGCCGATCACCTCATCGTCCGCGGCGATCCGCGCAAGGTAGACCTCCGTGACGGCCAACGACGACGTCCTGCCCGACCGCAGCTGCGCAGCCGTTTCGGCGACCGACCAGCGCGTGGGATCGGCGTCCGTGTGGGACGGGGCGGTGGCGTTCCTCGTGGCCGTGGTTTCGCCGGACATCATGCGCCTCGCCGCCTACTCGCGCATCGGCGGGACGCGGAAGTACCCGGCCAGCGTGTCGGCGGCGTTCGCCAGCGCCGCCGCGCGCGGCAGCGACGGCCCGACGACGTCGTCCCGCAGCCGCACGCCGGCACCTTGCCCGACCGCGCTGCCCTCGCCAACCGGCGCTTCGGCCAGCTGAGCGACGTAGGCGAGGACGTCGCCGAGCTGCGCGCGGAAGCGCTCCCGCTCGGCCGCCGTCAGGTCGAGGCGGGCGAGCGCGGCGAGGGCGTCGATGTCGAAGGCGGGGGAGGGCGGGGCGGTTGGGGTCATGGGGGGCGATGATATCACGGCCAGCGGAGGGGTCGGAAGGATGACGGGCGCCGGACAACGACAAGGCCCCCGACCGGGATTCCCGGCCGGGGGCCTTGTTCAGCCTAGATCCGACGTCTCAGCGACTGCGTCGCGTCGGACGCACGGCGCCCGCGATTACGGGCAGCCGCACTTCCAGACGAACCCGTTGTAGACGGGGTGGTAGGGCACGTTCACGTTCCGCAGGCTCAGCCGGTTGCGCTGCGGGTTCGAGACCGGGTTCATCGGGACGTTCGGGTTGCAGGCCAACCCGTAACCCCCGACGCCCGCGCCGTTCGCCAGGGCCGCGGCGATCGCAGCGGCCGGCGCCTTCGCCTCGAGACCGGGGCACTGTGCGCCGGGCGCGAGCGTTACGGTCGGCGGCGGCGTCGTGGGCGTCGTGCCCGGGGTCGTCGGGACCGCGGTCGTGCCGGACGGGGTGGTGGCGGTCGGCACAACGTCCGGGCCGCACACCAGCGCCTCGTTGCTCTTCGACGGCGACTGGCTGGCGCTCGTCAGGCGGCTGCGCCCCGTGGTCATCACGGCCGTCATCAGGCCGCCGGCGTTCGTCACGTAGCCCATGACCGCGCCGATGCGCGTGGCCGGATTCGCGTTGCCGGCCTTCAGGTCGACCCACGCCGGCGTCGCGCCGGAGAGGTCGAGGCCGTACGTCGTGGAGCTGAAGGACTCGTCCGTCCGGAAGAAGGACGCGCCGACGCCGCCGTGCACGACCATGTGCTTGAGCGCCGCCGAGTACGCCGCGCTGTGGAAGGCGAGGCCCTTGGACATGTTCGGCAGGCTCTTCCACACGGCCGGCGTGACGCTGAGGTCAAGACCGTCCACGCTGCGATCCGCCGTGCTGCCCGACGACGTGCCGCCGGCGACGATGATCATCTTGTGGTCCGCGTCGTAGACCGACGTGTGGCCGTACACCTTGTTCGGGCCGCCGCTCTCCGGCGCGACGCCGGTCGGCACGCCGGCCGCGTCGAAGGTCAGCCAGATGCCGCCGAGCTGGTCGGCCTGGCAGTTCTTCTTGTCCGTGACCGCGACCTTGAAGTCGCACTTCTTCATGCCGCCCGTGACCAGGATCGCGTTCTTCTCGGGCGAGTAGCTCGCGGCCGGGAAGAGGCGGTTGCCCATCGAGCCCATGCCGCTGACCGTCCGCCAGCTGTCGGCGTCGATGTCGTACTCGAGGATGCGGTCCTCGCCGTCGATGACGAGGCTGGCCGGCGGCGAGCCACCGAGGAGCGCATCGTAGTCGATGTCGTCCTTGGCGCCGCCGAAGACGTAGATCATGCCGACCTTGGCCGGGTCGTTCGACGGCCGGTACGCCGCCGCGGCGCCCCAGGTCTTCTGCGGCATGTTGCGCAGCGCGTCCGACTTGCTGCCGGCCAGCGTCGTCGCGTTCGTGGCCGACATGTCCATCGCCTGCGCGGTCTGCTGGACCTTGCCGTCCTGGTTCAGGCCGCCGAGGATGTAGGCCTTGCCGTTCTTGTCGACGGCGCCTGCCGCGTGGTAGACGGCCGTGCCGGCGCTGCCGGAGGCCTTCCATGAGCACGACACACCCTGCGTCGTGTCAGCACTGGCGGTCCGCGTCTGAGCGGCACCCACCGCTACACCAACGCCGACGGCCATCACGGTCGCGCAAAGCGACCACCGGGTCAGTTTCGTGAGGGTCACGAGTGTCTCCTTGGTCCTGATGGATATTGTCCGCATGTGTTTGGGACGATCGCGTGCGTAAGGACACGCATGGGTTACGGCGCCACCCGGACACCGCCATACCTGAACCAAGCGCGAATGCGCGTGGATCGCCCCCCCTGTCCACAGGCGCACAGCATACACGGCCTTTGCCGCAAGATCAAGCGGAATTAACGGAATCCACCCCAACCCTTCATGTGCCGGCCGACGCGGCGACAGTCCGGGCGGCCGGGCGATCCCTCTGCGGCGCCGTGCGCCCGCCGAAGGGCGCCGCTGTTACCCGCCTGCCAGCGGCAGGCCCGCCGCCAGCCGCTGGCCGCCGTCGACGACGAGCGTGGCACCCGTGGTGAAGCTCGAGAGCGGGCCGGCAAGGTAGAGGACCGCACCGACGATCTCGGACGGGTCGGCGAAGCGGCGCTGCGGGATGACGGCCAGCGCACCGGTGGCGGACGCCGGCGCGTCCCAGATCGCCTGGCTGAAGCGCGTCTTGACGAAGCCGGGTGCCACGGCGTTCACCTGGACGTTGTCGGCCGCCAGCTCGACGGCCAGAACCTCGGTCAGCATGAGGAGCGCCGCCTTGGAGACGCAGTAGAGCCCGACGGACGGCTGCGGCATGAGCCCGGCCACGGACGCCACATGGATCACCTTGCCGCCGCCGCGCGCCCGGAACGCCGGCAGGCACGCCGCCACGCTCCGCAACGGCCCGCGCACGTTCACATCCATCGTCTTGTCCCATACGCCGTCGT
The DNA here is from genome assembly GCA_020853525.1 of Ardenticatenales bacterium. Taxonomy (GTDB): domain Bacteria; phylum Chloroflexota; class Anaerolineae; order Epilineales; family Epilineaceae; genus Avedoeria. Next base: position 47,150 of record JADYYS010000032.1, on the reverse strand, counting down.
CGGCCGTGACGATCGGGCCGTAGTGGGGGCATGTCCCGGCGTTGTTCACCAGAATGTCGATCCCGCCGAACGCCGCCACCGCCGCCTCGGCCACCGCCGCGAAGGCGTCCGGCGCCCCGGCGTTCGCCGCGACGGCGATCGACCGTCCGCCGGACGCGACGATCCCGTCCGCCACCGGCGCAAGCGTCTCGGCGCGCCGCCCGACGACGACGACCGCCGCACCGGCCGCCGCCAGCGACTCGGCGATCGCCCGGCCGATGCCGCGGCTGGCGCCGGTGACGATGGCGACGCGGTCCGCCAGGACGAACGGTGCGGCATTGTTGACCGCGCGCGGCGCGGGCGCCTGATCGTTCGGTTCGGCGTGAAGCTCGGGTTCGGCGGCGGATCGAAGGTCCGGCATGTCTGGATCGTCCTGTTCGATGTCCGTGGCACACCACGATGGGAGGGGTGCGTCGTTCCCCGTACCCGACCGGCGCGCATGCGGCGGACCCTACGGACCGGGCGGACCGGGCGCATTGCAGCGCGTAACGTCCGCGCGTCGGTCGGAGACGCAACTGCCATCGGCGGGCCCCGCATCCGACCGGGCCGGCGGCCGACACGCACGGCGCCCCTGGATCCGCCGAGGCAGTCGGCCCCGCGCGGATGCGCGCCAAGGGTATCGCGTCAAGGAATGAGGGATGCGTTGGAACGGTTCAGATGGAACGACATCACGCCCGAAGAAGTGTACCTCAGCCGGCGGCGCATGCTCGGCGGACTCGGCGCGGCAGCAGGTGGGGCTCTGATCGGCGCCTGCGGGCCGCGGTCACGACCATCGTCCGATGCGGCGGACGGCGCGCAAGGGCCGACCGCCGATGGGGGTCCGCCGCCCGTGCGCACCCTCGCCGGCCCGCTGTCGCCGGCCGTGGAGGCCACACCCGAGGCGGACCCGAACCGGCCGGCGAGCGACGAGCGCGGCGACGGCGTGACGAGTTATGACGCGATCACGAACTACAACAACTTCTATGAGTTCACGACGAACAAGGAAGCTGTCGCCCGGCTGGCGACGGGCTTCACGACGTCGCCGTGGGAGGTGAAGGTCGGCGGCCTGGTGAACAAGCCGATGACGTTCGACCTCGACGGCCTGCAACGGTTCGGTCTCGAGGAGCGGATCTACCGGCTGCGGTGCGTCGAGGGCTGGTCGATCGTCGTCCCGTGGGACGGATTCCCGCTGCGCAAGCTCCTGTCGGCCGTAGAGCCGACGTCCGACGCCAAGTTCGTCCGGTTCGAGTCCGTGCTGCGGCCCGCGGAGATGCAGGGGCAGGGCGGCGTCGGCTTCACGTGGCCGTACACCGAGGGGCTGCGGCTGGACGAGGCGATGAACGACCTCGCCCTTCTCGTCACGGGCGTATATGGGCGCACCCTGCCGCCGCAGAACGGCGCACCGGTCCGGCTCGTCGTGCCGTGGAAGTACGGATTCAAGAGCATCAAATCGATCGTCCGGATCGACCTCGTCGCCGAGAAGCCGACGACCCTCTGGAACACGGCCGCGCCCGACGAATACGGCTTCTTCGCCAACGTGAACCCGGCGGTGGACCACCCGCGCTGGTCGCAACAGACCGAGCGGCGGATCGAGGGCGGCCTGGCGCGGCGGCGGACGCTGGCGTTCAACGGTTACGACGGCCAGGTGGCTTCGTTGTACGCGGGGATGGACCTCAAGGCCTACTACTGATGTCCGACTCGCTCGCGCCCCGCGGGGCCGTTCTGTCGGGCGCGGCGACGCCGGCGCCGACCGTGCCGCCGACCGCCTTCGCGGTCCCGCCCGCGCGGCGGCGCGACCTCCGACCGCTCGCCTTGCGCGCCGGCACGCACGCTGCCGCCGCGGCGACGGCGCTCTGGCTGGCATGGCACGCCGCGACGGGCGATCTCGGCTTCAATCCGGTGGACACCGTCGTCCGGACGCTGGGCAAGGCGGCGCTCGTGCTGCTCGTGGCCAGCCTGTGCTGCACGCCGGCGTTTCGCGTGCTCGGCGCCCGCTGGGCGATTCCGCTGCGGCGGCCGCTCGGGCTGTGGGCCTTCGCGTACGCCGTCGGCCACCTGCTGGCCTTCGCCGGACTGGACTACGGGTTCAGCCTGGCGTTCATCCTCGATGACGGTCTCCCGAAGAAGCCTTACATCGTCGTCGGCCTGTCGGCGTTCGCCTTGCTGGTGCCGCTGGCACTGACGTCGACGCGCGGCTGGCAGAAGCGGCTCGGCCGGCGTTGGACGCGGCTCCACCGGCTCGTGTACGTGGCGGCCGTGCTCGCGGCGGTCCACTTCTACTGGATCGGCGCGTCCACGAAGAAGGGTTCGCCCATCGAACCGTACGTCTGGGCGGCGGGCGTCGGGCTTCTCCTCGCGGTCCGCGTGCCGGCCGTTCGGACCGCCTTGAAGGGAACGGTAGGTCGGACACTTGGTCGATGGCGGCGCGTCCGGTAAACTCAGGCTCTCAGCTACGACCCGCTCTACCCGCTTGATGAACGACGGGCGGCCCGCCATGGGCCGCCCTGTTCGTGTTTTGAGGAGAAGACAAGATGCGACGAGACGACGTGCGCAACGTGGCGATCATCGCCCACGTCGACCATGGCAAGACAACGTTGGTCGATGCGCTGTTGCGCCAAACGTTCGCCGTCCGAGAGAACCAGTCGCTCGGCACGCGGATCATGGATTCAAACGATCTCGAACGCGAGCGCGGGATCACGATCCTGGCGAAGAACACCGCCGTTCGCTACCAGGGCACCAAGATCAACATCGTCGACACGCCCGGGCATGCGGACTTCGGCGGCGAGGTTGAGCGCGTGCTGAACATGGTGGACGGCGTGCTGCTCCTCGTGGACGCCGTCGAGGGGCCGATGCCGCAAACGCGCTTCGTGCTGCGCAAGGCGCTCGAGCTCGGTCACCGCGCCGTCGTGGTGGTCAACAAGCTCGATCGCGATTACGCGCGTCCGGAGTGGGCGGTGAACGCCACGTTCGACCTGTTCATCGACCTCGGGGCCAGCGAGGAGCAGGCGGACTTCGAGGTCGTGTACGCCAGCGCGCTGCGCGGGCTTGCCGGGCCGCGGCCCGACGCGCTCGTGCCGAACATGGACGCGCTGCTGGATGCGGTCCTGCGCCTTCCTGCGCCGCTGGCGGAAATCGACGCGCCGCTGCAACTGCTCATCACGAACTTCGAGTACGACGAGTACCGCGGCCGGATCGCCCTCGGCCGGATCCGTCGCGGCACGCTGCGCCCCAGCCAGGACATCGTGATCGCGACGCCGGAGAGCGCGCCGCGCAAGGGCCGGATCGGCGACCTCTTCGTGTTCGAAAATCTGGGCCGCGTCGCCGTCGCGACCGCCGAAGCCGGCGATATCGTGGCGCTGTCCGGGCTGGACGACGTCGCGATCGGCGAGACGCTGTGCGATCCGCTCGCCGTCGACCCGCTCCCGCAGATCGCCGTCGAGGCGCCGACGGTGCGGATGGCGTTCACGATCAACAACAGCCCCCTGGCGGGCCGCGAAGGGCAGTATGTCACGAGTCGACACCTCCGCGCCCGGCTGATGAAGGAGCTCGAGCGCAACGTGGCGTTGCGGGTCGAGGAGACGGACAGCGCCGACCGATTCCTGGTCAGCGGCCGCGGAGAGCTTCATCTCGGCATCCTGATCGAGACGATGCGACGCGAGGGCTACGAGTTCTCCGTGGGGCGACCGCAGGTCATCGTCCACGAAGTCGACGGCGAGCGTAAGGAGCCGTTCGAGGACGTCTACATCGACGTCGCGAACGATTTCGTGGGCGCCGTGATCGACATGCTCGGTCGTCGGCGGGCCGAGATGATGTCGCTGGAGAGCGATGCGCACGGCACGACGACGACGATGCGATGGCGCGTGCCGACGCGCGGCCTGCTCGGCTTCCGCAGCAAGTTCCTCTCGGCCACGTCCGGCACGGGCGTCATGCACACGCTCTTTGCGGGCTATGCGGACTGGGCGGGCGACATGGAAGCGCGCGACTTCGGGTCGCTGCTTGCGCACGAGCCGGGTGCCACGACGTCGTACGCCCTCGACCTGGCGCAGCAGCGAGGGGCGCTGTTCGTCGGACCGGGTGTCGAGGTCTACGCCGGCATGGTCGTCGGCATGCGGCCGAAAGCCACGGATCTGACGGTCAACGTCTGCCGGCGCAAGCACGTCACGAATCACCGGAAGGCGTTCGCCGAGATCGGCGTCTTGTTGACGCCGCCGGTGCAGGTGAACCTCGACATGGCGCTCGAGTACATCGACGACGACGAGCTCATCGAGGTCACGCCGCTGAACATCCGGCTGCGCAAGGTGGAGCTGGACCACAACGTGCGCGCGCGGCTCGAAAAGGACGCGCGGAAGCAGGCATAGGCGGCGGCCGCCCGCCCTTCGGCGCCCGCGCATCGGGATACGGCCGTCGGCTGACGGATCGCTGACGACCCATTGACCCGCGCGAACCGGCCGGATATCATGGCCCGGGTTTCGAGCCCACCGCAGCGTGGGCTTCGACGAACGGGCGGCGGATCCGCCGCGCATCGCAAGGAGGTCGTGGTGAAGCGAGCTCTCATCCGTTTTGCGCTGGGCACCGTGCTCGGCGCAGTGATCGCTGGCATGGGGTTCCGGGCCGCGCCGGCCTTCGGGTACAACCTGATGGGCCCGAAGTGGAACACGAACACCGTGCAATACGACAAGCACACCCTGTCGTCGAGTTGGCAGAGCGTTGCGTCGTTCGGCGCAAGCCAATGGACCAACGTCTCGCCGTCGCCGTTCACGTGGGTGTCGAACAACAACAGCAACAACGACATCACCCGCGCCGCGATCGATGGCGGCGGCGGCACGCTGGCCGTCACGACGGTTTGGTACAGCGGCGGGACCATCTCGCGCGCCACTATCAAGTTCGACTCGGCCGAGAACTGGTACGTCGGCAGCAGTACGCCCGGCTCGAGCCAGATCGACGCCCGCGCGGTGTCGGCGCATGAGTTCGGCCACGGCGCGGGCATCGGGCACTCGTCGTCCGGCGGCTGCTCGTCGTGCCCGAATCGCTACACGATGTGCGCCTCGTACGTCGTCGGCTCGACGTGCCAGCGCAGTCTCGAGGCCGATGACCGCAACGCGCTCAACGCACTCTACCCGTAGCTTTCGGCCCCAACCAGGAAGGAGCCAGTGTGAACAGCAAGATCTTGTTTGGCGCCGGGCTCGTCGTCGGCATTGCGGCAGTGGCCGCCGTGCGCCTTGTCGGCGGAAGCACCGTGGCCGACGTCTCGTACAGCGATGTGCCGTTGGCGGCGAAGATCGCCTCAGCCCCGCTCATCGTCACCGGTACGGTCCTCGAGGTCACGCCGGCGCGGTGGAACCAGGACGACGGAACGTTCTGGGAGAAGGTCGAAACGGATGCGTTCGGCCAGCAGACCGTCGACACCGCCGTGCCGTACCACACCGTCGTCCTCCGCGTGGACCGCGCTCTGGCGAACCGGGATGGCGTCATGACGGACAAGCTGGCCGTTACGATCGTCGGCATGGGCTCGGATGCGGCCCTCGCCGCGAACGTGGACGCCGGCGGCGTGACGAGCCTCGCGTCCGACACCATCTCGGCTGCCGAAGGCGAGCGCGTGATCGCATTCGTCCGCCCCGGCCAGCTGGCGTGGCGCGACGGGACGATGCGCCCGGTCCTCGTCCCGATGGGCGCGCCCGGTTCGACCGTGGTCAGCGAGGCGTTCGTGAACAGCGGCGCGCTGTCGGACGTGGCGTCGTTCGACGCCCTCGTGGCCCAGGTCGAGGACGCTCGGGCGGAGGACACGGCGACCGAGTAGGCGGCCGTGGCGATCGCGGGCCGCTCGCTCACGCGAGGATCGAGCGGACCCGCCTTCGGGCCGACAGAGCATGGAAACGGGCGGGCGCCGATCGGCACCCGCCCGTTCTGCTGTAACGCTTCCGAATGGTTCGGACCGCAACTGCGTCGCACCCCGACAGGCGTCAGTCGCGCCCCGACAGGCGTCAGTCGCGCGCCGGCCGCCGTCGGGACACCGCTCGCGTGCCGTGGCCCTGTACCGGCGCGTCGGGCGCGCCGACGAGGGAGACGGGCGCCGGCTGGCCGTCGACGCTTGGCGGCGCGCCGTTCGCGATGAACGCCTCGGTCATCGCCCGGGCTTGCTCGTCCGTGTACTGGGCCGGCGGGCTCTTCATCAGGTATGCGGCCGGGCCGACGAGCGTGCCGGCGACGCCGCGGTCGAGCGCCAGTTTCGCCAAGCGGACGGCGTCGATGACGACGCCGGCCGAGTTCGGGCTGTCCCATACCTCGAGCTTGAGCTCGATGTTCAGCGGCACATCCCCGAACGTCGTGCCTTCCATGCGGATGTAGGCCCACTTGCGGTCCGTCAGCCACGGCACGTAGTCGCTCGGGCCGATGTAGACGTTGTCCGGCGCCAGCGGCTGGTCAAGCTGGCTGGTCACCGCGTTCGTCTTCGAGATCTTCTTCGACTCGAGGCGCTCGCGCTCCAGCATGTTGTAGAAGTCCATGTTGCCGCCGACGTTCAGCTGGCTCGTCCGATCGAGCACGACGCCGCGCTCGCGAAACAGGTTCGTCAGCACGCGATGGACGATCGTCGCCCCGACCTGGCTCTTGATGTCGTCGCCGATGATCGGCAGCCCGCGGGCCGCAAATCGCGCCTGCCAATACGGTTCGCGGCCGATGAAGACCGGGATGCAGTTCACGAACGCGCAGCCCGCCTCGAGCACCTGCTCGACGTACCACTTCGTGGCCATCTCGCTGCCGACCGGCAGGTAGTTGATGACGACGTCCGTGCCGGTGTCGCGCAGAATGTCGGCCACGGGGCTCGTCTGGCCGGGCGCCTTGGTGATCTTCTGCTTGAGATAGAACCCGAGGCCGTCGTGCGTCATGCCGCGGTGGACGGGCACGCCGAGGTTCGGGACGTCGCTGAACTTCATCGTGTTGTTCGGCCCGGCCCAGATCGCGTCCGACAGGTCGCGGCCGACCTTCTCGATGTCGATGTCGAAGGCGGCCGAGAACTCGATGTCGCGCACGTGGTAGCCGCCGAGGTCGACGTGCATGAGCCCGGGCACGCCGGCGTCCGGATCCGCGTCGCGGTAGTACTGGACGCCCTGGACGAGCGACGAGGCGCAGTTGCCGACGCCGACGATCGCGACCCGCACCTTGCCGTTGGGTTGACGGCGCAGCGCGTGATCCGGCAACGCGTGGCCCGCAGCCGGTTCGCCCGGCACGGCGTCGTGCGATTCGCTTTGGTTCGATCCGATGGGGTTGGCCACGCTCGATCTACCGCGCAGCGTCGACGGTGACGAGCGACGCATCCTTGTATCGCTCGCCGACCTCGATGAGCATCACCGGGATGCCGTCCGTGATCGGGTAGCGATAGCCGTTCCGGCGGTTGACGAGCCACTTGCCGTCGACGAGCTCGAGCGGACCCTTGTCCAGCGGGCAGACAAGGCGTGCGAGCAGTTCCGGATTCACGTCACCGCCGAGCGTCGCCTCGTCGATCGCGTACGGATCCGCGTCGGGATCGTCGGGCGCAAAGGAGAAGCCCTCGCTGCCGACGCCCTCCGGCGCGCCCTTGAATTTGTCGGCCACCTTGGCGACGACCGCCACGATCCCGACCAGCGCGCCGACACGCAGGACGAAGCGTAAGAAGCGCCGCATGTTCGTGACTCCCTTTGCAGACAGATGGGGTGTGATGTCGCGGTCCGTCGGATCGCGCCGCGGCCAATGAATGTAGCGCACGGCGACAGGCGGAGCCAACGCCGGGCGTGCGGGCGTTCACAGAGGTGGCGACGTGCAAAGCGAGGTTAGATTTCGATCAGAATCCGCATCCGTCGCGCCGCCGTCGTGCCGCCGTTGTCGCGGACCGGGACGTCGTCCGGTCGCTCACACCCGCCCGAACATCTGCTCCAGCCGCCCGTACGACCATACGATCACCGTCGGCCGCCCGTGCGGGCACGTGAACGGTGCGGCACACCGTTCGAGATCATGGACCAGCTGCCGCGCCTCGACCTCGGTCAGCACCTGGCCTGCCTTGACCGTGGCCCGCTTGCAGACCGCCAGCACGAGCCGCGCCTCGAGGCCGAGCGCGACGATCGATGCGTCGCTCGTCGCCCCGTCCAACACGGCGCGCACGACCGCGGCCGGATCCTCGCCCGCCAGCACTTCGGGTACGGCGTGCACGGCCACCGCGTCGTCCCGGTGCAGCGTCAGCGCCAGGCCCACCCGCGCCACCGCGTCCGCATGCCCTTCGCCTTCCACCCAGGCCCGCTGCACCGCGTCCAGCCGAACGATCCGGGGTTCGAGGAGCGTCTGTGCCGCCACCCCGCCGCCCGCCGCGCGGGCCGTCAGGCGCTCGTACATCACGCGCTCGTGCGCCGCGTGCTGGTCGATGAGATAGAGGCCGTCCGGTCCCTCGGCGACGAGGTAGGTGGCGGCGATATGGCCGACGACGCGCAGCGGGGGCAGCGCCGGGTGCGTCGCGGACGCCGTGCCGGGCGTCGCGACCGACGCCGTGGCCGGCTCTCGCTGCTCCGACACGCGGTCGATCGGCGGCGCTGCACCGAGCAGACCGGCGGTCGGCTCGTCGGCGATGCGCGGCACGGATCGGTCCGTTCCCGTCGTCGGAGGCCCGTCGAACGACCCGCCGCTGACCGCCCACGGCCACGCCGTCGCGCCGCCCGACGGGGGGGGCGGGGTCCCCGGCCGGCCGTATGCCTTGGGCTGCGCACCCGCGCCGTGGGCCGGCCGCGCCAGTGCGAGCGGCGCAAGGCCCGTGACGGCACCACGGACCGCCTGCTGAACGGCGTGCCAGACATCGTTTTCGCGGCGGAAGCGGACCTCGGTCTTGGCCGGGTGGACGTTCACATCCACCGTCGCCGGCGGGACGTCGATCATGAGCCATGCGATCGGAAACCGCCCGGACGGCATGAGGGCGTGATAGGCCTCGACGACGGCGTGCGTGAGGCGCGCGCTCTGGATCCAGCGGCCGCCGACGAACAGGGCGATGCCGCTGCGGTTCGCGCGCTGCACGTGCGGCGGCCCCGCGAACCCGCTGACCCGCACGTCGGTCGGCCCCCCGTCGGCGTCCGCGTCTCTGCCGACTCCGGAGGCGATGCCCGTTGCGCCGGCGCCCGACGCGCCGTCCACCTCGAGCAACTCGAGCGCAACGTCCTCGCCGAGCACCGCCGCCAGCACGGCGCGCCGGTCGCCGTCGCCCGCTGTGCGGAACGTCGTCCGCTCGCCGCGGGCAAGGGAGAACGCCACATGCGGGTGGGCGAACGCCAGGTGCGCCAGCCACTCGCCGACCCGACCCGACTCCGTCGCCTCGCTCTTCTGGAACTTGAGCCGGGCGGGCACGGCGTTGAAGAGGTTTTCCACCGTCATTCGTGTGCCGACGGGCGCCGTCGTCGGCTCCCGGCCAAGCAACCGCCCGTTGTCGATCCGCACCCGCACCCCGAGCTCGGCCCCCGCCGCGCGCGTCACGACCGTTACGTGGCTGACGGACGCGATGGAAGCGAGCGCCTCGCCTCGGAACCCGAGGCTCGAGACGTGCTCGAGGTCGCCCGCCGAGACGATCTTGCTCGTGGCATGCCGCGTGAACGCCAGCGCCACCTCGTCGGCAGCGATCCCGCCGCCGTCGTCCGTGACCTCGATCCGCCGCAGACCGCCGCCGTCGATCCGGACGTCGATCCGCGTCGCGCCCGCGTCCAGCGCGTTCTCCACGACCTCCTTCACGACGGACGCCGGCCGCTCGACGACCTCGCCGGCGGCGATTCGGGCGATCGAGAGCTCGTCGAGGAGGCGGATCGGGCGTCGATGGGTCATCGCTTCGTCGCCCCTATGCGCCGATCACGTCCGCCCCGACCCGTTCGCGGAGCACCTCGGGCACGGAAATCGTCCCGTCGGGGCGCTGGTGGTGTTCCAGGATCGCGATCATCGTGCGCGGGACGCCGAGGCCGGAGCCGTTCAACGTGTGGACGGGAACCGCGGCCGCGCCCGGCTCGGCGCGGTAGCGGATGTTCGCGCGGCGGGCCTGAAAGCTGCCGAAGTCGGAGATCGAGCTGACCTCGAGCCACTCGCCGCAGCCCGGTGCCCAGACCTCGAGGTCGTACGTGACGGTCGAGCCGAAGCCCAGGTCGCCGGCGCACAGCTGGAGCACGCGGTAGGGCAGGCCCAGCGCGGCCAGCGTCGCCTCGCCGTCGGCCAGCATCGCGTCGAGCGCCGCCGCCGACGTCTCGGGCGTCGTGAACTTGTACATCTCCACCTTGTCGAACTGATGGCCGCGCTTGATCCCGCGCACGTCGCTGCCGGCGCTCATCTTCTCGCGCCGGAAACACGGCGTGTAGGCCACGTAGTGCAGCGGCAGCTCGTCGGCGGTGAGGATCTCGTCGACGTGCAGGTTCGTCAGCGGCACTTCGGCCGTCGGCACGAGCCAGAAGTCCTCTTCGGCGTCGTGGTACAGGTTGTCGCGAAACTTCGGCAGCTGGCCGGCGTGCCACATGCAGGCCTCGCGGACGATGTAGGGCGGCGTGATCTCGACATAACCGCGGCTCGCATGGAAGTCCAGCATCCACTGGATCAGCGCGCGCTGCAGCCGCGCGCCGGCGCCCCTCAGGACGTAGAACCGGCTGCCGCTCATCCGCACGCCGCGCTCGAAGTCGATCAGGCCGAGGGCCGGACCGATGTCCCAGTGCGGCTGAACGTCCCGTGCCGGGTCACCGACGTCGCCGATCGTCCGCACCACGACGTTGTCGTCCGCATTCCGGCCTTCGGGTACCCGGTCAGCGGGCATGTTCGGCACGACGTTCATCCTGGCGTGCAGCGTCGCCTCCACCTCGGTCAGCTGCGCCTCGAGCGCGTCGATCCGGGTGTTGGCGGCGCGCATCGCCTGAATGGCCGCGTCCCGTTCGACGGCGTCCCTCAGCCCGCCGATCCGCTTCGACTCGCTGTTGCGCGTTGCCTTCAGCGCCTCGAGTTCGGTCAGCACGGCGCGGCGCGCCTCATCGAGGCCGCGGATCTCATCGACGATCCCCCCGTCCTCACCGCGCCGGCGAAGGGCGCGTCGGATGGCGTCGGGCTGATCGCGGAACAGGCGGATATCGTGCACGGTACGGCTCCTGGCGACGGGCAAGCGGCGGGAGGACGGTGCGTCGTCGTGCTCTTCACGGCGTCGCGACGCGCTCGCGGCGCTTCGCGCGAGCGGATGGGTGGAGAGGGTTGGGCGATTGTAGCGATCGGCACAGAGGGCGGCGAATCAGTCTGCGCGCCCGCGCTCCTCCCGCCCTCCGACACCGGCGTCCAACGCTTCGCCGAGCGTCCGCGCGCCGATCGCCTTCAGCCCGCCCGTCTCGAGCTTGCGGCCGAGCGCACCCTCGGGCACGAGCGCCCGCTTGTAGCCGAACTTGGCGGCCTCGGCCAGCCGCCGCTCGATCTGCCCCACGCTCCGCAGCTCGCCCGACAGGCCGATCTCACCGAGGATGACGAGGTCGTCGGCCACGGGCGCACCGCGGCCGCTCGAGACGATCGCCAGCGCGACGGCCAGGTCGAGCGCCGGCTCGTTGATGTGCATGCCGCCCACGACGTTCACGAAGACGTCGGCATTCCCGAGCGGCATCCCGAAGCGCTTGGCGAGCACGGCGACGAGCAGGAGCAGCCGGTTCGTGTCGATCCCGTTCGCCATCCGTCGCGGCGGTACCTGACCCTGCACTTGGCTGACGAGCGCCTGGACCTCGACGAGGAGCGGCCGCGTGCCCTCCATCGTGACCGTGACGCAGCTGCCCGGCGCGCCGGCGAGCCGCTCGGCCAGGAAGACCTCGGACGGGTTCGGAATCTCGACCATCCCCTCGCCGCGCATCTCGAAGACGCCGACGTCGTTTGTCGAGCCGAAGCGGTTCTTGACGCTCCGCAGCAGGCGGTAGCTGTGATATCGATCGCCCTCGAGCTGGAGCACGACGTCGACCATGTGCTCGAGCACCCGCGGTCCGGCCAGGTCGCCGCTCTTCGTCACGTGGCCGATGAGGATCATCGGCAACGACCGGGCCTTGGCGACGCGCATGAGCTTGGCCGCGCTCTCGCGCACCTGCGTCACCGAGCCCGCCGTCGACGTCACTTCCGGCACGTACACCGTCTGGATGCTGTCGACGACGACGGCGCCCGGCGAGAGGCGGTCGATCTCGCCGAGGACGGCATCGAGGTTCGTCTCGGACAGGACGTACAGTCGATCGCCGTCGAGTCCGAGCCGCTCCGCGCGCAGCTTGAGCTGCTGGGCCGACTCCTCGCCCGACACGTAGAGGACCGGGCCGGCGACCTCGGCCAGCAGCGCCGCCGCCTGCAGGACGAGCGTGCTCTTGCCGATCCCGGGCTCGCCGCCGAGAAGGATCACGCTGCCCGGCACAATCCCGCCGCCGAGCAGCCGGTTCAGCTCGCCGATCGGCAGCACGAGCCGGCCGGCGGCATCGGCGTCGATGGCGGAGAGCGGCAGGGCATGGCTCGGCTCGAGCGGGCCGCGCACCGGGCCGCGGCGGTTGCCGTCCGGTGCGCGCATCTCGCGGAGCGTATTCCAGGCGCGGCAGGCGTCGCACTGGCCGGCCCAGCGCGGCTGGCTGGCGCCGCACTCGCTGCAGACGTACACCGTCTTGGCTTTAGCCACGGCCGCGCCGATCCGTCGCTGCTGTGCGTGTCGCCGTCGGTCGCGCCGCCGCGCTCACGGCGCGGTCGCCACGGACCGCCCGCGCGCGAGCGCGTCGCCGTCGGGGATCGCGCCGGCGAGCCGGAAGGGCCAGTAGCGCAGCCACGCCTTGCCCACGATCTGCGCGCGCGGCAGCGGGCCGTAGAGGCGGGAGTCGCTCGAGTTGCCGCGGTTGTCGCCCATGACGAACACCTCGTCCGTGCCGACGCGCACCGGACCCTCCTGGCCGCTCGTCGGCTGGTCGAGGTACGGTTCGTCCAGCGGCGCCGCGTTCACGAACACGCGGTTGTCCTTGATCTCGACCGTGTCGCCGGGCAGTCCGATGACGCGCTTGATGAAGTCTTCCTGCTGCGACCAGGCATGGAAGACGACGACATCGCCCCGCTCGGGCTGACCGAAGCTCCAGTACGCCAGCTTGTTCACGAGCACGCGCTCGTTTGTGTGCAGCGTCGGCTCCATGCTCGAGCCCTCGACCTGGCGCGACTGGATCCCGGCGTGAACGGCGATCGAGACGGCGAGCGTGAGCACGGCTGTCTCGACGATGTCCCGCCACGTGAGCGCGCCGGGCGGCGGGGAGCGCCGGTCCGCGTCGTGGCCGGTCTCCCACGCCGGGGGCGGCCACGCCATGCCGGCGTACTCCAGCCGGCCGCCGTCCGGCACGTGGACCGCTGCGAAGCCGTGCGTTTCGGGGTCACCCGGCGTGCTCATCCGGAAGCCTCGGAGTACGCTTCGTCGCCATGGCTGAGGTACCGGATCTCCGTCAAGGGCCAGTACGTCAGCCACGCGCGCCCGACGATGTGGTCGCGCGGCAACGGCCCGTGCGTCCGCGAGTCGCTCGAATTGCCCCGGTTGTCGCCCAGCACGAAGAACTCGTCCGAGCCGAGCGTCCGCGGCCCGCCGCCGCCGCCGGTCGAGATGCCGTTGAGGTACGGTTCGGCGAGCACTTCGCCGTCGATCCAGACCGAACCGTCGCGCACGTCCACCGTCTCGCCCGGCAGCCCGATGACGCGCTTGATGTAGTCCTGGTCGTCGTTCCAGTCGAGGAAGACGATCACGTCGCCCCGCGCCGGATCGCCGAACGCGCTGTATGAAAGCTTGTTCACCAGGATGTATTCCGCCGGCGCCAGCGTCGGCGACATGCTCGTGCCCTCGATCTTGTAGTTCCGCACGAGGGCGAGGAGCACGAGGAGCATCACCCCGGCCAGTCCGAGTGTCTCGGCGACCTCTCGCACGAACCGCTTCAAGCTCGCCGGTCGTGCGGTCTCGGCCGTGCGTTCGCCGTCCTCGCCGCCGGCTGGGGCGGCGGGCGGAGGGACGTCGGGCAAAGGCGCCGACCACTCGTCCGGCCGCCACACGCCGGGCGGCCGCTCCCAGGCGGGCACGGGCCATGCCATCGCCTCGCGCTCGATCGCCGCGGCGTCGGTGCGCGCGGTCGGATCGTCGCCCGAAGGAACCGGTGCCGGTGCGTGCAACCCGCTCGGCGTCGGGATGTCGTTCGGGTCTGCTGTGATCACGTGCTCCGGCCCTCGTTCCACTGCCCGCGCTCCCAACGAATCGCTCCGCCCGCGATCGAGATCGGCATCGCCGGGCCGTCAACGATCATAGCATCGCCCCCGCCTGGTCCGCGGCTTCGCCGTCCGCTCCCGGCGCCTCGCCGCGATGCCGTCGCACGAACCGGATCGCGGCTTCCCGATCGGTGATCGCACCGTCCCACCATGCCGCGCGCAGCGCCTGCAGTGTCGCGCCGACCGCCGGGCCTGCCGGCACGCCCAGGGCGATCACGTCGTCGCCGTCCAGCGGCAGCGGCCGGTCGTGCCAGACCGTGGCGTACGCTGCGAGCCGCTCCCGGGCCACCGCGCCGTCAGCCACCGCGACGGCGATCGCCAGCGCAAGCGGCGTCGGGCGATGACGGGCGATGAAGGCATTCGCCGCGCTCGTCGTGGTCGCGGCCGCAGCCAGCGTCGGCGCGCCGGCGAGCCCGACGGCCGTCGCGATGTCGCGTCGGTCCGCCGCTTTCAGCCCCAGCCGCTCGGCGCAGCGCACGCCCGCCGGGCCGTTCGCCGCCAACCAGGCGAGGAGGCGCGCATCCGTTTCACGCTGCGCGGTACGGCTCGTCGCGCCGCCGCCAGCATCGTCGGCGTCGCCGCGTGCGCCGGTACGGGCGGCGGCCACCGTCGGAACCGGCCGGGCCGCCAACGGTGAGGGGCCGAGGAAGGTCAGCACGCCGAGGTCCGCGAGTCGCCGAATCGCCTGATCGGGGCGCGCACCCGCGAACAGCAGCCGCAGCTCGGCCAGCAGCCGGGCGCCGGAGAGGGCCGTGATCCCGGCGACGGCTGCGCGTGCCCAGCCTTCCGTCGACGACTCCATCGTCAGATCGAATCGGACCTCGGTGCGCACCGCACGGAAGATCCGGGTCGGGTCGTCGACGAAGCTGGCCGCGTGCAGCACGCGCACGATGCCGCCCGTGAGATCCGCCCGCCCGCCGTGCCGGTCGATCAGCGGCCCGAAGCCGTCGCCGACGATCGCCAGCGCCAGCGTGTTCACCGTGAAGTCGCGCCGCGCCAGGTCGTCGTCCAGCGAACCGGGTGCGATGTCCGGCAGGGCCGCCGGGCGCGCATAGCGCTCGCTGCGCGCCGTGACGAGGTCGATGGCGACGCCGTCCGTGCGCCACGTCGCCGTGCGGAAGCGCGGGTGCAGCCTCATGGCGCCGCCTGCCGCGGCGCGGACCGCCCGCGCCAGGGCGACGGCATCGCCGACCGCGACGATGTCGAGGTCGGCGCCGATCTCGCGGCCGAGGATCAGATTGCGCGGAACGCCGCCGACGAAGTAGACAGGCATTGCCAGCGTGGCCGCGACGCGGCCGATCGTTCGGACGGCCGCCAGCGCCGGAGCGCCGAGCGCACGCATCACGGCGAGATCGAGGTCGCCGGAGCCGCCGGCCGTGGCTGGATCGACCGATACCCGTCCGGCCGCACGCGCGGTGCGCGGTCGTTCCGACCGATCCGCCGGCGGTCCGCTCATCGTGCCGGGGCGTCGGCCTGCAGGATCGTCGCCGTGGCTTCGGCCGATGCGGCTGTGAGCCGTGCGGACTGCGCCGTCGAAGCCGGCCGTTCGGCCGCCTGCCGCGCCAGCGCCGCGCACTGCCGGGCACGCGCCGCCGCGTCGCCGACATGCGCGGCCGGATCCGCGACGAGCGCCCGCACGGCGTCGGGCGTGAGCCACGCGGTGATCGCTCCGTCGCCGGCCAGAAGGTCGGGCAGCGGGTTGGTCCCGCCCGCGGCGACGACCGCCCAGGCTGCCACGCTATGCTGCCGGATCCGCTCGTGCAGCGCCTGGCGGTCGGCGCCAAGGCCGGCGGCGGCGATGAGCACGCGCTCGCCCGCCACGAACGGGCCGAAGCGCGCCAGGTTGGCGCTGACGCTCGCCGCATCGACGGCCAGCCGCTCGACCAGCCGGAGCGTGCGCGAGAGGATCTCATCGGCCAGCAGGAAGGCGTCGGGCAGGAGCAACCTTCGGTTCGCCGAGTCGTCGAGCGTTCGCTCGAGTAGGCAGCTGGCGGCGTTGTGCCACGCCACCTGCGGCAACACGGCCAGCTGACGGGCCAGCGAGTCCACGTTCTCGGCATTGATCGGGTTGCGCTTCCACGGCATCGCGCTCGATCCGACCTGCCCGGCCGCGAAGCCCTCGGACCACTCGCCGAACGGCGGGCTCTGCAGGATCCGGATGTCGAACGCCAGCTGCGCCGCCGTCGCGGCGAGGCCGGCCAGCGAGTTCAGCACGCGCCAGTCGCCCTTGCGGCTATAGACCTGCGAGGTCACCAGGGCCGGCGTCAGCCCGAGACGGGCGCACGCGTCACGCTCGAGCTCGGCCGGCGTGGCGGCGTGCCCCTCGAGGAGCGCCGCATAGCTGGCGGACGTGCCGACGGCGCCCTTGAATCCCTTCGCGCGCAACCCGGCGCGCGCGTCGTCCAAGGCGGCGAGGTCATCGACGAAGTCCTGCAGCGCGAACGCCAGCCGGTAGCCCACGGTCGTCGGCGCGGCCGGCTGGAGATGCGTCCAGCCCAGGCAGACCGTGTCCGCCGTCTCCTCGGTGCGCGCGGCGAGCGTCGACACGACGCGGGCCAGACCGGTCCGCACGATGCCGAGCCCGCCCTGCAGGCGCAGCACGTCGACATTGTCCGTGATGTCGGCGCTCGTCGCGCCGAGGTGCAGGATGCCTCCAGCCGGGCCGATCTGCTCGGCCCAGGTCAGGATCTCGGCCATGACGTCGTGCTGCGTCGTCGCTTCGTGCACGGCGGCGCGTGCGATATCGATGTCGTCGACCGTCCGGCGCAGTGCGCCGACGCTGGCCTCCGGGACGAGGCCCGCCGCCGCCTCCGCTTCGGCCAGCGCCAGCCAGACGCGCCGCATGAGGCGGCGCTTGTGCGCCTCGCTCCACAGCCGCCGCATCGGCTCCGATCCGTACCGCCAGCCGAGTGCGCTCTGGAAGGTCTCGTGGTCGATCATTTACTCGCCTTCGGAGGGCGGCAGAAGGGAAATACGATGGGCGGCGCTGCTCCGGATCCGGACCGGCATTGTAGCCGAGGCACCGTCGGCGGCCAGCGCCGCGGCCAGAACCCGTCCCGCGATCGGCGCCGCCGCCCGGATGCCCTCGCCGCCGTGCACCACCAACACCGCCACCGCGACGCGCGGCGCCTCGGCCGGCGCGAAGCCGATGAACCAGGCGTGCGGCAGACCGTCGGCCGCCTGCGCCGTGCCGGTCTTGCCGCCGACGCGCGGCCCGCCGGCCAGCTGCGCCGTGCCGACATAGCCGACCTCGGCCGCCGTGATCATCGCCCGGCGGACGTCGGCGGCCACGCCCGCGCTCATCGCCCGCCGCCACGTGCCGCGCTCGTCGCCGATCGACCACCACCGCACGCCCGGCACGTCGGCCAGCAGGTAGGGGGTCGGAATGCGGCCGTCGCCGGCGGCGGCGGCCGCCACGAGGGCCATGTGGAGCGGTGTCGCCAGCACCTCGCCCTGGCCGAAGGCGGCGCTGACGAGCTCGGGCAGCGGCATGGCGTCGTCGTTCGAGAGCTGGCCGGCCGCCGTCGGCAGCGGGAACGGCGGCGCAGCGTCGATGCCGAACGCTCGTGCCTGGCGCTCGAACGCCGGGCGGCCCACGTCCCGGCCGAGGCGAGCGAAGGTCAGATTGCAGCTGTAGGCGAACGCATGGGCGATGTCGAAGCGCACCGCGCCGTCCGGCTCGTTCGCGCAGCGCACCGCGTAGCCTTCGAACGTTTCCACCGCGCCGCCGCCGTCTGCGACGACGGCGTCCAGTCGGGCGGCGCCGGCGGCGAGCGCCGCAGCCAGCGTGACCGTCTTGAACGTCGAGCCCGGCGGGTAGCGCCCCTGGGTGGCACGGTTGAACAGCGGCGACGAGGCCTCATCGGGCGGCGTCCGCCCGTCGTCGAGCGCGGCCGGGTCGAACGTCGGAAGGCTGACGAGCGCCCGAACGGCGCCGTCGGCCACGTCCAACACGACGACGGCGCCCTCGCGTCCGGCCAGCGCGCCGGCTGCCGTCGCCTGCAGCGCGGCATCTATGGTGAGCACGACGTCGTGGCCGACCTGCGGACGGCCGAGGACCCGCGTCGCCAGCACGTGACCGATGCGGCTCCCGAGATCGCCGCGCAGCGCCGCGTCATACGCCGCCTCGGCGCTGCCGGCCCCGTACGACGCGCCGCCGACGCTCCCGGCGCCGTATCGCCACGTCTGGAAGCCTGTGACCGGGGCCGCGGCGGGCTCGGGGTAGACGCGCGTCGGGATGCCGTCGGCGTCGAAACGCGTGACGGCGAGCTCGGCGCCGGCGCGGTCGAGCAGGCGGCCGCGCCGGATCTGCTGGTCGAACGCGATCCGCCGCGGGTTGTCCGGCCGCGCCGTCAGCCCTTCGGCGCGCACGAAGCCCCAGTAGGCCGTCGCGCCGCCCTGCAGTGCCAGCAGGCCGAACACGAGCGCGGCCAGCCGCGCCACGCCGGTGGCAAACGGGTCGCGTACGGGTGTCACGCCAGCCCTCCGTCCGGTACGGATGACGGCCGGCTGATCCGCAGCAGGAGGCCGGCGCAGACGGCGCAGATGAGGAGGGACGAGCCGCCGTACGACAGGAACGGCAGCGTGATCCCGGTGAGGGGCATGAGGCGCAGGTTGCCGCCGATGATGATCGCTTCCTGGAATGCCAGTCCGATCGTCAGCCCGGCCGCCAGCAGGGCGTCGAACGACCGCCGTGCGCCAAGGGCGATCCGGAAGCCGCGCCATGCCAGCACACCGTACACCGCCAGCACCGCCGCCGCGCCCGCGACACCGAGCTCCTCTGCTACGGCTGCGAAGATGTAGTCCGTGTGAACGGCCGGGACGATGCCGGGCTGGCCGCGCCCGATGCCGGTGCCGACGACGCCGCCCGACGCGATCGCCACGAGCCCTTGCACGAGCTGATAACCGGCGTCCTGGCTGGCGGACCACGGATCGAGCCAGATGGCGGCCCGCGTCGCGACGATCTCGGCGTGGCCATGCAGGTAGATCGCCCCGCCCGCAAACGCCGCCAGCGCCACGGCGACGACGTCGGCGCGCAGCGTCGCCAGATAGAGCATGCCGAGCGTGATCGCAAAGAGGAGGAGGGCCGCACCGAGGTCGCGCTGGACGACGAGCATCAGGAGGGACAGCCCGAGCATGACCGCCAGCGGCGCCAGGTAGGGCACCGGCGGCAGGCGCCAGCGCCCGATCCGCGGCCCGCCCTCGCTGAGGAGCTCGCGACGGTCGTCGATGTAGCCGGCCAGGAAGACGATCAGGACGAGCTTCATCACTTCGGACGGCTGGAAACCGAGGCTTCCGACGCCCAGCCAGAGCCGCGGCGCGCCCGCGACGGCACCCTCGGCCGAGCGGCCGAAGAGAAGCGTGACGCCGACGAGCGCGATGCCGGCGCTGGCGAGGCTGTAGCGGTAGCGCTGCAAGGTGCGCGTCTCGACCGGCCCGAGCGCCACCACCGCGACGGCGCCGACGGCGAGGAGTTGCCAGCGGAGCTCGGCGGTCGCGAAGTCGGGCGCCAGGCGCCTGACGAGGGTGAGGCTCAGTCCGCCGAACAGCGCCAGGAGCGGGACGATGAACGGATCGGCATCGGGCGCGCGCCAGCACATCGCCACATGGAGCGCCGCGTACGCCGCCAGGACGGCGGCGGCCGCACCGAGATCCGACGGGACCACGCGGCCATCGCGCACGAGCGCCGGCGCGGCCGCCGCCGCCAGCGCCACGATGGCGGCGACGGCCAGCAACGCCCCTTCGAGCGGCCGCCAGCCGCGGACCCGGGGCGTCACGCGGTCTCGTCGGGGCAGACGAGGCGGAGCCGGACGGCGCCGAGGCCGACGGTGTCGCCGCTGCGCACCACGAACGGCATGCCGGCGCTGAGGCGCGTGCGGTTGACTTCCACGCCGTTGCGGCTGCCGAGGTCCTCGATCCACCACCCGCCGTCGCGGCGCGCGAGGAGCGCGTGGCGGCCGGAGATCGTCGGATCGGCCAGCACGACGTCGTTGTCGATGTCACGGCCGATACGCACGATCGGGCCGATGCCGAACTGCGTGCCGGGCATCCGGTCGCTTGCACCGCCCTCGAGGACGATCAGCCGCGCCGCGTGCGCGCCGCGCGCCGCCGGTGCCGCACGGCGCGCCTGACGCAACTCGCGCCACGCGGCGTAGCCGGCGAGCCCGATGAACGCGTACAGGCCGATGAGCACCAGCGCCCGCGCGAAGAGAAGCTCGGCTTCGATGGGCGTCATGTTTGTCGTGTCGTGCGTGGGGTCAGGACGGCTCGGCGGCGACGGTGAGGTGCTCACCGCCGAGCGCGAGCACGTCGCCCGGCCGGAGAAGGCCGGTGGTGACGGCCCGGCCGTTCACGGATGTGCCGTGCGTGCTCGCCAGGTCCTCGACCAGCCAGACGCCGCCGCGCGGGACGAGGCGCGCGTGGTGGCGTGAGACCGTTGCGGTTGCCAGGATGATGTCGTTGTCCAGCGCGCGGCCGAGCGTGACGACGGCGTCGGCGTCGGTGGGCAATGCGATGCGGCGGTCGCGCCAGACGAGCGCCATCGGCAGGGGGCCGCCCGCGATGGCCGGCCCGAGCACCAAGGGGGTCGTCGTGCCGGCGCTCGCGCCCGTCAACGCGGCCCGGTCGACGACATCGGCTTCGAATCGGATACGGTGCGCCGGCAGCGACGGATCCTCCAGGAGAACGACGCGCACCCGCCCGAGAAACCGATAGCCGCTGGCCTGAGCATGGGCGACGGCGCTGGCAGCCAGCTCGTCGGCCAGCGCCTGCTGAAAGGCGCTGAACGACTGCAGCGCGCGCGGTGAAAGGTAGATGCGAAACGCGTTCGGGGCGTACCGCGTCGCGCTGCCGAGCGTCAGGTGGCCGTCGATGTAGGCCGACAGCTGGCGCGCGATGTCGACGGGCTCGAGGCGCGCGCCGAGCCACGCGCCGAGACGGCCCTCGAGCATGCCGCGGACAAAGGCCTCGAAACGCGCGACGGGCGCCATGCCGATAGTATACCGCGCCTGCGTGGGCGCACCGCAGCGACGTGCTCGTCGTTGACAGCAACGGGGGCTCCGCTAAGCTTGCGCCGATGTCGACACTCGAACCCGTCCCCGATGGTCCCGGCTGCATCCGCACGCTTGCGATCTTCGCCCTGGTTGCGTCGCCGGTCTACCTGTTGCTGCGCGTGGTCGCGCGTTCGGCGCGCCAGATGTATGGCTTCGAGGCGGTGCCGGACGAACCGCCGCTCGTGATCTGTCCGCGCTGCCACAACACCGTGCTCGAAGCCGGTTGGACGCACTGTCCGTATTGCGGCACGGCGCTGCCGGAGCCGCAGACCCAGGCACGCGCCGCGGCGCCGGCGGATTCCGACGTCCCGACGGTCACCGCTGCGAGCGATGCGGAAACCGAGGCGCCGAATCGACTATAATCGGCCGCCGTGATGGAAGACGCTTTGCCCGACCCCTCGCCGGACGCCCAGCCGGACCCGAACGTAACGCCGCTGCCGGCCGGCGGCGACGGGTTCGTGCCCGTCGACGGCGTCCAGTCGTCGGCCGACGGTCCGGCGGCGCCGTCCATGGGGCGCCGCGTCGGGCGCGCGGTCACGGTGCTCGTTCGGGACATCGTCGAGGCGGTCGTACTGGCGGGCGTGTTGTTCTTCGTCCTCCAGTTCGCGCTGCAGAGCACGATCGTCGAGGGGACGAGCATGGAACCCAACTTCTACGACGACGAGTGGGTCATGGTGAACAAGCTGGCCTACCGCTTCGGTGAGCCCCAGCGCGGCGACGTGATCGTGTTTCACGCGCCGGACGGCCCCAAGAAGGACTACATCAAGCGCATTATCGCCGTCGGCGGTGAAACCGTGCAGCTCAGCTCGGGCGCGGTCTTCGTCGACGGCGTCCCGATCGACGAGCCGTGGCTGCCGGCGGCGGACACCACGGCTTTCGGTCCGTACGAGGTACCGGACGGCCAGCTTTTCGTATTGGGCGACAACCGGGCGGCTTCGAGCGACTCGCGGCTGTGGCCCGTGCCCGGCCTCGACGCCGGGCGGGTCGTCGGCAAGGTCTGGCTCAGCGTTTGGCCGCGTCGCGCCTGGGGCATCGTACCGTCCGATGCGCCGCCCGCCGGGCGGCGAAAACGTTGACCGCCCGCTAGGCGCGCCTCTCTTGCGATGGACGGTGCTCGGTGCCAGCGCGGTGCGCCCGAACCCCGGCGGCGCCTGCGCAGGCTACCTCCTCGAGGTCGACGGCGCGCACCACCTCGTGGACTGCGGGCCGGGCGTCGTGGCGCGGCTCCTGACGCATGTGCGGCTGCGGGACGTCGACAGCGTGCTGGTCTCGCACGGCCATCCCGATCACTGCCTCGAGCTCGTCGTGTTGCGGCAGGCCCTGCGGTACGGACCGGACGGACGTCGTGACGCCGGCATGCCGATCTACCTCGCGCCGGGCATGCACGCGCAGCTCGACACGCTCGGCGCGGCGTTCATCGACGACGCGGCGACCGGTCCGCTCCCGGACTACTGGTCGCCGGTCATCGTTCGCCGGACATTCGATCCGGCGGCCGTGCTCGAGCTGGCGGGTGTGGCGGTGACGTTCGCGCCGACGTCGCACTACGTGCCGTGCTGGGCGATGCGCTTCACGGACCGCCATGGACGGTCGATCGTGTACGGTGCGGACGGGGGGCCGTCGGCCGCGGTGACGGCGCTGGCCCAGGGCGCCGATCTCCTGATTCTGGAGTGCACGTTTCCCACGCGCCGCGGCCGGGAGGGCGATCTCGGACACCTTGCGCCGGACGAGGCCGGTCGGCTGGCGGCGCGCGCGGGCGTGCGCCGCCTCGTGCTCACGCACATGTTCGCCACAGACGACCGCGAGGCGATGCGTCAGGCGGCGGCAGCGGCGTGCGACGTGCCGGTCGATCTCGCGCGCGAGGGAGACGCATGGACGGTCTGAGCGACGACCTGCCCGTCTTCACGCGCGGCCAGCTTGCGCGCCACGACGGCGACCGGGCCCCAGCCTACGTGGCGTGCGGCGGTCTGGTCTACGACGTGAGCGACAGCAGCCATTGGCCGCGCGGCCTCCACCGCTCGCTGCACTGGGCCGGCCAGGACCTGACGGCGGAACTGGCGGACGCGCCGCACGGCATCGAGTCCGTGATGCGGATGCCGTGCGTCGGCCGGTTGGCGGAGGCGACGGGGCGCTGACGCCGCATCCGGCCGGCGCCGCCGTTCCTCAGGGGTTCGGCCGGGGGGCCAGCGTCGGCTCGGCGGGCGACGGGTCCTTGGGCGGCATCCGTGTCGGCGCGGACGGCGGCACGAAGGGCTGCGGCTGAGGCTGCCGCGCGCCGATGCCCGGTCCGCCGGGGGCGCCGCCGCTTGCGCCGACGCCGGGGATGGGTTGCCCGGAGCTGCCCGATGTCGGTTCGAACGGTGGCGGCGGGGTGTACCACGTCGTCGGATAGGGCAGCGGGGCGAGGGTCGGCGGCACCCCGGGCGCCTTCGTCGGCCACATCGGCACGCCGCCGGACGGGACGGTGCGGGTCGGCAGCGGTGCCGGCCAATCGCTCCCCGGCTTGACGGGGTAGGACGGCGGCCAAGCGCCCTGGACGTACGGCTTGCTCGGAAAGCGCGCCAGGTACAGCAGCCGGCCGGCGAAGATTGCGTCGGATGCCAGGCAGTTGGCGCGCATGAGCGTGGCGACGTCCACCGCGCTCCGTTGCGCCAGGAGCGAGAGCGTGTCGCCGGGCTGGACGGTGTACTCGACCCACCCCGGCGGTCGACCGCAGTCGGCGGCGCCGACCGGGATCGCGCGGGGCGGCAGCCCATCCGAGCCGTACGGCGCCTCGAACGACACGCCCTCGCGCGCCAGTGCGGGTGCGATGACGAGCGCGACCGCGGTCGGACCGGGCGTCGGCCGTTCGGTGACCGACCACGCGACGGCCTTGCCCACCGCGACGGGCGGCTCGCCGATCGACCACGTCGTCCGATAGTCCCCGATCGGCCACGGCTCGCCGCTCTGGGCGATCATCGGGACGTTGTCGCGCCCGGCGTCGGTGTACGGGCGTGCGCTCTCGAACAACGTTGTACCGCGCGCGTCCGTTGTCTTCACGCGGACCGTTGTGTTCGCCATGCCCGCATAGTCGAAGCCGGCATACACCAGGATCGTGCGGCCGTCGAAGACGTCCGACGGCACGCCGTCGGGCGCCCCAGCCACGTTGTAGCGGGCGATCGTCGGCGGTGTGTCGCCGGCCGCGCCGGCGGATCCGAACGGCGGGGCGACGACCATGACCGGCGCCAGCGCGCCGACGCTGCCGGTGGCGGTCTCGCCGCCGGCGTCGACGGTCGCGACCCCGACGGGGTCCCATTTCAGGCGGCGGACATCGAGCTGGAGGAGCTCGAGCGCCACGCCGGCCGCGAAGCGCGGTTGCGTCGGCAGGTCCAGGGTCACGGACACGGGCACGGACAGCAGGCGATCGCCCGGCGCGAGATCCACGACGGCCAGGGGCAGTCTGCCTGCAGGTGCCGGCGCCGGAAACGCCTCTTCGTTGGGCAGGCACGTCACGCGGAGGGCCGCCGGGGCGTCGAGCGCGCCGGCCGGGACCGACGCCTCGGTGCGACCGCATCCGGGCGCCACGCCGCCGAACTCCGGCACGATGTACGTCGGCGCATCCGCCGCCAGAAGCGGCACGAGGCCGAAGTCGAAGCCGGCTTCGCCGACGATAGCGGAACGGCTGGCGATCACGTGCGTGTCGCTCGGGCCGAACGCCACCGTCATTTCCCCGATCGGGACGCCGTCGAAGCGAAACGTCCCGCTGCTGCCCGTGAGCGTCCGCCGTCCGGTTTCGACGAGCTGGACCTGGACGTCGGGGACGGGCAACCCGGTGGCGTTGTCGATCAGGCGACCGGCGACGACGCCGCGGCCCGGCGCGTGCGGCGCGGCGGCGCGACCTGCGGTCCGGGTGCCCGCCGGCTGACCGCGCGGGGTTGGTGGCGCGACCGCCCCGGCCCCTTGCCCGGCGACGACGACCGGACCGCTCGCGTCGCCGTCCGCGTCTGGCGCGCGGCCGCACGCCGCTGGTGCGCCGAGGACGAAGGCGACGGCGGCAAGGCGCATCGACAGCATCACCGCGCATCGGGCTTGCGAGACGCGCTGCGCGGGTGTGAATCGGGCGCTGGACAGAGCGCGCCGGCTGAATCGGGACTGCGGCCGCCGGACGGATGTCGTCATCGTTCCTTGGTCTCCTTGGCCGCCTTAACGAGAAGATTACCGGTGCCAGGATAGCATGCGCAGCAGTCGGCGTCCAGAGGCAAAGTGTGAAACTCTCATCCACCGCTCAGCCGCACCCGGTATCGCCGGCTCGGTGGAGGCGTTACAATTCCCGTCACAGCTTACGACCCGTAAGAGTTCCCTCAAAAGAGTTCCCGCAAGAGAGCTTCCCGCACCCGCCGCCTGGCGCAGCGCCATTCGCAAGGACCCGGACCCATGACGTGCCCCGATCGAACGGATCGCCTGCCCGCCTTCAAGCTCGACCGCCGCGGCCTCGCCCGCGTCTTCGGCGAGCTCGAGGCGGAGGTCATGGCGGCCGTTTGGGATCTGCAGGCCTGCACCGTGGCCGACGTCTGCGGGCGGCTCGGTGACGGCGCCAACTACAAGACCGTGATGACGGTCATGAATCGCCTGGTGGAGAAGGGCGTCCTCGTGCGGCGCCGTGCATCGCGGGCGTTCACGTATGCCGCTGCCGAGAGCCGTTCGTCGTTCGTGAACCGGGTTTCCTGGCACGTGGCCGAGGGCTTGGTGGAGGAATACGGCGCGCTGGCCGTCGCCCAGTTCGTCGACGTCCTCGACACCGTCGACCCGGCGCTCTTGCGCCAGCTGACCGCGCTCATCCAGGCGCGCACGGACGCGGCGGCCGCCGATGCGGTCGACGATGCGGTCGACAATTGCGCGGACGGCGACGACCTCGAGGCGGTCCGGTGATGCGCCTTCGCCGCGTGACCGCCGACCTGCCGCTCGTCATCCTCCTCGCGGTGACGCTGACGCTCGGCGCCGGCCTGCTGGCGTTCGTCGCCCGCTACAGCTGGGCCGTCGATCCGTTCGTTGCGTGCGAGACCTGGGTTTCGACCGCCGTCGCCCGCCTGTCGACCGTCGGCGTTCTGCTGCCGTCCGGCGTCCTCGCCGCCGCCGCCGTCGCTGCGGTGCTGGCGCTGACCCATCAGCTCGTCGCCACGCGGCGCATGCTCGGCAAAGTGCTCGGCGCGCGTATCCGGTTGACGCCGCCGATCGCGGCGCTGGCCGAGGGTGTCGGGCTGGCCGGTCGGATCGACCTCGTCGCCGACCCGCACGCGTTCACGTTCTGTCATGGCTTGATCCGGCCCCGCGTCTGTGTGACGACCGGCCTGGCGCAACTCCTCGCCCCGGCGGAGCTGGCGGCCGTGTTGCGCCACGAGCGTCATCACGTCCGGTTCCACGATCCCCTGAAGATCCTCGTCGGCCGCACGCTGGCCAGCGGGCTCTTCTTCCTGCCGCTGGCCGGACTGCTCCGCAACGGCTTCCTGGCCGGCAAGGAGCTCTGCGCCGACGCGGACGCGAACACGGATCCCAATGACCTCTCGCTGGCCCGCGCCCTCGTCAAGCTCCTCGGCGCGGATCGGCCGGTCTGGCCGGCCGGCGTGCTGGCGATCGGCGCGCTCTCGCCGACCGAGGCGCGCCTGCAGCAGCTCATCGAGCCGACGCGCTCGCTCCGGACGCTGCCGTCGCCGATGGACTGGATCGTCAGCGCGGCGCTCGTCGCGGGCC
This sequence comes from Ardenticatenales bacterium, assembly GCA_020853525.1. Taxonomy (GTDB): domain Bacteria; phylum Chloroflexota; class Anaerolineae; order Epilineales; family Epilineaceae; genus Avedoeria. Next base: position 20,103 of record JADYYS010000032.1, on the reverse strand, counting down.
TGTTCGGCTTCAGCTTCGGCGCGGCGGCCGCCCGCCGGGCACCCACCGTCGAGTCCGCCTGCGCCCCGGCGCTGGCGTTCGATCCCGGCCTCGTCGCGCAAGGGGCGCCGCGGCGATGAGGCGCGCATCTGCGCCGAGCCCTGCCGCGCAGCCCGATGCACGGCGTCTTGACAGCATCCGCACACCCGTCGGACAATCGGTCTTACGTCGGGTAAGAGTTGGGAAGGCACAACGCGTGACTATGACACTTGGTCTGTTCTTGACGTCGCGTCGCGGCGCGATTCGGTTGGGCGCGATCGCCGTGCTGGCGCTGGCGGCCACGCCCGCACTCGCCGGTTGCGGCGGCGGCAACGCTCCCGTCGATGAGGATCGCAGCGGGCCGTTGGGCACGCTGACCGCGGTGGCCCTCGGCACCGTGTCGGCCGACGATGCCGCGGCACCGACGGCGGCGGCCGGCGTCGCCGTCACCGACACCGTGGCGTCCGACATGGACGCGTCGGCCACCACCGACGCATCGGCTCCGCTCAGCCCGGACGACTACGCGGCGACGCTCGTTGCCGAGAGCAACCCGCTGCCGGACATGCCGACGCCGGACGCCAACGAGCTGATCAACGATGGCGCAAGCGCCGCGGAGCCGGGTGGGCAGTCGCCGGAGAGCGCCGAGGAGCAGGCAAGGACGGTTCGGCAGACGGCCGAGGCCAAGAGCCAGATCGCCAATGTGGACGAGCTCGTCTCCCGGATGTCGCCGCTGGCCACGTTCACGCCCCAGCCCAAGGCGCCGTCGATCAGCGGGTCGTTGCTCTTCGTGCGCGGCGGGGAGTTCTACCAGGCCGCCGCCGACGGCAGCAACACGCGCAAGCTGGCGCTCGAAAACAGCTCGATGCCGTCCGTCTGGTCGCCGCCGGATGACCCGGGCCGCGCCTGGCCGTCCGACGACGGCAAGCGGGTCGCCTTCCTGGCGGGCAACGAGGCCGGGCTGTGGATCATGGACACGGACGGGAAGAACGGTCGCCAGGCGCACGCGAACACGCTGCCCAACGAGGTCCACAAGGTCACGATCGGCGGTTTCGAGCAAGACGTGAAGCTCCGGCCGGGCAGCGACTACACGCTCGTCCTGTCGCCGGGTGGCGCGTCGCCCATCGGCGTGCTGGTGGACAACAACGACTACCACAAGCATGGCGAGGCGCGGGTCCGAATCGTGCACGCCGCGCGCGGCCTGGCCGACACCGTTCTGCTGCCGGTCGTGAACGGCGATCCGCTGAACCGCGCGGCCTACGGCCGGGCGAGCGGCGAGAACGCGTTCGCCGCACCCGGGCCGCTGAAGCTCGAGGTGCGCGCCCAGAGCGGCGGGTCGCTGGCGACGTTCGACGACCTCACCGTTGCGGACCGCGAGGTCAAGACGCTGTTCGTGTACGGCGAGAAGAACGCGATCAAGATCCACGGCGTCACGTACGAGTCCGGCACGCGACCCGGCGCCGGCAAGGCGCGCGTGCGGATCTTCAATGCCTCCGCCGCCCCGGTCGATCTCGTCATCGACGGGCAGCCGACGGTGGTTCGCGGCGTGGCCGAAGGACAGCTGAGCCCCTACGCCGAGGCGCAGGGCACGATGGCCGAGGGCGAGCTCGAGGACATGCGGATCGACATCTATGGTCTGCGCGCCGGTGAGACGCCCATCGTCTGGTCGCCGGACGGCAAGCAGGTGGCCTTCCTGTCCGGTGAGACCGGTCAGCACGACCTCTGGGTGGCCGGCATCGACGGCAAGGCGCGCCAGCTGACGAACGACGTGAGCCGCGAGATCAACCCGCTGTGGTCGCCCGACGGCAAGCACTTGCTCTGGCAGTCGCTGGATACCGCCAACCAGACGCTTGCGCTCGTCGTCCAGCCCGTCGCCGGCGGCGCGGCGTCCACCGTCGACACGGCGCCGATCCGGGCCGCGGAGCGCGTTCCGGCCGACAAGCAGGTGACGTTCGCCGAGACGCTCGGCTGGGCGGATGCGGGCACGGTGTACTTCGCCCCGCGGACGGAGCTCGTGACGCGCGGAATCTGGACGTACGCGCTGGCCACGAAGAAGGTCGCCCAGGTGTACGACGGCGCGCTGAACGGCCTGACGTGGTCGGAGGCCGCCAACGCCTGGGCGTTCCACGGGGCCGCCGAGGTCTGGGTGGCCGGACAAGCGGATGCCGGCGGCGTCTTCATCGTCGACCGGGCCGGCAAGGCGACGCGCCTGGTCGAGCGAAACGCGTTCTTCCCGCAGTGGTCGCCGGACGGGAAGTCGATCCTGTTCGGCGAGGGCCTGCCGATGGACGGTACCGGCTGGCGCATGAACGTTATCGGCCGCGACGGCAAGGGGCAGCGGGCGCTCACCGAGAAGCTGCCGCTCATGCAGACGTCGCCACCCGTCCCGGGTCCGAACTTCAAGGTGACGTGGTCGCGCGATGGGAAGACCGTGGTGTTCTCGCGCGTCGGCAAGGACTACGGCCTGAAGGACCGCGTCGGCGTCGTCGGCGCGCTGCCGGCGGCAGGCGACGACATCGAGAACCTGTACGCCGTGCCGATCGACGGGCGAACGCCGCCCGTCCAGCTGACCGATTTGACGAAGGCGTTCTACCTGAACGAAGCGGCGCCGTCGCCGGACGGCCGGGCATACGCCTTCATCGGCTTCACGTACCTGGATCGCTCCCAGCGATTGCTCGTCATACCGAACGGCGGCGGCAAGCCGGTGTCGATCGACACGCCGGTCCGCTGGTTCCAGTGGGTTCCCTAGCCGCGCCGGGACGTCCGGCCGGTTATCGACCGATCGCCCGTGCCGTGGAGGCCTCGGGCTCCCATCCGAATCGCAACTTCCGCACCCATTGTCATCCAAGGAGAACGTCCGCATGAGCAACAACAACGTGACCGTGAAGATCGACTCGCGCGTCTTCTACGGCCTGGTGGCCATCCTGGCCGTGGCGGGCATCTTCGCCATCGGCATGTACCTCGGCGGTGCGATCGGCGGCCCGGCGAAGCAGCAGGCGGCAGACGTCAACTCGCCGCCGCCGGTCGGCGCCGTCGTCGATCCGGTCGCGCCGGGCGCGGTGCCGACCGCCGATCCGCTGGCCGCCGCCGTGAACCCGGCTGCGGCCGGCGCGCAGACCGCCGTCCAGCCGGTGTCCGTCGAGGAAGCCCCGGTCGGCGCCAGCGAGCCGCGCATCTGGATCGACGAGCCGTCGGAGACGGCGTGGACCGTCGACATGGGCACGATCCCCGGCGACAAGGCCACCGAGAAGGACTTCACGATCCGCAACATCGGCACCGCGCTCCTCGTGATCGAAGACGCGTCGGCCAGCTGCGGCTGCACGGCGGCCCACGTCGGCAAGAAGGAGCTCGCGCCGGGCGAGACGTCGCAGGTCCGGGTGAGCTACGACCCGCGCGTGAACTCCGAGCAGGGCAAGTTCGTCCAGAAGCAGGTCCGCATCAAGTCCAACGACCCCAAGACGCCGCTCGTGGAGTTCACGATCCAGGCCGACGTCGCCGCGCAGTAGGCGCGCGTTCGTGTCGATGTGCGGCCGGCCGCCGCTTGTCGGGCGACGGTCGGCTGCGCCTCGCACGCGCCGGGCGCGCGAGATCGCTATCGTGGCGCGCGTCCGCCCTTCCGCCTGATCCATCGTCCGCCCCATCCATCGTCCGCCCGATCCATCGTCCGCCCGATCGCCCCCCCCTGCAGCGGCAAGCCCGCCCTCCGCGCCCTCGAGTCAAAGGATCCCCTCCCATGTCCCAGAATCGTTCCCGATCCCGCGCCGCATACGGCGGCCCGGAGGACGAGAAGGAAGTCGTCGTCACCCTCGACCGCCGCCTTCTCATCGGCGTCGCGGTCGTCGCCGTCTTCGGCGTCGCCCTCGCCGCCGGCATGCTGGCGAACCGCGGCGGCGGTTCGGAGGCCGTGACGTCCGCGACGGGCGGCGTCCCACCCCAGGCGACGACATTGCCGTTGGGCGTCGGCGACGCTGCGGCGCGCGCCCAGGCCGTGGCCCTCGGTCTGCCGACCTCGGTGCAGATCGTCGAGACCATCGTCGAGCAGACCACCCCGGTGGCGGGCGACGTGGCGGGCGCACCGCAGGCGGTTCAGGATGCGGTCGACCTGTTGGGCGAAGGGAACTCGGTCGACCTGCCGATCGACGAGATCTCGCCCAAGGCGCGCGAGAACGCGGAGAAGTGGACCCCCGACGTCCTCGCCGAGAGCATCGAGGACCCCAATCTGGCCGAGCCGTATCGCCCGTACAAGGTCGAGGACTACACCGAGCCGGTCCCGGGTGGGCCAAAGCTGGCGGTGAAGGACCTGAACAAGCTCTGGAGCTACAACTTCGGCGATGTCGACAAGAACACCAAGGTGTCGCGCGACTTCGTCGTGAAGAACGTTGGAGATGCGGACCTCATCATCAGCCGCGTGTACACCGGCTGCGGCTGCACGACCACGAAGATCGGCGACATCCCGATCGACGGCGCCGGCAACCTGCCCTCGCCGCTCACGTTGAAGCCTTGGCAAGAGATCCCGTTCACCGTCGAGTTCGACGCGCGCCTCTCGCAAGAGGGGCCGGTCTCGCTGGCGAAGTTCATCCAGATCTTCTCGAACGATCCGACGAAGGCCGTGTTCGACGACGCCGCGCCGGAGCTCACGCACGAGACGCGCTTCCGGATCGTCGTCCGTCCGTTGCCGGCCGGCCAGCTCGTGACGCCGTCCGACGACGCCAAGAAGGCGACGGCGGAAGCGGCCAAGTAGCCCGGCGCCGGCTCGGCGCGGGGACAATTCGGCGGGCGCGTGATCGTGCGCGCCCGCCACCGGCCGGCTCGATCGGCAGCGGGATCGCAAGCGCCCGACGTGGACGGGCGGGAGGTTCAGATGGCACGTACGAACGAATCGACAGCTGCGGACGGCGCACGCCGGCCGCGCCTTGGCGTGATCCTCGCCTGGACCGCCCTCGTCGCGGCCGCGCTGGCCGCCGGCATCGGCGTGAGCTACTGGCGGGCGAACGGCGGCGCGCTCGGCGGCCCCGTTTCGGCCCCGGGCGACGTGGTGGCCGAAGTGAACGGCGTGCCGCTGACGACGCGCGACGTCGACATCGAGTTCGCCGTCCAGAAGGACCTGCAGCTCAAGCTCACCGGCAAGGTGCTGGACGCGTCGCCCGCCGCCGAGGCCGGCTTCCGGCGCGACCTGACCGACCGGCTGATCGACCGCTGGCTCGTCGTCGACGCGGCTACGAAAGCCAACATCATGGTCGACGACGCGGCGGTCGCTGCGATCGTCGTGACGGCCGATCAGCGCTTCGGCCTGCCGGCGGGCACGGTGCGCCAGGCGATCCTCGGCAGCCCGTTCGGTTTGACCGAGGCCGACCTGAACCGTTGGGCGCGCCAGCAGGCGCTCGTCGAGCGGTATCTGGCCGGCCCCGACGCACAGAATGCGCTCCAGCAGTGGACCGCCGAGCACGGCCCGGCGCAGGACCCGGTCGATCCGGTGGCGCAGTCCCTCATCGCCACGGCCGACGTCAAGCTGCACATCGACGGTCGGATCATCGCCCCGGTGCGCGAAGGGCAGCCGGCGCCGGAGTTCGAGCTGCCCGGGCCGGACGGCACGCTCCACAAGCTGTCCGACTTCAAGGGCCAGGCGGTCATGCTGAACTTCTGGGCCACGTGGTGCGCCCCGTGCCGCGCCGAGATCCCGCTGTTCGTGAACGCGTATGAGAAGAACAAGGCCGACCTCGTCGTCCTCGGCGTGAACTCGCAGGAGACGCCCGAGCTCGTGACGCCGTTCATGCAGAGCTTCAAGATCAGCTACCCGATGGTCATCGACGGCGTCGGCACGACGTCGTCCATCTACCGCGTCAAAGCGCTGCCGACGACGTTCTTCGTGGACGCGAACGGCATCGTCGTGAAGGCGGTCCGCGGCACGATCCACAATCGGCCCGAGCTGAACGAGTACCTCGATCAGATCCTCGACACGCCGATCAGCGCCGCCCGAACGCTTGGCGACCGCCTTGCGCTGGCGCCCCGCCGCTGAGCCGGCTGGAACGCTGAGCCCTTGGCCATCGTCCGCCGCGCCGCCGAGGCCGGCGTCGTCCTGACCGCACTCTGCACGGCGATCGGCGCCGGCTGGTGGTTGACGTCCCGCGCGCGTCCGGACGACCGGCAGACGGTACCGCTTCCCACGCCGCTGCCCCATTCGTTCCGGTACTTCAGTCCCGTGCCGACGCCGGCCCCGACGCGCGTCGGCCTGAGCCGCCGGTTCACGCCGGCCGGACTCGAAGGCGGCCTGCCCCACGAGGTCCTGGCCGCGCTGCCCGACCCGAACACCACCGACCCACGCTTTGCGATCGTCGCGCTCGACGCCGTGACGGACAGCGTCGGCGGCCCGCGGCTGGCGCTGGCCGGCGGCGCCGCGAACGGAACGATCGACCTCGGCGAGGTCGTTGCCGGCCGGCTGGTCACCGTCCCGCTCGTCCTCGCCAATGCCGGTGACGCGCCGCTCCACCTCGCCCAGATCCACACGCCGTCCGCGGCCGTGGCGCTCGATGTTCCCGGTTCTCCCCAGGATGCCGCCGGTCGGCTGCGCGGCGGCGTCGCGATCCCGGCCGGCGACCAGCAGGCCGTGACGCTCCGCTTCGACCCGGACTTGGTGCGCGCCCCCGGCGAGACCGGTCCGGTGGACATCGGAGCGCAGGCGCTCTACGTCCAGCTCTTCAGCGACGACCGTTCCGCCCCGCGCTTGGACGACGGCGATGCGGGCAGCGGCGAGCGCCGGCTGCGCGTCGTATTCGTCCTCCGGTCGCCCGACGCCCCCGGCCGCCCCGTCGGCGACGCGGAACAGCCGATTCCGCCCGGCGTCCCGCGCATCTGGCTCGACGAGGGCGCGCGTTGGGGACGCGGCGGTCGGGTCGTCGACCTCGGCCCGATCGACGGCGCTGCGCCCGGCACCGCGTCCGCAACGATCCGCAACCTCGGCGCCGTACCGCTCACCGTGGCCATGGACGGACCGGCGGCCGGCACCGCCACCCTCGAGGGCGGCGTGGTCCCGCCCGGCGGATCGATGCGCCTCACCGTCGCGCTCCCGCCGGCGCCCGAAGACGATGCGCTGGCCGCGCACGGCGCCTACCGCCACAGCGTCACCCTGGTCACGAACGATCCGCTCGTGCCGGCGCTGGACGTCGCGTTCATCGGACGCACGGCCCGGCTTGTGTCTCCGGGCGGACCGTGATGTCCGTGGCCGGTCGCCCATGGTTCCGATCCCGTGACGAAGCGGTGCGGAGCCCATCCCGTCGGACCGCATCCCTTCCCGGTGCCGTCGCGCGCCGCCGCGGACGGACTCCGCGTGCCATTGACCGCCCTTTGGCCGGTGCCTACACTGTGCCCGACGGAGCCGTGCCTTTCGTCGCGGTGCCGGCCTGTCCGGCGCCGACCTGTCCGATGCCGACCTGTCCCCAGCCGGTCCGACCCGCGCCGACGGCGCGACCCTCAGGCATCGACCGCACGGCCGAGCCTGTGACCATGCAGCGGAGGAACGAGCGATGCGCTTGCGCTATGTCCTGGGAGCCGGGCTGATCATCGGCGCGGTGGCCGTGATCAGCATCGTCACCTTCAGCCGACAGGCCGAGGCGTACTACACCGTGGCCGAGCTCTGGGACGCCGTCGCGCCCGGATCGCCCGCCGAGGCGCAGCCGTCCGCGCTCGCGGCATCGGCCGGGCAGCGGATGCGGGTGCGCGGCTACGTGGACGCCGCCTCCGTGCGGCGCGGCGACAACGGGCTGCAGCTGGCGTTCGTCCTCACGGACGAGGATCGCAACCTCGGCGTAACCTACCGCGGTCTCGTGCCGGACACGTTCGACCGGGCGGAGTCGGTGACCGTCGGCGGCACGCTCGGCGCGGACGGCGCGTTCGTGGCCGACGAGCTGTTCGTCCAGTGCCCGTCCAAATACGAGGCGGTGCCGCCGGGCGCGACGGCGCCGGCCGGCGACCCGGACGGACGGTCGGATGGCTGAGCTCGGCTACGGCAGCGTCGCGGCCGCGTTCGGGGCCGCCGTCTACGCGGCGGTCGCATCGGCCGTCGGCGCCTGGCGCGGCGCGCCGGGGCTCGTCCAGAGCGGTCGGCGGGCGCTCTGGCTGTCGGCCGTCCTCGGCACGGCGGCCGTCGCCGTCCTCGAGATCAGTCTGTATCGCCACGACTTCAGCATCGCCTATGTCTGGAAGACGTCGAGCCTCACGACGCCCGGCCTCTACCTGATGACGGCACTTTGGGGCGGCCAGGAAGGCTCGCTCCTGTTCTGGAGTTGGCTGCTCGGCGTGTTCCTGTCCATCGCCCTCGCGCGGCCGTGGCGCGCCGACGTCGGCCTGCTGCCGTGGTTTGCCGCTGTCGGCGCCTCCATCATGTCCTTCTTCCTCGGCCTCGTCGTGTTCCAGGCGAACCCGTTCGCACGGCTCGACGTCCTCCCGGCCGACGGCAACGGGCTGAACGCGCTCCTGCAGCACCCGGGCATGGCCTTCCACCCGCCGATGCTCTACCTCGGCTTCACCGGGCTCGCCGTCCCGTACGCGTTCGCCGTGGCGGCACTGATCACGCGCCGCCTCGATGCGTCCTGGCTGTCCGCCTCGCGGCGCTGGCTGCTCGTCGCCTGGCTGTGCCTGACGATCGGTCTGGCGCTCGGCGGCCGATGGGCATACGACGTCCTGGGCTGGGGCGGCTACTGGGGCTGGGACCCGGTCGAGAATGCGGCCCTCATGCCGTGGCTGGCGGCGACCGCGTTCCTGCACTCGATCATGGCCGAGGAACGACGCGGCCTGTTCCGCACCTGGAACGTCGCCCTCGTCCTGCTGACGTTCTGCCTCTCCCTGATCGGCACGTTCCTCACCCGCGCCGGCCTCGTCGCCAGCGTTCACGCCTTCGCGCAGAGCGATATCGGCGATTCCTTCCTGGCGTTCACGATCGTCGTCGTCGCCGGCAGCCTGGCGCTGCTCCTGTGGCGGCTGCCGCTCCTGCGCGCAACGGTCCGCGTCGAGTCCGTCGTCAGCCGCGAGGCGGCGTTCCTCGGCAACAATCTCCTGTTCATGGGCGCCCTCTTCGCGGTCTTCTGGGGGACGACGTTCCCGATCATCAGCGAGTGGGTCACCGGCCAGAAGGTGACGATCGGCCCGGCCTACTTCAATCGTCTCGTCCTGCCGATCCTCGGTGCCGCCGTGCTGCTCATGGGCATCGGCCCGCTCGTCGCGTGGCGGCGCGCGGATGCGCGGAGCGTCGGACGCCTTCTCGCCCGGCCCGCCTTCCTGTCTCTCGCCCTCGTCGCGGCGCTCGTCGCCGGCGGCGTGCGGCAGCCGACGGCGCTGGCGGGCTTTGCGGTGTCGGCGTTCGCCGGCGCGGCGACAATTCTGGAGATCGCGCGCGGCGTTCGGGCGCGCCGGCGCCTGGGCGAGAACGTCGGCACCGCGTTCGTCCGCCTCGTCGCCCGCAACCGCCGGCGCTACGGCGGCTACATCGTCCATCTTGGCGTCGTCGTCCTGGCGGTCGGGATCACGGGCAACGCCTACAAGACCGAGGCGGAGGGCGCGCTGCGCGAGGGCGATGTGCTCACGAGCGGCGCGTATGCACTGCGCTTCGACGGCTTCGAGCAGGCGAGCGAGCCGGATCGTCAGATCGACCGCGCCCGGTTCACCGTCCTGCAGGGTGACCGATCCGTCGGCACCGTCGCCCCCAGCCGGCAGCTCTTCCGCAACCGCGAGGAGCAGCCGATGACGATCCCGTCCGTCCTCCACCGCCCGCTGGGCGACGTCTACGCGCTCCTTGGCGGCTTCGATCCGGAGGCCGGCGTCGTCACGGTCAAGGTCCATGTCAACCCGCTCGTCGGCTGCGTCTGGCTCGGCCTGCTCGTGCTGGCCCTTGGCACGATGCTGGCCGCCTGGCCCGACGGGCGCGAGCAGCGCGTCCTGGACGCCGAGCTGGCCCGCCTGTTGGCCGGCCGATCCTCGCCCCGGCCGACCGCGGCGTGAGGCGATCCGGCGGCGGGACGACCGGGCGGACGTGGCCGCGCGGGGCAGCCGGCGCGGTGCGCGTCGTCGCGCTGGCGACCGCGGTCGCGGTGTCGGGTGCCGTCGGTGCGGCGCGCGTCCGCGCGCAAGCGCCGCTCCCGGGATCGGCGCCGATCGGCGCGACCACGGGCGTGACGACCACGGGCGCGACGATCGGAGCGGCGCCGGTTGATTCCGCCGCGGCTTCCTCGACCCCCGTCGACGAAGCCGAGGTGCTCGCCGTGGCGCGGGGGCTGAACTGCCCGATCTGCCAGGGACGGAACCTCGTCGAGTGCCCGCTGCCCGTGTGCGCCGAGATGCGCGACGAGATCCGCGCCCGTCTCGCGGCCGGGGCGGACCGTGCCGCGATCATCCAGCACTTCGTCGACTACTACGGCCCGGCGGTCCGCAATACGCCGCCGATGTCGGGGCTGCTCGGGCTGGCATGGTGGGTGCCGGTGGGGCTTCTCGTCGGCGGTGCCTGGCTCGTGGCGCGGATCGTACGGCCGGGTGCCGGGTCGGGCATGGCCATGGCCACGGGCCAAGGCGACATCGAGTCACCCTATGCGGCGGCGCTCGAGCGGATGGTGGCGGATCGGGAAAGAGGAGAGACGCCGTGACGGTGCCGGGCGGATCGGAACCGGAGGGCGCCCCGGCCGCCGGCGGCGGTCGACGCGCCGCGTGGGCCATCGCGCTCATCGGCGGGCTGACCGTGCTGCTGTTCGTCGCGTTCGCGTCGGCGGTGCGCCGGCCGGAGCAAGGGCCGGAGGTCGGCCGGCCGGCGCCCGACTTCACCCTGCTCACGTTCGACGGCGGCACGGTGGCGCTGGACGAACTGCGCGGCCAGGTCGTCGTTCTGAACTTCTGGGCATCGTGGTGCGTGCCGTGCGCCGACGAGGCCGACGAGCTCGAAGCGCTTTGGCGGCGGTACAAGGATCGGGGCGTGATGTTCATCGGCGTGGACTACGTCGATACCGAAGGCCCGGCGCGTCGCTACCTGGCCACACACGGCGTGACCTATCCCAACGGTCCGGACCTCGGCGGACGGATCTCCGACCACTACAAGGTCACGGGCGTGCCGGAGACGTTCGTCGTCGACCCCGACGGACGGCTCGTCTCGCTGGCGGCGCCCGGCACGGAGCCCGTGGATCGGCTGAAGGCGCCGCTGACGGCCGCCGCCGCGTTCACGCCGTCCGACCTTGCTGCGCTGATCGAGCGTCTCATCCGGCCGGCGACGGGATCCGACAGCCATTCCCGCCGATCGCGACAGCGGGTAGTCCGTTGAGCGCGGCCTGGCTCATCGCCGCGCTGGCCCTCGCCGCCCTCGCCGTCGGCCTCGCCTGGGTGGCCATGCCGCTGTGGTTCGGCGCGCCCGCCGCCACGGCCGACGACCCGCGCGTCGTCGGCCTTCTCGTCGAACGCGAGGCCGTCCTGGCCGGTCTGCGCGACCTCGACGACGACAGGAACGACGGTCGGATCGACGCCGACGACCACCGCGCGCAGCGCGACGAGGCGGTCGCGCGCGGCGCCGCGGTGCTGGCGGCCCTGGACGGGCTCGCCGCTCACCATGCCGGCGACGCCGAAGCCGACGCGGCGGCCATCGAAGCCGATGTTCGCCGCCGGCGCGCCCGCTCGGCCGATGCCCCATGATGTCGTCGACGACGAAGGAGCAGCCGCCGACGACGCGCCGACGCGAAGCACTGCGCGTCGGCGCGACGACCTCGGCCTGGCTCGCGTGCGCCGCGCTCGCGGCCGTCGTTGTCCATGGGGATGCGCGGGCCGCGGAGCCGACCGCCGGCGCACCGCGCACAGCGGTCGAGAACGCCGGCGGGCCGACCGTTGTCCGCGCGGCAACGACGCCGACCCCGACGGCCGCGGCGCTCGCCGACACCGCGCCCCAGGGCGATGCGGAGCGCGGCATCATCCTGTACGACGCGCACTGCGCCGGCTGTCATGGCCCGACCGGGCGCGGCGACGGACCGCTCGTCGACCGCCTGCCGGCGCCGCCGCCGAGCCTGGCCGATCGGACGCGTATGCGCGAGAGCGCGGCCGCCGACCTCTGGCGGACGGTGACGACCGGCCGGCTCGATCGCGGCATGCCGCCGTTCAGCCGCCTGCTCTCGGACACCGAACGCTGGGACGTCGTGGCCGCGGTGCGCGCCTTCGGCGACCAGCACCCGCTTCTCCTCGCCGCGGCGGACGCCGGCTGGACGGACGGCTGCGCCGGCTGCCACGGGGCCGCGGATGTCTACGCCGGTGCGCTCGCCGCCGCGCCGCTCGTCCCGGATGCCGACGCACCGCCCGGTGCCGACGGCCTAGCCGTCCGATCGCCCGCGGCGATGCGCGCTGCGTTCGACGGCGCGGACGCCCACGCGGCGGCGCCGCTCGACAACCGGTCCATCGAGGCCGCACTGGCCGGCCTGCGCCGCCGGGGTAGCCGTCCGCTCACGCTGCCGAGTGCATCGTCCGGCGGCCGGATCGAAGGCCGCATCCTCTTGCCCGGCGGCCAAGCGCCGGAGGCGGCGCGCGGGACGACCGTGACGCTGCACGCGGAGGCGCTTGGCCTCGGCATCGACCTCGGCGCCGTGCCGCTCGCAGCCGACGGCGTATTTGCCGTCAACGGCCTCGTCGTGGGCGATGGGATCGCGTACGAACCCGAGGCCTGGTTCGACGGCGTCCGGTATCGCCCGACCTCGGCCGTCACGCTGACGACGCGCACGCCCAGCCGCTCCGACATCGTCGTGGCGGTCTTCCCGGCGGACCCGGTCGCGCCCGTTCGGATCGCCGCGCTGTCGGGGTTGGCCAAGGCGGACCCCGAGCGCGGCGAGGTGGCGGTCTTCGAGGTCTGGCAGATCGCCAACGAGGGTCAGCGCACCCGCGTCTCGGCCGACGGTGCACCGACGTTCCTGCTGCCGCTGCCGGTCGGCGCGCGCGACGTCGTGCTCGAGGACCGCACCGGGCGCGAGGACGTGGCGTCGCGTGCGGACGCCAGCCGGGAGGGCTACATCGCCAGCCGGCTGCCCGTCCCACCGGGCGGACGTGAGATCGTGGCCAGCTATGGCATGCCGTACCGCGGCACGACGGCCACGCTGGACCGCGCGATGCCCGACGGCGCCGCACAGCTCGGCTGGGTCGTGGCCGACGCGGGCGCGCAGGCCGAGAGCGCGCAACTGTCCGGACCGACGGCCGACCGTTTCGGCGATCAGCCCGTCCAACGCTATGTCGGCGGCCCGCTGGCCGCCGGCGAGCACTGGACCGTCCGAATCACGGGCCTTCCGCCGGCCGCGGAGGCGCCGACTTCGCCGCAGGACGTACTGGGTCCGGCGCCGAAGGCGCTCGTGCAGCAGGCGCACGTACGCACCGCGGCCGTTGTGCTTGCGGCCATCGCCGTGCTCGCGGCGATGCTGGCCGGCATCACCGCCCGTCGCGCGCGCCGCGGCCGTTTGCCGAGCCGGCGCACATCGCGGGCATACGACGGCGTCATCGCGGCGATCGCCCGGCTGGACGCGGCGTCCGAGCGCGGCGAGATCGCCCCGAACACCCACCGGCGGCGCCGGGCGGCGCTCGTCGCGCGCGCGTTGGCGCTGCGGGCGTCCGCGGCGGAGGACGCTCCGCCGCGGACATTGGAAACGGTTTCGGGATCCGATGCGGGCGAGGAGGCTTGACGATGGGCTACGTTGCGGCGGCCTGGCTCGTGGCCGGCATGCTGATCGGCGGCTACGGCTGGTCGATCCAGCGGCGGCGGCGCACCGTCGCCGCCGCCGCGGCGGACGCTGGGGCGGACGCTGCGGCCCTCGCGGCGGAACGTGCGGCCGCCGACGCCGGCATGGGGATCGAGGGCGGCAGCGCTTCCGGCGCGGCAGGCGGTCCGGGCGCGAAGTGACGCGCGGGGAGGCGTTCGGATCCGGGGGCGGAGCGTGGATCGGCCGGCTCGCCGAATGGATCGGTCGCCACTGGCTCGGCGTCTGGCTGATCGGCATCGGGGCGTACGTTGTCGGCGCATTTGCCGCGCCGGCGCTGGCATGGTTGGGCGCCGAACGGATGTCGTCGGTCCTGTACGTGCTCTATCGCCCGATGTGCCACCAACTGCCCCACCACAGCTGGTTCCTGTTCGGGCCGCATGCGCACTACGACTGGCCGGCACTGCAGCCGTTCACCACGGCGCCGCTCGCCCGGCCGCTCTTGTCGTTCCATCAGCCGGTGCGCGACCCGGCCGTCGGCTACCAGGTGGCGGTCTGCGTGCGGGACGTCGCAACGTTCAGCGCGCTGTTCGCGGCCAGCGTCGGGATCGCCGTGGCACGCCGCGGCGTCGGGCGGCTGCGCCCGTTGCCCGGTGCGCTATATGCGCTGGCGCTCGTGCCGATCGGGCTGGACGGCCTGACGCAACTCGTCGGCTGGCGCGAATCGACGCCGCTCCTGCGCACCCTGACCGGCGCCCTGTTCGGTGCGGCGACGGCAGCGTTCGTGTTGCCGCTGCTCGACGCCGCACTGAACGAGGTCCGGCCGGTCGATCCAACCCACCATGGGGCCGGCCGGATCGACGACAGCTCGGCCGACACGGAGGCGTCGGCGAGCGTGAGCAACCGTCAGCGCGAGTAGTACTCGACGATCAGGTTCTCTTCGATCTGCGCGTCGATGTCCCGTCGGTCCGGCATGTCGAGCACGCGGACCTCGAAGTCGTCTCGGCTCAGCCAGGCCGGGCACATGACGACCGGCGAGTCGACGGACCACTGCACGTCCGTCATCTTGCGGGCCTTCATGTCCATCCCGATCGTCATGCCGGGCTCGACGACGAACGACGCGATGTCCACCTTGCGCCCGTTCACGAGAACGTGGCCGTGGCCGATGAGCTGGCGCGCCATCGCCCGCGTGCGGGCGAGCCCGGCGCGGTAGAGCGTGCTGTCGAGGCGTCGTTCCAGCAGCTTGAGCAGCGCGACGCCCGTCATTTCGGGCTCGTGGCGCGCGATCTCGAAGACGCGCCTGAACTGACGCTCGCGCACGCCGTAGATGCGCTTCACCTTCTGCTTCTCGCGCAGCTGGCGTTGGAAGTCCGACGGCCGCCCGCGGCGCGGCTTCCGTCCGTGATCTCCCGGGATCTGTTCGAGGCGCCGCGCCAGAGATGCCCCGCCGTTGCCGAACAGGTCCATCCCTTCGCGCCGCGAGAGCTTGTTCCGCGGACCGGTATAGCGACCCATGGTGGTGACGAACTCCTCAATATCCGCATCCGCACGCCCCACCGGCGCGCAGCATCGTCGGGCCCTTCAGAAAGGCAACAATCGCGCGATTCTATGCTCGCTGCCGCCTGGGCGCAAGTTGCAGGGGTACATTCGCCGCGGATCGCGCGGTTGCACGGGGTTGTGACGATTTCGGATCGGCCGGCCATGGAACGGATGGGTTCGCCCAACGGCCCTCCGTCCGCCGACCGCCTATGCGCTGGTCGCCAGCCCTGCCGGGAGACCGCCCATGCCGCTCACCCGCCGCCGATTCCTCGCCACGAGCGCCGCCGGCGCCGCGCTCGCCGCTACCGTCGATCCGCCTGCCGCCGCGCCACTGCGTGCCTGGGCCGCCGGGTGCGGTCAGATCACGGATCCGTCGCCCGAAGACCACTTGCTCAGCCGCGCCACGTTCGGCGCCACGGCCGCAGAGCGCGCCCGGGTCGGCACGATCGGGCCGGCAGCGTGGATCGACGAGCAGTTGGCGCCGGAGCGGATCGATGACCACGACTGCGACGACGCGCTGGCGGCGCTGCCGACGCTGGCCCTGTCGCCCGCCGCGCTGAAGGCGCACAAGGACGCGACCCACCCCGTATCCAGCGAGCTGACCGCGGCCACGCTCTACCGCGCCGTCGCCAGCCGCCGCCAGTTGTACGAGGTCATGGTCGATCATTGGTCGAACCAGTTGAATGTGTTCATGCCGGAAGAGTTCATCGTCCGCTACAAGACGGTCGACGACCGTGAAGTTGTCCGCAAGCACGCGCTCGGCTCGTTCCGCGCCCTGGTTCATGCCAGCGCCAAGAGCCCGGTCATGATGCGCTACTTGAACACGGCGACGAACACGAAGAACGGCCCCAACGAGAACTACGCCCGCGAGTTGATGGAACTCCACACGCTCGGCGTCGGCGGCGGCTACACCGAGAACGACGTCAAGGCCGTCGCCAAGTGCTTCACCGGCTGGAACTGGAATGCCGACGTCGTCTTCGAGTTTCGCCCCGCCGACCACGCGCCGGGCGACAAGGTCGTCCTGGGCACGCGGATCCCCTCGGGCGGCGCCGACGAGGGGGAGGCCGTCATCGATCTCCTCGTCGACCAGCCGGCGTGCGCGCGGCACGTGGCCCGCCGGCTCGTTCGCCGCTTCGTGTCGGACATCCCGGACGAGGATCTCGTCGCCCATGTGGCCGGCGCGTTCGGGCGGGACGGCGACATCCGGGCGATGCTCCGGACGTTGTTCAACGCCCCGGCGTTCTGGCGGGCGACGCGCGCCGCAGACGGCGGTCCGGC
Organism: Ardenticatenales bacterium; assembly: GCA_020853525.1. Taxonomy (GTDB): domain Bacteria; phylum Chloroflexota; class Anaerolineae; order Epilineales; family Epilineaceae; genus Avedoeria. The sequence continues at coordinate 3,583 of JADYYS010000032.1, read as the reverse complement.
CAAGATCCGCCGCCCGTTCGAGCACTGGGTTGCCTGCCAGCGCGCCCTGGAGGTCGATCCCGGCGCGCTGATCGCCGAGCTGCCGCCCGACTTCTACGAGGGCGGCGACAGCGTGAAGTACGAGGGCCGGGCGGAGGCATACCTGCAGCAGATGGACCAGATGCCGTTCCGCTGGCGCGCCCCCGACGGCTACCCGGACGCCGGGCGGCCGTGGAGCGGGATGCACGTCATCGTCGGCCGCTGGAACTACGCGCAGGCGTTGTGCGCCGGCCAGCTGCGCAACCTGCCCCCCTACCTGTACGAGCAGACCGTCATCCGTGTCGCCGACCGCACGGCGGCCAACGTCGTCGACGACTGGGCGACGCGCATCCTGCCGCGCCCGCTGCTTGCCGAGGACCGCGCCCGCCTCGTCGACTTCCTCGGCAACGGCCGCACCGACGCCCTGGACGAGGCGACGCTCCGCGCCCGCCTGCCGATGACGGTGGCCGCCCTGCTCGACAGCCCGTACTTCAGCTGGCGCTAGCGCCGGATCACGCACACGCCGGGGGAATGATCATGAACGAGCGCAGGGACAGGCCCGACATCTCAAGCGACCCGAACCGCACCATGGCGTCCGACGGCGCACCGGACGGGAACGGACGCGGCCTCAGCCGGCGCCGGCTCCTGGCCGGCGCCGGCGCGTTCGGCGCCGCGGCGCTGCCGGGCGGCTTCCCGCGCCTGGCGTTCCGCAGCGCCGCGGCGCCGCAGCGGGGCGACATCCTCGTCGTGATCTTCCAGCGCGGCGGCATGGACGGCCTGTCGGCCGTCGTGCCGTTCACCGAGCAGGCATATTACGACAAGCGGCCGCGGATCGCCTTCAAGCCGCCCAAGGCGGGCGACGGCAAGACCGTCATCGGCCTGGACGACCGGTTCGGCCTCAACCCGGCGCTGACGGGCCTGAAGCGGATCTGGGACGACGGCCGGCTCGGCGTCGTACACGCCACCGGCGCACCGCACGGTTCGCGCAGTCACTTCGACGCGATGAGCCTGATGGAGCGCGGTGCGCTCGGCGCGCAGAGCCTGACGACGGGCTGGCTCGGACGGTACCTCTCGGCCACCGCGCAGCGGAACGCCTCGCCGTTCCGCGCGCTCGGCGTCGGGCCGGTGGTGCCGGAGAGTCTGCGCGGCCCGGTGCCGGCGGCCGCGCTGCAGAACATCGCCGACATGCACCTCGGCGGCAACACGGCCGACATCGTGCGCTTCCAGGCGCTGCTCGAACAGCTTTGGTGCGCCGGCGACTGGTTCGCCTCGGATGCCAGGTCCACGTTTCAGGCGCTCGACCTGCTGGCCAAGGCCGACCCGGCCAGCCACGCCCCCGAGAACGGCGCCCAGTACCCGGACGATGAGCTCGGCCAAGGACTGAAGCAGATTGCCCAGCTGATCAAAGCGGACCTCGGCCTCGAGGTCGCGTGCATCGACAACGGCGGCTGGGACACGCACGCGAACCAGATCTGGGGCTGGGATGATCCGACGCGCGGGATGATGTTCAACCTGTTGAACTCGCTCGACAAGGCGCTGCTCGCGTTCTATCAGGACCTCGGACGGCGGTTCGACGATCCCGGCGTGACCGTGCTGACGATGAGCGAGTTCGGCCGGCGGGTGGCGCAGAACGCCGGCAACGGGACGGATCACGGCCACGGCAGCTGCATGTTCGCGATCTCCGGCGGCGTGAAGCGGGCGGTGCACACGGAGTGGCCGGGGCTGGCGCCGGAGGCGCTGGCGGAGGGCGAGGACCTGGCGATCACGATCGACTATCGCGACATCCTGGCCGAGCTCCTGGCCAAGCGCCTCGGCAACCCGCGCGTCTTCGAGGTCTTCCCGAACTACACGCCGACGGACCGCGGTGTGTTCCAGGCTCGGCCGGACGCCGCCCCGGCGATCACGGCGCGCCCGTCGCTCTACTTCCCCGCCGCGCTGCGCAATGCCGTGCGCTGACCGCCGCGCCACTGGACAAACGACGCACCACCGGTTACTATTGCGTTACGAACGCGCCTGATCGGATGCTGCGATCACCCCACCCGCTGCGTGCACGGGCGCCGATGTCGTCAGGCGAACGGCCCTGACGGCGCGAGCGGACCGCGCGCCGCGCGGGGCGGCAACAGGGGGTGACGTCATGCTTCGTTCTCGCTCGATTCGGGTCGGTTCGGTGATCCTGGCCGCCGTCGTGTTCGCTTGGGCGCGGCCGTCGTCCAGTCTGGCGCAGCGCACGGCGGGCCCGAACGCGCCATCCAACGCGCCATCCAACGCGCCATCCGGCGGGGCCGACGCGCAATACGCCGACTGGGTGGCGACGTACGGCCGCTGGTCGCCGGCGCAAGCCGAGCAAGCCGGCTACCTGCCGACGGATGTCTGCGTCACCGCCACCGCCGTCGGCCTGCCGGCCGCCACCGGCGCGATGGGCCGCCACTTCGTCCGCCCGGACTATGTCGAGGATGGGAAGGCCGACGCCGACGCGCCCGAGATCGTGCTGTTCGACGCCAACGATCGCGTCGTCGGGCTCGAGTTCGTCGTCCCGACCGTCGTCGATCCGATCCCGAGCGTCGGCGGCGTCCCGCTCGTCGTCTCGCCGCCCGATCCCGGCATCGACGAGGAGCACCTCAGCCTGCACGTCTACTTCGTCGGCGATCCGGCCGACCGTCACTCCACCTTCAACCCCGCGGTCGATTGCGGCGCAGATGCGGGCGATGACGTCGACGGTGCTGCGGCCGACGATTCCAGCGCCGCCCAGCCCAAGCTCAAGCCCGCGCTCGAGTTGCCGGCCGCCATGCCGGCGGCATCCGATCCCGATGCCGCCACCGCGACCGAAGCGGTCACGGAAACGTCGACGACGAGCGCGATGACCGAGACCGTGGCCGCCGCGCCCATGCCGGGCGCGATGGTCGGCGGCGGCGCCGAACCGTACGCTGCACCGCCCGCTGGCGCGCAGCCTGCGGCGCCGGCCGGTGAGCCTTCACACGATGCGCCATCCGTCGCCCCATCCGTCGCCCCATCCGTCGCCCCCTCCGCCTCACCGGTCGAGGCCGACATGTCGACGATGCCGGTCGCCGGCGCCGGCGACCTGTTGCCGGGTGGCGACGCGGCGCTGTTCGGCGGCTTGGCCGGATTGCTCGTCCTCCTCGCGGCGGCCGGTTGGAGGACGGCGATGCGGCGGGCCTAGAGAGCCGGTCAAGTAATGTCCGACGGAGAACCCAGACCCCTATCCGTCAGCGCCTACGGCGCTGCCACCTTTCCCCAGCTGTCGCTGGAGAAAGGATGCGACCTTATCCGTGGCTAAGATGGGACCTCGGCGACAATTCGTAGGTCCTCTCCAGCGTCAGCTGGGGAGGACAGGCGCGCGACAGCGCGCCGGGAGGGGTTTCGCAGAGGCACAGTAGCCTAGGGGATTACGGATTACTTGACCGGCTCTCTGGTAGCCCGTCACGTGACGATCTGCGGATGACGGCGAGTCGCAATCCACCGGCAGCTGAAGCTGGCCGGCTGCAGGCGTCCCTGGCGGGCCGCCATGGTGCCCGCCTTCGCGGGCACCCAGAAGTCCGAAGCGCCC
>JADYYS010000031.1 GCA_020853525.1 Ardenticatenales bacterium | reverse complement strand
GTCCGGGCGGGGGGGAGCCGGGCCGGGGCGCCCATGCGCCCTGGCCCGGATCGCCATCGTCCGGAGACCGTTCTCCCTCCGACCCTACGTCACCTTCCGGTTACACATCTTTCCCGACGCCCTCAAACATTACGTCATCGTCCATCCGTCGCACAGCCACACTACCGCCTCACTGCCTCCCGCCCCAGCCACGGCAGCGCGATCCCGCGCCGATCCCCCGGCCGCGCCCAGTCCAACGGCGGCGTGAACACCCATACCCCCGCGTTGTCCGCCGCCACGAACACGTGCCACCCGCGGACGGCGATCGCGTCGCGTCCGAGCGCGTACGGTGCCATGCCGGCCGGCACCGTCAGCCAGCCGACGATGCGCAGCGCATCGGGCGCGCGCGCATCGAGCACGACGACGCACGTCAGCGAGGCGTCCTCGCACCGCACCGGGCCGACAAATGCGTAGCCGTCGGCCATCGCGACGCTGGCGACGGTGCCGCTAAGGGCAACGCCGGCGGTCACGCGCGGCGCGGCGCCGGAGACGTCGATGCGGGAGACGAGGGACGAGCTCGGCAGGCCGTCGAACGGGTCGGGCGGGCCGAGGGGCGTGACGACGACGGCCGTGTCGCCGTCGAGGGCGACGCGCGGCAGGCCGTCCGAGGCGGCGGCGGGCGGGACGTCGAGCGCGGCGGAGAGGCGGCGGGCGGGCGCGGCCGGATTCGTCAGGTCGACGACCTCGATCCAGAGGCGTGACTGCGGGTCGTCGGGCGGCGTCCACGCGCGACCGACGGCCACCAACCGCTGGCCGTCGATGTCGACGTCCGTCACCCACTGCTGCAGATCGAGCGTGCCCGCCGGCACATCGGCGACGCTCGGCTCCTGCTCGGTTGCGCTGGCCGGGGACAGGGCGTAGACGGAGATCGCCGCGCCGGGGGCGGGTTCGCCCTGTCCGCCGCGGCGCGTGCCGGCCACCACCGCCCAATCGCGGTCGCCGGCATGGAGGAGGCGGCCGAGCCTGCCGTCGTACAACCGGCCGATGTGCGCGGGTTTCTCCGGGCGACCCAGCGCGAAGACATCGAGTGCCCGCGTGAGCGCATCGCCCTCGCCCTCGTAGGACGTCAGTGCCCAGCTGTCGCCCGCGTCGAGCGACGACCGGTAGGCGGCGCTCCGCCAGCCGCCGACGAGCGGGGGGTGCGTCGGGTGGGCCGGCGACAGCGTCCGCAGCCCGCCCTCCCACGGCGCGGTGTAGGCGTGCGCGTCATCGGCGGCGTTCGCGTTGCCGTCGTCCGCATCGCCATCAAAGGCCACCGCCACGGCATTGCCCTGGAGCGCCAGCTGCCCGACCGTCGGGTCCGTCTCGCGCGCCGTGGACGCCAGGCGCATGTCCAGGACGCGCACGTCGCCCCCGACATCGGCGAAGACGATGTGCGCGCCGACGACCGCCGCGCCGCCGGACGGGCGGACGAGCAGTGAGAGGGCCGTCGCCACTTGGCCGCCGGCGCCGACGGAAGCCACGTAGCCGCCGCCGAAGCCGCCGGGCGAGACCATCGACACCCCGCCGTCCGCGCCCACGAGCAGCCGCAGGCAGTCGTGGCACCATGTCGAGCCGTCCCAGCGCCGGACCTCGCGCGGTTCGGAGGGGTTCGAGATGTCGAGCGCCAGCCCGCCGCTGCCCTGGCCGTAGACGATCGCGCGCGGTGCCGGGCCGGCCTCGCGTGCCAGCACCCGCCAGGCGGGGCTCTCGTGCTCGGTCAGCAGCGTCGGCGGCGCATCGCCCGCCAGCCGGTAGAGCAGGAGCGAGGTGATGATCCCGACGGAATCGTCCGTGCCGCTGGCCACCGCGACGGCCAGCACGTCGCCGATGACGACGACGTCCGTCACCTCCAGCGGCGGCGGGATGAGGTCGTCGACGAGGATGCGCGGCGCGGCGGGCTGACGGATGTCGACCATGCTCAGGCCGGAGTGCGCCAGCAACGTACCGTCGTCGGGAACCGTACCGGTGACGCTGCGGACGACGAACGCGATGCCGTCGCGCAGCGCGAGCGCCGTGCGGGCGCCGTTTGCGCCGGGCAGCGCGACGCGGCCGATGACGGTCGGCGCCGCAGCGTCACCGACGTCCAGCACGGCCAGCGTGCCGGGGTCGGCCGCCGACCCGCCGTTGACCTGCCCCTCCCCGCCGGTGATCGCGACCGACCGTTCGCCGTCGACCGCCAGGCCGGTGACGATGCCGTCCAGCCACGCCGTGCGCCCCGCGGCGACCGGTGCGGCGGGGTCGGCCACGTTCAGCGCCACCACGCGCGGCCCGTGGCCGACCCAGACCGTCGAGCCGTCATCGCCCGCAGCCATGACGGCCGTTCGGCCGCCGAACTGGTCGACGGGCCCGCCCGTCCATGGCGCGTCGGCGCCCTGCGCGCGGGCGGCGGGATGGCGCACCGCGGGCGGCCGGAGGAAGGCGGCGGCGACCAGGGCAGCCGTGGCGGCCGCGACGGCCGCGGTGAGATGGGGCACGGGCATCGACGCGCGGGGCGGGCGGGACATGGGGCGGCTCCTCGCGGGCGGTCGGCTGGGGCAGGACGATATGCCAGGCAAACGTATCCGACAACGTTAGAATGCTTCCGGCTTCGATATCGCTCCCGAACGTCACGACGAATCAGAGGACCCCTCGATGCGCGCACCGATGCCCCCCGCCGGCCCGCCCCCCGTCCTGACCCTCGCCGGCCCCCCGCGCGCCATCGGCCATGCCCACGGCGCCGCACAGGCCGAGGCGATCCGCCACTTCGCCGCCGAACGCGTCGCGCTGGCCGGCGACCCGTTGTGGTCGGGGCGAACGATGTCGCGCGCGGCCGTGCTGGCGGTGGCCGAGGCGTGCGTACCGGCGCACCGCGTGTATGCGCCGGACCTGTTCGCCGAGCTCGAGGGCATGGCGGAGGCGACGGGGCTTTCGGTGGCGGAGCTGATCGTCGCCGGCGGGTTCACGGACTTCACGGACACGCTGTTCAACCTGAAGGCGGGCGATGCGGACCGTCGTCCGTCCGCGTTGGTCGGCGGCCAGACTTCTGCTCGCTCGGCCGAACCGCCCCATACGCCGCCGAGCGCCGTGACCCCCCGCCCGATCGACGACTGCACCGCCTGCCTCGTGCCGACCGGCGCAACGGACGACGGCGCGGCGCTGTATGCGCAAACGTGGGACATGCACGCCACCGCAGCCGAGCACGTCGTGCTGCTGGACATCGCCCCCGACGACGGGCAACGCTCGCTCGTGTTCACGTCCGCCGGTTGCCTCGGGATGATCGGCCTGAACGCCGCGGGCGTCGTCGTCGGGATCAACAACCTGGCGGGCGCGGACGGGCGGATCGGTGTGACATGGCCGTTCGTCGTGCGGCGGGCGCTGCAAGAATCGTCCGCATCCGCCGCGCTGCGCTGCATCACCGAGGCGCCGCTCGCCGGCGCGCACAACTACCTGGTGCTGGACGCCGCCGGCGACGGCTACAACGTCGAGGCCTTCCCGACCGCCTGCCACGTCACGCCGCTGACCGCCTCTCCGCTCGTCCATACGAACCACTGCCTTGCGCCGTCGACGCGGTCCGTCATGCAGATCCGCCCGTCCGACCTCCAAGCCGCCTCGGAGGCCCGCCTGTCCCGCGCCGACGACCTCCTCGCCGCCCGCCCGGTCACCGTCGCCTCCCTCATTGCCCTCACCCGCGACCCCGACGCCATCTGCGTCCGCCCCAAGCCCCCCAAGGACGTCGCCACGTGCGGCGCCGTCATCGCGCGGCCGGCAACGGGGGAGATGTGGGCGATTCGGGGGCTGCCGAGCGAGGGGGAATATGGGCGGTTTGTTGTGTCGCCGGGCCCCTAATCCCACCCCCGCGTAGGGGCGAAGCAATTGCTTCGCCCCTACATGTTTCTTCGATGACGCGGCCGCCTTCCATCACGATCCGGTGGTCGAACAACGCGTCGTCCACCCGGACGTGGCTGATGAGGAAGATCTGATCGAACGCCTCAGCCACCTCGCCCTCGGTGAGCAGGTGGACGAGGGCGCCGGCGCGCTGGTCGTCGAAAGCGCCGAGGGGCTCATCGAGGAAGAGGAAGCTGGGTGCCGCGCCGCGCTCCTCGGGCAGGGTGGCCATCGCGAAGGAGAGGCGCAGCGCGAGGGAGAACTGGTCTTTCGTGCCGCCGCTGAACAGGTTCTTCTTCTGCCACGCCGCGGCCCGCTCGTCCCACGTCTCGATCCGATAGTCGTCCGTCAGCCGCGCGTCGAAGTACCGCCCGTCCGTCAACGCGGGCAGCAGCCGGCGCATGTACTCCAGCGTGCTCGGCAGCACCTGATGCACCACGCTCCGCCCCGCATCATCGACGATCCGGTACCCCAGCTCCCGAACCGCCAGCGCCCGCTCCCCCTCGTCCACCGCCTCCCGGCACGTCCCGACGTCCAGCGCCTCCCCCCTGAGGCCCAGCGCCGCCGCCAACCGCGCCTGCTCGTGCCGCCCGACATCGATGTCCCGCACCAGCCGATCCCGCCGATCCACCAGCACCGAGATCTCCGCCGCCCCATGCCGCCCCAGCACCTGCTGCGCCGCAACAAGCGCCTCCACCGACGGATCGTCATCCCCCACCAACGCCGCCACGTGATCTACCCCCAAGATGTCCCCCCCCCGCTCATCGCCCTCCCCCCCGGGTAGGGGCGACGCGAACGCGTCGCCCATGACGCCCGCATCCCCATCCCCCCCCGCACCACCCACCACCCCCGCCACCCACGCCCCCACCCCCCGCACCGTCCCCCGCCACCGCCCCACCGCGTCCCCATGCCGCGCCGCCACCCCCGCCGCTTTCGCCGCCGCCGCCCGATGCGCCTCCCGCACGGCATCGCCGCCGGCCGCGGCGTATTCGTGCGCCAGCCGCCCGGCCAGCTGCTCCCACGCCTGATCGCTCGCCGCGGGATCCCACGCCGGCCACGCCCGCTCGCCGACGTCGGCGACGAGCGACTCGATGTTCCGCCAGCCGTTCTCCGCCTCCGCCCACCGCCCCGCCGCCTCGCCTTCCCACTTGGCCCGCGCCGCGACGAGCGCCGGCAGTCGATCCGCCTGCTCCTTGAGCGCCGCCCACCGCCCGCGCATGCTCGCCACCGCCTCCTGGATCGCGGCCCGATCGGGTGCGACGTCCACGCGCGCCGCGCTGCGCTCGATGTGGGCCGTTGCGCGCTCGATGAACCGCCCCAGCCGCTCCACCCGCGCCGCCTTCGCCGCTCGCTCCCGCCCGAGCGCCTGCGCGTCGACAGGTCCGTCCAGCTGCCGCAGCTCCGACTCCCGCCGCACGAGCGCCTCGATCTGCGCAGCCGCGCGCGACCGCGTGTCGCGGGCGGCCTCGAGCGCTTCGGCGACGTCCGTGCGGCTGCGGTCGCCGAGGCGCTCGTCCAGCTCGGCGATCGCGGCGGCGGCGCGGGAGGGGTCGGTGGGGGCGACGGCGTTGAGTTCGCGCAGTCGCTGCTCGGCGGCGGTGCGGCGCTCGGCCCACAGCGCGCGGCGGGCTTCGGCGACCGAGGCTTCGCCTTCGAGCCGGGCGATCGTGCGGTCGAGTCTTGCCACTCGGTCCCTGGCCTGAAACCAGCGAACGAGACCCACTGAGACGCAAATGGTCCCAGCGATTTGAAGCGCGTAGGCGATGCCGATGGGGACCCGGTCGGCGACGAGCATCGACGCCAACCAGAGGATCGCCGCAATCCCGAGCCAAAGCGTTACCTGCGCACGACTCCGCGACCTCGCATGCATCCGCTCCGCATCGGTCTCACGCATTGCCCGTTCGGGTGCGTCGCCGTCGGCCATATGTGCGACCGCCTCCACCCACCCCCGCAGCCCCTCCCGCACGTCGAACGCCCGCCCGTCCTGCCCCGCCACCTCGGCGTCCCCCGCCGCATCCCGCTCCGCCGCCCGCGCCTCGACGAGCCCGCGCCGCGTGTCGTTCAGCGCCTCGCGTGCCTCGGCCAATCGCTTCAGCTGCGTGTCGGCGCTTTCGACCCACCGCGCCGTCGTCGCGCGCTCCTCGACGAGCCGGTCGACACCGTCGCGTCGGCGCCCGAGCGTCGCCAAGCGCGTGCCTTGGTCGGCGACCGCAGCCAAGGCGTCGCGGGCGGCGGCGGCCTCGGCTGCGGCGCGGTCGGCTTCCATGCGGGCGGCGACGGCCTCGCGCGCACGGTCGCGGGCGGTGGCGGCTTCGCGGAGCGCCTGCATCGCGTCGCGCAGGCGCTCCGCCGCGGCGGCACGCTCGGCGATGCGACCGGCCTCGGCCTCGGCGGCGGCGCGCTCGGCGGCCAGCGCGTCCAGGGCGCGGCGCTCGGTGGCGGCGGCGGCGAGGGCGGCGGCGGCTTCGGCGCGAGCGAGGGCGGTGGTGGCGGCGGACAGCTCGGCGTCGAGGGCGGGGAGGCGGGCCTGGATCTGGGCGAGTGCGAGGCGGTCGTGGAGGCGCTGGACGTCGGCCTGATCGGCGCGCGTGACCTTCAGCTCGTTGGCCAAGGCGACAAGGCGGTCCAGGTTCAGGAGCTTCATCAAGCTCTGCTCGCGCTCCCGCAGGCCCATCCCTTCCAGCTTCTCGAGCTTCTTCTGCTCCACGAAGCACGTGTTCAGGAGCGCCTCGCCGTCCAGCCCGAGCTCGGCCTCGATCCGTTCGCTGACCGGCGCGCCCTGCACCGTCTCCGTCGTCCCGTCCGGCTTGGTGAGGACGAGCTCGTAGCGGTTGCGCGCGGCGGTGGCGCGGATCCGCCGCGTGACCGTCATCGTCCTGCCCCCCGAGAGCTCGAGCTCGAGCTCCAGCCATGCCTGCTCCTGGCCGTACTGGACGCAGTCGTCCAGCTTCTTGCCGTCCAGCGGCTTGCCGAACAACGCGACGAACACGGCCTCGAAGAGCGTGCTCTTGCCGGCCTCGTTGTTCCCCTGGACCAGGATCCGGCCGCGGGGGGGAAACGTGAGGTCGATGTCGGCGAGCTGGCGGAATTCGCGGGCGACGAGGCGGCGGAGGCGGATCATGGGGGTCCTTGGCGGGGGTCGGGGGCAGGCGTTGCGTCGGTCGAGATGATAGCGAGGTCGGCGGCGGTGTGCGGCGAGTTGCCCGGCCGATGCAAGGCGCGTAGCCTCGGCGCCGTCCGGCACGCGCGCGTGCGCTGGACGCGCGTTCCTGTCGTCGATGACCGTGTGGTCGACGGGCCGGAGGGATCATGCCGCTCGAATCCGGGTTCGTTCGATGGCTGCCCCCCGGCCCGGTCCTCTCCGCCTTCCTCCTCGCCAGCCTCGTTCTCGCCGTCACCCCCGGCCCGGCCGTCGTCTTCATCGTCTCCCGCAGCCTGCTGCAGGGCCGGCGCGTCGGCCTCGCGTCCGTGGCCGGCATCGCGCTCGGCAACCTCGGCAACATGCTCGGCGCCTCGATCGGGCTGGCGGCGCTGTTCGCGGCGTCGTCCGCGGCGTTCACGATCGTGAAGTACGCAGGCGCGCTGTACCTGGTCTACGTGGGCGTGCAGACGATTCGCGGCGCGCCCGATGAAGCGGCGGACGCATCGCCCGCGTCGCCCGCGTCGACGTCGTCGTCGGCCCCACCGCCCGACGTCCGGCGCGTGGTCGGCGACGCCTTCGTCGTCGCCCTCTTCAACCCCAAGACCGCGCTTTTCTTCGCCGCGTTCCTGCCGCAGTTCATGCGCGCCGATGTACCGGCGCTGCCGCAGTCGATCGCGCTCGGCGCGCTGTTCATCGCCATCGCCGCCGGCACGGACTCGGCCTACGCGATCGCCGCCGGGACGCTTGGGCCGGCGCTGGCGCGGGGCGGCGGGCGGCGGGCGCGGGCGGCGGGGCGGTGGGTGGCGGGCGGGGCGTTCATCGGGCTCGGGGTGTTTACGGCGGTGATGGGGGGGCGGGGGTGAGGGCTTGTTGGAGGGCTGCGACGACGTGCTCGTCTTCGTCCGGCAGCACCGTCCGTGGGTCGAGGAGCACGGCGCCGTCCTCGACGCGGGCGATGACGGGCGGATCGGCGGCGCGGAGGCGGGCGGCGAGGGTGTCGGGGTGGGGCGTGTCGATGGACAGCACGAACGTCGGCAGCGTCTCGCCGGGCAAGCTGCCGCCGCCGATCGCGCTCAGTGCTGCGCGAACAGCAAGCGTCGCCCGCCGCCCCTCGGCCGCGCCGAGTTCGCGCAGCCAACTCTCCGCTCTCGCCCGCAACCCCTCGACATCCCCCCCGATCATCCGCCACACCGGCACTTCCTCCGTCGCCCGCCCGCGCAGATAGCTCTGCAGCGTCACGGCCAGCCCCGCCAGCGTCGCCTTGTCGGGCCGCAGCGCGCGGCACAGCGGATGGGCGCGCAGGCGGGCGATGACCTCGGCGCGGCCGACGATCAGCCCGGCCTGCGGGCCGCCGAGGAGCTTGTCGCCGCTGAACGTCACGGCGTCCGCGCCGGCGGCGATGCTCGCCTGCACGGTCGGCTCGGGCGAAAGGCCGAACGGCGCCACGTCGATGAAGCTGCCGCTGCCGAGGTCGTCGACGACCGGGATGGCGTGTTTGCGGCCGAGGGCGACGAGGTCGTCGAGCCCGACGGAAGCCGTAAATCCTGTGATCCGGAAGTTGCTTGTGTGGACGCGCAAGAGCAGCGCCGTCGCCGCGTCGATCGCCCGCTCGTAGTCCGCCGGCCGCGTCCGGTTCGTCGTTCCGACCTCGACGAGCCGCGCGCCGCCGGCGGCCATCACGTCCGGGATCCGGTAGCCGCCGCCGATCTCGACGAGCTGCCCGCGCGAAACGATGACGCTCCGGCCGCCGGCGAGCGCTGCGACGACGAGCAGCGTGGCGCCTGCGTTGTTGTTCACGACGAGCGCCGCCTCGGCGCCCGACAGGCGCGCGAGCAGCGGCGCGACGACGTCGTGGCGGCTGCCGCGCCGGCCGGTGGCGAGGTCGTACTCGAGGTCGTTGTAGCCGGCCGCCGCTTCCGCCATCGCCGCCGCGGCTTCGCGGCTGACGGGCGCGCGGCCGAGGTTCGTGTGCAGGATGACGCCGGTGGCGTTGACGACACGGCGGGGTCGCGGGGCGAGGATCACCGCGATGCGCCGGCTGACTTCGGCGACGAGGTCATCGACGCCGGACGGGGCGACGAGGCCGTTCGTGTCGGGAGGCGCCGCGTCGCCGTGCGGCCCGCCCGCGGCGTCCGCCAGCCGTGCCCTCGCGCCGTCGAGCACCTCACGCGCGACGGCGACGAGCAGGCCGCGGCCCGCGTCGGCGGTCGAGGGGGCGGCGGCCGCGGCGGCGTCGGCGAGGGTGTCCACGGCGGGCAGGGCGCGGCGGGGGTCATCGACGTTCGCTGCGGCGCCGCGCACCATGGCCGTCATCGCACCCCTCCCGTAGCGTCTCTTGTCTTGGCGATGTCGGAAACCGCCGTCGGCAGAATGTACACCACCGGCCGGGCGATCACGATCAGCCGATGCGTGTTCCCCCACGGCGGGTAGCACGTCACCAGCGTCAGCCGCTCGTCGTCCGTCGGCTCGATCCAGCGGTTGTTCGCCCGCCGCTCCTCGTCCGTGGCGCCGGTCTCCCGGACGATGAACGTCCGCTCGACGGCGTAGCGGATCTCGGCCACCCCGGCGTGCAGCGTCACCACGTCGCCGACCGCGAGCTCGTGCAATGATCGGAACACCGCGCCGGCGATGTTGTTGTGCCCGCTGACGACGGTGTTCCCGACCCCGCCGAGCGGCGCCGACGTCTCGTGCCACCCTGCGGCGTCGTCGGCCGTCCGCCAGACGCTGCGCAGCGTGGCATTGTCCACGAGCTCCGTCGTCCAGCCGATCGGCACGACCGGCCGATCGACGTCGATGGACCGGATGACGATGCGGTCGGGCGGCAGGGTCGACGGCGGCGTCGGAGAGGCGATCGCCCCCCCCTTGCCGAAGCGCCGGAGCGGCGTCGCGCTCGACGCGGCGCGGTCAACCGGCGCGCCGAACACGACCACCCGCGGCGCAAGCGACACGGATGGGCCGCGGTCCGCGACGTGTTTGGCGCCCAACGCGCCGGGCGTGCCCGACGTGCCCGACGTGCCCGGCGTGCCCGGCGCGCCCAGTGCCACCGTGTCCTCGAACCGCGGCGCCACGCGTTCGCCCTCGTCCGCCGCCAACTGCCGCTGCCGGGACAGATGCACGCCGAGCCCGACGAGGACGAGCACCGCCCCGCACAAGAGGAGCAGCGTCCCGACGCTCCGCACGACCCCGGCGAGTGCGCGGGCAACGATGCCGCGGGGGGCGTGGGCGGAGGGAGGTCGCGTGGCCATGGCGGAAATGATAGCCCGCCGCCGATGCGACCACCGACGAGACCGCGGATCGTTCGCCTCTTCGACGCGTCCGCCCCCGCGGTATACTCCGCCCATGCCTCCCCCCGGCCGCCCCGCCCCCGCCCTCGCCCGCGCCGCCGCCCTCGTTGCCGTCGCGTTCCTCGTGCTGCCGCTCGTCGGGCTGGCCGCCCGCGCGCCGTGGGGCCGGGCCGGTGACGTCCTGCGTGCGCCGGCGACGTTGGACGCCTTCCGCCTTTCGCTCGTCGTCTCGACCACGGCCACGGCATTCAGCTTCGTCTTCGGCTTTCCGCTCGGCTGGTGGCTCGCCCGCGGCGGCGGCCGGGCGATGGCCGTCGTTCGCCCGGTCGTGCTGCTGCCGCTCGTCCTGCCGCCGGTCGTCGGCGGCGTCGGGCTGCTGGCGGCGCTCGGGCGGCGGGGCATCGTCGGCGCCTGGCTGGCCCGGCTGGGCATCCACTTGCCGTTCACCACCACCGGCGCGATCCTCGCCGCAACGTTCGTCAGCCTGCCGCTCGTGGCGCTGGCCGTCGAAGGGGGTTTCCGGGCGCTCGACCCGCGATTCGAGGATGCGGCCGCCGCCATGGGCGCATCGCGCGGCTACACGCTCCGGCGCGTCACGCTGCCGCTCCTGGGCGCGCAGGTCGCCGCCGGCCTCGCCCTCGGCTGGGCGCGCGCGCTCGGCGAGTTCGGCGCCACGATCACGTTCGCCGGCAACCTGCAGGGCCGCACGCAGACGCTGCCGCTGGCCGTGTACGAGCTGCTCCAGACGGACCCGGACGCCGCGATCGTCGTCTCGCTGATCCTCGTCGTCGTGGCCGCGGCGGTGCTGATCATCCTCCACCGCCGACTTTTCGGCGCTGCCTGATCGCACCCAAGTGAGCTTTGACGCCCGGGTCCGGCTCCGGCGCGGCCCGCTGCACCTCGACGTTGCGCTCACGGCCGCGGCCGGCGAGACGTGCGCGATCGTCGGGCCGAACGGGGCCGGCAAGAGCACGCTGCTGGCGGTGGCCGCCGGGCTCGTCCGGCCCGACGCCGGGCGTGTGGCTCTGGACGGCGTCGTCCTGGACCAGGTCGACGTCGACGACAGCGGCCGCGTCGTCCGGCCGCCCGTCCACGTTCCGCCGCGGGCGCGGCCGATCGGCGTCGTCTTTCAGGACCTCGCGCTCTTCCCGCACCTCTCGGCCGCCGAGAACGCCGCGTTCCCGTTGCGCGCCCGCGGCACGCCCGCCGCCGAGGCGCGAGCACGCGCCTTGGCGGCGTTGGACCACTTCGGCGTCCTGGCACGCGCCGACGCCCGGCCCGGCGCGCTCTCGGGCGGCGAGGCGCAGCGCGTCGCCCTCGCGCGCGCCCTCATCGCGCAGCCGCGCCTCCTCCTGCTCGACGAGCCGCTCGCGGCCCTCGACCGCCCGGCCCGCGCGCGGATCCGTGCGCTGCTGCGCGACGTCCTCGGCGCGTTCGAAGGCGTCGCCGTCCTGATCACGCATGACCCGCGCGACGCCGAGGCGCTCGCCGATCGACTGATCGTGCTCGAGGACGGTGTGGTCACACAGTCCGGAGCGATCGACGATGTGATGTCCGCGCCGAAGGGCGCGTTTCTGCGTCAGATGATCACGGCAGACGCGAGCGGAGACCGGTACCCGGACACGGGACACGCTCGGAGCGGCCACCAGAGTACGGAACCCGGAGATTCTGCAGTGGCGGGGTAGCGCTCTGTCACGGCAGATCAAGCGCCTCCGCGGCGCACGCCCGCTCCCGCGCACCGGTCACGGTGTGTCTTCGTCGAGCAATGCATCCAACTGCGCAGCCAACGATACCCGATCGATGGCACCCGGCACCACGTGCCGGACCAAGCCGCGGTGCAGGACCACGGTCATCGGGATCGCACCGTTGGGCACCGAGGCCAGCGATGCGAACGGCGCCTGGAGCGCGGTGCCACCCCACGCCTGGGGGTATGACACCGCATGCTTGGTCAGAAAGGCCACCGCAGCCGATTCCTTGTCGCGCTCATCCATGACGATCCCGACGAATCGCACGCCGCGCGGGCCGTACTCCGTGGCCAGTGACTGCAGGTCGGGCATTTCGGCGATGCAGGCGACGCACCACGTTGCCCACAGGTTGAGGACGGCGGTGCCCTCGGCAAGTGCGGGCAGGGTGGTGTCGGTGGCGCCGCGGAATCCGGGCACGGCGATGTCCGGCACAGGAGCGCTCACCCCTTGCGACGCCGGCTGTCCGGTGGTTGACGCGCTTGCGTTCAACTGCCGTAGTGCGGTCGTCCGCGGCGTGCTCTCTCCTTGCACCAACGCGATGCGCTGTCCGACCGGCAAGTCACGCCACGTATCCTCGGTCCCGTCCGGCCAACGCACGACAACGCTGTCCACGGAGCTGCAAGCGCCAACGCCGAAGTGGAGTGTGTACGGCGACTGGCTGAGGAAGCCGGCGCCGGCGGAAACATGCCGCAAAGCCGAACGATCATCGCAGGTCAGAATGGCTTGCGCTCCCACCGCGAACGGATTGCCCTTGGTCGCTTTGAGATCGAGAAGCACGCTGCGGCCCTGGACCCGGACATCGTTGCGATAGATGCGCACCAACGGCGCGTTGCGGTTGTATACGACCAAGTCCTGATCACCGTCGCCGTCGATGTCGCCCGCCGCCACGCCCCGACTGTCGAGACGCAGGGCCAAGCCGAGGACGTTTCCGACCTCGTCGAACGTGTTGTCGCCACGATTCTGGAACATCACGTTCGGCTCGCGGCCGCTCCATGAGGCGCCCTCCTCGGCCAGCAGGCGGAAGTGGTTTCGATGACCCGCGTCCCGTGCGGCACGGTCGCCCTTGCTCTCAGACGCCAGAACCTGGCGCCAGAAGATGCTTCAGGTGTCCGCCGTGCTGTCGCCGGTATAGAACCCGGCTGCGCCGAAGATGTCCATGTCGTTGTCCGCGTCGTAGTCCAAGCCGACGTTGCCCCACGCCCAGAACGCCGCTCTCACGCCGGCCGCGTCGGTGGCATCCGTGAACGTCCTGTCGGGTTGCTGGCTCAAGAGCGTATTCCCCTGCGAGAACCGGCGGTACAGCTGTTGCTGTTCTGCGGTGCCGGGGAAGTTCTTGAGGCGGGTGATGCGGTTGCCGGCAAACGACTGCATGTTCGAGAGATAGAGGTCGAGATCGAGGTCACCGTCGTAGTCGAGCCAACTGGCGCCCATCCCGTTGCCGAGGTTGACCGCGCCGACAGCCTCCGAGATCTCCTCGAAATGCCCCCGGCCGTTGTTGCGAAACAGCTGGCTGGGACCGAAGTCGTTCGCGACCCAGAGGTCCATATCGGCGTCGCGATCATAGTCGGCCCAGGCCGCGGCATACGTCCAACGGTCGTTGCCCTCGCCAAGGCCGCTGTCGTCCGTGGCATCGATGAGGCGGCCGCTGCCGGCATCGTTGCGCAGGAGGAGGTTCGGCCGACCGTCGCGTGCGTCGATATAGCTGCTGGGCTGATGGTCGGTATCGATGACCCCATAGTTGCTCGCGAACAGATCGGTGTACCCGTCTCCGTCGTAGTCGGCGACCGCCAGCGTCATCCACTCGCCGGGCGACCCGTACGCCACCGCCCCTGTGAGATCGCGGAACTGCGCGCCTTCGTTGCGGAACAGGCGGATGCCGCCCCCCTTGGCGCCGACGGCCAAGTCCAGACGGCCGTCGTTGTTGTCGTCGAAGAACACCCCGCTGATCGAACCCCGGTCCAACGACGGGAGGGAGAGCCCGCGCTGCAGGGTGACATCCTTGAAGCGACCCGCGCCGTCGTTCTCGTAGAGGATGGCCGACGCATGCTGACGTGGCAGGAAGAGGTCCTGGTCACCGTCGCCATCGAAATCGGCCAGCGCCGGCCCGCCGTCCGTATAGATTCCGGCGCCGATCTGATCGTAGCCGCCCGGCAGTGCGTCATCCGTGACATCCACGAAGAATGGACCCGACCCGATCGCCGTGCGTCCGTCAGCGCTTGAGATGGCGGTGATCCGCCAAGCGTCCGCCGATCCATCGACCGGCTTTCGGAGGTTGAAGTTGAGGTAGAAGCGGTCCTCGCGGACCGAACCATCCGCCCGGTCGCCCACCACCCACAACGCCTCTTTGGCGAAGAGGCCGACCATACCCTCCGGAGTCGACTCCTCCAGTTGTAGCTCCCAGGTGTGCACCTCAGCGGCGGTGATCGTGCGCCACTCGCCCAGCCAGCGATTGAAGGCCTCACGCCATGCCGTGCCGTCGAGCTCCAACGCCGACGCCTGCCATCGCTGCAACGACACACCGGACTGCGTGCCAAGCGATGTGGTCTCGCGGGCGTCGAACCGCTCACCGAGGAATGCGTCGTCGAAAACTGCGGCCGCCGATTCCGTTAGCGCGCGCTGCTTGCTGATCGCATCGAGCACCACCTTCTTCGTCGCGCCCGCCTCACTGTTCAGTACCTCGGTCGGCCAATCCTCGTCGATCGCCTGCCCGGTCGCCTCGTCGTCCTCGCGCGACCGGGGCGCGGGGCGGGACGTGGCGGGCGCGTCGTCGGCCCTCGGCGACGGAACGACATCCGTGCCCGCCGGCACGGGGCCAACCAGCGTGCCGGCCGTCTTGCAGCCAACGAGGCTCATTCCAAGACCAGCCACCGTGAGCATCGTCGCCATCGACGTTCGAGCGAAAGTCATCGAACGGTTCACGGAGCCTCCCGGCTGACGTCGTTCCCGGACAGTCGATCCGCCTCGGGCCCATCCAGGAGATGATAGCCGCACGTGAGATCCGCCTTCCTTGCGGTTGCGCAAGGAAGGCGGATCTCACGTGCAAGTCATGCGCCCTCGGCCGGCCGGACGCGCCCGGCTACGGCGCCGCCGGCCGGCCCGCCCCCGCGCCGCCGCCCAGGCCGAACGGGGCCTGCGCGACGGGCGATGCGACGCCGGTGTCGTGCCGGAGCTGCCAGATCGCATCCATGCCGACGCCGCTGAACGTCTCGGGCTCGACGGTGCCCGGCCACGTCACATCGACGGCCTCGATCGCCGTCGCATCGCCGAGTCCGAGCTCGATCTGCAGGCTGTTCGCACCGAAGCTGCTGCCCGTGCCCACCAGCCGATGCAGCGTGCGCGGACCGGCCGGCGTCGCCAGCCGCACCCGCACGCGCGCCCCGACGGCGAAGCCGTTCGCGCGGTCGCCCTTCAATCGCAGCGTCACCCAGCGCTTGCCGTGGCCCGGGTTCTCGAACAGGGAATTGGGGTACCAGTCGCCCTCGTACGCTCCGCCCAGATCGGCGTACACGTCCTGATCGCCGTCGTTGTCGAGGTCGGCGAAGCTGACGGCGTGGCCCTTCTGGAGGTTGCCGAAGCCGCCGGAGGTCGTGATGTCGTCGAAGGTGCCGTCGCCTGCGTTCAGGAACATCTTGTTGGGCACCAGGGCCCGGTAGTCGGGGTTGCCGGTGCCGAGGTAGAAGTCCTCGGAGCCGTCGTTGTTCAGGTCGCCGAAGTTCGTACCCATGGCGTAGAACACGCCGTCGACGCCGGCCTCGGGGGCCACGTCCTCGAACGTTCCGTCGCCGTTGTTGCGGTACAGGGCGAGGCGGGAAGCGTTCGTCGGGCGGCCGAGCAGACCGGCCAACGTGTCGGCGGCCGGGCGGACGTCGGCACCCTGTTGGCCGAACGGCGCAACGATCAGATCGAGCCAGCCGTCGTTGTCGTAGTCCCACCACCACGTGGAGAAGCTGTTGCGCGGACCGCGCACGCCGGCCGCGGCGGTGACGTCGCTGAAGCGCCACGCACCGTCTGCGCCGGGTCCGTCGTTGTGCCAGAGCACCTCGTCCTGGCCCATTCGGCTGAGGAAGAGGTCCGGGCGGCCGTCGTTGTCGAAATCCCCCCACGCGGCACCCTTGGTGTAGCCGGGCAGCTCGACGCCGGACGCGCGGGCGATGTCCGTGAACGTCCCGTCGCCGTTGTTGCGCCAGAGCTGGTTGGGGTGCGTGGTGCCGCCATCGGCGTTCTCGTTGCCGCAGAAGAGGTCGAGGTCGCCGTCTGCGTCGAAGTCGGCCCACGCGCCGGCTTGCGTCGGGTGGTAGCTCAGCAGGCCCGCCGCCTCGGTGACGTCTTCGAACGTGCCGTCGCCCATGTTGCGCACGAGCGAGCTCGGGAACGTCGTGCTGCCGAGTCGCCAGGCGCCGCGGTAGATGAAGAAGTCGAGCCAGCCGTCGCCGTCGTAGTCCACCTGGCCGATGTTCAGCCCCCCGGTGAGCCCGGTCAGGCCGGCGGCCGCCGTCCGGTCCTCGAACGTGCCGTCGCCGTTGCTCACGAAAAAGTACAGCGGGTCGGAGACGCCCCACGACGAGTTCAGGATGTCGAGGTTCCCGTCGCCCGTGAAGTCGTCCATGATCACGCCGCCCGCCAGACCCGAGGCGTCGACGCCGAGGCCGGGGGCGATGTCCATGAAGCGGCCGATGTCGGCACTCGAGGCGAAGAGGCTCGGGTCCAGGCGAAACTTTTCGGCCACGCCGTCCGGCCACGTGCCGCGGGCCATGTGGGCGACGTTCAGCAGCCAGAGGCTCGTCAGGTCGTCCGGATCGACCCGGAGCAGGACCTCGAACTCCGGAATCGCGTGATCGACGCCCTCCGTGTCCTGATGAACGCCGCCGCCCTGGATCGGCAGCAGGCACGAGTCGGCGTTGTGGTTCACGGCGCAGTTCCGAACCTCGCCCCAGCGCAGCCACGTGACGCCGATCATCGACGTGAGCGTCCGCAGCGCCTCCGAGTCCGTCATGCTCTGGCTCTGCTGCCGCAAATGGCTCCGCAGCGCCTCGAACGTCTGGATGGCCGCTTCGAACTGGCCGGCGCCGAGCTGTTCGACGCCGATGTTGAAGGCGCGCGTGAATGCCTGCTGCGGGTCGGCCGGGGGCGGCGCGCTCTGCAGCGCCTTGAGGCGGATCGAGCTCTCGTACGTGGCGGACTCCAGCGTCAGGCCGGCGACGATCTGCGCCAATCGGGCGGCCATCAGGACGGTACCGGGGTGCTGCGGGTGCTCGGCGGCGGCAAGGCCGGGCAACGCCTCAGCGCCGTGGCCGTGTTCGGCCGGGGCGGCGGCGGCGGCGGGTGCCGTGCCGTGGGCGTCGGGCAACGTGGAACCGGAGTCGCCGGGCTTGCAGGACGCCAAGACCACGGCGGCCAGCAGCGCGGCGAGGCGCGGCAATCGCTTCATGCAGGATCCTATCGGGAAGAGTGCGTGAACGTGTCGGCCAAGAGGCGAAGAAAGTGTGAAGAAGTCGTGTAGAAGTCGTGAAGATCGAGCGTCTTGCCATCGGCCGAATCGGCCGCCGAATGAGGGGGGAGCATGAACGGTCTGGAGAGCACAGAGTACAGAGTACGGCCCGCCGGAGCGGTGTCAATGAGGTGCGCGCGACATCGCAGTGTGACGTAACCCCATGAAGGAACGTGACGATAGGGTGCGACCGCCCACGATCCCCCCGCGTAGGGGCAGGCCCCCGTGCCTGCCCTTCATCGTATGCCCCCGTGCCTACCCTTCCTACAACGGCGTCCGCCCCGGCGTCCCCGCCTTGCGCGGATACGTCCGCGGCGTCGGCCGACGCTTGTCGACGACCACGAGGTGCCGGGGCCGGTCGAGGCCGGGCAGGAAGTAGGCGATCCGCGGGCGCGAGCGGCCGCCCAGGATGGAGAGCGCGTTCACGCTCGCGGCCACCTCGGCGTCGGCGTCGGCGCCCTTGTAGGCTACGACGCGGCCGCCGACGGCCACGAGCGGCAGCGTGTACTCGAGGAGCACCGGCAGCGCCGCGAGGCCGCGGGCGACGGCGACATCGAACCGCTCGCGCAGCTCCCGCGACCGGCCGGCGTCCTCGACGCGCGCGTGCAGCGCGGTCACGTTCGTCAAGCCGAGGGCATCGACGACATGCTGCAGGTAGGTCACGACCTTGCCGGTGGCCTCGATGAGCGTGAAGCGCCAGTGCGGGCGCAGGATGGCCAGCGGCAGGCCGGGGAAGCCGGCGCCGCTGCCGACGTCGACGAAGCGCACCGGTTTCTCCGGGTCGAGGTCGTTCAGCGCGCGCAGCCCCATCAAGCTGTCGACGATGTGCTGGACGGCGATGTCGGCCGGCGCCGTGATGCGGGTGAGGTTGACGCGCTGGTTGTACGCCACGAGCTCGGCGGCGAGCGACACGAACAACGCCACGTGCGCGTCCGTCAGGGCGATGCCGCGCGCGGCGGCCAGGTCGCGCAGCACGGCGATGTCGAGTGCTGCGGCCGGCGCGTCGTTCGGCGCGGGTTCGATCGGGGGTTCCGTCGGGGGTTCGATCATCGGCCAAGTGTACAATGCACGCATGCCCATGACCGATCCGCGCGCCCCCGGCACCGACAGCGCCCAGCCGAGCGTCGGCACGTCGCTCCAGCACGTGCTCGCCGACGTCGATCCCGCGATCGCCGATCTCATCGGCCAAGAGGCCGAGCGGCAGCGGACGGGCATCGAGCTCATCGCATCCGAGAACTTCACGAGCCGGGCGGTGCGCGAGGCCGTCGGCTCGGTCCTGACGAACAAGTACGCCGAGGGGCTGCCGGGCAAGCGCTATTACGGCGGTTGCGCCGTCGTCGACGTCGTCGAGGACCTGGCGCGCGAGCGGGCCAAAGCGCTGTTCGGTGCCGAGCACGCCAACGTGCAGCCGCACGCCGGATCGCAGGCGAACATGGCGGCCTACCGGGCGCTCATCCGGCCGGGCGACCTGATCATGGCGATGCGCCTCGATCAGGGCGGCCACCTGACGCATGGCAGCCCGGTGAACTTCAGCGGCACGGACTACAAGGTCATCGCCTACGGCGTCGATGCGGCGACGGAGCGGATCGACCACGACGCCTTCGCCGCGCTGGCGCGCGCGCACCGCCCGGCGCTGATCGTCGGCGGCGCGACGGCCTACCCGCGGGCGATCGACTTCCCGTTCATGGCCGAGATCGCGGCCGAGGTCGGGGCGAAGCTGCTCGTCGACATGGCCCACATCGCCGGCCTCGTGGCCGCCCGGCTCCACCCGGACCCCGTGCCGACGGCGGACGTCGTCACGACGACGACGCACAAGACGCTGCGCGGGCCGCGCGGCGGGTTGATCCTGTGCAAGGCGGAACATGCCAAGGCGGTGGACAAGGCCGTCTTTCCTCACCTGCAGGGCGGGCCGCTGGAGCACGTGATCGCCGGCAAGGCGGTCGCGCTGCACGAGGCGGCGCAGCCGGGGTTCGCGGCGTACCAGGCGGCGATCATCGCCAATGCGCGCGCGCTGGCCGACGCGCTGGCCGGGCGCGGCTTCCGGATCGTCTCGGGCGGCACGGACAACCACATCGTCCTGGTCGACCTGCGGCCGAAGGGCCTCACCGGCAAGGCGGCCGAGGCGCGCCTCGACCGTGCCGCCATCACGACGAACAAGAACACGATTCCCTTCGACCCCGAGGGCCCGTTCACGACGAGCGGCCTTCGCCTCGGCACGCCGGCCGTCACGACGCGGGGCATGACGCCCGACGACATGCGGACGATCGCCCGCTGGATGGACGAAGCGCTCGACGGGCCGGAGGACGAGGCGACGATTCGCCGGGTTCGCGGGGCTGTGGAGGAGATGGCGGGTGGGTATCCGCTGCCGTGATCCACACGGAAACGGGGGCGGACCCGTAGGCCCGCCCCCGTCGGTCGCCGTCGGGCATCGCTGCCCGCGCGGTGGTTCGCCTACCGATGCACGCTCAATCGATACGGCCCCGTCCCGACCTCGCCCAGGTCGAGTTGGTCGTTGCCGTACGTGGCCACGTAGGCGACGATCTGGAAGCGCGCCTGCGCTTGCGTCCCGCCGACTGTCGCCTCGATCAGCCAGTTGCCGACGGTGTCGTTCCGCTCGAGGATGAGCGGGAGGTCGTATGTCGCACGGCCCGGCGGGGACCATTTCTGGCCCTGCGCGAGCACGGTCTCAGGCGTGATGCACGGCGTCGTGATGCAGACGATGTCCATCCGCGCCGCGAGGCGGAGGCAGGCCACCTGCCTGTTCCAGCTCGGGTTCACGGCCGTGAAGTGGAACCGCAGGCCATCGCCCTGGGCGAAGCGCGTCTGCGGTCGGCCGCTCCACCAAACGGGACGCGGGGGTCTTCGCGTCACGGGACCCCATACGGTCGAGGCGCGTTCGATGTGACAGCCGCCGTGACAGCCGCCGTGACAGCCGCCGTGACATCCGCCGTGATGTCCCGTTCGCCATGTCCTTGCCATCCCCTCTGCCGTCCCTTGACCGCGCGGCCGTCCGACCTACCATGTCCCACTCAGCAAACAGGAGCGCCCGTCATGAGCACCGAACTTCACTCGATCGGCGTCGTCGGCTGCGGTCTGATGGGCTCGGGGATCGTCGAGGTCTGCGTGCGCAGCGGCCTGAGCGTGGTGGTGCGCGAGGTGTCGCAGCCGGCGCTGCACGCCGGGCTCGGGCGGCTGCGGACGTCGCTCGACAAGGGCCTCGAGCGCGGCAAGCTGACGGCCGACGCGCACGCGGCGGCGCTGGACCGGGTGCGCGGCACGACGGAATTGGCCGATCTGGCGGACTGCGACTGGGTGATCGAGGCGGCCGTCGAGGACCTGGCGGTCAAGCAGGCCACGTTCCGCGAGCTGGACGGCCTCGTCGGCCCCGAGACGGTGCTCTCGAGCAACACGTCGTCCATCAGCATCACCAAGATCGCCGCGGCCACATCGCGCGCGGACCGGGTGATCGGCACGCACTTCTTCAACCCGGTGCCGGTCATGCCGCTGCTCGAGCTCGTCCGCGGCCTGCAGACGAGCGACGCGACGTATCAGGCGGCGTGTGCCCTCGGCGAGCGCCTCGGCAAGACGCTGGTTCTTTGCCAGAAGGACGCGCCGGGATTCATCGTCAACCGCCTGTTCATCCCGTACGGGCTCGATGCGATCCGCGCGCTGGACGACGGCGTGGCGACGATCGAAGACTTCGACACGGCGATGAAGCTCGGGATGAGCCACCCGATGGGCCCGTTCACGCTGATGGACTTCGTCGGCCTCGACACGATGCTCTTCATCGCCGACGCGATGTACGACGAGACGAAGGACCCGCGCTACGCCGCGCCGCCGCGGCTGCGGCAGATGGTCGCGGCAGGGTGGCTCGGGCGGAAGAGCGGGCGGGGGTTTTACGCATACGGACGGTGACGGCGCGATCCCCTATCGCAAGAAATCCCGCAGCTTCTTGGACCGCGTCGGATGCCGCAGGCGCCGGATCGCCTTCGTCTCGATCTGGCGGATCCGCTCGCGCGTCACACCGAAGCGTTCGCCGACTTCCTCGAGCGTGTGCTGCTTGCCGTCGATCAAACCGTAGCGGAGCTGGAGGACCTCGGCCTCGCGGGGCAGGAGGTCGTCGAGGATCAGCTCGATCTCCTCGCGCAGCATCTCGCGGCCGGCCTGTTCGGTCGGGTCTGGGGAGTCGTCGTCGGCCAGGAACTCGCCGAGCTCGCTGTCCGCCTCGTCGCCGACCTTCTTCTCCAAGCTGAGCGGCCGCTGGGCGATCTCGCGGATGTGTTCCACGCGCTTCACGCTGACGCCCATCTCCTCGGCCACTTCGGCCAACGACGGCGCGCGGCCCTGCTCTTGTTCGAGTCGGCGGAAGATGGCCATGTACTTGGCGATCTGCTCGCTCATGTGGACGGGCACGCGGATCGTACGGGCCTGGTCGGCCAGCGCGCGGGTGATGGCTTGGCGGATCCACCACGTGGCGTACGTGCTGAACTTGAAACCGCGCGTCCAGTCGAACTTCTCGACGGCGCGGATCAGTCCGACGTTGCCCTCCTGGATGAGGTCGAGCAACGGCACGTCATTGTTGTTGTACTTCTTGGCGATGTGGACGACCAGGCGGCTGTTGGCCTGGATCAACCGCTCGCGCGCATCGAGCCCTTTCTTGACGGCGGCCTGCAGCACCGCGTCCGTCTTGCCCTCGGCACGCAGCGCGACGAGGTCCTCGGCGGCCTTTCGGCCGGCCTGGTAGGCCTGAGCGAGGCTCTTCTCGTCGTCGGCGGTCAGGAGCGGAATCGAGCCGATCTCGCGCAGGTAGAGGCTGACGGCGTCGTCGCCGTCGCTGAACGAGAGGTCGAGCGGTGTCGAGCGAATGCCGCGGCCCGAGAGGAAGGGGTCGAGTTCGGCCAAGGACGCGAGATCCAAGTCCTCGAGCTCGGCCAACACTTCCAGTGGCGGCTCGTCATCGCCGAGGGCGAGGATCGGATCGACGTCGTCGAGGTCATCCGGCAGGCCTGCGACGGCATCGCCGTCCGGTTCCGAATCATCCGCCTCCGCCGCCTCCGATTCGAGGGCCGGGTCGTCGAGTGCGTGCGACGGGTCGGCGTCGACCGCGTCCCCGATCACGTCGTCGTCGGCGCGGACGGTCAAGCCTGCGCGCTCGAGGGCGTCGTAGAACGCCGTTCGCCGTTCGCCGTGCCGGTCTTCTGCGGGCAGCACGCGGGCCACATCGCCCAACGTGAGGTACCCCTTTTCCTGCTCGACCTGCTTGAGGGCGGCAAGCGCATCATCGAACGACATCGGCATCGGAGCGGTGATCCAGACAGAAAGGGCGGCGGACGGGCCGGCGCGCAACCACGGTTCGTCACGGGCCGCCCGGACGGGTAGGGCAAGTGTAGCGTCCGGCAGGGGGGAGTCAAACACATGCTATACTCGGCCGCCCGCCCGCCCGCCCGCCCGCCCGCCTCTCCGCCCGCACCAGTAGCGACCATGACCCAGCTATTGCTCATCCGCCATGGCCAGACGGATTGGGTCGGCGATCGCCTCGCCGGCCTGACTCCCGGCATCCCGCTCAACGCCGCCGGCCGCGCCGAGGCTTCGGCGCTCGCGGCGCGGTTGTCGGACACGCCGATCGGCGCGGTATACGCCAGCCCGCTCGACCGCACGCGCGAGACGGCCGGGTACGTGGCGCGGCCGCGCGGGCTCGACGTGCAGCTGCTGCCGGGCGTCGGCGAGGTGGACTTCGGGCGCTGGACGGGCTGCAAGCTGGCCGATCTGCGCAAGGACCCGCTGTGGCGGACGGTGATCACCCAGCCGAGCGCCATGCGGTTCCCGGGCGGCGAGCGGTTGCGCGACGCCCAGGCGCGGGCGCTGGCGGCGGTCGAGGAAGTGTGCGCCGGGCACAACGGAGAGACGGTGGCGATCGTGTCACACGCCGACGTGATCAAGGCGGTCGTGGCGCACTTCGCCGGCGTGCACTTCGACCACTTCCAGCGGATCACGATCAGCACCGCCAGCGTGTCGATCCTCCAGTTCGCACCGGAAGGCACCTCCGTGGTTCTCGTCAATGATGTCGGCCGCATCCCGCCGCCACCCAAGCCGACCGAGCCGACCGAGCCGGCGGCGCACATGGGCAGCGAGGAGGAGTAGCGCGATGGCGCGTTCGTTCACGTTCGATCTCGATCCGGTGTCGTTCCTCACGATCGGCGCAGTGGGCCAGCCGGGGGATCGGACGTTCTTCCTGCAGGCCGCGCAGCAGAGCGAGGTCGTCTCGCTGTTGATCGAGAAGGAGCAGGCGCTGGCGCTGGCGGCGGGCATCGAGCAGTTGTTCGCGCGGCTCCAGGAGTCGGGCGTGCTCCCGGCGGAGGAGGTCGAGCCGGTGCAGGGCAACCTGGGCCTGCTGCTGCCGATCGACGCTTCGTTCCGCGTCAGTCAGATGGGGATCGGCGTGGACGAGGACCGGTCGCTGGTCGTCCTGATCGCCGAAGAGAGCGGCGAGGACGACGACGCGAGCGGCCAGCGGGCCCGCTTCACGGCCAGCTACGCCCAGGTGGCGGCCCTGGCCCAGCAGGCGATCGAAGTGGCGCGCCAGGGCCGCCCGACGTGCCCGCTGTGCGGCGAGCCGATCGACGATGGCGGCCACTTCTGCCCGCGCAAGAACGGCAAGCCGGCGCCGCCGCCCGAAGTCCCGGAAGCCTGACGCAAAGGGCGATGTGCTCCATGCATCGCCCGTGCGTGCGCGGTACGTGCGAACGAAACGCGCGCGCTCGATCGCTCCTCACCCACCGATGACCGCTGCCGTCCCCGTGCCCGCCCACCCCGGCGATGCGGACGTGTCGCGTCCGCTGCCGGCGGAGCGTGTCATCTGGTTGACGGCGGCGGAGGCGCTGGCGCGGCTGGTCGAGGGCGAAGTGCGGATCGAAGGGCAGTTCGTCCACGGTTCGAACGACACGTTCCTCGGCTGCCTCGACGGCGCGGAGGGCGGACCGTCGCTGCACGTGGTCTACAAGCCGCGCCGGGGGGAGCAGCCGCTGTGGGACTTCCCGGGCGGGACGCTGGCGCGTCGCGAGCTGGCGGCGTTCGTCCTGTCCGAGGCGCTCGGCTGGTCGCTCGCGCCGCCGACGGTGCTGCGGCGCGGGCCGCTGGGCGGCGGCATGGTCCAACTCTTCATCCCGCACGATCCGGCGCTGCACTTCCTGGCCCTGCCGGATCCGGACCGGGCAGCGGTCGGCCGCCTGGCGGTGTTCGATGTCATCGCGAACAATGCGGACCGCAAGAGCGGCCATGTCCTCATCGACCCGACGGGGCGGCTGTGGGCGATCGACCACGGGCTGACGTTCCACGTAGCGCCGAAGCTGCGGACGGTGATCTGGGACGCGGCGGGCGACCCCCTGCCCGTCGACGTGACGGACGACGTGCGGCGCGTGGCCGCCGCGTTGGCGGACCGGCACAGCGACCTTCGGCGGGCTATGCTTGGCCTGCTGACGGCGGACGAGGTCGGGGCGACGATCCACCGCGCCAAGGCGATCCTCAAGGCCGGGCGCCTGCCCGAGCCCGACCCGAACGTCCGCCACATCCCGTGGCCACCGGTGTGAGGGTTCCATGATCGATGACATCGTGGTGCGGGCCGGCGACGTGACGGTGACGATTCCCGTGGCGGAGCTGCAGTGGCGCTTCAGCCTGTCGGGCGGTCCGGGCGGGCAGCACGTGCAGAAGAACTCCACGCGCGTCGAGCTGCGCTGGAACGTGGTGCTGTCGCCGTCGCTTGCGGAAGACGTGCGCGCGCGGCTCGTCGGGCAGTTGGCGGACCGCCTTTCCGCGGAGGGCGAGCTGCGGGTCTTCTCGGCCGTCGGGCGCAGCCAGTACGCCAACCGCAAGCGCGCCGCGGGCCACTTGGCCGACCTGGTCGCGGGTGCGCTGGAACCGGATCGCCCGCGGCATGCGACGGCGGTGCCGCGGGCTTCGCGGGCGGAGCGGCGGCGGGGGAAGCGGCATCGGAGTGAGGTGAAGCGGGGGCGGAGGTGGGCGGGGGAGGATGGGGAGGGGTAGGGGATGGGGTGGGGGCCGGGGTGGGGGCGGGAGCCGGGGTAAGAGGCGGGATGAGGTGCAGGGCCGGCGGGCGGGGAGGGTTGGGGTCGGGGCTTTTTGGGTTCGTGCATTTTGTTCGCAGGGGCCGCCTGGCCCCTGCACCCCGGCCAGGGGGTGCGGCTGACCTGCCCCCAAGAGTTGGTCCAGCGGCTAAGAGGGGATGGCCGTCGGATCGAGTGTCAGCGCGAAGACCGCCGGCGCGAGGTTGCCCAGAGCGCTGTGCGGTCGGACACCATTGTAATCGTG
>JADYYS010000030.1 GCA_020853525.1 Ardenticatenales bacterium | reverse complement strand
GTCCGGGCGGGGGGGAGCCGGGCCGGGGCGCCCATGCGCCCTGGCCCGGATCGCCATCGTCCGGAGACCGTTCTCCCTCCGACCCTACGTCACCTTCCGGTTACACATCTTTCCCGACGCCCTCACGACGATCCCGGCCCGAGATCGCCGCCGCCCGCACATCCCGCCCCGACACTCTACCAAACCACCCCCCCAAGGGGTTATCTCCACCATCGCCGCCGACCGGCGCGGCCGCTTCGCCCGCCGCCCAACCGCCTGCCCAACCGCCTGCCCGCCCGCGCTCCGCCCGGAGGACACATGCCCCGCCCGACCGCCAGCTCAACGGCCCGCCCGACCGTCCGACCGAACGCCCGACGAACTGCACTCGTTCCCGTCATCCCGATCCTTGCCCTCGCCGCCCTCCTCGCCATCTTCTCCACCGCCCTATCCACCGCCCTCTCAACCGTCCTCTCAACCGCCCTCTCAACCGCCCTGCCGATCGCCCGAACCGCCCACGCCCAAACCGGCACGGCATGGTTCTTCCCCGAGGTCCACACGGACAACATCCGCTACGGCCTCGTCGCGAACGGCGGCGGAAGCGAGAACGGGGGCGGCGACCTCACGCTCGGGTCGGACGACCTCGTCCACCGCCGGACACTCGGCCTCGGCGGTCTGGCCCCACGCCACGCACTCGCCCCGCTCGCTCCCCACCGCCCTCTCGCCCCCCTCGGCCAGGAAGGCTACGGCAAGACCGTCATCGAGGTCATGAACGACACCGGCGGGGATGTCACGACCTCCATACGCGTGTTCGCCAAGTTCGACGGCAGCGCCGCGGGCCGGACGGGCGGGACGATCGGCGCGGGGCGCGTCGCGGCGTACGACCTCTCCGTTCTCTCCAACCAGGCAGGGGCGAGCAGCTTCGGCGGTGAGCTCACGACGACCGACTACGTCGCGGCGCTCGCACGGACGCGCTGGCCGAGCGGTGCCGGGGTGGCGATCGAATCCGCGCCCGGCGGACGCGCGCTC
Source organism: Ardenticatenales bacterium (assembly GCA_020853525.1). Lineage (GTDB taxonomy): Bacteria > Chloroflexota > Anaerolineae > Epilineales > Epilineaceae > Avedoeria. Next base: position 185,385 of record JADYYS010000030.1, on the reverse strand, counting down.
CTCCTGCCGCTCATGGCCGTCAACGTCGGCAGCCAGTCCAGCGTCCTCATCCTGCAGAACGCCGCGCCCGGCTCCGGTACGCAGGCGGACATCAAGATCAACGATCCCAAGACCGGCGCGCCGCTCGTCGCGTTCCCCGAACCGCTCGACGACCACCAGATCGCCGAATGGGACACCTCGGTCGAGACGAACCTCTTCGGCCCGGAGACGCTCGCCCCGAACGCCGCCGGCGGCTTCATCGGCCCGCTGCGGATCACCGGCCCGCGGTCGCTGGCCTTGATCGGCTACGTGGACGACCACGCCAACCCGGGCGCCGCAGGCTTGGTCGCCCGCCCCATCGACGCCGCCGCGACCGTCCAGGTCCTGCCCCGCGTACGCGGCGGCCCCGACGGCGGCACGCTGCTCGCCGTCGCCAACGCCACCGACAAGGCGGTGCAGGCCACCGTGCGCTTCTTCGCCGAGGACGGCAGCTCAGCGGGCGTGCCCGCCGAGCGCAAGCTGACGATCGCCGGCCTCGGCGCCGCCTATATCGACCTCTCGCCCGGCGGGCGGAGCATCCCGCCGGACGCCGGTGCCCCGGCCCCGTTCCGCGGCAGCGCCGTCGTCACCGCATCGGGCGCCATCCTGGCCGCCGCGCTCGAGGACTGGCGCGTGGGCGGCAAGGTCGACGCGCTCGCCGGCTACAACGCCTTCGGACCGAAGGATCTCAGCACGCGCTTCAGCATCCCGGTGATCCGCCGCGCCACGGACTTCGTCTCGACCGACCTCGTCCTCCACAACCCCGGCGCGGCGCCGGCCAACGCACGCCTGAAGGCATACGATTCGACCGGCCAGGGCCGAGCCGACAGCGTGATCCCGCTCGCGCCCGGCGCCAGCCACGTCGTCGAGATCGCCGCGCTGCCCGACTTCCCGATCGGGACCGGCCGCGCCAGCGTCGAGTCCGACACGCCGCTGGGCGTGCTCGTCTACGAGCGGCGCGACGCGTCGCGCACCTACCCGCCCAAGCCGCTCACCTTCCCGCTCGAGGACGAGCGCAACTCGATGGTCAAAGGCCAGGCCGTCCTCACGCCCGACGGCACGACGCTGCGCGTGAACATCACGATCACCGAAGGCAGCACCGGCGCGTCCATGACCGCGCAAATCCAGGCCACCACGTGCTCGGACGAGGACGCCGCGGCGCTCTATCCGCTCTCGGAGGTCATCGGCGGCCGCTCCAGCACGACGCTGACGGACATCGACTTCCGCGCGCTTGCGAACGGCCAGCACGCCATCCGCCTGCTCCGCGGCACCGGCCGCTTCGGCGGCCGCGTCTCGTGCGGCATCATCCCCCAGGTCCGCGGCGTCGAGGTCGCCGACGCCAGCGCCGTCGGCGCCCTCGCCCTCGACCCCGGCCCCGACGCCCTGCCGACCGCCGGCCCGATCGGCCCGACCGCCCCGCCCTCCGCCACCACCGCAGTCCCGAGCCCGTCCGCCACGCGCGGCCCGGCAACGCCGACGTTCGTGGCGGAGGAGCCGGCCGGCAAGATCTTCCTGCCGATCTCGCGTCGGAACGAGGGATGAAGGCGCCGCGCGCCGGATGATCGTGTCCTGCGTCGGCGCGCGCACCCCCAAATCCGTGCATCCGAGCCACAGCATCGCGCATCATGTCCGACATGCCCGAACCCACCGCCGTCCGGCCCGACGCCCCGGTCGGTCCCCTCCTGCACGACGTCTTCGTCGCCACCGCCCGCCGGCACCCCGACCGCACCGCGGTCGAGGTGCCGCCCGGCCCTGCGCGCCCGCATCGCGCGTCGATCCGCTACGCCGAACTCGCCGCGGATGCCGCCGCCATCGCCGACCGTCTCCGCCCGCTCGTCACCCCCGACGCCCGCGTCGCCATCCTCCTCCCGCGCGACACGATCACGCTGTACGCCGCCCAACTCGGCACCCTCCTCGCCGGCGCCGCCCACGTCTGCCTCGATCCTGCGTTCCCCGACCCCCACCTCGCCGCCGTCCTCGCCGACGCCGCACCCGTCGCGATCCTGACGGACGAAGCCGGCGCCGAGCGCCTCGGTGCCCGGATCTTCGATCGTTCGCGAATGCAATCGTCCGATGCGGTAGCCCCTTCCCCTCAACCCGTCATCCTCCCCCTCCCCCCAACTCTTCAATGGGGTCCCCGCCGCACCGGAGGTGCGGTGGGGTTCGGGAGGGGGTCGGGGGCTGAGGGCTCCCTCGGCAGGCCAACCGACATCGTATACCCCGCCCACCCCGTACACCCCGCCCACCTCGCCTACCTGACCTACACGTCCGGCACCACCGGCCGCCCCAAAGGCGTGATGATCGAGCACCGCAGCATCGTCCACCTCGTCGCCTCGGACGTCGCCGCCTTCGCCCTCACGCCCGACGACCGCGTCGCCCAGTGCTCCTCGCCCGCGTACGACTCGTCCATCGAGGAGACGTGGCTCGCGTTCGCCTCCGGTGCAACGCTCGTCGTCCTGGACGATGCCGCCGTCCGCCTCGGCCCGGACCTCGTCGACTGGCTCGCGCGCGAACGGATCACCGTGCTCTGCCCACCGCCGACGCTGCTGCGGATGATGGCCTGCGACGATCCCGCGACCGCGCTGCCCGCGCTCCGCCTGCTGTACGTCGGCGGCGAGGCGCTGCCCCAGGATCTGGCCGACACCTGGTCGCGCGGCCGGCGGATGGTGAACGGCTACGGCCCGACCGAATGCACGGTGACCGTCGTGCGCGCGGACGTGATGCCCGGGCAGCCCATGACGATCGGCCGGGCGATCGACGGCAGCGAGGCGCACGTCCTGGCCGCCGACGGCGAGCTCTGCATCAGCGGCATCTCGCTCGCCCGCGGCTACCTCGGCCAGGATGCGCTGACCGACGAGCGCTTCCCGATACACCCGCACATGGGCCGGATCTACCGTACGGGCGACCGCGTGCGGCGGATGGCCGACGGCACGCTGGCATACCTCGGCCGGATCGACGCGCAGGTCAAGCTGAGGGGCCACCGAATCGAGCTCGAGGCGATCGACACGCACTTGGCCGCGTTGCCCGGCGTCCGCGCCGCCGCGTCGTGCGTCCAGGGCGACGGCCCGGCGGCCGTCCTCGTCGCCCACATCGTCCCGGAGCGATCCGACGCGCCGCCGGAGGCCGTCGCCCTCGCCGCCGCCCTTGGCGCGATCCTTCCCGATCACATGGTGCCCCGCCGCTTCGGCTTCCTGTCCGACCTGCCGACGAGCGTCGGGGGCAAGCTGGACCGCCGCGCGCTGCCGCCGATCGAAGCGCGGCCCCGTGTTCGCGCCGCCGGCACAGCGCGTCCGGGCGACTGGGCCGAGCGCCGCGTCGCCCAGGCGTTCGCCGCCGCGCTCGACCTGGCCGAGGACGCGGATCGCCCCGTCGACGGCCGGGCCCAGCCGCTCATCGATCCCGACGACGACTTCTTCACCGCCCTCGGCGGCACCTCTCTGACCGCCGTTGCCGTCATCCTGGCGCTGCGGGACGACCGGGCGGCTTTGCCCGATGATCCGCCGACGTCGCTTGCCGGAATCGGCGTCCGCGACCTCTACGAAGCCCCGACCGTCGCTCGCCTTGCGGCGCGCCTCCGATCCGCTGCGCAAGCCATCCCACGCTCCTCATCCGACCCCTTGGTCCCATTCCCCCGCTCAGCCCACTCCCCCCATTCGGCACTATCCCCCCACGTTGCCCGTCCCGTACGTTCGCTCTCCGCCCCCCGCCGGATGATCGCCGTCCAAACCGTCTGGCTGGCCGTGCACCTTGTCGCCGGCAGCGCATTGGCCTACGCCTCCGTGCTCATCGTCTGGCCCTGGCTGCTGCAGCGCGTCGGACTCTTCGGCGGGTTCGTCCTCATACCGATTGCGCTCGGCGGGGCGCGGCTCGCTGCGCTGCCGCTGGCCATCGGGTGGGCGGCGCTCGTCAAGCGGACCGTCATCGGGCGGTACGTGGCGGGGCGGCACCCCGTGTGGGGCGCCTTCCACACCCGCCACTGGATCGCGACGCACGCCGCCCGCAAAGTGCCGTGGGCGCTCATCGCCGGCACGGCATGGACGTCCGCGGCGCTGCGGGCGCTCGGCGCAAACGTCGGCCGGCAGGTGCACGTGCACCGCGGCGTGGACCTGAGCTGCGGTGGCTGGGATGTCCTCTCGCTGGGCGACGACGTGACGCTCAGCCAGGACGCCGCGGCGCGACCGGTCACGTTCGAGCGGGGCGAGCTCGTCGTCGATGCCGTGACGCTCGCCGACGGCGCAACGCTCGGCGTGCGGGCCGGCGTCGGGCCGGGCGCGGCGATCGGCCGCGGCGGGCAGCTGACCGCCTTGTCATTCCTGGCCAGCGGCGCCGCGGTCCCGCCGGGGGAGCGCTGGGACGGCGTCCCGGCCGGACCGCATGACCGGTCGCCTGCGCCGCCGGCGATCTCCGGCGGGCGCGCGTGGTCGCCGGGCGTTCACGCGCTCCTGATCGTCGTCGGGCGCGCGCTCATCCCTGTCCTGTGGCTGACGCCGCTGTTTGCCTCGGCCGCCGTCGTGCTCCGCACGGCCTCGTGGACGGGCGATGACGTCGCTCACTGGCTGACCGCACCGAGCGACGTGGCCGCGCTGGCGGGGGCGACCGTCGTTCTGACTGCGCTCGGCCTTGTGCTCGGCCTCACGGCCCAGGTCGGGGCAATGCGCGCCGTTGGGCGCGTGCGCCCGGGAACGTACGACCGGCTCAGCGCGGCTGCGGCGCGGGCGATGTTCAAGACCGGCGTGCTCGCATCGGCCGGCACGTGGCTGTCGGGCTCGATGCTCTGGCGAGGCTGGCTGCGCGCCGCCGGCATGCGGATCGGGCCGGGCGGCGAGGTCAGCACGATCATCGATACCGTGCCGGAGTGCACTTCGATCGGCGCCGATTCGTTTCTCGCCGACGGCATCTACCTTGCCGGGCCGCGCGTCGACCGCGGCACCTTCACCGTCCGTGACACATCGCTCGGCCGTGATACCTTTCTCGGCAACCACAGCGTGATCGCCGCAGGCCACCGCTGGCCCGACGCCTTGTTCGTCGGCGTCGCCACCGCGCCCGATCCCGCTGCGATCGACCCGGTCGCTTCCGGCGGGCCAGCGGCCGGGCCGAACGGCGTCGCATGGTTCGGCCACCCGCCCTTTCGCCTGCCCCGGCGCGCGTTCGTTCCCTCCGACCGCCGGCTGACGCACGTCCCCGGCCCCGCCAGGTGGTGGACGCGCGCATTCTGGGAGGCGCTTCGCTTCGCGCTGCCCGCCTGGCCGACGTGCGTGGCGATCGGCTGGCTCGCCGTCGTCGCCCACGCTGCCGCGAGCCTCCGCCCGGTGCCGTTCGGCGCGGTTTGGCTGCTTGGCGTATTCGTGCCCGCCGCGACGCTGGCGGCGGCGGCCGTCCTCGTCGCCTCGGTGGTGGTCCTCAAGTGGGCGCTGCTCGGCCGGGTGAAGCCGGGGCAGCATGCCTTCTGGTCGTGCTGGTGCGGGCGGTGGGACTTCTTCTACATGGCGTGGGGCATCTGGGCGCACGGCGTGCTGGCGCCGCTCGAGGGGACGCTGTGGTTGAACGCGGTGTTGCGCCTGTTCGGGATGGACATCGGCAAGCGCGTCGTGCTTGGACCCGGCTTCGCGCACGTCGTCGACCCCGACATGCTCCACTTCGGCAACGACGCGATCGTCCTCGGCCAGTTCCAGGCGCACAGCTTCGAGGATCGCATCCTCAAGATCGACCACGTTCGGATCGGCCCGGGCGCCACGATCGGCGACAACGCGGTCGTGTTCTACGGCGCCACGGTCGGGGCCGGCGCCCGGTTGCTGCCGCACGGCGTCGTGATGAAGGGCGATGTGCTGGCAGCGGGCGGCGTCTACGCGGGCTGTCCGACGAAGGCCGTCCCACGGCCCGCCTTTGCGAACGCGGCGGCTACGGACAACCCGTGAGCCGGCCCGCGATCCGGCGGTAGATCGCCGCGAGGTCGTCGCCGTCCGGTGCCTCGAAGAAGAGCGACGGGTCGCTCGCGGCGGCTTGCAGGAGCGCCCGATCGATCTCGTCCGGATCGCCCAGCCCGACCGTGAACACCGTCGTGCCGGCCGCCTTCGCGCGCGCGGCGCGCTCGAGGACGGTCTCGGCGTCCGTGAGCCCCGGATCCGCCGGCACGCCGTTCGGCTGACCGTCCGTCAGGACGACGAGCGCCGGCGTGTTGCCGATCCCCCGCGGGCCGGCGTCGAGCGCCGCTTGGCCCTGAACGAACGCGAGGTCGAGTCGGGTGCCGCGGTTCAGTCGCTGGGCCAAGTCCTGCAGCGCGGCGTCCGCCGCCGCCGCGTCCCGTGTCAAGCCGATCGCCGTGAACGCTTCGCCGTGGAAGCCGCTGATCGCCACTTGGTCGTATCCGCCGCGCGCGTCCGGCGTGAAGCGGAGCAGGCCGACCAGCTGCCGCGCCGCCGCGAGCGCCGCGTCCAAGCGCGTCTGGCCGCTGCGCGTCGCGCGGTTCATCGATGTCGACAGGTCGAGGACGACGGAGACGTCCGTGTGCGTGACGGACGGGATGCACGCCGTCGGGCTCGGCCTCGGTGTCACGGTGGGCGTCGCGGTCGGCGGGACCGGCGTCGCGGTCGGGGGCGGGTCGCAGATCCGGCGCTGGGTGGCGATCCGGCCATAGATCGCGGCGAGGTCCTCCGGTCGCGGGGCGTGGTGGAAGTAGGACGGATCGCTGGCGCACGCGGTCAGCAGATCCACCGAGATGTCGGTCGCGCCGCCGAGGCCGATCGTGTAGACGCGCGCGCCGGGCGCCTTGGCGGACGCGGCCGCCTGGAGCACGGCGTCCTCCTGGCGCAGGCTGCCGGGGTACGGGCTCCCCGGACCGAAGGGCACTCGGTTGGGCAGGCCGTCCGTCAGCACGACGATGAGCGCCTTGTTCGCGCTGCGCCGCCCGGCGCCCGCCAGCGCCGAGGCGGCGCCGGTGAAGGCGAGGTCGAGCCGCGTGCCGTCCGACAGCGTGTCGGCGATCCCGTCGAGCGCCGCGCCGGCCGCCGCGGCATCGTCCGTCAGCGGCTGGGCGGTCCAAGCCGTGTCGTTGAAGCCTACGACGGCCACCTGATCGCTCCGGCCGGCGGCATCGGGCTTCAGGTCGAGCAGCCCGACGAAGTCGTGCGCTGCCTGAATCGCCGCATCGTTCTTGGAGAGCGTTCCGGGCTCGATCGAGCGCCGCATCGAGGTCGAGCGGTCGAGGACGAGGACGACGTCGACGTACGTGCCTTCGACGCGGCACAGGGGTGATTTGAGAACGAACGGCAGATGGACGCGCCGCGGCAGGACGTCGCGCGGGGCGGGCGCCTGTGCGTGTGCGCGTCGCCCGTCGATCGAACGCGGCGCGTCGGGCGACGACCCGGGCGCCGATGCGGCTCCGACGGCGAACGCGGCGGAGAGGATCACCGTCCACAGTGCGCGCTGCGCCGAATCGTGGACCGCCGAAGCCGTGGGGGTCGTTCGCGTGTGCATCCGTCGCTCCTGGTTCGTCGACGTGCGGGTGTGCCTCGTCGATGCGGTGGCGCTGTACGCCGATCCCTCGTCCCCCAGCCGCCGTCCCCACTCATCCTAACACCACGGTCCGTCGCTTGGTGTGGGCTTTCCGGCGCCGGGCGCGGAACAAGCCGCGCCCGGCGTGTGTATACTGCACAGCTCGCAGCGGCGCGCTCGGGGAGCGAACCCACGGGGGTGAGGATGGCCATGGCGGACCCCAACCGCGTGCTCGACACCTTGACGGACGCCGCGCGCGCCGGTCGCTTTGTCGATGAGCGCGTTGCCGGCGCGGACGTCGAATCGGCGAACGACCTGCGCCTCGTGGCGCTTCATGCGGCCTTGCGCGAGCCGTCGGCGGCCGTTGCTGCGCCGAACCTCGTGCCGATCGTCATGGAGCGCATTGCCCGCCGGGCTGCGAAGGCAGGTGCGGATCCGGAACCGAACGGGGCGCCGCGCGCACAGGCCGTCGGTGTGCTCGCTCGGCTGCGCGATGCCCTTGGGCGCATCGATCTCGGTCCCGCGCTGGCCGTCGGCTCGCTCGCAGCAGTGCTGGCGCTGGCGCTGTGGTCGGCGGGCGCGGCGGGCACGGCCGGTTCCATGAGCGGCGCCGCGGCCGGCCTTGCCGCGCCGTCGCTGCTCGTCGCTGCGCTCGTTGCGCTTGGCGTCGGCCTCGCCGGCGCGTGGCTCCGGCGCCGCTAGCCGGATGCCGACCGGCGCCGTGCCGACGATCGCGGCAGCGGTCGTCTCCGTTCTCATCCCGCTCCTCTTCCTGTACGTCGTGCGCCGGCTCGACCTGTATGCTTCGACGGACCGCCGCGCCGTCGTTTTGTGCATCGGCTGGGGCTGCGCCTCGTTCGGGATCGCCCTGGCGATCAACGGCGCGGCGCTTGGCGCGCTGGCGAGGGCGGTCGTCATCGTCGGCGTGGCGCCGGTCGCGGAGGAGCTGGTGAAAGCGCTCGTCCTCGTGGACCAGGTGCGGCGGCCGAGCTTCACGTACTTCGTCGACGGCGCGATCCTAGGCTTCGCCACCGGCACGGGCTTTGCGATGATCGAAAACCTCGTCTACCTGCTCGGCGCACCGGCTGCGGACGGCCTGGGCATGAGCATCAACCGTGTGTTCGGGGCGTCGCTCATGCACGGCACGGCCTGTGCGCTGGTGGGCGTGGCCCTCGGGCGGTGGCGGTTCGGGCGGGATGCCCGCCGTGCGGCGGCGCTGGCGGGCGGGCTCGCGGCCGCGATGGCGCTGCACGTGACGTTCAACGGCTGGACGGCGGCCGTGGATCTGCTGTCGCCGGCGGTGCGCGTCTACGGCGCGATCGGGCTCGGCCTGTGCGGCGTCGCGGCGGTGGCGGCGATGATCGTCCAGGGATTGCACGAGGAGCGGTCGTGGCTTCGCCAGGCGCTGGCGCCGGACGTCGGCGTCACCGAGGCGGAGGCCGGCGCCGTCCAGCGGCTGCGCCAGGTACGCACGCTCCTCGCACCGGTCGAGGCGCACTTCGGGTCGGCGCGCGCGGCGGAGGTCGGCGATCTGCTGCGTTTGCAGGCGCGGTTCGGCCTCAAGCGGCAGGCGGCCGCGCTGGCGTCGGCCGGCGCGTTGAAGGCGCGCCTCGAGGACGATGCCGCTGCGCTGCGGCGGGCGATGGACGAGGCGCAGCGGTCGATCGGCGTCTACGTGATGGCCTATGTGCGCGCCGTCTGGCCGACGGAGGACGACACGCTGTGGGCCAGGCTGGACGATGCGGTTGCGGCGACCGACGGCGGGACGGATAATCTCTGGGACACGCTGGACGAGCGGGCGCGATGAACACGGCAGGGGGCGGCATGGGCACGACGATCTCGATCCACTCCTATCGCGGCGGCACCGGCAAGACGAACCTGACGGCCAACCTGGCGGCGCTGGCCGTGCAGGCAGGGCGGCGCGTCGGCGTCGTGGACACGGACATCCAATCGCCGGGGCTGCACGTTCCGTTCGGGTGGTCGTCCACGCCCGCCGGGCCCACGCTGAACGACTACCTGTGGGGCAAGTGCGCGATCGAGGAAGCGGCGTATCCGGTGGCCGGGGCCGAGGTCGGTCCGGGGCTGTTCCTCGTGCCCGGCAGCCTGAACACGGGCGCGATCACGAAGGTGCTGCGCGAGGGATTCGACGTCGGCCGGCTGAACGACGGCTTTCGCCGCCTGAAGTCGGCTCTGGCTCTGGATGCGCTCTTCATCGACACGCACCCCGGCCTCAACCCCGAGACGCTGCTGTCGGTGGCGATCAGCGATTGCGTCGTCGTCGTGCTGCGGCCCGACCAGCAGGACTACCAGGGCACGAGCGTGACGATCGACGTGGCGCGGCGGCTCGAGGTGCCCGAGCTCGCGATCGTCGTGAACAAGGTGCCGGACGGGACCGATCCGGCGGCGCTGAAGCGCGACGTCGAGGCGGCGTACGGCTGCCCGGTGCTCGCGGTTCTGCCCCACAGCGACGCGCTCATGCGGCTGTCAAGCGCCGAGCTGTTCAGCGCGCGTTATCCGGACGACCCGCTGACGGGCGAGCTGCGCGCTGTGGCGCGGCATCTTCTCGGCACGACGGTAACCTCATGAGGTGCCACCGCTGCAAGGGCGAGCCGATCGGCGTCTGTCCGTTCTGCGGCCGGTTGATCTGCGAGGACTGCTATCGGCCGCACGTCTACGTCCTGACGGTCTACGTCGGCGAGGCGCAGACACCCAAGGCGATCGCCGTGTCGAACGCGCTGTGGTGCCAGACGTGCCGGCCGCACCCCGCGCCGATCCCGATGCCCGAGTTGTTTTGACGGGCCCGAGGAGAGGGAGCGACGGGATGGACGATCTGTTCGAGCGCCTGCAGGAAGAGATGGACCGTGTCGCGCCCGGGTCCGGTGTAAGCCCCGCGGAGCTCACCGACCTGCCCGACGAGCTGCGGCGGTTGGTCCAGTGGGTGGCCCGACGCGGCGATGCGGCGGCAACCGACGTGGCCGACGGCCTCGGGTTGAGCGTCGACGACGCAGCCCGACTGCTGTCCGATCTGGAGGCCAAGGGCTTCGCGCGGTCCGATGAGGCCGATGGCGTTCGCCGGTACAACGTCGAGTTCGGGATGCGCACGACGCGCGAGCTGCCGATCGATCTGTGGGCGCTGCTCGACGACCGGACGGGCGGCTAGCAGGCCCGATGGCGGCCCCGTCGCGCGGTGGGCAACCGGGGCGGTTGGGTGACCCTGCGGCGCCCGAGTGGCTTCGCGCGCTCGGCCTGTCCCGGTCCGCCTGGGAGACCGTCCGCTTGGCAGCCGGCGATGTCCTGTTCGAAGCGGGCGATCCTGGCGATGCGTTCTTCGTCGTCGTCGCCGGTACGGTCGAGGCGTACCTGTCCGACGACCACGGCCGCCGCGTCGTGCTCGAGCGACTCGGCCCCGGCTCCTCGTTCGGCGAGCTTGCGCTCCTGGACGGCGGTCCGCGCACGGCCGGCGTGGCCGCCGAGAGCGAGGCGACGCTCCATCGTCTCCGGCGCACGGTGTTCGACGACGCGCTCGCCCGCTCGCCCGAAGCGGCGTCGCGCCTCCTCAGGCTGACGGGCGGCCGACTGCGCCGCAGCCTGCGCCACACCGAGTACCTCTTCGCCTGGGCCGAGCTCGTCGCCGACGGTCGCTATGACGACGCGCAGGCGGCCATCGAGTCGGCCGCAGCCGGCGCGGACAACGACGACACCACCCGCTTCGTCGCGTCGTTCACGGCGATGCTGGCGTCCGTCCGTGCCCGCGAACGCGCGCTGGTCCAGGAGCTGACCGCCCTGCGGGTCGAGATCGACGAGGTTCGGCGGGCGGAAAGTGTCGCCGCGATCACAGAGAGCGACTTCTTCAAGGCATTGCAGGAAGAGGCGCGCCGGATGCGTGATCGGGACCCCGCCGCACCGCCCGATCCCTGAGGATCACCCGCGGCTCCTCACCTCACGCCTGCCGCATCGTGGAGCGTCCCCGCCAACACCGCGCGTGCCCGCGATAGCCGGCTCTTCACCGTTCCCATCGCCAGCCCCGTCGCCTCGCAGATCTCGTCGTACGACAACTCGAGCGCATGGCGCATCACGACGATCTCGCGCGCATCGGCCGGCAGCGCGTCGACGGCCTGCCAGACCCGCCGCCGCAGCGCGGCGGCGTCGGCCAACGCCTCGGGCGCCGGCGCGTCGTCCGCCCAGCGCCACTCGTCGGCGGGTGCGCCGTCTGCGGCGCCATCCGGCCCGCCGTCCTCCAGCGCCACCTCGCGCCGGATGCGCCGATTCCGGTTGTGCCAGAGGTTGACGGCGATGCGCGACAGCCACGGGAAGAACGGGTAGGCCGGATCGTACTGCGCCAGGTTCTCCCACGCGCGGACGAACGCATCCTGAGCGATCTCCTCGGCGTCGCGGTCGCTGCCGGCGATCCGGCGAACGGACAGGAACAGGCGGCGCTGATGGCGTTCGACGAGGTCGGCGTAGCGTCCCGTCCGACCGGCAAGGGTGGCGGCGACGAGTTCGGCGTCGGAGTCCGCGGTCATGGCCTCACGAGTCTGCATGTGGCGATGTGGCGAGCGGGAACCCGCTGCCGTGCGTCCCTGGGCGGCGAGTATACAGGTGCCGTCAGACGGCAAGCCAGCGTCGTTTTCGCCCGTGCACTTCGCGACCGCGGAACATCAAGGGTTCGAGCCGCGTACAGGGGACAAGGCCGCTCATGTTGCATCAGCCGCACGCCAGCCGCACGCCCACCCCGCTCATCCGCCGCCGATCGCTCGCATACGCGTTGTTCCGCGCGTACGCGAGCGATGTCGGGTGGTCGTCGTACCACGAGCCGCCGCGGATGATCCGCTGGACGTCCGGCGCCGTGTCGGCGGCCTCGCGGCCGTCGTCGGCGGCATACGGGTACGGGAAGGCGGACGTCTCGGGATCGGCTCCCCAGGCGGTGCTCGTCCAGGAGTAGACGTTGCCGGCCATGTCCGCGAGCCCTTCCGGCGTGTCGCCGCCCGGGAAGATGCCGATCGGTGCCACCTGGCGCAGATGGGTCTCCATCGTGTTCGCCCGCCAGCGATCCGGGGCGTCGCCGTACGCGAAACGCCGCCCGCTGGGGCCGCGGGCGGCCGCTTCCCACTCGGCCTCGGTCAGCAGGCGAAACGGCCGGCCCGTCTGGGCGCGCAGCCAGGCGCAATAGGCGCGGGCCTCGTGCCAGCTGATGCCGATGACGGGCTGGGCCGGGTTGTTGAAGCGGGCGTCGCGCCAGAACTGCGGTTCGGACTTGCGCCGTCCGGGGAACGACGACTCCAGGTGCGCTTCGAACTCCGCGGGGGTCATCGCCAGTCGACGAAGCCAGCGCTCATGGATCTCGGCGCTCCAGCGCCCGCGGGCGAGCTCTTCGGCGGGCATGCCGGGGTTGGCCCGGATGACGGCCAGCCAGTTGCGCACGTTGGCGTGTGCCGCGGCCTCCGTCCCCTCGCCGCGGCGCCACCGTCGGCCCACTGCCGTGTCCCACCATCGCTCCTCATCGTAGCCGCCGGCGGCCATGAAGCATGCCCACTCGGCGTTCGTGAGCATGAAGCGACCGACGGAATACGGCGCAAGCCACACTCCGTGGCGCGGCTGATGGTCCGTCCAGACCTGCTCGCCGAAGCGGATCGGCGCGTCGTCACCGAGGACGTGGTCGCCGCCCTGGAGCGTCGCCACCGGTGGCGCGATGTACGTGCCGTGCGGACCGTCGCGCCGTTCGAAACGCGGATCGGCCAGCGGCCCGAGCGCGAGTCCGGCCGCCAATCGGGCGCGCAGGTCGGCGGCGGCGTCGCGGCTGCGATCCGCCAGCGCGCGTCGCATGCGGTCGAGGCCGCCGGCGCCCAAGCGCGGCAGCACGTCCGGCTGCGCAGCGCACCGCCCGGCGAGCGCCAGGTTCGCATCCATCATCGCGCCCACCACGGCCGCCGGATCGTCGCTCATCGCCACCGCCATGACCGCCGTCTCCTCCCAGCCGGTGGTCGGCAACGGCGGCAGCGGATCGGCGGCCGGCAGGCGGGCGACGAGGTCGTCGAGTCCGGCGCCCGCGTCTGCCGTCCGCCATGCCGAGCGCAGCCGTTCGACCGCGGGCTGCTCGGCGAACGCACGGGCGGCGAAGTACTCCTGCAGCAGCTGGTGGCTGAACAGCACCTCGTCCGCCCCGGTGTCCTCGTCCAGCCAGCCGAGGTCGATGCCGGCGTGGACGATGTCCGCCGCCCGCGGATGCCCGACGGCCGCGAGCGCGGCGTCGTAGTCGATGCGCACCTGGCCGCCGTCGGGCCGAATGCCGCCGGCCTGCATCGCGTGCGCCAGGCCCGCCACCGATCCCACGAGCGCGCCGCGCTCCGGCAAGTCGTAGGCGCCCGGCCAGCCGCCGGCGGCGATCCGCTTCACGTCGCGATCGGTGAGGAGCGTGTCGGGTTCGAGCAGCGGGTTGCCGAGTTCGATCTCGCGGCGCAGCGCCTGCCGCACGAAGCCCGTGATCAGTGCGGCCTGGCTCGTGGCCCGTGTGCCCTCGTGCAGCGCCTGCTCGACGAGCAGCCGTGCCAGGAACGGGGAGCGCACGAGGGACAGCTGGCCGCGCCCCGTCAGCTGGGCCCAGAGCTCGAGGGCCAGCGACGGCGCGTAGGCGTCGAGGAACGCGCGGATCTGGCCGTCGGACATGGGCTCTACGACGACCTGCGGCACGCGCAGATCGGGCGTGGAGAGCGGCGCGCTGTAGTCGAGGCTGCGGCAGCTGAACACGACCCGTGTCCCGGGCGCACTCCGGGCGCTGTCGGCGACATAACGTTGCCAGCGTCGGACCAGTCGGCGGTACGCGTCGGGCGAGCCGTGCGGCATCTCGTTCAAGCCGTCCAGGAGGAGGATCATCCGGCCCGCGGCGATCAGGTCGGGCAGGGGCGGCAGGGCGGGGTAGCGGGCGGTCCAACGATCGGCGAGCCAGTCGCCCGGATCGGCTGCCGTACGGTCGCGATACTGGTTGAGCGGAACGAACCAGCTGAGGGGGGCGCGTGCGGGCTGGTCGGCGGGCGCGCGAAGCCCGTCGATCGCCAGATCGAGCTCGAGCCGCCGCAGCAGCGTGCTCTTGCCGCTGCCCGGCGGCCCGAGGACGACGAGCGCGGTATCCGGCACGGTGCGCATGAGCGTGCCAAGGTCGTCGTAGCGCTCCGGAGCAGCCACCCAGCGGTCCCTGGCAGCCTGCTCGCCTTGGTCGACCCACATGGAGAGTGCCACGAAGCGGCTGTCCAATCGGTACCGCGGCTGGCTCCACTCGGCCAGGCGCATCAGGCGGAACTCCACCTCGTCGGCCGGCCGGTGCGCGATGAGCTGCCTCACCTCGGCCAGGCTGATCCGGGCCGTCTCGGCCCGGCCGCGGACGACGGCCAGCAGGTCGTCGAACAGCGCATCGGTGGGTCGTGCCGCCGCGCCGACCAGCGGCCCGTCGCCGGCGTGCGGGTCCACGACGACGATCCGGTCGCGGGTGGAGAGCGGGCCGGCGGTCTTGAGGGGCGTTGTGACGTCGGGCATGCCTGACGCCACGACCTGGAAGGCCGTCACCGCCTCGCGCAGGTCCTTCAGTCGGTGCGCGCCGAGCGGGCGGAGCGTCACGCCGTCGCGCAGGCGATCCGCGAGGGCGACGACGGCGTCGCCGGTCAAGAGTGCCTGGCCGCCGTGCCCGGAGGCCATCAAGCGGGCGATCCGGTTCAGCCGCGGCGTGCGGTAGTCGCCGTCGTGCGGCTCGGCGACGATCACGTCGACGGCCATCCGCACCCGGAGCGCGCCCGGCAGGCCGTCGATGGCTGCCCAATCCTCGGCCGCCAGAGCGCGCTGCGCCGCGACGGCCGCGTCGAGCGCGCCCTCGGGCCGGGCGAATGCGATCTGAAACGCGTCGCCGATCGTCTTGAAGATGACCCCGCCCGCCGCTTCGACCGCGCCCCGCACGCAGGCATCGTGGCGCGCCACGGCACGGGCCATCGCCGCGGGTGCCGCCTCGAAGCCCCGGGTGTAGCCCTCGATGTCCGTGAAGAGGAACGTGACGATGCCGGTCGGTGGCGTGCGCATGCGGCGCTACAATACGCGCGGTCGCGCCAATCCAACAAGGCGCGCGCGCCACGGGAGCGTGCCCGTCCCGTTTGGTGCCCCCCCAATGCCAGGAGAGATCGCGATGACCCCCGACCAACTGCAGACGATGCTCGACCAGATCGACCCGGCCGCTGTGAACCAGATCGCCGCCCAGCTCGGGATCGATCCGATGACCGCCGGCGAGATCGTGAACCGCGCCGTACCGGCGATGATGGCCGGCATGGCCGGCAACGCCCAGTCGGCGTTGGGCGCCGACCTGCTCAACGGCGCGCTGGATGCCGACCACGACGGCAGCATCCTCGACGACCTGGTAGGCTACCTCGGCAAGGCGGACACGACGACCGGCGGCGCGATCCTGGGCCACGTCTTCGGTGGCAAGGAATCGGCGATCGTCAAGGAGATCGCGACCCGGCTCGGCCTCGATCCGTCGACGGTGAGCGCCGCGCTGGCGATGCTGGCGCCGATCATCATGGGCCAGCTGGGCAAGCAGCGGCAGCAGGGCGGCTTCGACGCCGGTCAGCTGGCCGGGCTCATGCCGGCGATTCAGGACATGCTCGGCGGTGGTGGGCTGGCGGAGCTGCTGGGCGGCGCCGGCCGAGGCGCTAGCTGAGGCGCGACCGCGGCCGGCGCCGGTGGGCCGGGCGGTCGGCCGCCTGCGGCACGCGCGGACGGTCAGGGCGCCAAGCGCGCCGCCGAAGGCAGGTAGAGTTCGCCGGCCGCGCCGGGCCGCATCGGTCCAAGGGATGCGGCGTCTTGGGCGTCGAAACGATCCAGTCGGCCGCAAATCGAAATCGACAGACCGCCGTCCGCCGCGCGCTGGGCGAAGACCAGGGCGCCCGCCTCGTCGTCCAGCCAGTGCTCCCCGCGGCAGGCCCAAGCCGCGTACGGGGCCGTGACATCGACCTCGGTCGGCGGGTCGCCCTTCCACACGCCGAGGACGCGGAAGCGGACGCGCCGTTCCCAACCGCCGTCGCTGCCCGCGTCCCGGACGCGCAGCGGCCGCCCGAGGAACGCCACGTCGGCGTTCGCCAGCGCGCCGGCGGCGGAGGGAATCGGACAGCGCGGGCAGTTCGGGATGGGCGGGTCGTCGACCGGGCGATCGTACAGCGGCGGGCCGAGGGCGGCGGCTTCGGCAGGCGCGTAGACACCGGTGCGGTCGCAGCTGCTGGTGTGCCAGTCGGTCCCGGTGCCCGCCGCTTCGCCCAAGGCATACACGATCAGGTCGTCGCCGAGATGGAACGGGTAGCCGCACGCGGCGGAGTTCGTCGCCGTCCGGACGTCCGGCCGAGGTGCCAGCGGACCCTTCCAGACGGTGCGCACCCGCAGCGTGGCGTTGACGCCCAGATCGTTCGACGCCACCGCGACCACGGTGCCGCGGAACACCGCGTCGGCGGCCGCCAGTGCTTCGGCGGGCGGCAGCGGCGGCAGGCAGCTGCACGCCAGGGCCGGCGGCGGCGCGGTGAGCCAGCCGGCGGCGAAGGCGGAAACGGTGACGACGAAGGTGTAGGCGCTGGGGCGGTGGAGGCGGGGGCTGGCAGGTTGACGCATCTATCGTTTCCGTCCGCAAGGGTGGATCGCACGAGCACGGGCGGGATTCGTCAACGCCCGTGTGAGAAATATACGCGCCGAACCGGCGCCGTGGCAGGCGACGCCGGCGTGCCGTGCGGCGGATGTGGGGCATTGACCCATCCGCGCCAGTCCTGCCAAAATGAGCGCACGCAACCAGCGCGACATCGACGCGGGCGCCGCGCGCGCGCGCGAGCCGATTGCCTGTTCTTCACACCCCTCCGCACGCAAGGAAGTTCGACATGGCCCAACGACCCAAGCTGACCACCGAGAGCGGCGCGCCCGTCGTCGACAACCAGAACTCGCAGACCGCCGGTCCCCACGGGCCGACGCTGTTGCAGGACCAGCACCTCATCGAGAAGCTCGCGCGGTTCAACCGCGAGCGGATCCCCGAGCGGATCGTGCACGCGGTGGGCACGGGCGCGTACGGCTACCTCGAGGTGACGAGCCCCGACGTTCCGAAGTGGACGAAGATGAAGGTGTTCGAGAAGGTCGGCAAGCGGACCGACCTGTTCATCCGCTTCTCGACCGTCGCTGCGTCGCGCGGCGGTCCGGACGTGGCGCGGGACCCGCGCGGCTTCGCGATGAAGTTCTACTCGGAGGACGGCAACTGGGACCTAGTGGGCAACAACACGCCGATCTTCTTCATCAAGGACGGGATCAAGTTCCCGGACTTCATCCACTCCCAGAAGCAGGACCCGTACACGAACCGGCAGGAGCCGGACAACGTCTGGGACTTCTTCTCGCACTCACCCGAGGCCACGCATCAGTTCGTGATCCTGTTCAGCGACCGCGGCATTCCGGCCTCGTACCGCTGTATGCACGGTTTCGGCTCGCACACGTTCCAGTGGGTGAATGCCGCCGGTGAGCGCTTCTGGGTGAAGTTCCACGTCAAGACGGACCAGGGGATCCAGAACTTCACGTCCGCGGAAGCGGCGGTGGTCGGCGGGCAGAACCAGTTCCACTGCCACCAGGACCTCTACGAGCACATCGAGCGCGGCGAATACCCGAGCTGGACGTTCAACGTGCAGGTGATGCCGGAAGCCGAGGCGGCGACGTATCGCATCGACCCGTTCGACCTGACGAAGGTCTGGCCGCACGGCGACTACCCGTTGATCCCGATCGCCAAGCTGGTCCTCAACCGCACGCCGGACAACTTCTTCGCCGAGACCGAGCACGCCGCGTTCGACCCCGGGCACTTCGTCCCCGGCATCGGCCCGTCGCCGGACCGGATGCTGCAGGCGCGCCTGTTCGGCTACGGCGACGCCCATCGCTACCGCCTCGGGATCAACCACGCCCACATGCCCGTCAACAGCGCCAAAGCCGCGGTGGACGGCGTGCACAACTACGGCCGCGACGGCGCGATGCCGATCGGTGCGCCGAGCGGGCGGCTGAAGAACTACGAGCCGAACAGCTTCGACGGCCCGGTCCAGACGAACGAGGAGATGTTCGCCGGCCTGGACGTGTCCGGCGTGTCGGGACACTATCCGCAGGTGCCGCGCGAGGTGGACGACTTCAAGCAGGCGGGTGATCTCTACCGCCTGCAGGCGCCGGACGCCCAGCAGCGGCTGGTCGACAACATCGCCGACAGCTTGGCGCAGGTTTCGCGGGACGACATCATCGAGCGGTCGGTCGAGCACTTCCGCAAGGCGGACGCGGAGTTCGGGCGGCGACTGGCGGAGGAGATCGCGGCGCGACGCAAGTGACCGTCGCGGGGCGGCGGTGAGGCGCCGGACTGCAAGCGAGAGGACGGCGACCTGCCGCCTGCACGCCGTTGGGCGCGGGACATCGGTCCCGCGCCCAACAGTCTATCTCGCCCCCCACGGCAAGTACGCCTGCGCGCGCACGGGCACCGCTGTCCCGTCGACCGGTCGCGTCGCCGTGGCCGTCCGATCGGGCATGCCGGTCGGCGTCCCCGTCGAGATGCGTGTCGCAGCGGACGTCGCGCCCGGCGTCCGTGCCGTCCCAACCGCCGTCGGCGACGGCATGCCGCTACCCACCGTGATCCGCACCGTGCCGAGGTTGGAGTCCGTCTGTCCGTCCCACGCAGCGTACGTGAAGCGGTCGACCCCCTCGAACCCCGGATCGGGCTGATACGTCGCGTGCCGATCGGCGAGCCCGACGCGGCCGTGCTCGCCCTGGCGGACGATCCGCAGCGTCACGACATCGTTGTCGGCGTCCGTTGCCTCGAGGTCGATGCCGACCGGCCGCCCCATGGTAGTGGCGAGCGGAACATCCCGAACGGCGGCCGCGCGGTTCCCGCTGCGCCGCTCGGTGCGTGGGCCGTCGTGGCAGTTGTAGCAGCCGACCCGATAGCCCTGCCACATGTCATAGGTCCGCCCCTCGGCCTGGAAGCGGCGGTCGCCCCACGTGCGCGAGAGCACTGTGCCGCGGTCGTCGGCGCCGTGGCACGATTGGCAGGCGGCCAGGTTCTGCCGGGCCGGGTCGGCATGGCGCCGCGCCCACTCCTGGCTCACCGGGTGCATGTTGTGCGGCCCGCCCGTGACGGTGTTCAGCGTCCCGCTGTGGCATGCCGTGCAGTCGCCGATCGAGCCGCCATGCCCCTGAATCTGAACGGGCTGCACGTTGTCGTTGCCGCCGCGGCTGGGGTACTCGGCGTGCGGGCTGCCGTGGCAAGCAGCGCACGCCAGGCCGCCGTGGCCGAAGGACTCGCGGTAGAGCGACAAGCCCGCCGACGGCTTGTCCGTGGTCGTGGCGAAGATCGGATCGGCGGCTGATCGCACCTTGCCACTGGATTCGAAGGCCGTCGTGTAGCGCAGCTCGCCCGCGTTCTTCAGCGCATGTCCGGTGTGGCAGCTCTGGCAGTTCGGCACGTCCTGCCACCCCTTGCGGTCCCGGCCGCCGACGACCTGCATGTTGCCGTGGCAGCTCTGGCACTGCATTGCCAGTTGCCCGTCCGCCGCCACGGCATGGCCCATCGCGCCGCGCAAGTGCTGCGTCTCCACGCCGGCATGGCAGGTGTAGCACGCTGCCCGGTCGGTGGCGGCGTTCAGCGACTTGCTCGTCGCCGGATCGATGACCGTGGCGTGGCGGTAGTGCATCGCCCGCGTCAGCGTCGAAGTGTCGGTCCGGCCGGGCGCCGATCGCGTGCTGCCGGCGTGGCAGGCAGTGCACAGGACCGGCTTGCCGCCCGTCACCACCGTGTCGAACAAGCCGCTCGCAAGGTAACCCGTGGCCGCGAGGCCGGCCACATAGACGGCGTCGCCCCGGTGCCGGTCGTCGTGGCGGCGCAGCACGTTCAGGCGGTAGTCGCGCTCCGGGTCGGGATCGTTCACCCAGCCGTCTTCGGGCCGCGCCGCGCCGACCGTGTTCGATCCATGGCAGCTCTTGCAGCCCGTCTCCTCGGACACCGGCAGCACGACGTCGGCGGTGGCCAGCACCGCGTTGCCGGCATCGCGCGCCGTGACGCGCATCATGGGGTAAGCGTTGGGCCGC
This sequence comes from Ardenticatenales bacterium, assembly GCA_020853525.1. Taxonomy (GTDB): domain Bacteria; phylum Chloroflexota; class Anaerolineae; order Epilineales; family Epilineaceae; genus Avedoeria. The sequence continues at coordinate 164,772 of JADYYS010000030.1, read as the reverse complement.
CCCGCATCGTCGATGCGTGTGATCGGGATTCCGGCAGCCGACCAGCCGCCGTGCAGCGCGTCCGGCTGCATCGGCTGAGGCGCGTTGGCCGCGCCGGGCATGGCCTGGCCGCCGAGGCCGCGGTCCGGCGCGGGATCCTGGCCGAAGAGCGACTGGGCTGCTGACCAGAAGTCCGTCTTGCCGATGGAAGTTGCGTTCAGCGAGCCGGACGGATCGGCCACCGCCTGGTACGTCAGCCGGACGGTCCCCGCCTCGGGCCGGACGCGCTTGCCGGCCGCGTCGACGAGCTGCGCGCGCAGGTTGTTGCCGGGCGGCTCGACGGCATACACCGCGTAGCCGGCTTCGATCTCATGCATGCCCAGATCGTTCCATGCCATGAGCCGTGCCTGGGCGGCGCCGGCGCTCGGCCGGACGGCGGTGGCCAACACACAGGCCAGCCCGGCGGCAACGGCCGTCAGGGCGAGCGGAATTCGAAGGCGGATGTGACTTGGCTTCATGGGGCGGCTCCTCTGCCTAGCCGCCGCGATCAGCGGTTCTTCAACTGCGGCAAGTAGATGCGGTGGTCATTCGCCCCGTGGGTCGGCACGGCCGTCGGATGGGGATCGGGCGTCGCGGGCGGGGTCCAGCCGGCAAGGTCGGCCGCGACAATGGGCAGGTGCCGGATACGACGGCCGGTCGCGGCAAAGATTGCGTTCGCCACGGCCGGCGCGGCCGCCGGGACACCGACCTCGCCGAGGCCGGTGGGCGATTCCTGACTGTCGATCAGGTGCACGTCGACGATCGGCACGTCCGGCATCCGCATCCACTTGTAGTCGTTGTAATGCGACTGCTGTACCCGTCCGCCGGAGAGCGTGATCGTGGCCATGAGCGCCGTGGACAGACCGTCGATCACCCCGCCCTGCACCTGGGCCTCGGCGCTCAACGGGTTGACGACCCGGCCGCAGTCCACCGCCGCCGTCACCCGCCGTACGGTGACGGCTCCGTCGTGCGTCACGTGCACGTGCACGACCACGGCGGCGAATGCACCGAAGTCATCCACGAGCGCGATGCCGCGGCCTTCGCCGGCCGGCAACGGCCGGCCCCAACCGGACTCGGCCACGGCCCGCTCCAGGACACCCACCAGCCGGTCGTGCTCGAGCAGCGCGCGACGCAGCGCCACCGGGTCCTTGCCGGCCGCTGCGGCCACCTCGTCGAGGAAGCTCTCGTTGCTGAACGCCAGCTGGGTCAGGCCGACGGAGCGCCAGAAGCCGGTCGGCACGGGCAGCCGCGCTGCGGCCAGCTGGATGTCGGGCGTCGGGACGGCGTACAGCGGGCGCACCTGTTGCGGGCTCGTGCCGCCGCCGCCGTTGATCGCCAGCACGGCGGAATGCTGCCAGGCCTTGATCTCACCGCGCTCATCGATCGCCGCCCGCAGGGTATGCACGCTGGCCGGACGGTAGAGGTCGTGCTGCATGTCGTCGGCGCGCGTCCAGGTGAGCAGGACGGGAGCGCCGACGGCCTTGGCCACGAGCGCCGCCTCGATGCCGAAGTCCGACGCGGCGCGGCGCCCGAATCCGCCGCCCATCAGCGTGACGTTGACGGTTACCGTGGTCGATTCCTGGCCGAGCGCGCCGGCGACCGCCTTCTGCAGGCCGCCCGGGTCCTGGGTCGGCGCCCATAGCTCGCACCGTCCGTTCGCGACCTCAGCCACGCAGTTCATCGGCTCCATCGTGGCGTGCGCCAGGTAGGGCAGGTCATATTGGGCCTCGAGGCGGTGGACGGCGTCTGTCGGCAGGTCCGGCAGCGGCTTGAGCGCGGCGACGAGAGCGCTGTGCACGCCGGCATCGTCCAGCTGGGCGTTCGGGCCGGCGTCGAGCGTGAGCCGCAGCGCGTCACGGCCCTGGAGCGCCGCCCACGTCGTGTCGGCCACCACCGCGACGCCGCTCGGGATCGTGACGACGTGGCGGACGCCCGGCACGGCGCGCGCGGCCGTGTCGTCGACTGCGTTGAATGAGCCGCCGAACACGGGCGGGCGCGCCACCACCGCGTGCAGCATCCCCGGTCGGCGCACGTCCATGCCGTACACCGCCGTGCCGTTCACCACCGCCGCGTTGTCGACGCGCAGCATCGGCGTGCCGATGATGCGGAACTGACCGGCATCCTTGAGCGCCACCGTGGCGGGAGGGGGAACGGGCTGCGCGGCGGCCAGGGCGGCCAGCGCGCCGTACGTCGTCCGGCGGCCCGTGGCGGGGTGCACGACGGCGCCGGCCTCCGTCCGGCAGTCGGCCGCCGGCACGCCCCATGACTCGGCGGCGGCGGCGACGAGCATCGCGCGCGCCGTCGCGCCGGCCTTGCGCAGCGTGTCCCACATCGTGCGCGTGCTCATGCTGCCGACGGTGAGCTGGCTGCCGTACCGGGCTGCGTCGGCCTGGCCCTGGGCGATCCGCACGTTGCCCCAGTCGGCGTCGAGCTCCTCGGCGACGATCATCGCCATCGAGGTCCGGACGCCCTGGCCCATCTCGCTGCGGCTGACCGTGATCGTCACGCTGTCGTCGGGCGCTACTTGGATCCATGCCGAGAGCGGCAGAGGGGTGTCGTCGGCCAACGCGGTGGTCGAGGCGGCCTTGTGCCTGGAAACGTTGACGAACCGGGGCAGCAGGTCGAGGCCGCCCATGACGACCGAGAGCTGGAAAGCGACGCCTGTCTTGATCACGGCGCGGCGCGTCAGGTCCCTCGGGCGAAGTTCGTTCGAACGGCCGTCGCACGTGCCGTCACCGGCGCACGACGACGCGGCGGTGTCGTCGATGGCGGATGGGCGGTCGACGCCGCGTGGCCTGTCGCGTTCGGTTGCCGCGCCTTCGCCGTTCGGCCTGTCGGCGAGGATGCCGCCGGCGAGTGCGGCGGCGGCGAGGGCGCTCGGCCGGTCGACGCCGCCGCGGTGACCGCCTGCCTCGGCGGCGTGGTGGATGGCGGCCCGGATGCGCTGGTACGTGCCGCAGCGGCAGACATTGTCGATCATGACGCCGTCGATGTCGGCGTCGGTCGGGCTGGGCTTGCGGCTGAGGAGCGCGGCGGCCTGCATGATCTGGCCAGGCTGGCAGTATCCGCACTGCGGCACGTCGAGCGCCTGCCATGCTTCCTGGAGCGGGTGCGTCCCGTCCGGCGACAGGCCCTCGATCGTCGTGATCTTCGTCCCGTCGGCGCGCTCGGCGCTGAAGTGGCAGGATTGCTCCTTGTGGCCGTCCACGTGCACGACGCACGAGCCGCACACCCCGACGCCGCAGCCGTACTTCGTGCCGGTCAGGTTGAGCACGTCCCGGAGCACCCACAACAGCGGCATGTCGGGCGGCACATCGACGGTGTGTGCACGGCCGTTGATCTCGAGGTGTATCGTGGCCATCCGGTCCTCCGGTTGTCGCTCGCGTCGCGAGCCGTGGTCGCTGGCAGTACGGTAATCGCCTGCGAGGGAGATATCAACCCCGGACGGCGGCAAAGGGTCACCGGCGCACGCAGGCCCGCGTCCACCGTCCAGACGACGACTCCATTGGACCGTGCATGGTCCACCGTTGATGGGGGAAAGCGCGTCGACCCCTCGGCGCGGAGCCGGGGTGCGTTCGCGCAGGCTTCGAACGGACCCGTCATGCGGGCCAGTCGTCCTCCCCCCACACCACCGCCTCCACCCGCTCCACGATCAAATGCGCCACCCCCCCGTCCTGCTGCACCCGCCCCGACGCGAGGACGACCGGCGAGCGTCGGAACACGTGCCGGTGCGCCTCGAACACGTCGGCGTGCAGCACCAGGTTCGCGAACCCGGTCTCGTCCTCGATCGTCACGAAGACGATGCCCTTGGCCGTCTGCGGCCGCTGGAGCACCTCGAGGCGCCCGCCGATCTTCATCGGCGCGCCGTGGATGCCGTCGGCCAGCGCAGCGCACACGGTGCAGCCCGCCTCGGTCAGGGCGGGGCGCAGGATCGTGACGATGTGTTCGCCCTGCGCCAGCCCGAGCAGCTTGTAGTCGGCGATCACGGCCTCGGTGTGCGTCGTCGGCGGCAGGCCGATGCGGCGCACGAGGGGCTCGATCGCCAGCTCGCAAGGGGCCCAGCGCATGTCGCCCAGCGCCCAGAGCAACTCCCGCCGCTCGATGCCCCACCCGTCGCACGCCCCGGCCATCACGAGCCGCTCGACGACATCGCGCGGCGGCCGGATGCGTTGCACGAAGTCCCACAGGCTGGTGAACGGCCCGCCGTCGTCGCGCGCCTGGACGATGCGGATCGCGACGGCGTCGGGCATGGCGCGGAGGCGGGAAAGGGGGACGCGGAGGCCGGCGGACAACTCCTGCGCGCCTTGCAGGCTGTCCCCCAGCCCGTGACCCTCCACCTCCCATCGCACCCCCGACCGATTCACATCGATCGCCAACACCGCCATCCCATGCCGCTTCGCGTCCTCGATCACCGCCTCGACCGTGTAGAACCCCATCGGCTGGGCGTTCAGCAGCGCGCAGGCATACGCGAGCGGGTGGTGGCACTTCAGCCACGCCGTCACCCAGGTCAGCCGGGCGAACGCCGCCGCGTGGCTCTTGCAGAAACCGTAGCTGGCGAAGCCGAGGAGGTGGTCGAAGATCCCGTCGGCCGTCTGCGCGGCGATGCCGCGCTCTCCGGCGCCCGCCACGAACTGCGCCCGCCAGCGCTCCATCGCCTGCCGCGAGCGCTTGCGGCTCATCGACCGCCGCAGCCCGTCCGCCTCGGCGCCGCTGAAGCCGGCGATGACCATCGCCACCTGCAGCACCTGCTCCTGGAACACGAGGATCCCGAGCGTCTCCTTCAGCACCCCCTCCAGCGACGGGTGCCAGTAGCTCACCGCCTCGCTCCCGTCCCGCCGACGCAGGTACGCTTTCGACATCCCGCCCTGCACCGGTCCCGGCCGGATCAGCGCCACCTCGATGATCAGGTCCTCGATCCGCTCCGGCCGCAGCCGCGGCAACAGCGCCAGCTGCGCCCGGCTCTCGACCTGGAAACAGCCGATCGCATCCGCCGAGCGCAGCATCTCCCATGTGGCCGGATCATCGCCGGGGATCGCGTCGAGGAAGGCGGGGACGGTCGTCGGCGGGCTCTCGGCGTCCGACCCAGCCACCCGCCCCACACACTCCGCCACCAACCCGAGCGTCCGCAAGCCCAGCACGTCGATCTTGATCAGCCCGACGTCCTCGACGTCGTCCTTGTCCCACTGCACCACCACCCGCCCGGCCATGCTCGCCGGCTCGAGCGGCACGAGCGCGTCCAGCGGTGTGGCCGTGACGATCATCCCGCCCACATGGATCCCGAGATGCCGCGGGTAGCCGTCGAGCGCGGCGCACGTATCGACGAGCAGCCGCCACGGCAAGTGATCGAGCTGCGAACGGAACGACTCGACCTCCGCCAGGTCGATCCCGACGTCGGAGGCCTGGCGGGTGTGGAGGTGCCGCCGCACCTTCGTCAGCAGCTCGGCGGGGAAGCCCAGCGCGCGCCCGACGTCCGCCACCGCCGAGCGCGCGCCGAACGTGACCACGTTGGCCACCATCGCCGTCCGCTCGGCGCCGTACTTGGCGTAGACGTACTGGATCACCTCCTCGCGCCGATCCGCAGCGAAGTCGACGTCGATGTCCGGCGTGCTCGTCTGGCCGTCGGCCAGGAAGCGCTCGAACAGCAGGCCGTGCGCCAGCGGGTCGACGGACGTGATCCCAAGCGCGTAGGCCGTGATGCTGCCGGCCGCCGAGCCGCGGCCCTGGCAAAGGATCCCGCGCGCCCGCGCCTCACGGACGATGTCGTGCACGACGAGGAAGTAGTCACAGAGGCCGTTGCGGTCGATGACGCCGAGCTCCTTGGCCAGCTGCGCCTCGGCCTCGGCTGAGATCGGACGGTAGCGCGACGCGAGTCCCGCGGCGCACAGGTCGCGCAGGTGCTCGAACGCGGGTTGCCCGCCCGGCGTCGGGAACGTCGGCAGCCGAAAGGCGGTGTGGTCCGGCGTGAAATTGCAGCGCTCGGCGACGAGCACGGTGTTCGCGACGGCATCGGGCCGGTCGCGGAAGAGATCCGCCATCTCGGCCGGCCCCTTGAGCCAGCGCTGCGCCGAGGCATACAGCGTGGCCCCGGCGCTGTCGAGCGCCGCGTGCTCGCGCACACAGCTGAGGACGTGCTGCAGCCGGAAGCCGTCCGGTGCGGCGTAGTGGACGTTGTTCGTGCAGATGACCGGCCGCCGGATGTGCTCGGCCAACGCCAGCAGCGTCGCGTTCCGCCGGCGATCGCTGCCCTCGCGGTGCCGTTGCAGCTCGACATAAAGCGCGCCCTCACCGAACACCGCGCACAGTGCGCGCGCCGCCCGCAGCGTGGCATCCTTTTCGCCGCGCCCCGCCGCGGCGGCAACGACGCCGTCACGGCAGCCCGTCAGGCAGATGAGTCCCTCGGCATGCGCCGCCAGCATCGGCCACGTCACCGGGCGATCCCGCTTGGCGCCGACCCGGCCCGCCGCCGACAGCAGCCGGCAAAGGCTGGCCCACCCGACCGCGTCCTCCACCAACAACGTCAGGTGCCCGCCCGGCACCCCCCCGCCCCCCGCCCACGGCGCCACCGTGATCTCCGCCCCGTAGATCGCCTTGATCCCGACGTCACGGCACGCATTGCGGAACTTCACGGCTCCGTACAGCCCTTGGTGGTCCGTCAGCGCCAACGCCGGCATCCCGAGCGCCGCCGCGCGCGCCGCAAGCGCTTCCGGCGGGCTCGCGCCGTCGAGGAACGAGTAGTTCGAATGGGCGTGCAGTTCGATGTACACCGGTCGACCGTCGGCGGAAGGGGGGCGACGTGGACGCGGCTGGGTGGGGGGCGATCATTGTATCAGAACGTATGTTCTGAATCATCATCCGGCAGAGAAAACACCCCCCGGCCGCTTCGGCAGCCGGGGGGTGTCGCAGGTGACGTTACGCCGTCATCCGATCATCCGAATGGCCCTACCGCAGCTGCGCCCCGCGGGACGTGTGCGGCAGGTAGATGATCGGCCCACCCGAGAGCGGGACATCGATGACGAAGCTGCCGTCGAGGACGATGAACGCCTCGCTCTGGAAGGGCGCAAGGCCGCCGCTGGCGCCGCTGCGCACGACGAGGACGCGGTACTCACCCGGCGGCAGGCTGAAGAAGCCGAAGCGGCCGTCGCTGTCCGTGGACTGCGGGTTGTTCTGACCGGTGCGGCTGGCATCCCACGAGACGAACTCGCCGGACTCAGGATCCCGCTGCAGGAGCGTGACCGTGGCGCCGGCCAGCAGCGGCTCGCCGACATCGTAGCGCTCGTTGTTGCTGCCGCCCGGGCGAACGGAAATGTCGTCCAGGTACCAGCCTTCGGACACCAGGTTGTCGGCATTGGACTTCATCGCGAAGCGCAGCTCGAACCGGCTCGAGCGCGCAAACGTGTCGAGCGGGATCGCGACGCCGGTCCAGTTGTTGTTCGAGCCCTTGTCGATCTTCCAGCCGTCCGGGTCGGTGACGCTCTTGCCGAGCGTGACCCACGGGTCGGCCGACGACGCCCGACCCTCGATCGTGATGGAATCGCCGGTCGCCAGGTAGAACTGATGCTGGAACGTCAGAACCGGGGACGGGATGCTCGCGAGGTCGATCGGATTCAGGAACGACATAACGTACTCGGCGCTCCGGGCATACGGCCGGGGCTTGCCCTCCGCGTCGACGCCCGGCGACGTGGCCGCGCTCCAGCGACCCGTGCCGAACGGCTTGACGTCCGATCGCACGAACGCGCCCATCCGCAGCGTGTTGGACAGGACGGTCGGATCCTCGAAGTCGATCGTGAACAGCGGATCGCCCGGGGCGCCGGTGTCGGCAAAGACCCGGCCCAGGCCGCCGAAGTAGACGAAGCCTTGGCAGAACGCGCCGCCCTGGCCGTTGATCCGGATCGTGAACATGCCGGGCGCCGGCTGGAACGGGTCGGTCCGCCAGCCGTTCGCGCGCGCCGTGAACGGGACGGCCGGGCGGCCCGGCTGGACGAACTCGACCGCGGTCGGGCTGCCGCGCACCTCGACCTGCACGGTGACCAGCGTCGTCGGCGGCAGCGTGACGCGGCCGCTCGACGCGCCGCCGCACGGCGTGGCGCAGCCCGTCGCGTCGCGCAGCGGTTGGACTTGCGTGCCGTACTGGAAGACGATCGTCGCCGGATCGATGTCCGGCACCGGATCGACGCGCACGACGCGGAAGCCCATCCGCGGGCTCTTCAGGCTCTGCGCCTGCGGCGGGACGGCCGAATTGTCGACCGTGCCGATCGTCTCGACCGACAGGTCGTGTACGCCCGCCGAGAGCGAGAGTTCGGTGCGGAAGTTGCCGGCGCTGTCGGCCGTGATCGGCACGTCGAGCTTCGTGTCCGTGTCGTAGAGCACGACCTGCGCGCCCGGGCCGGCATGGCCGGCCACGGCGACCGTCGTCTTGTTCGTATAGCCGCAGCGCGGCAGGTCGAGCATCGGCACCGGCGGCGGCGAAGCCTTGAGGTAGGGATCCCAGTCGACGAACTCCGAGACCTCGGCGCCCTTGGCGCCGGAGTTCGTCAGCTTGCAGCGGTCCGTCGCCCCATCGGACTTGTTGTCCAGCGGGCCGGTCACGTCACCCCACCAGTTGTTCTGGGCATCGACGCAGTTCGACTGCGTCACGTTCTCGACCGCCTTGACGCGCACGCCGAAGAAGTTGTTGAAGTTGATCCGCGGCAGCTTGTGGTTCACCAGGATGCCGTTCGGGAAGTCGGCGATCCGGTTGTACTGGATCGTCATCTCCCCTTCGCCGGTCAAGCGCATCGCGTAGCCCGACCCGCTTTCCTTCGTGCTGGCGATGAGGTTGCCGGAGATCACGGGCGCCGGCACGTTGCCCGCGTCGGAGCCGACGGTGATCGCCGATGCGTTCGAGCGCAGCAGCTGGTTGTAGGCCACCTGGATCGGCGTGCCCTGGCCCTCGCTCTTGATGTCCACCGCCCCGATCGAGCCGACGCCGGCCAGCGCCACGACGCTGTGCTTCAGGCTGCCGCGCGCCGTGCCCTCGAAGCTCAGGCCCGACCACGAGCGCAGTCGCGGGTCCGAGAGATCGGACGTGAAGTAGGCGCCGCCGACCTCGAAGCGGCCGGCGCGGGCCTTGATCCCGGCGCTCGGCGCAAAGCGGAGCAGCAGGCCCGGATCGATCTTGAGGTCGGGGTTGCCGCCGCCCTGCGGGTTCGTCACGAGCGAGACGTTGCGCGTGATGTCGCGCGGCAGATCGGCCGCCCAGACCTGGGCGTTCGAGACGGTGTCGACGGTGAAGAGCATCCCGTCCGCCACATTGCCGACGGAGACGTTGTCCTTGGTGGTGACGATGCCCGTCGAGCTCAGGATGACCGGCCGCTCGTTGTCGGTAAAGACGTTCGACTGGAGCTGTCCGGCCGTCGCGCCCGTCATCGTGAGGCCGGCGCCGCCGTTGTGGTGGAGGTAGTTGCCGGTCACGACCATCGTGCGGACGTTGTTCAGCGTGATCCCGTTGCTGTTCGACCACGCGATCTCGGAGTTCTCGATCTTCGTGCTGTTCGCGCTGCTCTCGAACGCGGCCGGTCCCTGGCCGCCGTACAGCAGCAGGACGTGCGACAGGACGACGCTGTTGTTCGTGCCGGCGCCGACGAGGATGCCCTTCCAGTCGCCCGGCTCGACGTCCTGGTCGAGCGAGTCCGTGTCGCAGCCGGTCAGGACGGTCGCGCTGCAGCGGTCGTCGCGGATCGAGGTGAACACGATCGGGCGCTCGGCGGTGCCCTCGATCATCAGCGCGCCGGTGCGGAGCGTCAGCCCCTTGTCGGTCAGCGACTTGACGACGGTGCCCGGCTGGATCTGGAGGTTGCCGCCCGACTCGATCGAGACCTCGTCCGTGACGTAGATCATGTCGTCGGCGTACCACGTCCGCTTCGTCTTCACCGTGCCGGCGATGAGGATGCCGTTGATCCGGTTGTCGGTGACGATGTTGTCGCCGATCTCGATCTGGGCGTTCGCGTCCGCCGAGACGGCGATGCCGCAGTTCCGAATCGTGTTGTTCTTGACGGTGGCCGTCAGGTTCGTGACCGTCCGCGCCAGCACCGCCGCGCCGCCGATCCGCTCAAGCGTGGTTTCGGTGACGCTCACGCCGTCCGCATCGTCGACGTAGATCCCGGCGTTCGCCCCGTCGGAGATCGTCACGTTGACGATCCGGACGTTGTCCTGCTGCACGCGCACCGCCGCCGGCGGGTTGCCGCCGCTGGCGTGGCGCAGCTCGACGTGCTCCAGCGTGCCGCTCCGGACGGTGCCGGGCCGCGTGAACTCGAGCCCGCCCCAGTCGCGGTTGCCCGGCGGGCCCGATCCGTCGACGGACACGCCGCCGACCGTGCTGTCGGCCACCGACGTGAAGACGATCTTGGCATCCGGCCGGCCGACGGCGACGAGCGTGCCGCGGCTCGTCGAGATCGAACCGAGCGGCGTGAACTTGAGGATGACGCCCGGCTCGATCGTCAGGACGGCCTGGTTCATGACGTCGACGCGCGTGTTGATGATGAACGGCATGTCGGTCGAGCGGCGCCACGTCGTCGAAGACTGGGCGTTGCCGCTGATCAGGATGCCGTTCAGTTGCCGGAAGGCGCCGTTGGGCGTGTAACCCGGCGGCATCTGGGTCGAGTTGCCCGACAGGTCGACCTCGACGTTGGCGTCGATCTCGATCGCGCCGCCGTTGTTGTCGTAGATCATGTTGTCCTTGATGGACACCCGGATCTCGCGGTCGGCGCCGACGATGCGGATCGCGCTCTTGGCGTTCCCGCGGATCGTGTTCCGTTCGATCCGCGGCTGGACCCCGTTGATCGCGATGCCGCTGATCAGGCTGTAGGCGAACTCGCTGTCCGTGACGATGCTGTTCGAATGGTCGATCTCCAGCATGCCGAAGCGGGCGCCGCTGCCGCCGCCGTACCGGACGACGGTGTTCGTCATCCGGAACTCCTGCGCAAGTCGACCGACGTGGACCCACGTCCAGTCGCCGCTCTGCGGCTCGGAGCCGCCCTCGTCGCCGTTCGTGTCGCAGCCGGCCGCCGTGTCGCTTGCGGTGCAGGCATCGTCGTGGACCGAAGTGATCAGCACCTTCTGCGTCGGATCGCTGCCGCCCACGACGAGCCGGCCGCGCTCGATCTCGAGCGTGCCCTGGCCCCGTGCCGTGCCGAGGGCGCCCATCTTCAGGACGACGCCCGGCTGAATCGTCAGCGTCGCCGCCGAGTCGACGAGCCGGAGCGACGCCGGGATGACGAACGGCAGGTCACCGGCGCGCCATGTGTGACTCTTCTTGGCCTCGCCCTGGTTGACGATGTAGCCCTTCACGCCGTCGCCGGTGGCCGTGTTCCCCCCGTTCAGGAGCTCGACGTCGGGCGACATGCGGACCGTGAACGCGTTGTTCTCGAACGTCGATGACTGCAGGCTGACGGTGATCGGAACGGTCAGCGAGTCGAGGTCGACCGCTGAGCCGAGGTTGTTCGCAAAGTGGCTGTTCGTGACCGTCATGTAGTTGCCGGCCACGGACTTCGTTCCGTTGAACAGCCGCAGCGCGACGCCGTTGGCGTACGCGATGCCGACGTGATCCAGCACCGCGCCCGGCGAGCGGATGAGAAGCGACTCACTGCTGCCGTAGCGGAGCGTGACGTGCTTGATCGACGCCACGCCGCCCGTGTCCTCGACCTCGATTCGCTGCCATGCGCCCGGCCGCGGCTCCTTGGCGTCGTTGTCCGTGTCGCAGCTGATGCGAGGCGTAGGTTCGCCGGCGAACAGGCACGCGCTGTCGTCGGCGTCCGTCGTCGCGATGATCGGCTGCGCCTCGCTGCCCTCGGCGATGAGACGCGCGGTGCTGCGGACGCGCAGGTTGGCCGTCGGGCTGCTGAACTTCAGGATCGTGTTCGGCTCGATCGTCAGATCCTTGGAGTGGACGACGCTGCCCGTGAACACGTACGGCAGGTCGCCGCCGCGCAGGATCATCGGCCGGTCGACGCTGCCGCCCGGGACGACGATGCCGTTCACGTCGTTGCCGGTGGCCGAGTTGTTGATCAGCGTCCACTGCATCGCGGCGCCGCCCTGCACGGCCGCGCCCTGATTCCCTTCGAACGTGACGCCGTCGAGCGTCATGTCGCTGATCCCGACGCCGCTCGGCGCCTGCGCGTCGAGGCCGAGCTTGGTCTGGCCGGCGATCCGGGAGTTGCGGATCGTGCCGCCGCCGCGCCGGGCGACGACGCCGCTGCCGTCGCCGTCGGCGATCGTGCTGTTCTCGATCGAAACGGCGCCCTCGCTCTCGATCGCCGAGGCGCCGCCCTGACCCGTGTGCCGAATCTCGAGGCCCTTGAAAACGGCCGTGCCCTTGTTCTGGATGCGGATGCCTTGCCAGTCGCCGCGGTTCTTCACCTGCGCGGCGGAGCGCAGCACGACGTCGCCCGCGTTGTTGCCGGCGACGATCAACCGTCCGGTCACCTGCAGGTTCGTGTCATCGCCGAACTCGATCGTCGTGCCCGCCGTGAGGGTCAGCGTGGCCACGTCCTTCACGCGCAGTGCGCAGTTCGGCGCCACGTACGCGCCCGGCGCAAGCGTCACGGACCGGGTGAACTCACCGCGGGCCGTGATCGGATTGCCGGCCGCGCACAGGTCGATCGGACCCTGCGCAGCGCGACGGTTGGGGGCGGCCAGCGCCGGTGCCGCGAACGCCGCAGCCAACACCGTCGCCAGCGCGATGGCGGAGAGGTGGGCGCGACGGCGCGGTGCGGGGTGATGGGCCATGGTCGGTGACTCCCTTTGTCGGTGTCCCAAGACGGGTTCGTGTCGCAGGACAGGTCGGCGTGCTCGAGGCGGGTCCCGGATCGGATGAGGACGGATCGGAACGGATCGGAACGGAACGGAACGGATCGGAACGGATCGGATGAGGACGGATCGGAGGAAGACCGTGCGGACGCGGGTCGGCAGCGTCGAGGATCGGGGCCGCCGCTCCGGCCGGGCATGGCGGCCGGTGACCGGCAAGCCAAATGCACGGGCCGACGGCCCGCACGCGCGATCATAGCATGCCGGCGACGACCGCGTCTAGAGCCTTGGCGCCCTCCGCAGCCTGTCGGCGCGTGCGAGGCCGGAGCCGTCCACCGGGCGCGCGGCGCGCCCTACGCCGCCGCGTCGACCTTGAGGCTGACGACCTGGCTCGCCCCGTCCTCGGCCATCGTGATGCCGTACACCGTGGCCGCACTCTGGACCGTGGCCCGGTTGTGCGTGACGATGACGACCTGCATGTGCTCGGCGAGGGCCGCAAGGCAGGTCCGGAAGCGGTCGACGTTGGCCTCGTCCAGCGCCGCATCGACCTCGTCGAGAACGACGAACGGCGTGCCGCTCACCTCGAGCAGCGCGAAGAGCAGCGCCACCGCCGTGATCGCCCGCTCGCCGCCGGACAGGAGTGACAGCGGCTGGCTGCGCTTGCCGGGCGGCCGAGCCACGATGTCGATGCCCGGCGGCATGCCCTCCTCCTCGACCGGCATGAGCACGAGCTCGGCCTCGCCGCCGCCGAAGAGCAAGGGGAACGAGCGCCCGAACGACTCGGCCACGGCCGCGAACGTCGTGCCGAAGCCGGCGGCCATCTCGTCGTCGAGGGTGGCCAGCGCCGTGCGCAGGTCGCGGTCCGCCGCCTCGAGGTCGTCCAGCTGGGCGATCAGGTGGGCGTGGTGTTCGGCCGTCTCGTGGTACGCGGCGAGCGCCTCGCGGTCGATCGCCCCGATGTCGCGCAATCGCCGCCTGAGCTGGCCGATGCGCGCCTCGGTGGCTTCGTCCGGCGCCTCCATGGGCTCGTCCGACGCCGCCAAGGCGTCAGGGTCGATGTCGAGCGCCTCGGCATCCGCCAGCCGCTGTTCCGCGAGCCGGCCGATTCGGTCCTCGGCCCGTGCGATCGCCACCAGCGCCTCGGCCGACCTGCTGTCGACGGCGGCCACGGCGCGGCGCGTGGCCTCGAGCGCCTCCGCTTGCGAGCGCGCCTCGTGCCGCAGGTCGCCTGCACTGCTCTCGGCGACGACGAGCGCCGCCTCGAGATCGACCAACGCGCCCGCCAGCCGTTCGCCGTCGGCCGCAGCGCGCGCCGCCTCGTCCGCCCAGCGGATCGCTTCGACTGCCAGCGTCTCCGCCCGCACCACGTTCGCCGCCGCCCGGCCGCGGACCGCCTCGGCCTCGCGCAGGACGGCGTCGCGGGCGGCGCGCTGGCCGGCCAGAACGGCCGCCGCCTCCGCTTGGGCCGCGCCGGCGCTCGCGAGCGCGGCGCGCGGCGTGTGTACATCGATGCCCTCGGCGGCCCGGCCGGCGTCGTCGACGGCGGCCATCCGAACGGTGACCTCCGGCTCGGCCTGCCGCATGGCCCCCTCGACCTTGGCCAGTTCGTCGCTGAGCGCCGTGCACTCCGCGGCCAGCTCGGCGCGCCGCTCCGTTGCCCATGCTTCCTCGCGCGCCGCCCGCTCGTGCGCGGCGCGCGCCACGTCCCGCTCCTTGGCGGCGGCGTCGCGGGCGCGGCTCAGCACGGCGCGTTCGTCGGCCAGCGTGCCGAGCTCGGCCTCGAGCGCGCGGCGCGCATCGAGGCAGCGGTCGACGGCGCTGCCTGCCGCCTCGGCGGCCGCGCGCGCCGCATCGAGGGCGTCGGGCAGGTCCCGGCGCTCGCGCGCCAAGGCGAGGACGTCGCGGTTGCCGGCGCCGACCGTGACCGCGCCGCCGCGGTGGATGAGCAGCCCGTCCGCGGTGGCGGCGCGCGCCGGCCCATCGGCCCGATCGACCGCGGCACGCGCGGCGGCCAGGTCGCGCACGAAAGCGACGTCGGCCACCAGCACTTCGACCAGACCAGGCGCGTCGGGCGCGCGGAGGACGTCCGCCGCCCGCTGCTCGCCCTTGTGCGGGGCCCACGACCCGCCCGCCGGCCGGTCGACGGTCGCCGGCACCAGGTAGGCCGCCGCCGGCGCGTCGCGCACGATCGCCACCGCCGCGGCGATGTCGGCGCTGCGGGCCACGACCGCGGCCCGGACGAACGGGCCGAGCGCCGCCGCAGCAGCCGCCTCCCACGCATCCGGCACGACGATCAGCTCGGCGACGGTGCCGCGCAGCGCCACGCGGTCGCCGTCGGCCAGCTTGGCCATGACGGCCGCGTCCGTCCCGGCCTCGCGAAAGAGGGCCTGCAGCGTCCGATGGCGGGACTCGTGCATCCCGAGCGTGTCGCGCGCCGCGGCGTGCGCTTCACGCGCAGCGGCCAACGCGGCGTGCGCGTCCGCCAGCGAGCGTTCGGTGTCCGTTACGCGTTCCACGTGCGCCGCGTGGCGCGCTTCCACTTCGTCGAAGGCCGCCTGTGCCGCCGCGTCCGCGGCGCTGAACTGCGCGATGGAGGCGGCCGCACCGCTGAACGTCTCCTCGGCTGCGGCGAGCTGGGCGGTTCGAGCGGTGCGCGTTTCCAGCAGCGTCGAGCGCTTGGCCGACAGCCGCGCGATCTCGGCCTGCAATGCGGCAAGGGACGCGCGCGCCGCGTCCACCTCGGCCCCGCGGCCGACGCGCTCCGCTTCGGCCGCATCCTGCGCACGACGCGCATCGGCCACGGCGGCGTTGTGCGCGTCGAGCGCAGCGGCCAGTTCCGCTAGGGATCCCTCGAACGCGGTGAGTTGCGCGGACAGCGCGGCGGCTTCCTCCTCCAGGCCGGTGGACGCGGACCGGAGGCTCTCGCGCTGGCGCTCGACCGCGGCCAATTGCGTCTCGGCGACGGCCGCCTGCTGGCGCGCCGCCGCGAGGGCACCGGCGGTCGCGTCGCGCTCGACGCGCAGCGTGCGCAAGGTTTCGTCCGTGCGATCCGTTGCGCTTGCCGCGGCGTCCAGCGCCGTCGTCGCGGCCTCGGAGTGCCGGCGGGCAGCGTCGCGCTCGGCGTCGAGGGCCGCACCGTGCGCGCGGGCTTGCTCGAGGACCGTCACGGCCTGCGCGGTGTGCCAGCCATACCATCGCGCCAGCAGGCTGCGCAACTCGGCGGCCACGGCACCGTGCTGTTCGGCGCGTTCGGCCAGACGCTCCATCCGGCGCAAACGCGGGCCGAGCTCGCCGAGAATGTCCCGTACACGGCGGAGGTTCTCCGCCGTGTCGGCCAGCTTCTTGAGGGATCGGTCCGCCTGCCGCTGCAGGGGCGTCAGCCCGGCAGCATCGTCGATCAGAGCGCGCCGCTGGTCGGGACGCATGACGATGAAGCTGTCGACGAGGCCTTGACCGATGACGGTGAAGTGGCCCTGTCCGAACCGGCCGGCGACGAGATCCTGCACGTCGCGCAGCCGGACGCGGGCGCCGTTGATCGAATAGACGACCGTGCCGTCGCGCTCGACCCGCCGGCCGATCGTTACCTCGGCGAACGCGATGTCGAGCCCGCCGTCCGCGTTGTCGATCGTCAGCTGGACCTCGGCGATGCCGGAGCGCGAGCGGCGCTCCGTCCCGGCGAAGATCAGGTCATCCTGACTCCGGGCGCGCAGGTGCGTCGGCCGCGTCTCACCGAGCACCCAGCGAACGGCGTCGGCGATGTTCGACTTGCCGCTGCCGTTGGGGCCGATGATCGCGGTGACGCCGCTCGGGAAGACGAAGCGGGTGCGCGAGGCGAAGCTCTTGTACCCGGTGAGAGACAGCTCTTTGATCCGCATGGGGCGCGGCAGTATACGTTCCTTGGCCGGATTCCGGAAGCGTGACCCGCAGGCCGACCCGTGGCGCCAACCCGTAGCGCCGACCCGTAGCGCCGACCCGTATGCTAAACTGTCGGCCAGCGCCCGGTCCGCCTGCCCTCCCCGCATGTCCGGCCGGCGACCGTTCCCCCGCTTGCCGATCCATGTTCCCGCGGAGAGCGAAAGACGATGCTCAGGAGCGAGTTGCGCGTCGACGTCGTCATCCCGGTGTACAACGAGGAGCGTGCGCTGCCGCCCTCGATCGCGGCACTTCACGCGTTTCTCGGCGCCGAGCTGCCGGTGAACTGGCAGATCGTCATCGCCGACAATGCGTCCGTCGACCGAACGCCGGAGGTCGGCCGCTCGCTGGCCGAACAGTACGACCGGGTGTCCTACCTGCGACTCGAGCAGAAGGGCCGCGGCCGCGCCCTGCGCCGCGCCTGGTCGACGAGCGATGCCGACATCGTGAGCTATATGGACGTCGACCTCTCGACGAACCTCAGCGCCTTTGTGCCGCTCGTCGAGGCGATCGGCTCCGGCGGGTACGACGTTGCCATCGGCTCGCGATTGAAGCGCGGGGCGCGGGTGAAGCGGCAGTGGAAGCGCGAGCTGATCTCGCGCGGCTACAACCTCCTGATCCGGCTGTTCTTCCCGCGCCGCACGTTCTCCGATGCCCAGTGCGGCTTCAAGGCCGTCAGCCGGCGCGCCGTGGACGAACTCCTGCCGCTCGTCGAGAACAACCACTGGTTCTTCGACAGCGAGCTGCTGCTGCGGGCCCTCCAGAAGGGCTATCGCATCGCCGAAGTGCCGGTGGAGTGGATCGAGGACCTCGACACGCGCGTCAAGATCGCCAAGACGGCCATGGAAGACGTCGAGGGCCTGATCCGCGTGCGGCTTTCGAGCCCGCCCACGGCCTTCCGATCGATCCGCCCGCCCACCGCTTGATCGCGATGAGCCTGACGCACCTCGATGCCGCCGGCCGCGCCCGCATGGTCGACGTCGGCGGCAAGCCGGCGACCGAGCGCGTGGCGACGGCCAGCGGGCGGATCGTCATGTCCCCCGCCACGCGTGACCTGATCCTCTCCGGCGGCCTGCCCAAGGGCGATGTCGTGGCCGTCGCCCGGATCGCCGGGATCCAGGCGGCCAAGCAGACTGCGGCGCTCATCCCGCTGTGCCACCCGCTCGCGCTGAACCGGGTGGACGTCGACATCGCGCCCGAGGACGTCGCGCATGCGGCGGGCGGCGCGGATGAGCGGCCGGCCGGAGCCGCCGCGCTGCGCGTCCGGGTCACCGTCGCGGCGCGCGGGCCGACGGGCGTCGAGATGGAGGCGCTCACGGCCGTCTCGGTGGCGCTGCTGACGATCTACGACATGGCGAAGGCGGTCGAGCGCGGGATGGTGCTCGGCGACATCGCGCTCGAGGCGAAGTCCGGCGGCCGGAACGGTCCGTGGAGCCGGCGATCGGACGCGGAAGGCGCTGCGCCGGGGGTCGATCCCGAGCCGGCCGCCCACCCCTCGACGGCGCGATGACGACGCTCGGGTCCGGCCACGCCTCCGTGATCCGAACGACGCCCGATCCGCTGCGCTGGCTGGCCGACGACGGCGGCCTGCTCTGGCCGGTCGTGCGGCCGTTCGATCCGGCGGCCGTCGACAGCGCGGCACCGGGCATCTGGCGCTACCGCGCCGCGCTCGACGTCGATCCGGACGCGGCGGCGCTGACCCTCGGCGAGGGCGGCACACCGCTCATCGAGGCGCGGCTGGACGGGGCGGCGGTGCACTTCAAGCTGGACTTCCTCCAGCCGACGGGGAGCTACAAGGACCGCGGCTTCGCCGCATTGTTCACGGTTCTGCGCCACGCCGGGGTGCGGTCCGTCGTCGAGGACTCGTCCGGCAACGCCGGCGCCAGCGCGGCGGCGTACGGCGCCGCGTCCGGCATCGCCGTGACGCTCTGCCTGCCGGCCGACGCGGGAGGCGGCGTCCGCATCGCGCAGGCTCTTGCGTTCGGGGCGACGATCGACCGGACGGCCCCGACGCGTGCCGCGGCGGCCGAACGCGCCCGCAGGATGGCCGACGCCGGCGCGGTGTACGCCAGCCACGTCTACCACCCGGCCTACCTCGCCGGACAGCAGACCATCGCTTTCGAGATCTGGCGGCAGCTCGGCCGGGCGCCGGACGACGTCGTCGTGCCGCTGGGCCACGGCGGCCTGCTGCTCGGCCTCGCGCTCGGATTCCAGGCGCTGCTCGATGGCGGCTGCATCGATCGGCGCCCGCGGCTGCACGGCGTTCAGGCCGCGGCGCAGGCGCCGATCGCGACCGCATTCGCCCATGGCGCGGCGCGGCCGACACCGTTCGTCGATCGAACGGACCCGGCCGCGCCGACGATCGCCGCCGGCATCGCGATCACGGACCCGCCGCGTGGGGCGGCCGTCCTGGCGGCGGTCCGGCGCAGCGGCGGCACGGTCCGGGCGGTCGATGAGGCGACGATCCGGGCGGGGCAGGCGGCGCTCGCGTCGCTCGGCTGGCTCGTCGAGCCGACGAGCGCCGTCGTCGCGTCGACGGCGACCGCTCTGGCGCGGTCCGGCGGGCCGGGCGCGCGCGTCGTCGCGGTCCTGACGGGCTCGGGACTAAAGGACGGTCTTTCGCACGCCGCGGTTCCGGTCGACGTCACTCCGCGCGTCGCCGAATCGCGCGAGCATGATCGGAAGGGCTGATCGCACATGGTGCGTCCAAAGGACGGGAAGTCCGGTGGCGAGATTCGGCTGACCGAGCGCGCCGCCTGCGCCGGTTGAGCTTCCAAGATGGGCCCGGAGGCCCTGGCGCACGTGCTGCGCCCCTTGGTGGGCATGTTCCCGGCGGCCGACCATCCGGCCCTCCTCGTCGGTCTCGACGGGGCGGACGATGCGGCGGTCTATCAGCTCGCCGACGACTTGGCGATCGTCGTGACGACGGACTTCTTCACGCCCGTCGTCGACGACCCATACGCGTACGGTGCCATCGCTGCCGCGAACGCGATGAGCGACGTGTTCGCGATGGGCGGCGAGGTGCTCCTCGCGCTAAACCTCGTCGCGTTTCCGGATGACCTGCCGGCGGAGGACGTTCAGGCCATCATCCGCGGGGGCGCGGAGGCGGTGCGCGCCGCCGGCGGTGTCGTGGCCGGCGGCCACAGCGTCGTCGATCCGGAGCCGAAGTACGGCCTCGCCGTCATCGGCCGGGTCGATCCGGCGCGCGTGCTCCGCAAGGGCGGCGCACGCGTGGGCGATGTGCTCCTCCTCACGAAACCGCTCGGCACGGGGCTGGTCAGCACGGCGCTCAAGCGCGGGGTCGCCGATCCACAGGACGTTCAGGTGGCCATGGAATCCATGGCGGCGCTCAACCGTGCGGCCGGCCGGGCGGCATCCGCCGTCGGGGCGCACGCGGTCACGGACATCACCGGGTTCGCCCTCATCGGCCATGGCCTCGAGATGGCCGACGCGAGCGGCGTGGCACTCCGCATCGAACGCCGGCGCCTGCCGCTCCTGGCCGGCGTGCTCGCCTACGCCGCCGGCGGCAACGCGCCGGGCGGCACCGACCGCAATGCCGAGGCCTTCGGTCCGCGCGTGACGGGCGTGGTCGAGGAGCCGTGGCGCTCGATCCTGTACGACCCGCAGACGTCGGGCGGCCTCCTCGTGGCGCTGTCGGAGTCGGATGTCGACGAATTCCGCGCGGCGTTCGATGGGCCGGCGCCGGTGATCGGCCGCGTTGTCGCGGGCCGTGGGATCGAGATCGCGTGAGCGGGGCCGACGTCGGACCGGATGCCGTCGCCCGTGCGCTGGGCATCGGGATGCGCGTCAGGGCGCACTTCGAGACGGCGCTTACGCACAGTTCGTTCGTGAACGAGCAGGCCGAGCCGACCGCCGACAACGAGCGCCTCGAGTTCCTCGGCGATGCCGTCATCGGCTTCGTCGTGGGCGAGCGCGTGTACCGGGCGCTGCCGGAAGCCGACGAGGGCGAGCTGACGCGGATTCGGGCGGCGCTCGTGTGCCAGCCTTCGCTGGCCGGGTTCGCCCGCCAGATGGGCCTCGGCAACCATCTCCGGTTGGGCCGCGGCGAGGAAGTCGGCGGTGGGCGGGAGCGGCCGGTTCTTTTGTGCGCGGCGTTCGAGGCGATCATCGGCGCCATCTATCTGGACGACGGTATCGAGGCGTGCGGCCGCGTGCTGGACGGGTTCATCGGCCCGGAGCTCGAACGACTCGTCGGGGCGAAGCGGGGCAAAGACGCGCGCAGCCAGTTCCAGGAGGCGGTCCAGGCGCGTTGGCGGGTCACGCCGCATTACGTCGTCTCCTCGCAGCTCGGTCCGGCCCATGCCCGACACTTCGTCGTAGAGGTTCGCGTCGGCGAGCGGGTCTGGGCGAGCGGCGAGGGCCGCTCCAAGAGCGAAGCGTCGCAGGCGGCCGCCCTGGCGGCGATGGCGGTGTTCGAGGCGAGCGGCGTCGACGATGCGGCGGCGGGCGGCGCCATCGTGGGCATGGATCTCGACACATGAGGCCGTCCGTCCGATCGGGTGACGCCCTCCGCCGAGCGGCCGCGGCGCTTCTCCTCGCGGCGCTCCTGTGCCTGGGCGGCGCGGCGGCTGCGCTGCGGCCCGTTTCGGCGCAGGACCTCGGCGAGGGTATCGGAATCACCCACCTCGGCTGGCGGGACGTGGCGTTCGGCGGGGCGACGCTGACGCGGCTGACGGGCCTCGTCGTCAACGAGCGACTTGTGCCGGTCGGCCAAGTCGAGATCGCCGCCCGGTTCCGTGCCGCCGACGGGTCGCCCGTCCTTCGCATCGGCACGACGATCGCCGACCTCCCAGAGCTTGCGCCGGGCGAAGCGTCGCCCTTCACGATCCTCGTCGGGCCGCTCGCATCGTCCGCCGTCGGGCACGTGGACGTCACGCTCGGCGTGCGGCCGGCCGACGGCCGTCGATACCGCGCGCTCCAGGTGGAGGACGTCATCACGCGGACCGTCGGCGGCGCGCCGGCACTGTTCGGCTGGCTGCGCAACGTCGGGGACGCATACGCCAGCGCGTCGAACACGAACATCATCGCCGGCTTCTGGGATGCGCGCGGCCTGCGCGAAACGCACGCGGCGACGATGCCGATCGTCTATCAGCCGGGCACGCTCGTCGGGCAGGGGCATGCACCCGACATGCGCTATCCGTGGTTTCTGCGACTGCCGGACGAGCCTTGGACGAAGCTCGAATTCTGGGTCGTGGCCAAGCGTTATGCCGACGGCCTGTGGCCGGTCCCACTCGGCGTCGTCGACTTGGCGCGTGACGATCAAGGCGGCCGCGTCACGTTCGCGGGGCGGCTCGTGCACTGCGGGCAGCGGCCCGTGACCGAGTTCGCGCTCGTCTCGAGCGCGGCGGCGGCGGCCGGCGGCGTCCTCACGTTCACGCTGAACGTCGTCACGCCGCAGCGCCCGATCGTGCCGGGCGACGATGTGCCGATCCGCGTCACTTGGCCGGGCCTCGATCCGACGATCCCCGTTGACCGCGTCGTCCACCTGCCGCTGTCGTTCGACGTGCAGTCCCTTCCGCCGCGTGCGATGCCGTGCACGCGTGCGGAGCGCCCGGCGATGAGCCTCCTGCCGTGGCTCGGCCGCGGCGCGATGCGCGCGCCGGCGGTCGGCCCGCGCGTTGACCCGCGCCGGGCCGACCACTAGAATCGCCCGCCATGATCCCGACCCAGCCCACGCCGCCCGACGCGACAGCCGACGCCGACGCATATCGCGCCGCGATGCGCCGATGGCCGAGCGGTGTGACCGTCATCACGATGGTCAGCGACGGCGTGCCGCACGGCATGACGGCCAGCGCGTTTACGTCCGTCTCCGTCGCGCCGCCGATGGTGCTCGTCGTCATCGACCGGCGCTGGCGCTCCCACGCGCGCGTGGCCGCGACGGGTGCGTTCTGCGTGAACGTCCTCGCCGCCGACCAGTCGACGCGATCCGACGTCTTCGCGGGCCGCGTCGGCGACGCGGTCGACCGCTTTGCGGACGTGCCGTACGGCACCGCCGTGACGGGCTGCCCATGCTTCGACGATGCGGTCGCGTGGTTCGACTGCGTCGTCGACCGGGCGTACGACGCCGGCGACCACACGATCTTCGTCGGCCGGGTCGCGGCATGCCATGCCGGCGACGAGAGCGCTACGCCGCTCGTGTTCCACAACACGCGTTACGCCCGGCTGATCGATCTCGACGACGCCGGCGCCTGACCGGGCGGCGGGCCATCGTCGACGCTGCGGACCGAAGCGACGGTGCAGACGGCCTCCCGGTCGCTCCGGGCTCCGTCCTCGTGCTGTTCGTCGACGGGATCGGCTGGGGGGTCGATCGGGCGGACACGAACCCGTTCGCGCACGCCGAGTTGCCGCACCTGTGCGACCTCCTCGGTTGTCGGCCGGTCACACCGGTCACGGGCACCCGCCGTCCGACACTGCCCGCGCTGGCGCTCGACGCCACGATGGGGGTGCCCGGATTGCCGCAGAGCGGCACGGGGCAGGCGGCGCTGATCACGGGACGCAACGTTGCCGCGGCCGTCGGTGGGCACAGCGGACCCTTCGCCGGATCGGACGTGCAGGCGGTGATGGCGGTGCACAGCCTCTGGCAGGATGCCCGCCGCTACGGCGCGCCGTCCGCCCTGGCAACGGCGTACCCGGAGCGCCTGATCGAACGGGTCGCGAGCGGCTCCGGGCGGCTTTCGGCGATCGCGCGGGCAGCGGTGCAGGCGGGCGTGCCGTTGCGCGGTCCGGCCGAGGCGGCCGCCGGACGCGCGGTGCCGCCGTACTTCAGCCCGCCGCGCGGGAGCACCGGCCGACGGCCCGTCGTCGCCGATCCGTTCGCGGCCGGCCGGCTTCTAGCCGCCGACGCGCGGACCCATTCCCTGTGCGTGTACGAGCACTTTGCCACGGATGCCGTGGGACACCGCGGAGACATCGACGATGCGGTCGACGTGCTGCTCGGACTCGACGCGTTCGTCGGCGGAATCCTGTCCGCCTGGCCCGCCGACAGCGTCCTCGTGCTCATGAGCGATCACGGCAACCTCGAGGACGCGACGACGACGCAGCACACGCTCGCCCCCGCTCTCGGCGCGTGGCGCGGACCCGCGTCCGGCGCTGCGCCGCCCGCATCCGTCACGGAGATCGCTCCGGCGATTCGCAGGTTTCTCGGCTGGGCACCGATCGGGCCGGGCGGCGACACGTAACGGCCGGCCGCCAAGGCGGCGAGCCGCGATCTACGGCGCCGGCGCGGCGTCCGCTTCGAACGTCGGCGATGCCACGGGCGGGTTCCAGCCGCTGGGCGCAGCCGACGGCGCAAGGAACGGTTCGGCCGCCCAACCGACGTTGCCGAGCGCGTCCTGCACGCGCCAGAAGACGGTGCCGTCGGCGGTCTCGGGTCCTCCGAGGATCTTGAACGTCTCGCCCTCGGACACGATCCGGATCGTCAGGTTGTCGGCGCCCGCGCCCATCCGGTATCGCAGGCCGTCCGTGCCGACGCCGTTGACCGTGACGAACGCGCCGATGGCAACCGTGCCGCCTGCGGACCCGCCGCCCGCCAACGGGGTTGAAGAGCTGGCACCGAGCATGGACGGCGTCGCACTCGTCGGCACACCGACGGGCGACCCGATGGGGACCGTCGCGACGCCGGCCATCGTGGCCGGGCTCGGCGTCGCAACCGAGAGCCCGCCGGCCGCGTCGCCGGTGGCGCCGGCCGATGGGCGGGCGCTGGTGGCGGCCGACACGCGTGCCGTCGGCGTTGCCGGCACGGCGGCACCGTCATCGGGCAACGGGCCGAAGAAGAGGTAGAGCGTGGCCAGCACGATCGCGATCAGGAGCACGGCCGCCGCGGTCTGGGGGCTGATGCCGCCCGGCAGGCGCGACGCGTTCGTCGGATCCGGCTCGGGCTCGGCGGAATAAGGCTCAAAA
This sequence comes from Ardenticatenales bacterium, assembly GCA_020853525.1. Classification (GTDB taxonomy): domain Bacteria; phylum Chloroflexota; class Anaerolineae; order Epilineales; family Epilineaceae; genus Avedoeria. The sequence goes on along the minus strand of JADYYS010000030.1, from coordinate 140,142 downwards.
CCGTAGTCAGCCATGGGTCGACCCCCTCGCATGCGTCGCACGATCCAGCGCCGCCTCACGCGCGGCCAGCAAACGATTGTGTCGACGGCAGCGGCGTTTGTCCACTTCGCGAGCCCGGGCGTCTGTTATCATTGGCTACCATCGGCGCGTCGGCGATTGCCTGCGTCGTCCGCTTGAATCCAGTGAATCCAGTGAATCCAGTGCCATCCACTTCAATTCACTGCGATCCTTGTGAATCGCCTCACCCGACCGCTCGACCGCCGGCAGGAGCACGCGTGGCCGTCCAATCTGTTGTACCGCGTCCCAGAGCACGATGGGCTTGGCGAATCGTTGCCCTCGCCGCCGCGTGCGGAATCGGGCTGCGGCTCGCCGAGCCGGCACGGGCCCAGGATCCGACCGTGCCGCCGTCGCCGCAGGCCGAGGGCGCGCGCAGCATCGCCGCCGCGTTCCGCGCCTTGGCCGACGTCGCGTCCGCGGCCGCCGACGACGCCGGTTGGCAGCAGGCCGACGACACGTACAACAACGTTGTGCTGGCGGCCCTTGACCTTCACCGCCCGTCGCTGGTGCAGGCCGGCGATGTCGCGCGCGGGCCGCTGGCGACGGTGGACGGGGCGCTGTTCCAGGTCGGACAGGCGCTGGACGGCCAGGATGCCGCCCGCATCCGGGCCGAGGCCGAGCGCGTGGCGGCGGCATTGGACGCGCTGGCGCCCGGCTTGGCCGGCAGCGCGCCGGCGCTGGGCACGACGCTGGCGGGTTGGCGAAAGCTCGCGGCGGACTTCGAGCGGCTGGCCGGCCGACAATTGGGCGGCGAGGACGTCTGGCGCGACATGCGCAATGCGGCGATCGCGTTGATGGACGACGTCGCGGCGCGCGAGGCGGCCGTCGCAGCGGCGGTGCCGGCAGGGGCCATCGCTCTCCAGCAGGTGCGCGTGATGGCCTATCGGATGCGGATGGCGGCGCTCGACCAGTCTCCCGACGCTGCAGCCGGCGCGCTGGCGTTGTTCGATCGCGCGATGAACGAGCTCGAGACATCCGTGTCGACGGGCGGGGTGCCGCCGCGCGAGGTGCCTGCCATCCTGTCATTCGAGGGCCTGCCCGTCGTCGGCCAAGTGGGCCAGAGTGTGGCGGTGCCGATCATGACGCGCGGCGTCGCGGACGTCGGGGGGCTCGGTGGCTTCGTGCTCGACATCCGCTGGAGCACACGCGCGCTGCGGATGGACGATGTGCGCTGGAACCTTGGCGGCGCCGCGAGCGCGACGGCCAACGATGTCGCGGCCGGCCACTACATTCTCGAGCTCCCGCCTGCGCCGGTCGGTCCCGAGGTGGACGCGCGCGTGGCCGAGCTCGTCATGACGGTCCTCGGCGTTACGCCCGATCCGGCGGACTACGTTCCGTCCGAACCGCTCGCTGCGCTGTACGATGCGCTGGACGAGGCGGAGCAAATGACGCTCTCCGGCGAGGTCGCCATGGCCTCGGCCCGTCTGTTCGGCGCGTACGCCGGCTTCGCCGATGGGCAAGGGGTGATGGGCAGCCTCTACGCGCGGCTGGAGGCAGTGGATCGCGCTGCACTCGTCGAGACCGCATGGCTCGGGCTGCTCGACCGCGCCAGCCGCCCCGAGCCGGCCGGGGCCGATGCGATCGTCGAGGCGATCGGTGCGGCGCGTGCGGCGCTGGCGGGCGGCGTCGAGGCGTACGTCTCGTCCCTCTCCACCGACGGCGGGATCCCGATCACGATCGATGTCATCTCGGCCACCGACCTGGCCGGACGCTCGCTGGCCACACGGCGGACCGTGGCGGCGCGCGTCCTGACGAGCGGTCTGGCGACGCCGACCGCCATCGGATCGTCGAACGGGGCGGCGGGCAGCGGGTCGCCGGCCGGGACGTCGTCACAAGACCCGTCGGGCACGGACGCGCCGCCGGCGGTCGTCCAGGCGCCGCCGGTCGGCACCGGTGCAGGCGGCGCGCCTTACGGGTCCGCCGGGGCGGCCGGAGGGGCGGGCGCTTCCGATGCGGACGCCGGCGCCGGCGACGGGCGCCCGGACGGTCTGCTCCGGGTCGCACTCGCTGCGGCGCTGTTGATCGGGGGCCTTGGCGCGCTCTTGAGCGCCCGACGAGGAAGTGGCGCGCGCTGAGCGCGATTGTCTACATCGATGCGGCATACAAAGATCGATCTCACGTCACGCATTCAGGTCCGCTGCAACCATATTCTCCAGGAGCCAAGGTCAAGATGCCCAAAGTGATGGTGTTCATCGACGGTACCTGGTTGTACCGCAACACGTTCAAGCTGGCGGAGTCGGCCGGCAAGCCGGAGTACCGCATCCACTTCGGCAAGTTGCCGACCGTGCTCGCCGGGCTCATCGGCGACAAGGCCGGCGGGGTGCCGGTGGACATCGTGCGCACGCACCTCGTGTCGAGCTATCCGGCTCACCACGACGCCCTGGACGACGAGGCAGTCGAGCGGCAGCTGGACTTCTACGACTTCCTGCGTGAAGAGTACCGCTACGACGTCCAGCTCTTTCGGGTGAACTACATGGGCCGCCGTGTGCGCCGCTCCGACCGCGACCCCGACGACACGTTCGAGCCGCGCGAGAAGTGCGTCGACATCGCGCTCGCGACGACGATGCTCTACTACGCCGCGCTCGGCACGGTGTACGATGTGGCGATCGCCGTCGTCGGCGACGGGGACTATCGGCCCGTGTTCCAGTACCTGCGGCTGCTGGGCAAGCGCGTGGCGATCGCCAGCGTACAGGGCAGCTGTGCCGCCGAGTTCAGCGACCCGCTCGACGAGGCGCGGGTGAAGGACTACGACGTCATCTGGCTGAACGACCTCGTCGACGAGATCGAGCTCACGTACGAACCGCACCTGCGCCGCTGTGAGTCGCCGGCGCACGAAGGCGATCGGATGGTCACGACGACGTACTACCCGCGTAAAGGGCAGAAGTTCTACTGCGACACGTGCCGCAGCGAGTTCTCGCGCCAGCGCGAGCACGCCTGGAGCGGGGCGTCGGAGGGCCAACTCCAGGGTGAGGACGATGCCCCCCACGGCGTCGCACCCCGGGTCGGGCAGTCGATGACGGGCTACATCAAGCGCAAGTTCGACGACCGGATGTACGCGTTCATCCACGCTGCCGACGGCCGTGACTACTTCTGCCACGTCGCGGACATGGAGGACGAGTCGCTGTTCGGCGCGCTGGCCGAGGGCGATCTCGTCGAGTTCCTGGTGCGCAAGCTGCCCGACCGAGGGCAGGCCGGCGCGGCGCGCGGCGTGCGCCATATCGAAGGCGGCACGTCGCACGATGCGGTCGGCCACATCGCCCGGATGGCCTATGGTGCCGAACCGGACGAGCCGCAGGAGGACGTCGACTAGTACGCTGTCACTGCAGTGTCTGCAGATGCCCACCGCAGTCGGATACCCGAAGGGTGTCAAGTGGCAGGGTACTCTGGTACACCACCACGGGACAAGCCCGGGGTGGCCCCGGCGAACGTTACGGCCGCAGTCCCTCCCATGGGTAGACGATCCAGTCGTCCGTCTCGACGACCCAGTGGTCGGGCGCCTCGCCCGGGAAAGCGGAACGGCGAGGCTTGTAGTGCAGCACGGCCACGATCGGCTCGCCGCCGACCGCGCGCACGCGGTCGCGAACGGCCACCGCCGTGCGCCCCGAGTCCCAGATGTCGTCGATGATGAGCACCCGCCGACCGCGCACCACGTCGTCGTGCGGGAAGTGGTAGACCGTCATCGTGTCCGTCTTCGTCTCGCCTTGATAGCTGGCCAGCGCGGCGGACAGCACGTTGCGATGGTCGAGGACGCTGCACAGCACCGCCGCCGGGACGAGGCCGCCGCGCGAAACGGCGAGCACGGCGTCGAACGGGAGATCGCCCATCTGAACGGCCAGAGCGCGCGTCAAAGCGACGACATCCTCCCAACCGAGCACGACCCGGTCGCCGCTCATCGTTCGAGCTCCGGTACGATGCGTTCGACCAGCGTCGCGCCGCCCAGCCAGCCGGCGAAATCGGACGGGGCGAGATCGACTTCGATTTCGATCGCCGGCCCGCGCGCGATCCGATGGGTTTCCACCTTGAGCGCTTCCGTCGACACCGCGTGCGGCGTCGCGCCGTTCACGGCACGCGTGAACGCCATCAGCTTGGGCATCGTGCTGAACGCCAGCACCGCGTCCGTCGTTTGTGCCCCGGTGCGCACCAGGAAGCGCCAGGCGAACCGCTCGACGTGGCCGATGCCCTCGTCGTCGACCGGTCCGCCGATGCCCAGCACGTAGAGCGACGCGAACTTCCGCCAGCGCTCCTCCGGACCGGCGCCGTTCATGTGGCCGCTCACGGCGTCGTCCCACTCTCGAGATCGGGTAGATGATCGAGGCCGTCGCCCAACGACGGCGCCCCGCCGTCCACGCTCGGCGCTTCGCCGCCCGCTCCGTCCGCGCCGACGATGAGCGCGCGGATCCGCCACTCGCGGTCCTCGAGGTCGAGCGTTGCGGACAGCGGGAACGTCGCCCGCCCGTCCCCATAGCGGATGAAGGCGTTCACGATCGCCGCCCGCGGCGCGAGCGCGTCGAGCCCGTCGATCGGCACGATGCGGGCGATGCGGACACCGACGGCGCCCGCGAACGCGTCGTTGCCGAGGACGAGAGCGTCGACGGTCTCGAGCGGCGTCTGACGCAGGCCGGCGTTGGAATAGAGGCCGTGCACGCCGAGCGCGTCGCCCACCGCCGCCCGCCGGACGACCGCATCGAGCACGGGCTGGATGCGGCGCACCGTGTACGGGCCGTGCGGCACGGCGAAGACCCAAACGACGGCCAGCAGCAGGGCCAGGAACGCAACCGAGCCGCCCATGAGCGACAGGCTGAGCGTCCGCTGTACCTCGTTGCCCGACGTCGGACCAGGCAGGTGATGCTGTTCGGTCGTTGCCACGGCAGAGCCTCCGTCGACAGTATAATCGCCGTCTCCCTTGGAGGGCGGCAATGGAGCACCTTGTACGCGTCTGGGCGGTGTTCGTCACGTTCACGCGGTGCGGCGCTTTCGGGTTCGGCGGCGGCCCGTCGATGATCCCGCTCATGCAGCAGGAGGTCGTCGTCGGACGCGGCTGGCTGACGGACGCCGAGTTCGTCGACCTTCTGGCGATGGGCAACGCCCTGCCGGGCCCGATCACGACGAAGCTGGCGGCCGTCATCGGCTGGCGGCAGGCCGGGTCGCTGGGTGCGGCGGCCGGCCTCGTCGGGATGGTGCTGCCGACCGCGCTCATCATGCTGGCGGTCGCCGCCACCGTCGCGGCCTACCAGGACCGGCCGCGCGCCAAGGGTGCGCTCAATGCCGCCCGGCCGGCCGTCGTCGCGCTGTTGGCCTGGACTGCCTGGGACGTCGGCCGCGGCGTCACGCGCACGATGCCGCCGGCGGGCCTGGCGTGGTTCGGCGCAATCCTGGCCGCCAGCTTCGTGCTTCTCCTGTTCGACGTCCATCCGGCGGTCGTCCTCGTCCTGGCGGCGCTCGTCGGCGCCGTGGCGCTAGCCTAGGCCGAACGGATCGATCGGACGGGTGCCGGTGTGGACGACGACGCTCTTCAGCTCGGTGAAGTCATCCAGTGCCTCCAGGCTGACCTCGCGTCCCCAGCCGGACTGCTTGTAACCGCCGAACGGCGTGCCTGGGAACACGGTGAACGGCTGGTTGACGGTGACGATGCCGCTCTTGATGGCCGCGGCCGTGCGGTGCGCCCGGCCGATGTCGCGCGTCCAGACGGATGCGGCGAGGCCGTAGATGCTGTCGTTCGCCGCGGCGACGGCCGACGCGTCGTCGTCGAACGGCAGGATGCAGGCGACGGGTCCGAAGATCTCCTCCTGGGCGACGCGCATCCCGTTCGTGCAGTCGGCCAGCGTCGTCGGCAACAGGAAGCTGCCGTCCGCGAGCGCCGGGTCCGTCGGCCGGCCGCCGCCGGTCAGCAAGCGCGCCCCTTCGGCCTGGCCGGCGGCGATGTACCCCTCGACGCCGGCGCGGTGCTCGGGCGTGATCAGCGCCCCGACCTGGGTCGCCTTGTCCAACGGATCGCCGACGACGAGCCGCTTCGTTGCCGCGGCGAACGCCTCGACGAACGCATCGTACACCGGGCGTTGGACGAAGATCCGGCTGCGTGCCTCGCACGACTGGCCGGCTGAGTAGAAGATCGACCAGACCGTCGCCGGCACCGCGGCTCCGAGGTCCGCGTCACCGAACACGATGGCGGGGCTCTTGCCGCCGAGCTCGAGCGACACGCGGCGGAAGTCGCCCTTGGCGGCATCGAGGATCGAGCGGCCGACCTCGGTCGAGCCCGTGAAGCTCACCTTGTCCACGCCCCTGTGGCGCGCCAGGCCAGCGCCGACGGTCGCTCCGCCGCCGGTGACGACGTTTACCGCGCCCTCGGGAAAGCCGGCCTCGACCGCCAGTTCGCCGAGGACGAGCGCCGAGAGCGGCGTATACGACGCCGGCTTGATCACGCACGCATTGCCGGCGGCGAGGGCCGGCGCGAGCTTGCGCAGCGTGAGCATGAGCGGGTAGTTCCACGGCACGATCAATGCACAGACGCCGAGCGGCTCGCGCAAGGTGTAGTTCAGGAACCCGAACGGCGCCTCGTTCGTCCGGCCCTGGATCTTCGTCGCCGCGCCGGCGAAGAACTCGAGCTCGCCGATGCCCTGCGCGATCTCGGCCTTGACGCTCTGAATCGCCTTGCCGTTGTCCTTGGCTTCGAGCGTCGCCAGGTCGTCGATGGCCGACCACAGCAGGTCGGCCAGCTTGAACATGAGCCGGGTCCGGCGCGCGCCGCCCATCCGGGCCCACTTCCCGCCGTCAAAGGCCGACCGTGCCGCGGCGACGGCACGATCGACGTCCTCCGGTCCGCCGTCGGGCACTTCGGCCAGCGGTCGGCCGGTCGCCGGGTTCATCGTCGTCGTCCACGCGCCGGACGCGGCATCCACCGGCGTGTTGCCGATGATCATCTGGAATCGGCTGCGGTCGGAAGTGGACACGGTGGGGCTCCTGCGGGCGGGGCGGATGGGTGGGGCGGATGGGTGGGGCGGGGCAACGGGCGCGTGGCGGTCATCCCGTGGGGCGGCGGGCCGCGGCGGGTGCCGGCTCAGCGGTCCAGGTTCTCGAACACGGTTGCCGCGCCCTGCCCGACGCCGACACACAGCGTCACAAGGCCGTAGCGGCCGCCGGTGCGGCGCAGCTCGTGCAACAGCGTGGCCGTCAGGCGGGCGCCGGAGCAGCCGAGCGGGTGACCGATCGCGATCGCACCGCCGCTCGGGTTCACGCGCGCCTCGTCCAGGCCGAGGGCATCGATGACGGCCAGCGCCTGCACGGCGAAGGCCTCGTTCAGCTCGATCACGTCGAGGTCGGCCACCGTCAGACCGGCGCGCGCGAGGGCCTTCTGCGTCGCCGGCACCGGACCGAGGCCCATCGTGCGCGGATCCACGCCCGCCACCGCCGAGGCGACGATGCGCGCCAGCGGCCGCATGCCTGCCGCTTCGGCGTGCGCCCGATCGGCGACGAGCACGGCGGCTGCACCGTCGTTCAGACTGCTGGCATTGCCGGCCGTCACCGTACCGCCGCTGCGGAAGACCGGGCGCAGGGAGGCAAGGGCCTCGATCGAAGCGTCGGCCCGCGGCCCTTCGTCCCGGTCGATGCGCGTCACGGCGCCCTTGCGGCCGGGCACGTCGACGGCGATGAGCTCGGCCGCGAACCATCCGGCGTCGTGTGCGGCCACCGCCCGGCGGTGACTCTGCAGCGCAAACGCATCCTGGCGCTCCCGCGAGATCCCGGTCAGCGACTGCACGTTTTCGGCCGTCTCGCCCATGCTCTCGAGCGGAAACAGCGCCTCCATCGCCGGGTTCGGGTAGCGCCAGCCGAGCGACGTGTCCCACGCGGTGACGTTGCCGCGCGGCGTGCGGCCGAGCGAGAGCGGCGCGCGCGACATGCTCTCGACACCGCCGGCGACGATGAACGCGCCCTCGCCGGCCATCACCGCCCGCGCCGCCTGCTGGATCGCGTCCAGTCCGGAGGCGCACAGCCGGTTGATCGTCGTTCCGGCCACGCTGTGCGGCAGGCCGGCCAGCAGGGCGCACATCCGCGCGACGTTGCGGTTGTCCTCCCCGGCCTGGTTCGCGCACCCGAAGTAGACGTCCTCGATGGCGGCCGGGTCGACGCCCGTGCGCTCGACGAGCGCACGGATGGCGACCGCGCCGAGGTCATCCGGTCTGACCTCGGCGAGCGCGCCGCCGAGCTTGCCGACGGGCGTCCTGACGGCGTCGACGACGACGGCTTCCTTCATGCGTGTCCCTCGGCGCTATCGCTCGCGGCGCGGTCATCGTCGGGCGGCGCGGCTGCGGCGCTGTCGGTCGTCACCGGCCGGTCGTCCGGCCGGCCGTCCGGTTCGCCACTCTGACCGCTCTCTGGTCGCGCCGCCGCCGGCCGTTCCAACAGCGATTCGCCGGCCGATGCCCCCGCTCCCACGGCGGTCGTTCGCGCAGCGCCCTCGAGCGCCAGCACGCGTCGCCCGAGCGAGCGGAGCGCGACGAACTGCGCGGCCATCCACAGCAGCATCGCCAGCGGCAGCGCGAGCGCGAGGAGCCACAGCATTGCCGTGACGAGGGTGGTCGAGTCGAGCGTTGGGTTCATCGGCGCGTTCCTTCCGGGTTCGACTGCTGCAAGGTCGTGCGGTCGGGCCGACGGTCGTCGGACCGTCAGAGCGGAAGCGGCAGTCCGGCGGCTGCGTGGCGGCGCAGGAGCGGGGCGACGCGGTAGCGGTCCTCGCCGTGCTCGGCGGCCAGCGCATCGAGCACGGCCACGACAACCCGCGGCCCGACGATGTTGGCCCATTCGATCGGCCCGCGGGGATAGCGCGTACCGAGCCGCATCGCGGTGTCGATGTCCGCGGCGGCGGCGGCGCGTTCCATCCAGGCGAACGCCGCCTCGTTCGCCAGGCAGCACACGATCCGGGCGAGGACGAGCGCGGTTCCGTCCGCCACCCAGACGGGGGCGAGGCCGACCGCCGACCAGACGTCGGCGGCCGCGTCGACATCGGTGTCGACCGCCTGAAGTGCGCGCGCGCACTCCACGGTCGTCCGGCCCGCCCACGGCGGCAGCAGGCTGAAGCCGAACACGCGGGTGGAGTGCTCGACGCTGGCGGCAACGTAGGTGGCCGATGTGGCCAGACAGCACGTCCACAGCGGGCGACGCGGAGGAAGGTGGCGGTCGGCCAGCGCCAGCGCCGCGGCCTTGCGCGCGCGGTCGACGACGCAGAGATCGATGCAGGCGTCGCTCGCGGCCAGCGCCTCGGCCAGCTGGGCGTCGCTCGGACGGTGGTCCGCGCCGACGTCGCCTGCCACCACGGTGTGGCCGGCGGCGCGGAAGCGCTCGGCCAGCGCCTCGGCCCAGTCCGTCTCCGCTTCGCCAAGGATCGTCAGGCGCATGGGACTCGGTGCCTCACGCCGGGTAGGCGAAGTAGCCGCGGCCCGACTTCCGACCGAGGCGCCCGCTCTCGACCATCGCCCGCTGGATGGGGTGCGGCCGGAAGCGCGGGTCGCCGAAGAAGCCCTCGAACACGGAGCTCGCCGCGGCATAGTTCACGTCGATGCCGATGAGATCCATCAGCTCGAACGGCCCCATCGGAAACCCGCCGTCGCGAACGAGCGCGTCGATCGTCGCCGCGTCGGCCGTGCCCTCGCCGAGCAGGCGCAGCGCCTCCCCGTAGAAGGGCCGTGCGACGCGGTTCACGATGAAACCGGGCGTGTCCTTGGCGAGCACCGGCGTCTTGCCCCACCGCGCGGCAAGCGCCGCGACGGCGGCCACCACGCCCTCGTCCGTCGCCGGTCCGCGGATCACTTCGACGAGCGGCATGAGCGGCGCCGGGTTGAAGAAGTGCAGGCCGATCAGGCGCTCCGGCCGCATCAACGCGCCGCCGATCGCCGCCACGGACAAGGTCGACGTGTTCGTCGCCAGAACGGCCCACTCCGCGACGACGCCCTCGAGATCGGCGAAGAGCTGCTGCTTGAGCGCCAGCCGCTCGGGCGCCGCCTCGACGACCAGCGCACACGGCGCACACGCGTCCAGCGTCGAGGCGCCGGTGATGCGTGCGACGGCCCGCTCGGCCTCGTCGTTTGCCATCCGACCCTTGGCCGCGTCGCGCCGGAGGAATCCGGCGATCTGACCCAGGGCCAGCTCGACCTGCGACGGGGCGACATCGAACAGCACGACCGGGTGACCCGCGACGGCCGCCACCTGGGCAATGCCGGCGCCCATCGTCCCGGCGCCGATCACGCCGATCGGGCGCGTCGGACCGAGATCGGTGTCTCGGGCATGGCCGGGCGCCGCGTCACGGGCGCCGGCGTCGATTCGGACCGGGGCGGACCCAGCCGTGCGCGCATCGTCGGCCACGGCCGCGCTCACGTGCCGGTGAAGCGGGGCGGGCGCTTCTCGAGAAACGCGCGCACGCCCTCGCCATGGTCGGCGGTGAGGCCGGCGATATGCTGGAGGTGGGCCTCGTAGTCCAACGCATCGTCCAACGAGCCTGCGGCGGCGCGGTTCATCGCCCGCTTCGTCAGGCCGAACGCCTTCGTCGGACCGTTCGCCAGCTGGCCCGCGAGCGCCGCCGTACGGTCCGCCAGATCGGCGTCGGGCACGACGTGGTTGACGATGCCGGCGGCGTGCGCTTCCGCGGCCGTCAAGCGGCCGCCCGTGGCGTAGAGCTCGTACGCCCGGGCGTAGCCCAGGAAGCGCGGCAGGAACCACGTGGCGCCGCTGTCGGGCACGAGGCCGACGAGGCCGAACGCGGTGGCGAACTTGGCGGATTCGGCGGCGAGTCGGATGTCGCAGGCGAAGGCGATGCTGGCGCCTGCGCCGGCGGCGACGCCGTTCACGCCTGCGATGACCGGCTTCTCGACGGTGCGCAGCGCGCGGATGATCTTGTTGTACGTCGCCTCGAGGTGGTCCTTGAAGCTCAGTCCGTGCCCGCGGTCCTGCACGTCGCTCAGGTCCTGACCTGCCGTGAACGCCTGACCGGCGCCCGTCAGGACGATCGCGCGCACGGCAGCGTCGCGCTCGCACGCGCGCAGCCCCTTGAGCAGCGCGTGCAGCATCGCGTCCGTGAACGCGTTCATCTTGTCCGGGCGGTTGAACGTCAGCGTCGCAACGCCGTCGGCGAAGGCGTATTGGACGGTATCGCTCCCGGTCACGGACCCTGGGGCATCGGCCATCGGACGCTCCTGACAGGCGCGCACCGTTCGGGCGCCAGCGGCGCGGCGATTCTAGCACGTCGCCGCGCCGCTGGCGTCTTCACCGAACGGCATCCGTGCCGGGCATAGCCCGTCGCCGTCAGGGCGTCTCCGCCTTGTCCGGCGCGGCAACGAACGCGAAGATCGTGCGCGGGAACTTGTCCGTGACGACGAGGAAGCCCGCGTCGTCCAGCGTCACGAGGCCCTCCCAGTTGCGGGAGGTCTCGGCATCGAGCAGGGCAAGCTGGACGGGCGGCTCGTCAGCCAGCTTGTAGCCGGAACCGAACCGGGCGCTGTCGGGGAGGCGCTCGATGCGAACGATCCGCTCGACCTGCTCGAACGACGCGTGCGTCGCACCTTCGCCCCAACGTTCCGCGATCCCATCGGCCGACGGCTTGAGCGCTTCGGCATCGCCCGGGAACATGTAGTTCGTCATCCAGAACGACCCGTCGGCCGCCGCCTCGGAGGCATCCGTGACCCGGTATTCGATCGTCGGGAAGGCGAAGTCGCCCGCCGGCTGCAGATCGGGGGTGAAGCGATAGCCGCTCGGCGACGGGTTGACGGCCGACCCGTTCGCCTCGAAGATCGCCGTCACGCCCTCGGCGTCGGCGACGAGCGATTCGATCGACATGTTGTCGATCTCGACGGGCAGCGGCACGCTCGCCGGCGCACCGGCGTCGATCGCGATCCCGATCGGCAGGCCGTCCGCATCGACGTCGACGGTCCCGCGGACCACGAAGGCGGCCATGTCGTCGCCGTTCTGGACCTCGATGGAGACGTAGGCGGTCCGTTCGTGGAACGCGATGGCCTCGAAGCCCTCGAACCCGTCGAGCGCCCGCGACTCGCCGTCGCCGAACCCGGCGCCGGCCAGCGGAATCGCGAACGGCGTCACGGACGGCGTATCGCGGTTCAACGCGGCCTCGACGTCCGCACGGCGTACACCGAACAGCGTGCCGTCGCCGGTGTTCGTCGCCGTGACGACCTTGCCGTCGTAGCCGAAGCGGCCCGGGTACTGCGGCAGGAAGACGAGCGTGTCCGAGAACCACGCCATGCCCGAGATCTCCGCCTCGCGGACGGCCGGCGGCCCTTCGAGCACGATCTCGCGGACGGCGGACTCGGGCTGGGCGGCCGCCGTCGTCGTCGAAACGGCGGTGGTCGACGGGCTGCCGACCGTTCCGCTCAACGGCGGAACGGCGCTCGGCAGCGTCCCCGCGGAAGAGGTCCCCGCGGCCGGGTCGACGGTGGCGGCCGCGCCGGCCGCCGATGGGGTCGGCCCGCCGTCGCCCTCGCCCGGCGCACGCGCCGAGCGGGTCCACCAGACGGCCCCGGCCACGAGGGCGGCCGATACGACCACGGCAAGGATCCAGGTGCGTCGAGACATCGGGCGGCCCTCCTATCGTCCCTTCCAGACCGGTGCGCGCTTGTCGAGGAAGGCGCGCATGCCCTCGGTCTGGTCGTCCGTCCCGAACAGCAGGTAGAACAGCCGCCGCTCGGTGAGGAGGCCGCGGTCCAGGTAGTCGTCGAAGACGCTGTTCACAGCCTGCTTGGCCAGCTGGACGGCGATCGGCGGCTTGGACGCGATATCGCGGGCCAGACGGATCGCCTCGTCCAGATAGGCTTCGACCGGCACGACGCGGTTCACGAGCCCCCAGGCGTGCGCCTCGGCCGCGCTGAAGAAGCGGCCGGTCAGCACGAGCTCCATCGTCCGCGCCTTGCCGATGGCCTGCGCCAGCCGCTGCGATCCGCCGGCGCCGGGCATGACGCCGATGTTGATCTCGGGCTGGCCGAACTGCGCGGTTTCGCTGGCGACGATCATGTCGCACATCATCGCCGTCTCGCAGCCGCCGCCGAGGGCGAAGCCGCTCACGGCGGCGATGATCGGCTTCTTCACCTTGCGGACGCGGTCCCACGTGGCGAACATGTCGCGCCGGATCTGGTCGACCACGCCTGCCTCGGCCATGTCGCCGATATCGGCGCCGGCGGCGAACGCGCGCGCGTTGCCGGTGAGGACGATCGCCCCGATCTCCGAATCCGCATCGAACGCTTCGAGCGCGTCCGCCATCTGGGCGATCAGCGCCGGGCTGAGCGCGTTCAGCTTGTCCGGCCGGTTGAACTTTACGATCCCGACCGGGCCGTCGCGCTCGGTGAGGATGAACGGATCGGGCATCTTCGTCTCCCCGTAGGTCTCGATCGATCGGGCCGGGCGGAGCGGCGACGGCGACATCCGCTGCGGCCGCCTGTGCTATCGTAGCCGACCGGCGCACCGGCCCCCGACGGCCGTGCTCTCGTGCCGGCGGAGGCGCATTATCGACAGCGGCGAGGGGGTGGGTCAAACGTTCGGCGGCAGCGCGAGCGCACGGCGGCGGCGCAGCGCCGCCGCGCCGGTCGCGGTGGCGTTCCTCGCGCTGTCGCTCGCGGCATGCGGGCCGCGCGACGGAGCGGTCGAGCGCGCAGCGGTCCTGGACGTGGCAACGCCCGCTCGATCGTCCGCCGCCACCGCCGAGCCGACGTCCGCCCCGCCGGACCCGTCGGTGTTGTCGACCGCGGACGCCGTGTACGCGGCCACCGCGCTGGCATCGACGTCGCCATCGGCCCCGGCACCGGCCGCACCCGCGGCCCCGGCACCGGTTTCGCCGCCGCCTGCGGCGCCCGTCGCACCCGAAGTCACCGCGCCGGCAGCAGCGTCGCCGGCGGTGCCGGCGTCGTCCGCGCCCGACGCGTCGAGCGTGCTGCTGCCGGGCGTGACGCACACGTGGCAGAAATGGAACAATTGCGGCCCGTCGGCGGTCGTCATGGCGATGAGCCCGCTGGGCGTGGCCGTCGACCAGCTCACGGCAGCGGCCAGCATCAAGCCGGACCGCGAGGACACGAACGTCACACCCGACGAGCTGGCGGCATACGCGGCGCAGCACGGGCTGCGGGCGCACGTCCGGTACGGCGCCGAGCGGGGTCGACTGCGGGCTTTGTTGCGGGCCGGCGTGCCGGTGATCGTCGAGCACTGGGTCAGCGTCGAGGGGCGCGGCGAGATGGGGCACTACCGCGTCCTCGTCGGCTACGACGACGGGACCGCCGAGTTCATCGCGGTCGACTCCTACTACGGCGCGAATCGGCGTTACGGCTACGACGCCGTCGATGCGATGGGCCGTCCGTTCCTCGGCGCCTACGTCGTCGTCTTCCGCCCCGAGCAGGCCGCCGCCGTCGACGCCGCGCTGGCAGGCGACAGCGCGGATGGCGTCATGTGGGCGCGCGTCGGGGCGGACGTCGCGTCGTACGCCGCAGCCAACGCCGCCGACGCATGGGCGCACTTCGCGCTCGGGGAGTGGCGTGCCCGGCAAGGCATCGCCGATGGCGCGGTGGCCGCGTTCGACCAGGCGCGCGCGATCGGGCTGCCGTTCCGCGCGTTCTGGTACCAGTTCGGCTATGCCCGTGCGCTGTTCGATCGCGGTGCGTACGAGGCGCTTGTTGCCCATGCCGATGCGACGATCGACACGATGAAAGGCGAGAACCTGGAGGAGTGGCACGTCTGGCGTGGCCGCGCGCTCGCGGCGCTCGCGCGCCCCCAAGAGGCGCGCGCGGCGTTCGAGCGTGCGCTGACGTTCCATCCCGGGTTCGCGCCGGCCGCCGCCGAGCTCGAGCGCCTGCCGTGAACCGCAGCGCCGACGGACCCGATCGTTCGCCGCATGGTCGGCCGTCGGGTCCGGGACCGGCATTGTCGATTCACCGCCTGCCCTGGCCGACGCCGTGGACGGAATTCTTCGGGCGGGACGGTCCGGTGTGCGTCGAGATCGGCTTCGGGCGCGGCGCATTCCTCCTCGACCTGGCGCGGCGCCGGCCCGAGGCCAACGTCGTCGGCATCGAGATCTCCAATCGAAGCCTCGTCGCCGTCGAACGCGCCGCCGCCCGAGAGGGACTCCACAACGTGCGCGTCGTCCATGCCACCGGCCAGGCCGCCCTGGCCCACCTCTTCGCGCCCGGCACGGTCGGCGAGGTGCACGTGAACTTCCCGGACCCGTGGTTCAAGACGCGCCACGCCCACCGCCGGCTTCTCGCGCCCAAGACCGTCGCACGGATCGCATCCTGCCTCGAGGTCGGTGGGACCGTGCACTGCGCCACGGACGTCGCCGCGTACGCCGTCGAGATCGACCGGGCGCTGGCGGGCGAGCCCGCCCTGGCGAGCGCGCTTGCCGCCGGCGTACGCTCGTCCCCCACGCGGCTCGACGGGGTCGTCACGAAGTACGAGTCCCTCGCGATCGCCGCCGGCCGGCCGTGCGCCTACTTCAAGTACGTGCGTATCGCCACCACCGCCGCGCCGACCCCCGTCCTCACGGAGCGCCCGATGCCGCACGTCGCCCTTCGCTCGACCGGCGCCGACCCGTCGACTGCTGCGACGACGTTCGCGTCCCGCCCGGTCCACGCGGCCGGGTGCCACGTCCACCCGCTCGCCGTCTACGTCGGACCGGCCGGGCTGCTCATCGACACCGTCGTCGTCGACCCGACGATCGAGCAGCACATCGCGGTGGCCGTCCATCCCCGGGCGGACGGTGCGTGGGTCGTCGGCCTGGCGACCATCGGCCAGCCGCGGCCGACGCTCGGCTGCCACGTCGCGGTCGCGGTCGTCGCTCGCTGGCTGCTGGCGGTGCTGCCCGGCGCCGAAGTCGTCGCCGAGGCGCTCAGCCTCGATCCGGCGGCGCGGGCGGTGCTCGCCGAGGGCAGCGGGGTGAGGGACAGCGAGGCAGTGGCGATGGATGCGGAGGTCGCTTAGCGCCGGATCCCGCGTCGCAGCACACCCGCGACCGCCGAGCGCGGAACGACGCCGAACGCCAGCGCGAGCGCGACGTAGACGGCGCCGCCCGCCGTGCCGGCGATCGCCAGGCGGAGCAGCCCGTCGCCGAGCGGGCCGTCGAGCGGCCCGAACGCGAGGCCGGCGGGCAGGGCGCGCGCGACGGCGAGGATCACGACGGCCATACCGATGCCCGCGGCGATGGTGCGTCCCAGCACCGACCCGAGCCGGCGCCCCTCGATGCCGTCCAGCCGGCGCCGCACGAGCCAGAGCGCGACGGCAACCTCACCGCTCACGGCGATCGAGTTCGCGAGGGCGATGCCGCCGACCGTCGCCGTCAGGCCCCAGCCGCGCGCCGCCGCGAGCGCCGTGAAGAGCACCGCCAGGGCGATGTTCGCGACCATCGTGCCGACGGCGATGTAGAGCGGCGTGCGGGTGTCCTGTTGGGCGTAGAAAAGCCGCGCCGCGACCTCGAGCGTGACGTGGCCCACGAGACCGAGGGCGAACATCCGGAGCGCGGCGGCGGTGAGCGCGGCGGCATCGGCGTCGAAACGGCCGGTCTGGAGAAGGACTTGCACGGCCGGGCCGGCCAGTGTCGCCAGCCCGACGGCAGCCGGCACGGACAGCACGGTCATCGCCGCGAGGGCGTCGGCGGCGGTGCGGCGCAGATCGGCGCGGCGGCCGCGGGCGGCAAGCTCGGCCAGCGTCGGGAACGCCGCGGTGCCGACGGCCGTTCCGAGGATGGACTGCGGCATCTGGCTGATCACCCAGGCGTAGTTGAGGCTGGCCAGCGCCCCGACCCCGGCACCGGATGCCAGACGGGTGTTGGCGATGAAGACCGCCTGCACGGCGCCGAGCGCGAGCATCCGCGGCCAGAGTAGGGACAGGACCCGCCGCACCCGCGGATCGTGGAGTCCGAATGTCGGCTGCCATCGGAAGCCGCGCTGGACCAGGGCCGGCACCTTGATGACGAGGTGGCCGAACGCGCCGACGACGACACCCCACGCCAACCCTTCGATCGGCACGGCGAAGTGCGGCGCAAGCCAGACCGCACCGGCGATGATCCCGACGTTGTAGGCGACGGTGGCGAGCGCCGGCGTCAGGAAGTGCTGGAACGCGTTCAGGATGCCGAACTGCAGGCCCGAGACGGCGAAGACGAGCGTCGATGCCAGGATGATCCGCATGAGGTGCGCGGTCAGAAGCTGCTGCGCCGGTGGGACGTCGGGCGTGATCCAGTGCGTGAGCGGCACGGCCAGTGTGAACGCCCCGGCCGCGGCGACGGCCGTCGCGACGGCCACCACATTCGTCACGCCGCTCGCGAGGCGCCAGGCGCCGTCGCGGTCCTCTTCCGTCAGCGCCTGGCTGAACACGGGCAGGAACGCGCTGACGAGCGCACCGCCGGCAAAGAGTGTGAAGAGCAGGTCGGGCACGCGGAACGCAGCGACGTAGGCTTCGTACTCGGCGGACAGGCCGAACGCATGGCTGATCGCCCGCTCGCGAAGCAGGCCGACGACCTTGGCGGCCAGGAACAGGAAGCCGATGAGCGCCGAGGCGCGGGCGATCCGGCGCCCGGCGGTGCGTCGGGTGTCGTCCGGCGGCGGGGCGGTCGAGTCGGGCGGGGCGGGCGTCGGCAGCTCGGCGGGCATTTCGTGCGGCTCCATCACGGCGCCATGATCCATCGCGGCGCCATGATACCGTGCCTCGGATGAATCGCCGCCGAGGACATCCGCATCCCGGTCGGCGTCTTGACCGGGCCAAAGCCCGGATGCTACCGTCACCGCCTCTTTGCTCAGGAGTCAGCCGTGGATCCCAGCTCCGCTTCGGCGCCGCATCATCCGAGGGACGCCGCGATGCCGGGCGTCCTCGACAGCATCCTCGAAACCGTCGGCCACACGCCGATCGTGCGGCTGCACCACGTCACGGACGGGGCGGCACCAGACATCCTGGCCAAGGTCGAGTTCTTCAACCCGGGAGGGTCCGTGAAGGACCGGATCGGCCTCGGGATGATCGAGGCCGCGGAACGCGACGGGCGGCTCAAGCCCGGCGGCACGATCGTCGAGTGCACGTCCGGCAACACCGGCGTCGGCCTGGCGATTGCGGCGGCGCTCAAGGGCTACCACGCGATCTTTACGATGCCCGACAAGATGAGCGACGAGAAGATCCGGGTGCTGCGCGCGTACGGCGCGCAGGTCATCGTCACCCCGACCGCCGTCGAGCCCGAGGACCCGCGGTCGTACTACTCGGTGGCGCGCCGGATCGCGGCCGAGACGCCGGGCGCGGTGCTCGTCGATCAGTACAGCAATCCGGCGAATCCGATGGCTCACTATCTGAGCACCGGACCGGAGATCTGGGATCAGACCGGCGGCCGGATCACGCACTTCATCTGCACGATCGGTACGGGCGGCACGATCACCGGCACGGGCCGCTACCTGAAGGAGCGGAACGCCGCCATTCAGGTCGTCGGCGTCGACCCCGTCGGATCGATCCTCCACGACTACTTCTACACTGGCGTCATGCCCCCGGCGCACAGCTACGCCGTCGAGGGCATCGGCGAGGACTTCATCCCGAGCGTCTACGACTTCGACGTGATCGACGACATCGTCCAGGTGACGGACGGTGAGTCGTTTCGGATGGCGCGGCGGCTCGTGCGCGAGGAGGGGATGTTCGTCGGCGGCTCGTGCGGCAGCGCGGTCGCCGGAGCGCTGGCTTACGTGCGCGACCGCGCCCTCGGCGCGGGGGCCGTCGTGGTCGTCCTGCTGCCCGACAGCGGCGCGCGCTACCTATCCAAACTCTTCAACGATGACTGGCTGCGCGAGAACGGCTTCCACATGGGTGAGCGGATCCGCGGCTACGTGACGGACGTCCTCGCCCGCCGCGGTCCTTCGCCCGTCGTAACCGTCCGCCCGGATGCCGCCGTCGGCGAGGCCGTCGCGCTCATGCGGCGCCACGGCATCTCGCAGCTGCCGGTCGTCGATGCCGCCGGCGATATCGTCGGCGTCCTGGGTGAACGCGACGTGCTGGCGGCGATGTTCGACCCCGTCCGTGAAGGGCGGGCGGCGGATGAGACCGTGGCCGCCCTCGTCACGAACCGAATCGCGGTCGTCGAGCCGGGCACGACGCTTTCCGTTCTCGGCCGCATCTTCGCCGACACGGACCTCGCCGTCGTCCGCAGCGGCGACGCGCTGCTCGGCGTACTCACGAAGATCGACCTGATCGCGTTTCTCACGGACAGCGCCGGCCGGGACGGCGAGCCGGGGGTCGGGAGGGACGGCGCATGAGCGACGAGGGCGCCCACGACCTGCCCGACCTTCGGATCGTCGAGCTTGCGCGCGTCGTTCCGCACGAGGACTTCGACGAACGGCGGATCCTGGCGCTGGCGGAACGACTGGTGCGCGAGGAGGTGCTGAAGGATCCGCCGATCGTGGCGCCGCTCGGCGACGGCCGGTTCGTCGTGCTCGACGGGGCGAACCGCACAAGCGCCCTGAAGCACCTCGGCTACCGGGATGCGCTCGTCCAGGTGGTCGACTACGGTGCGGTCGCACTGTCGACCTGGCATCACCTCGTCGTCGGCCTGAGCGCCCAGGCGCTTGCCGCCGGCCTGTCCGCCATTCCCGGCCTGGCCACGGACGATGCCTCGCTGCCGGAGGCCAAGGCGATGCTCAGAGCGAACGATGCGGCGGCGTACGTGGTGTACGACGGCGGCGCCACGGTAACGCTCAGCGGCGGCACGGATCTCGTCGGCCGGTGCGAGATGCTCCGAAGCGTCGTCTCGGTCTACAACGGGCGCGCCGACATCCACCGCGTCCGCGCCGTCGATCTCGGAGCGATCGATGCGCACTACGACGACGTCGGCGGCCTGGTCGTCTTTCCGGCGTTCACGCCCGCCGACATCCTGTCGCTCGTCCGCGAGGGCGGCGTGCTGCCGAGCGGAATCTCGCGCCACGTGATCCCGGGGCGGGCGCTGCGCCTGCACTTCAGCATGGCCATCCTGGCGGATGAAGCGCCGCGCGACGAGAAGAACCGGCACCTGATCGATTGGATCCGGCGCAAGCGCCAGGCGAACCAGATCCGTGCATACGATGAGCCGACGGTGCTCTATGATGAGTGAACGGATGACGGACCGCGATGCGTCGTGGCCTTTGGAATGTACCGCGCGCCGGCGCCGGATCGGCCGGACGCCTGCGTCGAAAGACCAGGAGCGACGGAAATGAACGATGCGACCCCACTGCCGCCGGTCGTGCTTGCCCTCGACCCGGCCGAGCAGGCAGCCCTCGAATCGGAGATCCGCGAGGCGCTGCGCACCGTCGTGGATCCCGAGATCAACATCGACGTCGTGACCCTCGGCCTGATCCGCGAGATCGTGTTTCACAGCGCCGAGACCGAGGTCCAGATGATCCTGACGACCCCGTTCTGCCCGTACGCCGGTTCGATCATCCAGCAGATCAAGGACGTGACGCGCAATGTCGCCGGCAACGACGTCCGCGTCACGCTGCTCGACACGCCGCCGTGGTCGCCCGATCTGATGGAGGGCGGCGACTGGGGGGAGTGGGGCCTGATCTGAGGGCTGAGATCGACCGGGATCGCTTGATCAGCGGTCGCGGTGGACGGCCATCTGCGACAGCGAGCGCAGCGCCTCGCGTGCGTTGGGCGTGATGGCGAGGCGATCGAGCGCCGTTTCGGCGTCGGCGGCGCGGCGCTCCGCCCAGCGCCGACAGGCGTCCCGGATGCCGGCACTCTCGAGCGCGCGCGCAAGCTCCGCGGCCTGCGCTGCATCCAGATCATCGTCCTTCAGAGCGCGTTGGACGCGATCGGCCGTCGTGGGATCGACCGCGCCGAGAAGAAGAGGCAACCCCTTCTTCCGTCGCAGCAGATCATGCCCCACCGGCTTGCCCGTCACGGCCGGATCGCCCCACAGACCGAGGACATCGTCCTGAATCTGGAACGCCGTGCCGACGTGCTCGCCCCACGCGGCGAGGGCGGTGGCCATCCCGTCGTCCCCGCCAGCGCCGAGGGCGCCCAGCGCGGCGGCCGCCCCCAGGAGCGCGCCCGTCTTGGCTCGCACCATGCCGAGGTAGTCCAAGGGCGTCACCTGTCCGACGTCCGCGGCTTCGAAGGCAAGGTCGAGACTCTGCCCGACGGCGAGCCGAACGCACGCCTCGTCGTAGCGCCGGGCCATGGCCACCAGTGCCGCCGGCGCCACCGGCGCGTTCATGAGGACCTGACGGGCGATCCCGAACAGCGCATCGCCGGCGTTGATCGCCTGCGGCACGCCGACGACCGTCCAGAGCGTCGGACGCCCGCGACGCAACCGGTCCCCGTCCTCGATGTCGTCGTGTACCAGCGAGAACTCGTGCGTCAGCTCGATGGCCGCAGCCACATCGACGGCCGCTGTGTCCGTCACCGTGCCGCCCGCGCCCGCCCACGCCACCAGGGCGACACGCGGCCGCATGCCTTTGGCGCTCGCGGCACGGGCATCGACTCCGCCGTCCGGCCAGCCGAGGTGCCCGCGCAGCCAGCCGAAGAGAGGCGTGGCCGTCGGCTCTGCGGGCGTGACGGCGCGCCGCATCCGGGCGTGCACGGCTTCCAGCGTCACGTCGGCCAGCGTCAACCCGCCCGGCACGGTGCCGGGCATCGCGCCGCGTGACGGCTTGCTGTCGGCGGTCGGTGTCTCGTTCGTCGTATCTTTCGTCGTGTCGTTCGCTACGTCGTTCGACATGTCGTCCGTCATGTGGGGCGTCGTCGCAGCGCCGGCGTATCGCACAACTCTTCGAGATGGCCCGCGCCGACGGCGAATTGGGCGATGCGCAGCGTCCGGCCGAGCGTCGTCAGCGCCTCGACGACGGTGTCCGTCTGAGCCGCCTTGAGGAGCGGCCCCGCCAGACCGACGAGCGATGCGCCGAGCGCGACGGCCTTGGCGATGTCGACGCCGTCGCGGATGCCTCCGCTCGCGATGAGCGGCACACCCGGCACGGCGGCGCGCACCTCCACCAAGCTCTCGGCCGTCGGGAGGCCCCATCCGGCGAATGCGGCCGCCACGGCGCGGGCGGCATCTGATGGCGCGCGGTGCATCTCGACCTGGCTCCAGCTCGTCCCGCCGGCGCCCGCGACATCGATCGCCTGCACGCCCGCGTCGACGAGGCGTCGAGCCGTCGGGCCTGAGATCCCCCAGCCGACTTCCTTGGCGACGAGCGGGACGTCGAGGGCGCGCGCGACGGCCTCGATCCGACCGAGCAGCCCGGCCCAGCGCGTGTCGCCTTCCGGTTGGACGGCCTCCTGCAGCGCGTTCAGGTGCAGGATCAGGCCGTCGGCCTCGATCATGTCCACGGCGCGCCGGCACGCGTCGACCCCGTAGCCGGTGTTGAGCTGCGCTGCGCCCAGGTTGGCGAGAAGCAGAATTCCCGGGGCGACGTCGCGCACCTTGAAGCTCGCCGCCAGGGCCGGATCCTCGAGCGCCGCGCGCTGCGAGCCGACGCCCATCGCCGCGCCCGTTGCCTGCGCCGCCTCGGCCAGCGTGCGGTTGATGCGGGCGAGATCGGCCGCGCCGCCCGTCATCGACGAGATGAGGATCGGCAGCCGGTACCCTCGGCCGAGGAACGATCCGTCGCTGCGCACATCGTCGAGATCCAGATCTGGCAGGGCTTCAGGCACGAACGCGTAGCGCTCGAAGCCGCTGGCGACCGACCCGGCGACGTCCTCGCCAAGGTTGATCGCCACGTGGTCGCGTTTCCGCTGCTGAGTGGGCGACACATCGCTCATCGTGCGCGAGCCTCTGCGGTCGAAGGGCTGGGCGACGGCCGAACGGGGAGAAGGGTCGTGGCGGGGAAGGCGTCGCACGGGAGGGAATGGTGCGGTCGGCGTGCGGCACGGTCAAGGTCGGCTGCCACCGGCGTCGCGCAGGTGATTGACCACCTCAGGTGCCGTGCGTATAGTGTCGCGCCGCGCCCGATCGGGCGCGCGACTCGGCCATGGCCGCCGAGCGCCGCTGGCAGGAGGAAGTTGGCATGTCTACCGCAGAGGACACGTTCGCGCGGGTGAGCGACATCATCGTCGAGAACCTGGGCGTTGATGCCGCGCAGATCACGATGGACACCCATTTCAGGGACGACCTCGACGCTGATTCGCTCGACCTGGCCGAGCTGATCATGGAGTTCGAGGAGCAGTTCAACGTCGGCGACATCAGCGAAGACGATGCGATGAAGATCCAGACCGTCGGCGACGCGGTGAACTACCTAACGAACGCCCTCGACAACGCGTGATGGCCGGCGGGCACGCGGCATCCGGCTGCGGCCCGCACCGTGCGCGACGGTTCGGCGGATCCGCGCCCGGGCGAGGAAGCGATCGCGTTGCGGCCGCGTGACGGGACGCCCGCTGCGCCGCCGCGCGTGATCGGCGTCGACGTCGGCGGCACGTTCACGGATTGCGTGGTCCTCGACGGCGACCGGTTGGAGCTCCTCAAGCTCCCGACGACCGCCGATGATCCGGCTGCCGCCGTCCTCGCCGCCGTCCGGTCGCTCGACCCGGCCGGCGAGGCGGCGGTGGTCCACGGCTCGACCGTCGCCACGAACGCGCTCCTCGAACGGCGCGGCGCGCGAACGGTGTTCCTCACGACGGCCGGCTTCGGCGATCTGCTGACGCTCGGTCGTGGCGCGCGAACCGCCCTCTACGACCTTGCGCCCGACCCGCTGCCGAATCTCGTGGCCGACGGCGACGTCGTCGAGCTGCCGGAGCGGGTCGTCGCAGACGGCAGTTGCCTGCGCCCACTGACGCCACGCGCCGCGGCGGTCGCAGCCGGCAAGGTGCGCACGCGGGGCGCGGAAGCGGCGGCGGTGTGCTGCCTGTTCTCCTATCTGCACCCGGACCACGAGCGCGCCGTCGGCGGTGCGCTCGCCCGCCGCGCTCCGACGTGCTTTACCAGCCTGTCCGTCGACGTCCTGCCGGAGTTCCGCGAGTACGAGCGGGCGACCGCGACGGTGGTGAACGCCTATGTCGGGCCCCGCACATCGCGCTACCTCCATCGGCTTCACACCGGTCTGGACGGCCGGCGTCTGGCGGTGATGGGGTCGCATGGCGGGACGCTCGCGCCGGAGGTCGCAGCCCGCCTGCCGCTGACGATGATCCTGTCCGGCCCGGCCGCCGGAGTGACGGGCGCGCTGGCGGTGGCGCGCCGCGCCGGGCTGGGCGGCATCCTCACGTTCGACATGGGGGGCACATCGACGGATGTCAGCGTCGCCGGCGAGAAGCTGCCGCTGACGCAGGACGCCGTCCTCGACGGCCTGCCGATCCAACGCCAGATCGTCGATGTCCATACCGTTGGGGCCGGCGGGGGCTCGCTGTTGCACGTGGACGCCGGCGGGGCGCTGCGTGTCGGCCCGCGGAGCGCCGGCGCATCGCCGGGTCCGGCAGCGTACGGCCGCGGCGGCACACTGGCGACGATCACGGATGCCCACGTCGTGCTGGGCCGGCTGCCCGGCGCCGTCGCACTCGGCGGCCGCGCGATGCTCGACGTCGCCGCGGCCCGGCGTGCGATCGGGCGGCTGGCGGACGCGGCCGGACTGTCGGCGGCCGACGCCGCTCGGACGGCGTTGGATGTGGCCGACGCAACGATGGAGCATGCGCTGCGGACGGTCTCGGTACGGCGCGGCGTCGATCCGGCCACGCTCACGCTCGTGGCGTTCGGTGGGGCGGGCGGGCTGCACGCATGTCGTTTGGCCGAACGGTTGGGCATCCGACGCATCTGCATTCCGGCCCAGGCCGGTGCGTTGTCCGCGCTCGGGCTGGCGGTCGCCGTGCCGGCGGTCTCGGTCAGCCGCTCGGTCGTCGCGGGCGGTCGCCCGGCGGAGTGGCGCGGCGTCTTCGGTTCGCTCGGGCGCGAGGCCGGCACCGCGCTGGCTCGCCTGAGCGGGGCGCCGGCAGCCCGTGTCGAGCGCTCGGCCGATGTCCGATACGCCAGCCAATCGTGGTCGCTGACGGTGCCGTGGCCGGCGGACGGCCGGATCGAGCGCGCGTTCACGGCCGCTCATCGTGCGCGGTTCGGATTCGTCGCGGCGGAACCCGTGGCCGTCGTCACGCTGCGCGTACGGGCGATCGGTTCGGAGGCGCAGCGGCCGGTGCCGGCACCGGCCGGCAGCGCCGGCGGGGCATGGCCGCGCACATGGGACGCCGTGCTCGACGATGGGACCGACGCGCGCGTCCCGATCGTGGAGCGCGCCAGCCTCGCCATCGGCGCGGACCTCGTCGGGCCGGCGATCCTCGTCCAGCAGGACGCGACGACGTGGGTGGCGGCCGGTTGGCGCGGAAGGGTAGGTCCGGCCTTCGACATGCGCCTGGATCGTTTGTGAGTCCTTCGCGAAGCCAACATAACGCCCGTATCTTGGCGTTTCGTTCAAGCGTTCTATATGCGGGTTCGGCTGGGCGTCGAGAGGCGTCGCGCGGCCTGCCCTGGCCCCCCAGGTGGTTCGACCTCAGGGTTGGAAGCGCCGCCGCTGCGAGGAGATGTGCGTGCCGGACGTTCAGGCCCGGCTCTTGGGAGCGCCGGTGTTCGAAGTCGACGGCCGTCTGCTGCCCATGGGCAGCGGACGCGTTCCGGCGCTGCTCGGATACCTGGTGGCCACCCGACAGATGCACGCCCGAGAGCGGCTCAGCGGGTTGTTCTGGCCGGACGTCCCTGAACGGAACGCGCTCGCATCGCTTCGCACGGCGCTGTACGACGTCCGGCGCGCCCTCGGCGACGCGAGCGACGTGCTCTTCGTCGAGCGAACCCGTGTCGGGCTTCGCCCCGAGAAGATCGTCCGATTGGACTTGGCAACGCTCGAGGCCGGTGCGGCGGACGGCGACGGCTTCGATGAGGCGGCCGCCGAGGCAGCCGTCGCCGCCTACAACGGCACGTTCCTCGAAGGCGTGGCCGTGCCGGATGCGCCGGAATTCGATGACTGGCTCGTCGTCGAGCGCGAGCGGTACCTCAACCTGTACGTGCGGGCGGCTTGGCGCCTCGGGCGACACAACGCGTCGGTCGAGCGATTCGATCGGGCCGCGGCGTTCGCGCGCCGCGTGCTGGCCGTCGACCCGCTGCGAGAGGAAGTGCACCAGGCGCTGATGCTCTATCTGGCGCGCAGCGGCCAGCGGGCCGCAGCGCTGTCGCAGTTCAAGCTCTGTGAGGCGCTGCTCGATGCCGAGCTCGGCATCCGGCCGCTCGAGAGCACGACACGGTTGTTCGAGGCGATCAAGTCCGACGCTCCGCTCGGCGAGGCGCAGTCCGCCCCCCCGGCAGCGGTGGCGCGTGCGGCCGCCGATCGTGCGCGTCAGGCGCGCGTCCCGGGCGGCCTGCCGGGGCCGCTGGCCGAGCAGATGGGTCCGCTCGTCGGCCGGGCGCACGAACGCCGTTCGCTGTCCGAGGCGTGGGCGGCCGCGGTCGAGGGCCGCGGCGGGGTGGTCGTGCTGGCGGGAGAGGCCGGCATCGGCAAGTCACGGCTCGTGGCCGATCTGGCCGATGCCGTGGCGGCGCACGATCGCGTGTGGTACGGACGGTGCCACGAGGCGACGGCCCAGGCGCCGTATGCCCCGCTCATCCAGGCGCTGCGCGACGGACTGGCGCCCGACGAGCTCCTGGCATTGCCCGTGCCGCGGGTTTGGCTCCGCGAGATCGCGCGCCTGCTGCCCGAGATCGAGAGCTCGGTCGAGGATGGGCGCAACGCCCCGCTCGACGGGCTGCGCGACCGGGACCGACTGTTCGAGGCGGTGTGCGCCGTGGTGGCTGCTGCCGCGGAGGATGCCCCGGTCCTGTTCGTCGTCGAGGATCTCCACTGGGCCGACGAGTCATCGCTGTCGTTGTTCGCTTCGCTCGCCCGCTCCGTGGCCGCGACGCGCTGCCTGCTCGTCGTAACCGCGCGCGACGCCGACGTCGCCGCGGACCGGCGCGCGCTGCACCGCTCGATCGAGCAGGCGGGCACCAAGCACGTGCTCAGCCCGCTTTCCACCGCCGAGACGGCCTCGCTCGTTCAGGCGCTGTCCGGCGCCGACGTGCCGCCGACCGAATTCGGCGCTCAGCTCGTGCAGCGCACGGGCGGCAATCCGTTCTTCGTCGTCGAAACGCTGCGCGCCCTCTTCGAGCAGGGCACGCTGAGCGTCGAGGCGGACGGGCAGGGGTGGACGACGACGGCCGGCACGGCCGAGGGCGGCTACGCCGAACTGCCCGTGCCCGTCAGCGTCGGGCAGATCGTCGATGCCCGCCTCGATCGGCTGTCCGACGACGCGCGCACGTTGGCCGACGCCGCGTCCGTCCTGCGCCGCGACATCGAGTTCGATGTCGTGCAGCGCATCAGCGGCCTGCCGGCGCCTGCGGCGCTCGACGGGCTCGACGAGCTCCTCGTGGCCGGCCTCTGGCGGGAGGCGGACAACGACGGCCTGACGGCCCATTACGACTTTGCGCACGCGCTCGTGCGCGACCGGATCTACGGCCGATTGTCATCGGCGCGGCGCCAGTACCTTCACCGCCAGGTAGCCGGACAGCTCGAGACCGCCACGGTGGCGGAGCCCGACCGAATCGCCTATCACTACCTGCGCGGGGGCGTGCGCGACCGCGCTTGCGCGTGGTCGTTGCGCGCGGGCGACGCGGCACTGGCCGTGTACGCCGCCGAGAACGCGCTGCTGCACTTCCGTTCGGCGCGCCAGCTGGCGGCGACCGCGCCGGAGCAGTACGCGGCGCTGTCGGGCGCGGGCCACGCGTTTGTGGCCCTCGGCCGCGCACGCGAGGCCGTGCTCACGTACACCGAGGCGCTGCAGCACGCGCCGGACGATGGCGCCAGGGCCGAGCTCGAGCGCTGCATCGGCCGCGCGTACGAGCGCCGCGGCGAGTTCGACGCTGCGATCGCCGCTTACCTCCGCGCCCGCGATCACCTGCGCAGCCACCCGGCCACGCTGGCCGCGCTGCGCACGGCCGATGGCTTGGCGACGGTCTATGTGCGTCTCGGCCGGGTGAGCGAGGCGTTGTCGCTCGGCAAGGACGCGTTGACGGTGCTTGCCGTGAGCAACGCGCTGACGGACGCGGAGCGCCTGCAAGCCGAGGCGTGGCTGCGGAACACGGTCGGTATGGCCCACCTGCACGGGGATGCGTACGCCCTGGCGCTGGACAACCTAACGCGCAGCCTGGCGCTTAAGCGGCAGTTGGGCGACCGGCTCGGCGAGGCGACGGTCCTCAACAACCTGGGCGTCGTCCACTACCATGCCGGTGACGACGAAGCGGCTTTGGCGCGCTACAGCGAAAGCCTGTTGATCAAGGAGGCGATCGCCGATCACTACGGCCGCGCGATCGCGCTGACGAACCTGGCGCTCATCGAAACGCACCTCGGCCGGCACGCGGCGGCGGCGGAGCGGCTTTCAGAGGCGGATGTCGCGGCGCAGAGCGTCGGCGCATCGTGGCTCGTGCCGGAGATCCGGCGGGTCATGGCGCAGCGCGATCTCGCGGCCGGCGAGGTCGCTGCCGCGGCGGAGCGGGCGGCGGAAGCGCTCCATGCGGCGGAGCAACTGGGCGTGCCGGCGTTCATCGGCGTGGCGCACCGGGTGCTCGGTCAGGTGAAGGCCGTCAGCGAGCCGAACGCCAGCGCGGCAGAGGAGCACTTCCAGACCAGCCTCGCCGTATTCGAGATGCTGTCCGACCGGCACGAGCGCGCGAAGACCGAGGCGGCGTTCGGCGCCGCCTTGCTCCATATGGGCCGCGGCGACGACGCCGTCGACCACCTTCAGAGCGCGTTGGAGACGTTCAACCGTGCCGGTGCGCACGGCCGGGCGGCGCACGTCGCGCGGCTCCTGGAAACGCGCGCCTAGCCGACGAGAAGACTCTCTCCCCATGGGGGGCCCCGTCGCAAGATGGGGGCCATGGTTGACAAACGGGCGAGCGGGGGGGCTCGCCCGTTTGTTTTCTTGTGAACATGTGACCGGGCGCATGGGAGGGCTGGAGATGGCCGAACGTCTGTCGAGCGCAACGTCGCCCTATCTGTTGCAGCACGGTTCGAACCCGGTCGACTGGTGGCCGTGGGGCACGGCTGCGCTGGCCGAGGCCGCTCGCCTCGATCGCCCGCTCTTCATTTCGATCGGCTACTCCAGCTGCCACTGGTGCCACGTCATGGCCCACGAATCGTTCGACGACCCAGCAGTCGCGGCGCTGATGAACGCCGCGTTCGTGAACGTCAAGGTGGACCAGGAGGAGCGCCCGGACGTCGATGCCGTGTACATGGACGCGTTGCAGGCGCTGACCGGCCGCGGGGGCTGGCCGCTCAGCGTGTTCGCCTCTCCCGATGGCCGCCCGTTCTATGCCGGTACGTACTTTCCGCCGACGGCCCGCCATGGCCTGCCCGCCTGGCGCGATGTCGTCACGTCCGTCGCCGACGCGTGGCGGACGCGGCGGTCGGACATCGAGTCCCATGCCGACGCGCTCGTCGCAGCGCTCAGCGACGCGTCACCGCCGAGCGCCGACGTCGCGCTCGACGCGCCGGACGACGCGTTGCTGGCCGGGGCCACCGAGCGGCTCCTGGCGATGATCGATCCGGTCGGCGGCGGATTCGGCGGTGCGCCCAAGTTCCCGCAGGCCGGCGCGTTGGCGTTTCTGCTGCGCCGTCACGCCCGGACGGGAGCGGCCGCGCCGCTCGAAGCCGTGGCCGCGGCGATGGACTCCATGCTCGCGGGCGGACTGCACGATCAGCTGGCCGGGGGCTTCCATCGTTACTGCGTCGACGCCACCTGGACCGTTCCACACTACGAGAAGATGCTCTACGACAACGCCCAGCTGCTCGCGCTGCTGGCCGAGCTCCACCAGCTGACGGGGGCGCCGCGGTACGCCGAAGGCGCGCATCGGACGGCGACCTACGTGCTGAAGGCGCTCCGCAGCCCTGACGGCGGCTTCTTCAGTGCGCAGGACGCCGACACGACCGAAGGCGAAGGGGCGTACCATACCTGGACGCGGGCCGAGCTGAGCGATGTGCTCGAGCCCGCCGACCGCGATCTGGCGGCGACATGGTACGGCATCCTCGCGGCGGGCAACACGGATGACGGCCGCTCGGTGCTCACGGCGCGCCGCGACCCGGCCGCCACCGCGGCGGCGCTGGGCTGTAGCGTCGACGTGCTGAGCGCCCGCGTCGCAACGATCCGTGCGGCACTGTTGGCGGCCCGGGAGCAGCGTCCCGCGCCGGCGACGGACACCAAGATCATCGTGGGTTGGAATGCGCTGGCGATCGATGCGCTGGCGCGCGCGGGCACCGCGCTGGGCGAACCCGATTGGATCCGCGCGGCCGAGAGTGCCGCGTCGTTTCTCTTCGAACACGTCCGGTCGTCGGCGACTGCCGGCCGCCTTGCCCATCACATCGCCTCGGGCGCCGTCGGGGTTCCGGCGTTCTGCGATGACGTCGCGTGCCTGGCGAACGCCTGCGTGAGCCTGTACGGGGCGACGTTCGATCCGCGCTGGCGGGACGAAGCCGATGCGCTCGCCCGCTCGCTCGTCGCCGACTTCGCCGGTTCCGCGGATGGTGCGTTCTACCGAACCGCGGCGTACCACGAGGCGCTGGCCGTGCGGGTCCGCGACGTCGTGGACGGCGCGACGCCCTCCGGCAACGCGGCGGCGTCAATGGCGCTCCTGCGCGTCGCCGCGCTCGTGGACGACGGGGACCTCGCCGATCGCGCCGCCGCAGCCCTCGCAGCGGTGGCGCCGGCGGTCCGTGCGACGCCGCTCGCGTTCGGCGACACGCTCGTCGCGCTCGACTTGCACGTCGCGGGTATGCGCACGGTCACATTCGATCGGCCGCCCTCCGCCGACGATCCGTTGCCCCGCGTCGTCAATGGGCGGTTCAACGTCGGGACGGTGATCCGTGTACGTGCCGATGCGGCGGTGCCGCTGTCCGCGGGACGGCGCATGACCGCTGAAGTCTGCGTCCGCGGTCGCTGCCTGCGGCCCGTCGACGAACCGGCCGAGCTCGCGTCGGATCTCGCGGCGACGGACGGGGGCGCGTCCGGGGCCCGCTAGCGCGCCAGCTCGCCGGGCAGCACGACGTCAGGCGGGGCGACAATCGGTTCGGGCCACGGCGCCTTCTCGGCGGGTGGCACGTCGTCGAGCGGGCGCAGCCAGAGGCCGAGGATCCGGTGGCCGACGGCCTCGAGGACGTCCTGCGCGCCGCGTACGTCGGCGCCCGCAGGCGCGTCGAGGATCGCATCGGCCAAGTCGCGCAGCGCGGCCACGGCGGTCGGCGTGTCGAGATCGTTGTCGAGCGCGGCGGTGGCGCGGGGCCCGAAGCTCGTGACGTCCAGCTCGCGACCGCTGCCGCTCGCACGCCGCATGGCCGCATGGAGCGCCTGGCGCGATGCATCGCAGGCCTCGAACCGATCGCGAGACCACTCCCAAGCGGTGCGCCAATGGTGGCTGAGCAGGTAGAGCCGGACGGTGTCCGCTTCGTGCGAGGCGAGCAGGTCCCGCACGAGCACGAGGTTGCCGAGGCTCTTGCTCATCTTTTCGCCGTCCATGCGAACCATCGCCACATGCATCCAGAACCGCACCCAGGGCCGGATGCCCGTCAGGGGTTCGGACTGCGCAATCTCACAGGCATGGTGCGGAAAGATCAGGTCGCCGCCGCCGCCGTGCACGTCGACCGGGGCACCGAGGTGGTGGGTCGCCAGGGTTGAGCACTCGATGTGCCAGCCGGGCCTGCCGACGGACCAAGGGCTGCGCCATGCCGGCTCACCCGGTCGACCGGCCTGCCAGAGCACGAAGTCGAGCGGATCTTCCTTGTTCGGATCGGCGGGGTCGTTGCCCCGCTCGTTGGCCAGCGCCAACAGATCCGGCCGGGGCAGGCCGGCCAGCTCGCCGAAGGCGCCGTCGGCGGCGGTCCGGAAGTAGACCGAACCCCCGCGCTCGTACGCGCGGCCAAGGCCGAGCAGGCGCGCGACGTCGTCGATGATCGCCGGCATGCTGCTCGTGGCACCGGGGAAGACCTCGGGCGGCAAGAGCCCGAGGCGTCCGAGGTCGGCGCGCAGGATGTCCGTCCAGCGCAGGCCGAGCGCCCGCCAGTCCTCTCCGGTGGCGGCGGCCTTGCGCAACACGTCGTCGTCGATGTCCGTCAAGTTCTGGACATAACGGGTCGGCCACCGGTGAACGACCTGCATGTGCCGCTGTAGGACGTCGAAGGTCACGTACGTGAACGCATGGCCCAGATGGGTCGTGTCGTACGGTGTGATCCCGCAGACGTACAGGCTGACCGGCAGTCCCGGCCGCGGCCGGAATCTCTCGACGGCGTTGGCCGCGCTGTTGAAGAGGCGCATCCGAACGGTCCTTGCTCGAATTCCGGGCCGGCGGACGGGCCGGCGGGCGGGCCGCGAGTATACGGGGGCGGGCGCGGTTTCGGAAGTCGTCCGCACCCCGGTACAATCGTCGACCGATGACGTGGAAGGACATGAAGCGCCCCATCCGCCGCGCGGCCGCATCGGCCGTCGTCCTCACGATCCTCGCGTCGGGAGCGGCGTGCACGCAGCGGCCCTCGATGATGGCGCGGTCCCCGCACGGGATCGAGGACACGCCCCCATCGGGCAAGGGCGGCGTCATCTTCACCGCCACGCCGACTCCCGGCCCGTCGCCGACGCCGTCCGTCGCGGCGACCGTCGTCGTCGAGCCGCCCGAGCCGCTCCAGTTGGCGCCCGGCTTCCGGGCGAGCGTGTATGCGGACGCGGTCGGTCCGATCGCTCGCCTTGCCCGTGCTCCGAACGGGGACATCTTCGGCTCACTCGCCCGCGATAACCGAATCGTCGTCCTGCCGGATCGCAACGGCGACGGGTTCGCAGACCGCATGCTGGTGTGGTGGGAGGGCCCCGGTCTCAATGCGCCGGACGGCCTCGCTTTCTGGGGCGACCACCTCTGGGTCGCCAACGAGGACGGTCTCGTGCGCTTCCCGTACCGCTCGGGGGACCTGGCGGCCGTGGCGGCGCCCGAACCCGTCGTCCCGCTGCCGGCGGGCGGGCGGGTGCGCGGCCGTCCACTGGCCGTCAACCGCCTTGGCCACCTGTTCATGGGGGTGGGCGCCAGCTGCAACGCCTGCGTCGAGGACGACGTGCGACGGGCGTCCGTGCTGCGGATCCTGGCAGACGGTTCGCGCACGTCGCGCTACAGCTCGGGCATGCGTGCGCCGAGCGGCATCGCCATCGATTCGCGCAGCGGCGAGGTCTGGGTGACCGACCGGGCGCGCGACGACCTCGGCGAGGCTTCTCCGCCGGACGAGCTGAACCGGATCGGCCCCGGTGCCGAGTTCGGCTGGCCGTTTTGCGTCGGGGACCGACGCCCCGATCCGCAGCTTGGCGCCGGCGCAGATCTTTGTGCTGCGACGCAGCCGCCGGTCATCGCGTTTGCCGCACACACCGGGTTGATGGGCGCCGCGTTCTACGACGGCGGCGCGTTCCCGTCCGAATATGACGGCGGACTCTTCGTCGCCAGCCACGGGTCGGACGTGCAGATCATGCTGCAGGCGTACAAGATCCTGTTCGTACCGTTCGCAGACGGCGCGCCGACCGGACAGGTGCGCGATTTCGCGACCGGCTGGATGAAGCCCGACACGCGCCTGTGGGGACGCCCGGCGGACATCGTCGTCGGTGCGGACGGTGCGCTGCTCGTGGCGGACGATGCCGGCATGCGCGTTTTCCGCCTCTTCTACTCGCCGAACGCCACACCCACGCCGCCGCTGTAGCACGGTGATCGTCCTCCGCCGCCGGCCGTGTGCCGCCGACGACATCGACGGTATACTTGTCGGGCGCCCACGCGTTCCTCGCGGCCGCGAGCACAGCTGCGAGCCGTCGCGCCGAACGTCGCACCCCTGACCGCTATCGTCCTTGGAGGCTGTCCATGCCGCGCCGCATGCGCATTCCATCGGCCATCGTCTGTGTGGCCGTCCTCGCCGCGCTCGCCGACGGGCGTCCCGTCGCAGCGCAGGCCCAGCTCTTCGTCAACACCACGGCCGACCTGCCGGTGGCGAGCGACCAGTGCTTGCCGGGCAAGGTATGCACGCTGCGGGCGGCGATTGAGAAGGCCGAGAGCGTGTCGAGCGGTGCGATCATCACCGCGTGCTTCGACCCGACCGTCGTGCCGAACGCCAAGAAGTGCCAGCTCGGATTCCAGCCGCTGCTCGCCGACGACCCCGGATTCGACGCGGCCATCGGGAAGTGGCGGATTACGCTCGCCAGCGGCAGCCAGAACTTCGTGATGAGCAAGGGCGGCACGCGGATCGAGTTCGGGCGATTCATCGACGGCTACGCCGGACCGGCGGACAACCGGCTGCAGATCGCGAGCGCCGACGGGAACCAGCAGGTCGCCTTTCGGATCGAGAGCAACGGCAACGTGCTCTCGGCGCTGGACTTCACCGGGACGTACCAGGACTCGGCGCTGCTCCTCAAGGCCAGTCTCGCCGGCGACGGATCGGCGAACAATGTCCTCGGACCGGGCATCACGTTCGCCGGCCTGAGCAGCGGCAACGGCGTCCGGATCAGCGATCCATCCTCGGTCAACAACCGGATCATCGGCAGCTGGTGCGGCATGCGAGGCGACGGCGAGATCGACCCGGTGGCGGAGGACTGCTTCGTCCTGGACAAGGGCACGAGCGGCAACACGATCGGCGGGGACTCGGCCGCCGATCGCAACATCTTTGCAGCAAGCGCACTCGGCGTCGGGGTGAAGATCGAGGGACCGGGCAGCGCCGACAACGCCGTTGTCGGCAATTGGATCGGCATCGACCGGACGGGCGCCGCCAAGGGCGACCTGCCGGGCGGTGTGCTCATCGTCCACGGCGCGGTCCGCACGCGGGTGGTCGGCAACGTCGTCGGCGGCGTGGACAGCGATGCGATCGGCGTCTTCGAGGACAGCCTCGAGACCGTCATCGAGGACAACCTCCTCGGGTTCGATGCCACCGGCACGAAGTGCATTGCCTTGAAGGGCGCCGGCGTCAGCTTGAACTTCGGCCCGAAGCAGACCGTCGTTCGTCACAATCGCATCCGATGCACGCGCGGAGGCGGCATCACGATCAGCGGCGCGGCCTCGACGAACAACCACCTCTCCGAGAACAGCATCGGCGAGACGAACCAGAAGCCGATCGTGTTCTCGCAGGGCGCGCAGGGACGGATCGCCAAGCCGGTCGTCACGGACGCCGGTCCGAACTTCATCGCCGGTCGAGCGTGCGGCGGCTGCACGATCGAGGTCTTCTCCGATCCGTCCGGCGAAGCGCAGCACTTCGAGGGCCGGACGGTCGCCGATGGAACGGACGCGACGTTCCGCTTCGAGCATCCGACGTCGTTCCGTTTCCACACGATCAGCGTGACGGCGACGAATGGCCGGATCACGAGCGAGTTGTCGAACTTCCGATCGGTGCAGATCCCGCCGACCCGAACGCCCGACGGCCCATCTCCGACGCCTGGCCCGACGCCGTCCGACACGCTCTTCGCGTCGATGCTCTACTTGCCTTGGTCGGCGCGCGGCGCGTTCCGCTAGATGGCCGAGCGCAAGGACAAGGTCCGTTCGACGGGTTCCGGATCGATCGAGGTCAGCGGCTTCGTCGCGGCGTTCGTCGGCGTCCTCGTCGTCGGCGGCGTGCTGATCGCGGGCGTGGTGTGGTGGCGCACGGGGCGCACCTCGGCGCCCAAGACGGCCGACCCGCCGCCGTCGGGTGCGCCGACGGCGGCCATCCCGTACGATGCGCTCAATGGCCTGACAGCCGCCGGCGAGCCGCAGCTTGGACTGCCCACTGCGCCGGTGGAGATCATCGAGTACGCTGACTACCTCTGTCCCAACTGTCGCCAGTTCGCCCGCGAAGTCCTGCCCGCCATCAAGGACCGCTGGATCCGCACCGGCTTCGTTCGCATCGTGCGGCGCGACTTCATCGTGTTCGGACCCGAAGCGCAGCGCGCGGCCGAGGCGGCCCACTGTGCGGGCGAACTCGGCCGGTACTGGCGTTACGCGGACGGACTCTATTCGCTCCGCGCGTCCGGCGAGACGCTTGACACCGGCCACCTCCTGGGCTTGGCCCGCACGCTCGACCTCGACACGCAGGCATTCCAGGCATGCGCCGCCTCCGGCCGAAACCGCGGTCGTGTCGATGCGACCACGGCTTCGGCCAAGGCGCAAGGCTTCAGCGGCACGCCGGTCTACCTGATCAACGGCCGCAAGCTGGAGGGCGCCATCCCGCTCGACGAGTGGGTTGAGCTGCTGCGGCTCTTCGAACAGGAACTCGGCCAAGGCCGGCCGTTGCCTACGTCCGCTCCATAAGGGGCGGCGACGCGGGTCCCCGGCACTCCCGGGCGTTCAAGGCGCGTCACGCGGGGGTGTGCCGGCGTCCGTCACACGGATGCGCAGGCCGCTGCATTCCAGTCGCGCGTCGCCCGCGGTATACTCGACGAGCGCAAGGGCCTCTTTTAGAAGCCGGATGATCTCGTCGCGGGACCGCGGTCCGCCGTACGTTCCGGGGTGATCGATCAAGGTGCCGTCTGCCACTGCTTGTTCTCCTCTCGACAGAGTTTGGACCGACCGATGACGTCTGTGCAACCGAGCGGCCACGCGTGACGTACACGTCGACACGGCTCGGGCTGGAGGCAACGAACATGGTCGAAGGGCTGGATGAACAGGCGTGCGTCCACGCCGCCCGGTCGGGGGACCGTCGGGCGTTCGAGGCGCTCATCACGCGCTATGAGCGACCGGTGTACAACCTGTCGCTGCGGATGCTCGGCCGCTCCGAGGATGCCGAGGATGCAGGCCAGGAGGTGTTCCTGAAGGCATACCGCGCGCTGTCCGCCTACGACACGAGCCGGCCCTTTTCGACGTGGCTGTTGTCGATCGCGGCGCACCACTGCATTGATCGGATCCGGCGCCGGCGCATGCACGAGGTTTCGCTGGATGCCCTCCCGCCGTGGCGTCAGTTGGCCGCACAGACCCCGGATCCGGAGGACGTGGCGGTCTACCAGGATCATTCGAGTCGCGTCAGGCAATACCTTCAGCTTCTGCCCGAGGACTACCGTCTCGTCGTCGTGCTGCGCTACTGGCATGACTTCGGCTACGCCGAGATCGCGGCGCTGACCGGCGAGAGCGAGTCCGCGATCAA
Source organism: Ardenticatenales bacterium (assembly GCA_020853525.1). GTDB lineage: Bacteria > Chloroflexota > Anaerolineae > Epilineales > Epilineaceae > Avedoeria. Next base: position 103,015 of record JADYYS010000030.1, on the reverse strand, counting down.
GAGCCGCCTGCACCGCGCCCGGCGACAGTTGGCGGAGCACATGACCTCCGGTGTACCGGGCATGCCGGGCGCCATTGACGGCGTCGAAAGCGTGGCAGTTCCGACGGCCGGCGCGTCGGAGCCGGTTGCCGCGGCGGGCGCGGCGATGGCACGTTCCTAAGGTGCGCACTTCAAGCGAAGCACGCTCGGCACGCGCGGGCGCAGTGGATGGAAGGACAGATCGATGAACATGCTCACCGCCTGGCCCGGAGCTGACGAGGATCATGAGCTCAGCGATGAGCACCTCGCCGGCCTGGATCGCTGGCTGAAAGCCGACCTCGACGTCGATCCGCCGGCGGGCTATTCCTCGCGCGTCATCGCCTACGTCGATGCCGAGCTGCGGCGCGTACCGCCGTGGCGCAGGGCGCTCATGGTCATCGGCGCCCTGCTCAGTGGCGGCGTTCTGATCGCCTGGACCGCGTCCCAGCTGTTCCTGGACTGGCACCAGACGATGCAGTCGACCCCGATGGCCGCGGTGTTCCTGGATGTGGTCAGCGGCGTCGCCGTCGCCCTCCTGGCCATCACTCCGCCGCCCGCTTGGTTCGGCGGCCGAACCGCCCTGTACGGCTTGGCGGCCGCGGCGGTTGCCGTGCTCTGGTTTGGCGTGACGGTCGCACCGCGGGGTCTCGCCCAGCGCGCGATGCTGCGTCGGCGCCCATGAGTCCCGGCGTCGGCATCCCCCTTGCGGCGCTTGTCCTCGGGCTCGCACTGCCGCAGACCGTCGGCCCGCAGACATCGTGCAACGTGTCGCTCGACGAGAGCATCGTCGTCGAGCCGGGGGAGCTTCGACCGTGTGGGATCGTCGTCGTCGGGCATGACGTGACGGTGGCGCGCGCGGGTTCGGTCGACGGCGGTGTGATCGTCGCATTTGGTCGTGCAGCCATCGACGGCGAGATCAAGGGTTCCGTCAACGTGCTCGGCGGCGATGCCGCGGTCTCCGGTCGGGTGCGCGGCGACGTGTACGCATCCGGCGTCGTGCGCCTGTCCGCCGGGGCGCGCGTGCAGGGCAACGTAACCGGCGGCGACATACGATCGGCCGCGGGTGCGCAGGTGGACGGCGCTGCCACCGAGCTCGGACGCGGCTGGGCGGGCCTGCCCCGCGGCCGACGACCGTGGCTGTCCGATGCCTCACTACTGCTCTTCAAGGTGGTCGTGACGCTGTTGCTGGCCGGCATCTTCGGCGCGCTCGCCACGCTTGCTGCGCCGGCGTTTGTCGGCCGGCTGCGCTGGGCGGCAAGCCGCGGTCCCGGTGCGGTCGTCGTCGCCGTGGGCATCGGCCTCGCCGTGCTGGCCGGCACGGCGGCTATCGTGTTTGCGCTCCGGCAACATGTGTCCGTCGGTGCCGTCATCGCCCTGCCGGCGATGCTGGTGCTGGTTGGCGCGCTGGGGGTCGGAGGCCGGCTCGGCGCACGGTTGTTGCCGCAGCGCCGATCGGTCCTTCAGACAGCACTCGGCTTCTCGCTCGTCGCGGCGATGGCAACGGCCGTCCTGCAGCTCGGCCACTGGGCGATCTTCTGCACGGGCGGCCTGGTGTTCGTGCTCGTCGGCGCTTGGTCGATCGGCGTCGTTGCGCTGGCGCTGATCGGACGCCGCGCGGACCGTCGATCGGCGGACGCCCCCGTGCCGCTGCCGGCCGCGCCGCCGGGTGGCGCTGAGACGCCCGAAGAGCCGGCGGCGCCCGGCGGGCCAGCGGCGCCCGGAGAGCCGGCGGCGCTCGGCAGGCCAGCGGCGCCCGGAGAGCCGGCGGCGCTCGAAGTGCCAGCGGCCCCCATCGTGTCTCGGACACCCCGCGGGGCCCAATCGCCCGATCCGGCTTCGGAACCCGAGGCGGCGCACGTCTCCGAAGCTCCGACGGCGCCCGCGAGCGACCGCACCGCACCGCCGGAAGGGACGACCGAAGCGCGCGCCCCGGCGGGCGGCTCGGCCGACGCGGCGCCGTTGCCGATGGATGCAGGTCCGGCGCCAGCGCTCGACCTGCGCCGCATCCCGGGCATCTCGCCGATCTACGCCCATGTGCTGCGAGCCGCCGGCGTCACGAGCCTCGTGGAGCTGGCCGAGCGCGATCCGGACGACATCGTGGCCAGCCTGGCCGTGCCGGGCGTGCTCGGGATCGACCGCGCCACGGCCGAGCTTTGGGTGGCGATGGCCCGCCGGCGTCTCGGGCGCTGAGGCGTGTCGCCGCGCCCGGAGGCGATGCGCCGGTCCGGTGATGCCCCCAAGGTTCGGCTGTCCCGTGCCGCCGATGCCTTCGCCGCCGCAGCTGCGCGGCCGGCGTGGCTGGACGGCTGGGCGGCCGTCTGGGGAGTGGTGCTGGCCCGGCCGGACCTGTCGATCGGTGGGACGTGGTCACGGGTTGCCGCGGTCGGCGTCATCGTCTGGCTGCTCACCTGGGGGCGCGACCTCGAGGATCCCGCCCGGCGTCCGGTGACCGCGACGATCCCCGGCGGCCGCGGTGCGCTCGCCGCAGCTGCGCTGGCCGTGGCTGCGGGGCTGGGCGCCGGCCCGCTCGTCGCTGCCGCGGCCTGGCTGGCCGTTGGCGTTCGGCGCCTTCGACCCGGGGCGCGATGGGGCGCGGCGACCGGACCGCTTCGTCTGTGGATCGGCGCGCTGGGCGCGTGGCTCAGCCTCCATGGAATGGCCGCCGCCCGCGGGGCACGGTTGGTCGAACCCGGCGCACCAGCGTCGATCGCCTGGCTGCACGTGCTGCAGGCGAACGGTCTCGCCGTCGCCCTGATCCTGGCCGGCTGCGCCCTTGCGGTCGGCGGGGCGGTGTCCGACGGGGCGGGGCCGAGCGCGGCGCGTCCGCGGACGGGAGCGGTGCACCTTGCGGCATTCGTGCTGCTTGCGATCGGCTTCATCGTCGCCGACCGGCCGGGCGGCTTGTGGTTGGCGGCGCTGTGTGCCGCCGCACTCTGGCCCAGCCGATCGCGATCGAGCTGGGTCGATGCCGCTGCGCCGGGGCCCGCGTGGCTGCCGCTCGCGCTGGGCGCCGCCTGCATCGTCGATCGCCTCCTTCCTTGAGCGCACGCGGACGCGACGATCCGTCGCCGAGTGCGGCAGGCCGCCCGTTGTCGCCGTCGCCGCAGCTCCGTATACTACCGGGCATGGTGAACGAGCGCGCAGGTGGGAATCGGCAGCTGACCTCGCCGGGTGGCCCATCCACCGCCCTGCGGCGCGCTTGCTTGCCCGGTCGGCGCCGAGACCGCACGTCGTGACCAGGCGAGGATCTTGAGCGAAACCCTCGGCGACATCTCGGCGCGCCTGTTGGCCATGCGCGCCGGCGACGTGCTCGACATCCTTCTGGTCGCCGCGCTCGTCTATGCGCTGTTGTATGTCGTCCGGGGCACCCGGGCGGTACGCCTGTTGCGCGGCACGCTCATGCTGGCGTTGATCTACTTCGTGCTGCGCAACGCGGCGTCGCTGGAGCTGAAGGCGTTCGAGACCGTCACCCGGGTCTTTCTCGAGGGCGTGATCGTCGCCGTGCCGGTCGTCTTCCAACCTGAGCTGCGTCGCGCGATCGATCGACTCGGCGGGACGCGCCTGCTGACGGGCAGACACGCCGAGCTCGTCGGCGCGCCGATGGTCGTCCAGACGGTTACCCAGGCGGCTCGCAGCCTGTCGGAGCGCGGGCACGGGGCACTGATCGTACTCGAGCGCTCGGTCGGTCTCGACGAACTCGTCGCGCACGGCCTGCAGCTGGACGCCAAGGTGTCGGTCGACTTGATCCTGCAGATCTTTCATCCCCACACACCGCTGCACGACGGGGCGATCATCGTGCGCGGGGATCGGATCGCCGCGGCGCGTGTCGTCATCCCGATCGGCGACCTCCCGCCGTCCGACGAGACGCTCGGCACGCGCCACGTGGCGGCGATGGCGATCAGCGAACGTTCGGATGCGCTCGTCGTCGCCGTCTCGGAAGAGACTTCGACGATCTCCCTGGCCAGCGACGGGCGACTGACCAGGCATCTCGAAGAGAGCAGCTTGGCCAGCCTGTTGACCACCGGGCTCGTCGGTCGCGGCGCACCGTCCCGATGGGTGGTGGCGCGACGACGGATGCGCAAAGTGGTGCCGCGCGCGGTTCGACGGAGCTGGCGCCAACGCTCATCCCCTGCCACGGAGCGGCACTAACATGGTGCGCGGCTGGCTCGACAGCATGGGTTCTCTCATGTTGGCGCTCTTCCTGTCGCTCATGATCTGGCTGTTGATCAGTGATCGCGATCGCCCGATGCAGACCGACACCGTGCCGCCGAACGGCGGCCTGGCGCTGCAGTTCGAGCATGTCCCGGATGGCTATGTCGCGCTCTCCCCGGACGACGGCAAGGTTCGGGTCGTCCTGCGGGGCTTTGAGGATGCGTTCGAGGCGCTCGACGCCGCGGACTTCCGGCTCGCCGTCGATCTGGCCGGCCTGAGCGCCGTTCAGGCGGCCGCCGCCGTCGAGACGCCGCTGCGCCTGCCCGTCGCTTGGCACTGGCGCGAAGGCGTCGGTTGGGCCGACCGCCGACGGCTCGGGCTGCGCGCGATCGGTACCGAGCCGACGCACGTCATGGTACGCCTCGACCCGATCGTGACGAGCACGCTGCGCGTCGACGTCGAGCTCACACCGTCCAACACGGGTGGGTTTGAACTCGGCGAGAGCACGGCGACGCCGGCCAAAGTGCAGGTGACCGGCCCGCGTGCCGCGCTCACCCGCATCACGCGCGCCGTCGCAATGGTCGACAGCACGATGCTGGCCGGCGCATCCGCCCCGCGGATTTCGGATGTGCCGCTGGTGGCGATGGACGCGGCCGGCAGTCTGGTGGACGGCGTCGTTCTCGCGCCCGGCACCGTGGCGGTGACCGTCGATCCGGCGTCATTCGGCTATCGCCTGCCGGTCGTCGTCGAGCCGCGCGGCAACGTGCCGGCGGGCTACGACTGGCGGGGCCTGACCTACGAACCCAAGGAGGTCCACGTCTTCGGCCCGGACGCGGGGATCCAGCAGCTTCTCACGTCAGGCAAGGTCAGCGCCCGCCCGATCGATCTCGGCCCGATCACGCGAACCGTGCGCATCCGCTCACCGCTGCAGCTGCCGCCCGGCATTCAGGCCGTCGGGTTGAAGGACGGTCTGATCACCGTGACGGTGCAAGTCGACGTCCTTCCCGGCTCGCAGCAGTACACGGTCGACGTCGAAACTGAGGGTGTCCCGCCCGGACTTCGGTCGACACTCAGCCCGCTGACCGTGCTCGTCGTGCTGCGAGGCGATCGGCCAGTGCTGGATCTGTTGAACGCGGAGGACATTCAGGCCGTCGTCAGCGCCCGGCGGCTGTCGGCGGGCGTCCACCGCGTTGCGGTCGACCTGCGCCTGCCGCCGGGGATCGAACGCGTCAGTGTTTCGCCCGAGACGGTCGAGCTTCAGCTCGAGGCCGGCGACGGCCGTCCCGGCGGCTGAGTACATGCGCGGTCTGCTCCTGCAGCCATACGACGCCGGCTCCCATCGCGCTTGGGCGGACGGCTACGTGCACCACTCCGAGGTCGACTGGCGCGTCCTGCGCTTGCCGGGTCGATTTTGGAAGTGGCGGATGCACGGCGCCGCCGTCACGTTCGCCGAGCGCGTGGACGCCGACGGTGAGACGCCGGACGTCGTCCTGACGACGGACATGTTGGATGTGGCCACGTGGCGCGGTCTGGCGCCGTGGCCGGCGCATCCGCCGCTCGTGCTCTACATGCACGAGAACCAGCTCGCCTATCCCACGGCGGCGATCGATGCCGACTGGACGCCGTCGCGGCAGCGGCGGGCGGCACGCCCGGACGTCCACTACGCCTGGTTGAACCTCACCGCTGCGCTGGCCGCGGATGCCGTGGCATGGAACTCCGCCCACAACCGCGACACGTTCCTGGACGCCGTGCCCGCATTCCTCCGCCAGTTCCCGGACGCCGTGCCCGATCACGTGCCGCACACCATCGCCGCCAAGAGCACGGTGCTGCCGCTCGGCCTCGACCTCTGGCCGACGGCACCGCGGAGCCACGACGACGCGGTGCGTCCGCCGCGCCTGGTCTGGAATCACCGATGGGAGCACGACAAGGATCCGGAAGCGTTCGTGGCCTTGCTGTCGCGCCTCGTCGCCCTCGACCTTCCGTTCGATGTCGCCCTCCTGGGTGAAACGTTCGGCCGTGCCCATCCTGCCCGTCGCCTGGCGGTCAACATCCTCGGCGACCGTCTGGCCCACGACGGGTTCGTGGTCGACGTCCAAGCCTACCGCGCCGAACTTGCGCGCGCCGACGTCATCGTGTCCACCGCCCGCCACGAGTTCTTCGGTGCGAGCGTATGCGAGGCGGTGTGGGCGGGCGCGTGGCCCGTGCTGCCGCACGGACTCGGGTACGGCGAATGGCTGCCCGCATCGCTGCGCCCGGAGGTCGTCCACCACGATGCCGATGCGCTTCTGGCACTGACCGTTCGCGCACTGCAGGCCGCTGCGACCCCGCGCAACCGCGCGCTGCGACGCCAGGCGCACGGTGCTCTGCGCGAGGCGATCGCACCGCTGGCGTGGCCGGTCATGGCGCCCCGCTACGACGCCCTGCTTGCCGACAGCGTTCGCACGGCGCGGGCGGCCGGCAGCGGCTCGGCCGATGTGCGTCGTGCGCTGCCGTCGATGGGCCGATGTCCATGAGCCGTCTCGTCGGGCGCGCGCCCCGTCGTCATCCGGCACTCCTGGCGCGCGTGACGGCCGGGGTACTGGCGCTCGGACTCGGCACCTCCCGGCCCGGCGCGGCGCAATCGGCCGTCGGCGACTGGACCGCACCCGTATGGCCGTTCGCCGACGGATGGCACAGCGACGTGGCCGTGGCGCTCGACGTCGCCGGCGTCGTCCACGTGGCCTTCACCGCGGTGGATCTCGTGTCCGGCCAAGCGATGCACGGGGACGACTGGGACGGCAACGCGACGTCCATCGGCTATGCCGCCCACGCGGCAAGCGGTTGGACGCCGCCCGAACGCGTGCCGTGCGGCCGCTTCGTCGTCGCGTGCAGCGATCCCGCGGTGGCCGTCGACGCGCTCGGGATCGTCCATCTCGCCTATGTCGCCGTGCTGTCCGACGGCGCCGAGATCCGGCATCGGCAGCGCGTTCCGGGCACGGTCCGGTGGTCGGATGCCGAGCGCGTCAGCGCCGGCGCAAACGGCGTGCGCCGGCTCGATCCGGCGATTCTCGCGGACCGTATCGGCCACGTGCATGTGGTGTGGACGGACGGCACCGGCGGCGGCGACGTCCTCTATCGCCAGCGCCTGCCCGACGGCCAGTGGAGGGAAGTGTCCGCGGTCCACGACCCGACGAACGGCGCTCAGTCGTCGCCCGCCCTGACACTTGCTGCGAACGGGACGGTCCACGCGGTGTGGCGGGATGGCCGCGACGGCCAGCTCGCGGTCTGGACGAGTCAGCTGCCGGAGCGGAGCTTCGTCTGGTGGCCGGACGCGGTCCTCTCGCGTATCGGCGACGGCGTGGCAGGTCCGCCGGCGATCGCCGCGACGGCCGACGGCGTCGTTCGCGCGGTCTGGGTGGCGACGGACGGGAGCGAAGCGGCGCGGATGATGCTCGCTCGCCTCACGGCTGCCGGGCCGTACTGGGAGCCGTCCCGCCGGTTGTACGAGGGCGAGCACGGCACCGTTCTCGACGTGGCCGCTGCCGCGGCGCCGAACGCCGATCTCGGGCTGGCGTGGACCGAGTCCCGCGCGGCCGGACGTTCCCGACTGTATGCCGGCCGTCTGGACGCCGCCGGCCAACTCGTCGATACGCGGCGCGTCGACGGCACCGTTCGCGACGGGACCGCACGCCATCCGGTCCTCGCGGCCGGCGGTACGTGGCAAGCGATGCTGGCGTGGAACCAGCCGGCTGCCCGCGGGCGGCCGGCCATCGCCTTCAGCGGCGGGCGCCTTCCGGAACCGGAGCGCGCACAGCAGTCGTTCGAGGGCTACCTCGAGCCCGAGTCCGTCGTGTTCGGCTGCCAGCGGGACGGCTACCGGATCGTGGCGTGCGACGGCACGTCGCAGATCATCGTGCTGTCCGACGCACCTGCGCTGGCCCGTGTCGCCGGCGCCTACATCGCCGTCGAGGGTGAGGTGATCGACGAACCGGGTTGCAGACGGGTGGTGGCCGACACTTTTACGCTGCGAACCCCGCCGTGCGCGCGGAGCGCGGCTTCGGTGTTCGGCGGCGCGCTGCAGGACGGCCGTCCGTTGCCGGGCGCGCGGATTGTTGTGGGGCAGCAAGTTGCCCTCAGCGGCCGGTCCGGGCGGTTCTCGATGACCGGCGTCGCGCCGGCCACGCTGAGCATCACCGCGACGGCGCCGTGCGCCCTCGCGCTGTCGGCCGGGACGGTCGATCTGCAGCCGCGGCAGCGGCTCGACCTCGGCACGGCGGCCTTCCTCAGCGGGGACGTGGTGCCCGACTGCGTCATCGACGTGCGCGATCTGGCCCGAGCGGCCTGGGATGTCCGCCAGCCGCCCGACGACACGAACGCTTGCAGCGACGTGAACCGTGACGGTGCGGTGAATGTCGTCGACCTCGAGCTCATCCGCCAGCGGATGGGCCTGCGTTGTCCGCAGACATGGTCGCCCACGCCGATGCCGCCGGCAGCCGTGCCACCCGGCTTGGAGGTTTTCGATGGTTTCTGACCCGAGCGAGCGCCGGCCCGGTTCCCTCGACGGCCTGCCGCCCGGCCTTTCGATCGTCGTCCATACCGGCACGCTCGGCGACCACGTGCTGACGTTTCCCCTCCTGCGCGCGCTCGCGGACCGCGGCCCGGTCTGGGCGGTCACCGGCTGGGCGGCCGCTCGCCTGGCTGCCCGCAGGGTAGCCGGCGTCGTAGCCGTCGATGGGGACCAGCCGCGTTGGGCGCGGCTCTTCGGCCCGCAGCCGCCCGTCGATCCCGCGCTGGCTGAGCGGTTGGCGACCGCGCAACGAATCGTCTCGTTCGTCGCCGGCCCGTCCGACTTTTGGGCGGTCAATGTCGCCGCGCTCGCGCCGCGCGCACGGCTCGCGTTCGTGCCCCCGCGGCCGCCCGACGACTGGCCGGGGCACGCGACGGAGTGGTTCGACGCGCGGCTGGTCGACGCCGGCTGGCCGGCAGGGATCGCGCGTGCGCACGCGGCGGCGCGCGCCGCTGCCCGAAGCGCCGACCTGCCCGGCGATTCGGACGCCGGAGGCGTAGCCGGGTCCGTCGACGGCGCCGTCGTCCTCCATCCGGGCAGCGGTGCGGTGGCCAAGTGCTGGCCGGCGGACCGCTTCTGGTCGCTGGCCCATGCGCTGCGGGGCGAGGGCCGACGGGTTCAGGTCGTGCTCGGGGAGGCGGAGCGGGCCCGCTGGCACGAGGCCGAGATCCGGCGGTGGCGCGCAGCGTTCGACGTCCGACTGCCCGACTCGCTCGTCGACCTCGAGGCGCTCCTGGGCGAAGCAGGCGCCTACGTCGGCAACGACAGTGGTCCAACCCACCTGGCGGCCGAGATGGGCGTGCCCACCGTTGCGCTGTTCGGCCCGACGATGCCGCACGTGTGGCGGCCGATCGGGCCCAGAACCAAGGTGTTCGCCCCGCCGTCACCGTCGGCGATGGACTGGCTGGCGGTCGATCCGGTGGCGCGGGCCGTCGCGGCCGCGTTTCGGCCGCCACGCGTCGGGACCGCCGCGGCGGACAGCCCTGCGTGACGGCACACACCACCGTCCGGGCGGAGACGGCGTCGGGTCACCGGCGGCCCCAGTAGCCCGATGCCGGGCAGGGCACCGTGCGCACCAGATGGGCGTAGATCGGACGGAGCTGGTCCGGATCGGGCGCCGGGAAGAAGCGGGTGGCCACGCCGGCCATCGCCCGCAGCGTCGGAGCATCCATGTCCGGCCCGATGCCGACGACGAACAGGCCGAAGCCCATCCGCCGTGCCGACTGGGCGGCGCTGACGACCGTGGCGGACGAGACAGGGTTCGCCTTGCCGTCGGACAGGACGATCATCGCCTTCGTGGCGGTATCGCGTCCGTTCGCACGGAGTTCGGCAGCTGCTGCGAGGATCCCGGCATCGACCCGCGAGTTGGCGGCCAGCGAGACCCGCCGCAAGGCGGAAACGAGCCGTCGGCGCTCACCCGTCAACGCCTGCAGCGTCGATGCCGTGTGGTTGAACGTGACGATCGCCGCCCGATCTCCGCCGCCCTGCAACCGCAGGCCGTCGAGGAACGTCCAGACCGCGTCCAGCGCGGCATCGATCTTCTGCTGCCCGCCGGGCGTCAAAAGGGCCATGCTCGTCGAGGCGTCGATCACGAGGACGATGTCGCTGAAGACGTCCTTGGGCGGGCACGCCTCCGTCACGAGCAGCGGCAGATAGATCGTTCTCGCCTGCAGCGGGTCGGACGTCGGGCGCGCCGTGGCGCTCGGGCGGCGCGTGGCGGTCGCGGCGCGCGACGTCGTGGTGGCGGGCGCCGTGGACGGTGTTGCGGACGGCGGGACCGGGATCGCGGGCGGCGTGTCGGTCGGCACGGCGGGCCGCGTCGGATCGACGGGGGCGTTCGGCGTCGACGAAGGCTGGGGGGCGCGGGATGACGTGGCCTCGGCGGTCGGTTCGGTCGCCGGCGTCGGCTCGGCCGTCGGCGGCTCGGCGGACGCAGCGGCGCTCGGCGTGGCGGTGGGCTCGTCCGTCGGCAGGGCCGGCGCCGTCGGCGGCTCGGCCGGCGCGTCCGGCAGCCATCCGGCGGGCGAGAGTCGGGCGATCGCAAGCCCGGCGTCCCATTGCGCCGCCGCGACGACCTCGCCGCCGAACGCGACGGCATTGCGAACCTCCGGCCAGGCCGCGCTCCAGGGCACGGATGCGATCAGGCGCGGCTCGTCGACGTCGACGACGTCGATCAACGACAACCCGCCCCCGACGGCGATCCTGCGGCTGCCGCTGCCGGCCACCGCGACGGCCGCATGCGGCAGGCTCAGCCGGCCGTGCGTCTGAGGCGGCAGGCCGTCGGCGTCGAGCGTGACGACGAGTCCCTCGGTGCTCACGACGAGGGCGTCGGCGCCGGCGGCCAGTCCGAACAGAGATCGATCGAGCAACGGCAGGTCGAGGACGGCCTGCGTGCGCACCGCAACGTGGCCGTCGGCACCGACGTCCAGCACGAGCAGGGACGGTGTGCGGGCCGGTCGCCCGGTGAGCACATAGAGTCGTGAGCCGTGGGTCGCGAGGGCCAGCGTGGCGCCCGGCAGGTCCAACTGCATGACGTGGCGCGGCGCGCGCGGGTCGGAGGCGTCCAGTACGACGAGCTGGCGCGGCTCGAGTCCCACCGCCACGAATCGACCGATCCGCACGACGGCGCTGGCACGCGGTGCCGGCTCGCGCAGCGCGCCGATCGCGCGCGGCTGCGCCGGATCCGCGAGGTCGATGAGCTGGAGCATCGCACCGGTCGAGGCATCGGCGGCAAACGCGACGTCGCCCGCCAGCACGACATCGACGAGCTCGGCCGCACCGATCCAGGCGGCGATCTCGCGCGGCCCGCCGACGGCTTCGACATCGACCACGCGAAGTCCGCTCCGACCGGCGGCAACGACGGCATATCGCTCGCGGTGCAGCGCGACCCCGTAGGCATGCCACGCCTCGTCCAAGCTGCCCAGAGGCTGCGCCCCGCCATCGATCGCCGCTGCCAGGATCTCGAGGCCGTGGAATGCGCGGCGACCCCCGAGCAGGTCGGCATGATTGGCGACGTACACGCGACCCGGCGAGGCGCCGACGGCCGCCACGAGGCCGTCGACCGGCGTTGCGCCGAGGAACCGCGGTGCCGTGGGCTGAGAGATGTCGACCGCACTGACCTCGAGTCCGGACGCCACGTATACCCGCTCGCCGGCAACGGCCATCGGGCGGACGCCGGTCGACGACACGCCCGACGGCAGGAGCACGCCGCCGCGTGGAACAGGCGGCCCCTCGGTGCTCAGGTCGTAGGCGCGCAGGACGCCGGACTCCTGTACGACGTACAGCCAGCTGCCCGTCACACCGAGACCCCGCACGGCGCTCGGCACGAGCGCCTTCGTCAGCAGCGTCTGCGGGCCCGCAGGATCGGCGATGTCGACGATGTGCAGCATCGGTCCGCCGGCCTCGCCGGCGGGTTCGACGGCCACGTACGCACGCTGCCCTTCCGCCGCCACGGGCCCGACCGGTTCGCCGAAGGCCACCGTGCCGACGACATCCGGCGGCTCGCCCGATGCGACGCGCACGATGCGGCACGCGCGGCCGCCGCACGCGACAAGCCGGTCACCGGCGACCGCCAGCGTGCGTGCCGACCCTTCGAGGCGCGCCGTCACGGACGGCGCCGTCGGTTCGGCGATGTCGATGAACACAAGCCCGCCGTCGGCGAGGGCCGCGACGGCCGTGCGGCCGATGATCGCCAGATCGACCACGGTGGAGCCAAGCAGCCCCGTGCGCCCGATGACGCGCGGCCGATTGTCGACCGTCAAGTCCACGATCCAGGCGACCTCGGCGACGCCGAGCACCGCCAATCGCCCCTCGACGGCGATGGCCGTCGGCGCGCCGCCGACCTGTCCGAGCCGCTCCCAGCGCGGGACCGCTGTTCCGCCGTCGTCGGCATGCACGGCGGGGGGACGGCATGGCGCGGCGTCGGCGGCAGGGCACCGCGGATCCTTCAGCGCGCTCGCGTAAAGGAGGGCCGCTGCCACGGCGAGCGCGGCGCGCATCAGCGCCGGGCGGGGGAACCTCGTCCAAAGGACAGGCCAGACGACTGCTGCACGCATCGCAAGCTCCGACGGGGCGTCTGGCAGGGGCTCCCGGCGTACACTAACGGTGCGGTCCGAACGGTGTTACGCTCGAATCGACACGGATCGACACGGATCGACACGGATCGACACGGGGCGAAGCGTAGGGCGGTGCGGCCGTCTTACGGGCGCATGCGTCGCATCTGCCGCATCCGGAGCTGCTGGCGCGGGTCTTCCATCAGCACTTTGGCCGGCGGCCGTTCCAGGTGCAGCGCCCACCACTCCGGGGTGAACGCGTTCATCTTCATCTTCTTGTCCTGTTGGACGGCCGCCAGGTTCTCCTTGAGGTCGCCGTCGTCCGGCAGCGCCTTGAGCGCGCGCTGCAAGATCTCGACGGCCTTGCCGCGGTTCTGGCGTCGCGCCTCACACCAGGCGTACGCCGCCCAGAGCATCGGTTCCTTCTTGTTGTACTTCACGGCTTCCTCGAACACGCGCGCCATGTCGTCGAACCGCCGCGCCTTGTAGTGCAATGCCGCGAGCATCGCCTTGGCGTGCCAGTTCTTGACGACGGATCGTTCGAGGTAGGGCTGCGCCTTGTCGAAGTCCATCTTCGTGGCGTACGTGAGCACGCCGATCTGGCCGTCGACGATCGCGTCGAGGCCCGGCTGCCACTTGGCGAGCGAGCGCATCTCCTCGAGGAGCTTCAGCGCCGCATCGATCCGCTGCGCCTGCACCGCGGTTTCGATGGCCGGCATCCGCTGCTGGAGCGTGCGCCGCATCCAGAGTGCCATCCCGGCGAACCCGCCGACGGCACCGATGAGCCCCGCGATGAGCCCAACCCACCACCGACCGCTCAGCTGCCATGCGGCCAGGTAGGCCGCCACCGCGATGCCGAGCGAAACGTAGATGCTGTACATGTCTTGCCTCAATGGTGGGCGGAGGATCCGACGGGGCGATCAGGCGGGGTCGGGCCGGGCCGACAGTCTAGCACAGCCCGACCGTGGCCCGGCGGCGCCGGCACCTGACCCACCGGCCGCGGCGAGGGCCGTTCTAGCGCATCGGCCACGCCGCCGTGCACAACGGCAGCCACAGGCGCGTTCGTGCGGCCGCCGTCGGTGGAGCGGCCGTCGGTGCGGCCGGTGTCCCCGGCACCCCTGCGGTCGCTCCCCGCGTGCGCTCCGGCGACGGCGCGGCGGGCGACGGCGTCGCCGAAGAGGTCGCCTCGCCTCTGGCCGTCGCTGTCGGACTGGGCGCAACGACGCCGTCCCGCTCGATCTCGAGCACGTAGAGGTAGGTCGCGCTTCGCCCGTCGATCCGGACGGACTGCGCGTCGTGGTCGACCTGCCCGCCGACAGGCACGCCATCCGGCCGCAGCGCGCGCGCCGACCGGATCGTGCCGGACCGGAGCCGGATGCGCGCCTGCACGGGCTCCATGAGCAGCGGCGGACCGCCGACGGCCTCGAGAAACCGCCGATTCGCGCTGTATCGCGCCCCGGTCTGGCGATCCCGCGCCAGGGCGGTCACCAGCACGCGGCGGCTGACCGCGAGCGGCGCATCGTCCAGGCTCGTCAAAATGAGGCTGGCGAACGGCGTCTCGCCGATTGCGACCTCGAACGCGCCCGTCGTGTATGCCGTGTTCGCCGCGAACCCGATGACGGCCTGCGTCCGCTCGCTGTCCGCCACGACGACGCTGTCCGCGACGTGCCACGCCAACTCACCCGTGGCGCTATGGACGATCTCGCGCACCGGGTCGACGAGGGCAGTGACGTCGCCGAGCGTGCTCGGAGCGTGGCCGTCGCCGACCTTCACCGTCACGCGGCCCATCAGCTGTGCCCCCATCGGCAGCGCGAGCGGTCCGCCGCCGCCGCCCCAGCCGCCGCTCGGCGCGCCTTGCGACAGGGCGTCGAGTCCGAGGAACGCGTCGTCCGTCGCCACGCGGCGGGCCGCGATCAGCGGTCCCTTCGTGAAGTCGCCCCGGTGCACGGCGCGGGCGAGGGCCGGGAACTGGCCGATGTAGCTCGGCGTCTCGGTGACATAGCTGTCCTCGTCCGGCCAGCCTCCTCCCAGGTCGGCGCGGCCGGCCGAGAAGTGCGTGCTGGCATCCCAGCCGCCGAGGCCGAAGCCGTAGAATGCCACGAGGGGCGCGATTTCGGCCTTCCACTCGTTCGGCGGCGACTGCGTCCACTCGCTGAGCATGAACGGCTTGCCCTCGACCTGCTCGTAGCCGCGCGCCAGGATGCCGCCGTCGAGCGTGCCGAGGTGGGAGGCGGCGTTCACATCGCCGGTGCGGACCTGATGCCCGCCCTCGCCCCCGCCGAAGTAGGCGTGGCGGTCGATGACGTCCATCGCGTCGTCCGTCCAGAGGTTGGCCAGATGGGCGGCCGGGCCGCCGGCCTGCCAGGCGGTCGAGATCGTCAGTCCTTCATAACCGTGCGCGCGCAGCGCATCGCGGCGGCGTTCGAAGTAGCCGCGCTGCGTCTCGGCGAGGAAGCGGATGAAGTCGCCCATCCGCTTCGACTCGGCACTGTTGCGGGACGGACCGTTCGCCTGCATCTCCCAGGCACCGTAGATACCCAGACGAGGGTTGTCCCGCGCGTCGTCCGCCCTGCTGCCCCGGCCGACCGGTCCCCACGCGGCGCGCAGCGCGCTGTCGCTGGCATAGTGCGTGCGGACCCACGACTGCCACTGCCGTTGCAGTTCCGCCGTATGGCGCGGCCCGGCGCGGCCGGCCTCGAGATCGTTCAAGGGGGCGTGCCAGAAGATGCTGTCCTCGTTGTGGACCTCGATGATCGCCAGGGCCGGGTCTTCGACATAACGAAGGCCGGTGTACGGGTTCCGATGCTCCAGCAACGACGCCAGCCACGTCCATTCGGCTTCCTGAAGGGCAGGGATGTAGTTGACATAACCACTGGAGCTCTTGCCCGACGTGCCTGGCGGGAGGTTCCATGCGTTCGCGTCGGGCAGCTCTGCGTACGACTCGGCCGGGTAACCGTCGTCGCTCGTGATCACGTGGGGGTAGAAGGGCGACCAGCTGACGTAGATGCCGGCGTCCTTGAGGGCGGCGAACCACCGGTCCAGCCGCTCAAGACCGGCCGGGTCGAGGAAGCGCCGGCCGTCCGGGGCGCGGCGCAGCACGCCGATGATGCTCTCGACGGGATGGATCCGCACCAGATTCACGCCGTGCTTGGCATAGTAACGCGCCTGGCGCGCCATCTTGTCCGCCGTCGCCAGCGGCAGTGCGTTGACGCCCCAGAAGCGGACCGGGGTGCCGTCGGCGAACACCAGATCGTCGCCGACGGCGCGCACCGGCCCGTGTGCGCCCGCCGGGCGGTCGAGCATGGACGACAGGTCCGTCTCGCTCTCGGCCGAGAACGGGTCTTCGATCGGAACGAGCGGGAACCAGTCGCCGGCCGCGGGCACCGGTTCCGGCCGGCCCGGATCGGGCGGACGAAGCGCGCCGGTCGGCGCCCAAGCCTCGCCCTCCGGCACGAGAACGAGGGCATCGAGCCCGCCGTGCACCTCGCGCCCGCCCCGCCGGGCCGGGTGGCCGGCCAGGCCGACCGTCAGGCGGTGCTCTCCGGCCGCCATGTCGACCACGCCGGCACGAACCCACGCCAGGAAGCGGATATCGATCGCCGGCGCGACGAGGTTGAGTCGCTCGCGCGCCTCGGCTGCCAGGTCGACCTCCAGCGCCGGTCCGTTGTCCAACCGCCACCAGCTTCGAACCTGATAGACGCTCGCGCGCAGCCACAGCACGCGCCGTCCGCCGGCGGCGGCCTCGAACCGATACGTCGCCGTGACTTCGCGGTCGTCGTCGTTCACGTAATGCGACAGCCACGCGCCTGCTGCGGTGCCCGGCACGCCCGGCGAGAGGAGGTCGGCGCGCACGCCGTCGCAGCAGTACCAGGGATGCCCGTTGAACGACGTCGACTCCGCCGCCTCACCCTCGATCCAGATGCTCGCCGCCGCCGCCGGCGCCTGGGCGTTCGCCCGCGGATCCAACGGCAGGCGATCCCGATGGCCGGCGGCACCGACCACGAGGGCGCCGCCGATGGCCGCCGCCCACGCCGCAAGGCCCGGCCACCCTGTCTTCCCGATCACACGGCACGTCCTCGCTGTCCTGCGGCATCGCCTACGACGACGCGCGCTCCGCCGTCAGCATGTCCCGCAGCACCGTCTGCAGGATCCCGCCGTTGCGCCAGTACCGGATGTCGACCGGGCTGTCGAGGCGCGCGTGCACCGTGAACCGCACCGTCCGTCCGTCCGCGTCCACCGCCGTGACGTCGATCGGCTGACCCGGCACGACGTCGGCCGGCAGCGGCACGTCGAACGTCTCGCGGCCGGTCAGGCCGAGCTCCGTCCAGCCCTGTCCGGCGGTGAATTGCAGCGGCAGAATGCCCATCCCCACCAGGTTCGAGCGATGGATCCGCTCGTAACTCTTGGCGATCACGGCGCGCACACCCAGCAGCAGCGTGCCCTTGGCGGCCCAGTCACGACTCGAGCCCGTGCCGTACTCGGCGCCGGCCAGAATGAGCAGCGGCACGCCGTCGGCCTGGTAGCGCTGGCTGGCGTCGAAAATGGACATCGCGTCTCCGGACGGCTGGTGGGTCGTGAAACCGCCCTCGGTACCCGGCGCCATCTCGTTGCGCAGCCGAATGTTGGCGAATGTACCGCGGACCATCACCTCGTGGTTGCCGCGCCGGCTGCCGTAGCTGTTGAAGTCGCGCGGCTCGATGTCCCAGTCCATGAGGTAGGCGCCGGCCGGCGTGCTCGGCGGGATGCTCCCGGCGGGCGAGATGTGATCGGTCGTGATCGAGTCGCCGAGCGCGGCCAGGGCGCGCGCGCCGCGAATCGGCTGGACGGGCGGGGGCTCGATCGACAGGCCCTGGAAGAAGCTCGGTTCGCGAATGTAGGTGGAGCTTTCGTCCCAGGCGTATCGCGCGCCGCTGCCCACCGGCACGGCGTTCCATTGCGGGTTGCCGTCGTAGATGTGGCCGTACTCCTCGGCGAACATCGCCGGTGTCAGGCTGCGGCGCACGGCGGCGGCGATCTCGGCCTGGGTCGGCCAGATGTCGGAAAGATACACAGGCGTGCCGCCCGGGTCGAAGCCGATCGGCTCGCTGGCGAAATCGATGTCCATCGTGCCGGCGATGGCGTACGCCACGACGAGCGGCGGGCTGGCGAGGTAGTTCGCTCGGGTCAGCGGGTGGACACGACCTTCGAAGTTCCGGTTGCCGCTCAGCACGGCCACCGCCACGAGGTCGTTCTCACGGATCGCGGCCTCGACCGGCGCCGGCAACGGCCCGCTGTTGCCGATGCATGAAGTGCAACCGTAACCGACGGTGTGAAAGCCGAGCGCTTCGAGGTAGGGCGTCAGGCCGGAGGCGTCCAGGTAGCGCGTCACCACCTTCGAGCCGGGCGCCATGCTCGTCTTCACCCACGGCCGCCGCGTGAGCCCCCGCTCGACGGCCTTGCGCGCCACGAGGCCGGCGCCGACCATGACGGACGGGTTCGAGGTGTTCGTACAGGACGTGATCGCGGCGATGACGACGGAGCCGTGCGTCAGGGAGCACGCCGCATCGGCGAGGGCGATGCCGGCCCGCGATCCGGCGAACAAGTCGAGGCGTTCCGCCGTCCGCACCGGCTCGCGCAGCGCGCCGCCCTCGTCCAGCCACCGCGCCACGGGCTCGCCGACCGTGGCTGCGGACGGCGGCGGCTTGCCGTACGACGTGTCCATCGCGCGCCAGAATGCCCGCTTGGCATTTGCCAGGCTCACGCGGTCTTGCGGCCGCTTCGGCCCGGCAAGACTCGGCTCGACGGTGCCCATGTCCAGCCGCAACGACGCGCTGAACGCCGGCGGCGGCATTCCGTCCTCGCGAAACAGTCCCTGTGCCTTGGTGTAGCGCTCCACGAGGTCGACCGACGCGGCCCGGTTCGTGCGGCGCAGAAAGTCCAGACACTCGGCATCGACGGGGAAGAAGCCGCACGTGGCGCCGTATTCGGGCGCCATGTTCGCCAGCGTCGCGCGGTCGGGCAGCGAGAGCCGCGAAAGGCCGTCGCCGAAGTACTCCACGAACTTCCCGACGACGCCGTGCGCGCGGAGCATCTCCGTGACGCGCAGCACGAGGTCGGTCGCGGTCGCGCCCTCCGGCAGGGCGCCCTGCAGCTCGAATCCGACGACCTCCGGCAGAACCATGTACAGCGGCTGTCCGAGCATGACGGCCTCGGCTTCGATCCCGCCGACGCCCCAGCCGAGCACGCCGAGGCCGTTGATCATCGTCGTGTGCGAGTCCGTGCCGACGAGCGTGTCCGGGTACGCCATCGCGGCGCCGTCCGCCGCGGATCGCGCCACGACGGTCGCCAGGAACTCAAGGTTCACCTGGTGGACGATCCCGCTGGCCGGCGGCACCACCTTGAAGCGCTCGAACGCTTGCTGTCCCCAGCGCAGAAAGGCGTAGCGTTCCTTGTTCCGTTCGAACTCGAGGTCGGCATTGATCAGGAGCGACGCCAGCGAACCGAACGCGTCGACCTGGACGGAGTGGTCGATGACAAGGTCGACGTTCACCCGGGGGTTGATCTGCTGCGGGTCGCCGCCCAGCCGCGCCACGGCATCCCGCATCGCCGCCAGGTCGACGACGGCCGGTACGCCCGTGAAGTCCTGCAGGATCACGCGAGCCGGGACGAACGGCACCTCGTCCGGCGACTGGGCGTCGGCCCGCCAGCCGGCGATGGACGCGACGTGCGCTTCCGTGACGGCGAAGTCGTCCAGGTTGCGCAGCGCCGCCTCGAGCATGACCCGGATGGACAGGGGCAGCCGCGACGGATCGGGCAGGCCCCGATCGACGAGCGCCGCCAGGCGGTGGTAGCCAACCGGGCCGTCGGCCGTCTGAAGGACATCACGGGTGCCGAAGGCGTCTCTGACGGACATGGCGGCCACTCCTGGCGGTCTCGCGGACCTGTCGTACCCGCCGGCATCACACACGACGGGGGGGGTGCCAGCGATTCTAGCATGCCGCTTATGCCACTTGCTGCTTGGCCGATCGCCGCCCGTTCGGATACGATCCTTACCATGCCTGCAGCATCCCCGTGCCCGAAACAACGCTGACGGACCCGCGTCCGCCCGACGATGGCCCATCGAGCGACGCCGCGATGGTCGCCGCCGTGACCGCCGCCGCCGAGCGGGCGCTCGTCGCCGTGCTCGAGGCATGGCGCGCCCGCTACGGCCACGTCGTTGCCGACGTGCGCGTTGCCCGGCAGGCGGACGGAACCCCGGTGCTCGCGGGCACGGTCCTCGTGCCGGCACAGCGAGACGCGCTCGTGCGAAGCGTCGGCGGGCAGCTGACCGCGGCCGGGCTTGACCCGGCTCGGCTGTCGAACGCCGTCATCGCCCTGACCGAACGCGCCGAGAGCGACGGCTGGCTGCGCGGCGTGACGAGCCGACCGGTCGCCGTGCGCGCTACCGCCGCCGGCGCGTTATCTTCCGAACTTCTCCCGAGTGATCCGCCGGCTCGCCGGTTGACGCAGGTCGGCGATCACAGCGTGGTCGAGCTGGCCGACCGGACCGTCGGCTGGGTTGCGACGGCGGACGTCGCAGCGCTGGTCCCGCAGCATGCGCCCGCGTCGGTGACGGCATGGCGGGCGGGCTGGGCCGGGACGGCGCAAGCGGTGTCGCCGGGCGCATGGTCCGAGGCGGTTCGTCCCTGGCTCGGCGTGCCGTACGTCCTCGGCGGCCGGTCGACGAGCGGAATCGACTGTTCGGCGTTCGTGCAGCACGTCGTCAAGGCGGCGACCGGCCTCGGACTGCCACGCCACTCGACCGACCAGGCCCGCTTCGGCGTCCGGGTGGCGCTGGACGATGTCGGGGCGGGCGACGTCGTCCACGTGACCCACATCGAGCGGGGAACGAGTCATGTCGTGCTCGTGCTGGGACCGTCGGGTGCCGCCGCCGTGGCGCACGCCTGTCTCGACCACGGCGTCGTGACCGTCGAGACGTTGGCCGGCCTCCTGACGCGCTATGCGTTCCGCGCGGCGCGCCGGTTTCCGCCCGGCTATCGAGGCGGCGCGTGACCCCTCCGGCCGAGCGGACGCGCCCCGCCGTCGATTGGCATCAAGTCGACGCATGGCGGACCAAGCGCGTGCACGTCGTCGGCGTCGCCGGAACGGAAGGCGCGGCGATCGCCCGCTTTCTGGCCGCGGCCGGCGTCGGACGGCTGACGCTTCACGACCTGGCCGGCGAGGGCGCGATCGAGGCCGAGTTCAAGCGCCAACACGTGGGCCATGCGGCACCGGCGCGCGCTGCCGCATGGCTTGCGCTCCGGTCGATCGATGCCCGGTGGCATCTGGCGGACGACTATTTGGCGGACGTTGCCGACGCGGACGTGGTGTTCGCGCCGCAGGCCTGGTACCTGTACGCGCGCAACCTGTCGGCGCTTGGTGCGCTTCGCGCCCGCGGCGTTCCGTTCTATGGCCTGATGGACCTCTACTTCGGGCTGTCCAAAGCGCGCATCATCGCCGTGACGGGCAGCAACGGCAAGTCGACGACGAGCCGCCTGATCGAACACATCCTCCGCCAGATGCCCGGACGGGTGTTCTACGCCGGCAACGAGCGCCGCAGCGTCCAGGTGCTCGATGTGCTCGCGGACATGCAGCCGTCGGATCGGCTCGTGCTCGAGGTCAGCAACCGCCACCTGATCGACCTCGAACCCCATCCGTGGATCGGCGTCGTCACGAACGTCCTGCCCAATCACCTCGACGAACATGGCGGCGACCTGGCTGCCTACGCCCGCACGAAGCGCAAGCTCGTCGCCGGTATCGACCGCCGCGGCTGGGCGGTGCTAAACGCCGACAATGCGCTCACGTCCGCGATGGGGGACGGGCTCGCAGCGCCTGTCTTCTGGTACAGCCGCCGCGGTCCGGTGGACCTGGGCGTCTGGAGTGCGGGCGGGCTGATCCACGTGCGTCGAACGTCCGGCGGGCCCACGGAGCGCGTGGCCACGCTCGCCTCGTTCACGCTCCCAGGCGCACACAATGTCGAGAATGCCCTCGCTGCATCCGCCGCCGCGCTTCTGGCCGGGGCCAGCCCGGACGACATCGACGCGGCGCTCGCGACGTTCCGCGGACTGCGGCATCGCACGCAGC
Source organism: Ardenticatenales bacterium (assembly GCA_020853525.1). Classification (GTDB taxonomy): domain Bacteria; phylum Chloroflexota; class Anaerolineae; order Epilineales; family Epilineaceae; genus Avedoeria. The sequence continues at coordinate 81,145 of JADYYS010000030.1, read as the reverse complement.
TCGTCTGGAGCGCGGGCGGAGTACGCTACTACGACGACCTGAACGCGACGACGCCCCAGGCCACGATCGCCGCGCTCGAGGCCCTGACACACGGCGCGGACGAGGCGTCGCCGGACCCGCCGCCGGTCGTGCTCCTCATCGGCGGCGACGACAAAGGCCTCGACGTGCAACCGCTCGTCGCATGGATCCGACGCCGCGTCCGTCGCTTGATCGTCCTGCCGGGACCCGGCGGCGAGCGGATCGCCTCTGAGGTCGAAAGGGCCGGCGAGGCTGGGTCCGGGACGGCAGGCGACGGCCCGGTCGTCGACCGCTTCGACCGGCTCCCGGACGCCGTTGCCGCCGCGGCAGCAGGTGCCGTGGCGGGCGACATCGTGCTGCTATCGCCAGCCTGCCCGTACTTCTTCCGCCGCCACTACGTCGACGGCGGTGCCGAGGTCGGCTTCCGCCAGTTGCTCAGGACCGTGACCGCGGCCGATCCGTCCTTCGAGCACACGACAGAGGAAGCCGATGGAGAGGCCGGTTGAGATGTCGCATGCGAGGCCGCCTGAGAGACCCGCTGTGAGGACCGGTTGAGAGTCCGCGTTCCGCCGAACGAACGCGACCCGGCTATCATGCCGGTCGATCGCACCCGCCAAGCCTGGAGCTACCTTCCGATGGATGAAGTCGCAGCCTGCCCCGCCTGTGGAATCGATGTGCCGACGCCGGAAGGGGTCGTCGTCGGCGAGATCCTCGTTTGCGCGCATTGCGGAGCGGAGATCGAGGTGATCAGCCTCGCCCCGATCCTCCTCGAGTTCTTCGAAGAGGAAGAGAAGTAGGCTCGCCGCCGGTCGCGCAGCGCAGCGTGGACGCGATGACGGTGCGCTCCGAGGCGCCGGCTGCCGGCATCTGGCGCTATGCCGACGCCTTCGAGCCGCGGATCGATCCACCGTACCGCATCTCGCTCGGCGAGGGGGATACCCCGCTGGAGCCGGCGCCGCAACTTGCCGTTGCGCTCGGTCTGACGAGCCTCTGGCTCAAACGCGAGGACCGGAACCCGACGGGCTCGCACAAGGACCGCGGCATGGCATTCCAGGTGTCGGCTGCCATCGCCGCTGCAGCCGCCGGCGGGTGTGCGCTCCGCCACGTGGCGCTCTCGTCGTCGGGCAACGCGGCGATCGCCGCGGCGGCGTACGGGCGGGCGGCGGGACTCGGCGTCGTCGCCTTCGTGGCGCCCGGCACGGACCCCGGCAAAGTGCGAGCCGTGCGTGCGAACGGCGCGGTGGTGGTCATGAGTCCGAACGCCCTCACGCTGTGCGAGGCATGGTGCGTTGCGCGGAGCGTCCCGAACCTGAGGCCGTCGACCGACCCTGCGGCGGTGGAGGGCTTTCTGACCCTCGGCTGGGAGATCCTGTCCGACTTGCGTGATCAGGCCGTTGCGCCGGCAACCATGCCCGAGGCGCTGTTCACGTTCGTCTCCAGCGCTGCGTCGTTCGTCGGCATCGGCCGTGCCTTCGACCGGCGAGAGGTCGCCGGATTCGAACGTGCGGTGCCCACGCCGTGCCTGCACGCCGTACAGGGCGTCGGCGGATCGGTGGCGGCGCCATTTGATTCGCGGCCGGCCGCGTCCGCATTGCAGCCCGGCCGCGTCGGCGCACTCGGTGCGCGAAAGACGCGACGGCTCGGCGAGGCGCAGCGATTCATCCGCGGCACGCATGGCGGCGGCTGGTGGATCACGGACGACGAAGCCGAGGCGGCGGACGAGCTCCTGCGCGCGCATGGGGTCCACGCGGCGCTCGAGGCGGCAGCCGCACTGGCGGCGGCGCGCCGGGCGGCGGCCGAGTCGGGCATCCGAACCGCGATCGTCATCGTCACCGGCGCCGATCGCGCCGGTGGGGCGATGCACATCACGTCGGCGGCCCGTTCGACCGACGCTCCGACACGATCGGACCCGGAGGCGCGGACGATCGAGGACGTCGACCGGATCGTCCGACACGCGCTCGGCCCGCCGCCGTTGACCGGCGGCCGCCGATGAGCGCCACCGAGCGGGTGCGGACGGCCGCCGATCTCGAGGGCTGGGCGGCGCATGCGGCGCGCGCCGTCACGTTCGCCGGCCCGGACCCGCACTACGGGATCGGCCTCGACCGCGTCCTGTCCGACTTCGGCATCCTGTGCTTTGACGAAACGCCCGCCGCCGCCCTGCTGAGGGACGAGGCCGTCGACGTCCTCGCGCTCGGCGCGTCGTCGCACGACGACGGCCGCGCGCATGGCGATGACGCCGTCGACAACGACCACGCCACGGCGGCGCGAGGCGATCCGCGCGGCACGCCTGCGCTCGTCCGAGCCCCCCGCGCGCTGGCCTGGCTGCGAGACCGCAGCCTGCGCGCAGGGGGTAGCTTGCCGCTCCTCGTCTTCAAGCCGTCCCACCAGCTCGAACAGATCGCGCGCGCCGAAGGCTGGCGACTTCTCTGTGCGTCGGCCGCGCTGGCGCGGCGGTGGGAGAACAAGGTCGCCTTCCGAAGGATCGCCGCCTCCCTCGGCCTGCTCCAGCCCCCCGGAGCCGTCGTCGCGCGCGCCGCGATGAACTACGACGTTCTCGCCGCCTCCCTCGGCCCGACGCTCGTCGTCCAGGCGCCGTACGGCTATGCGGGCATGCAGAGCCACGTCGTCACTTCGTCGTCGGAGCTCGCGCACGCGCTGGCGAGCGCACGCAGTCCCGAGTGGCGCGTCACGGGACTCGTCGCCGGCACGCCGCTGTCGGTCAACGCGTGCGTCACGGCGCGGGGGATTGCCGTCGGCGCGCCCTTCCTGCAGCTGACCGGCCTCGAGCGCATCACCCCCTATCGCCTCGGCTCGTGCGGCCAGGACTGGGCGATCATGGCGCACCTGGACGTCGCCACGGCAGAGCTCGCCGACGCGGCGCGGACGATCGGGCGCGCGCTCGCTGCCGACGGGTTTCTCGGTGTCTACGGGGTTGACTTCGTGCAGGGTGACGACGGCCGCATCTACGTGATCGAGGTGAACGCCCGACTCATCGCTTCCATCGCTCTCTGCACGCAGCTCGAGCTGGCGGACGGCCGCCTCCCGCTCCTGGCGCGTCACCTCATCGCCCACCTCGATCCCGGTGCCGATCAGGCGCCGTTGGACGCCAACGAGGCGCCGCTGCGCGGCGGGCAGGTCGTCCTGCACAACGTCGGCCACGCGCCGTTCGTCGTGGCCGACGACGTGCGGACCGGCGCATGGCCCGTCCGTGGGCGCGCCATGACCGCCGGCGGCGTCGGACCGGCGCGGCCGGCCGTGCGGACGGATGGCCTCTCGCCCGACGAAGTTCTCGTGCTCATGCCGGCGCCGCGTCGGTCGATCGAGCACGGAGGTGCCCACGCGCGGCTGCTGCGGCGGGAGCACGGCGTGGCGGAGCGGGACGGCAGTCTGTCGGACGACATCCGAACGCTCGTGCGCACCGTCTGCGAAGCGGTCGGCGCAACCCTGCCGGCGGCCACGGCCGCGGGGTCAGGCGGCGCGGCGCAATGAACACCGAGCCGGGGATCGGCGTCGAGCCGCGGCACCCCGTTGGGGCTTTGGCGGCGGAGCTGGCCGGCGCCGTCGTCGTCCTGCCGACGTACAACGAGGTGGACAACATCACGCCGCTCGTCGAGTCGATTCTGGCCCAGGGCGGCATCCGCGCGGTCGTCGTCGTCGATGACGGATCGCCGGACGGCACCGGTCGGGCGGCCGACGCGTTGGCCATGCGACACGGCCGGCGGGTGGTCGTGCTCCACCGCGGCCGCAAGCTCGGGCTCGGCACGGCGTACGGCGCCGGCTTCCGCGAGGCGATCCAGATGGGCGCCGCGCTCGTGTGCACGATGGATGCCGATTTCTCGCACGACCCGGCCGTCCTCCCGCTGCTGCTGGCCGCTGCCGCCGATGCGGATCTGGTCATCGGCAGCCGCTACACCACCGGCGGCTCGATCGACGGCGACTGGGGCTGGCATCGCCGCTTCCTGAGCGCCGGCGCCAACGCGCTGTCCCGCCGCGTCATCGGCCTCTCGGCCGACGACTGCACCTCGGGTTTTCGATGCTACCGCGCCAGCCTGCTCGGCGAGGTCGACCTGGCGGGCATCCGGTCCAGCGGCTACAGCTACCTCATCGAGATGCTCTTTCGCTGCCAGCGCGCCGGCGCCCGCGTGGCCGAAGTCCCGATCCGGTTCACAGATCGCCGCCACGGAGCCTCCAAGATCTCGCGGGCCGAGATCGGCCGCGCCGCCGAGACCGTGGTGCGCCTCGCTTGGCGGCGTTGGTACGCGCGGCGCCGTCTCCGGCTGCCGAAGCGACCGCCGCGCGGGCAGGGCGCCGGATGAAGGTGTCGCGGTCGGCCGCGGTCGACGGCGCTGCGCTCATGCTGCCCGTAGGCGTCACCGTTGCAGCCGTCGGCGTGCAGGCGGCATACCGTCCGCTCCAAGCCCTGGTTGCCGTCCTGGTCGGCCTCGCGTTCGCGGCGGCGGCGTCGGCGGCATCGGCGACGCCTTCCGCGGCCGATGCCGTACCGCCGCGTGCGCCGACCCGCGAAGGCCGGGTTCGCCGCGCGCGCCCGCGCGGCCACCTGGCTGGTGCGCTCGTCGTCCTGGCCGTGGGCGCCGCGTACTTCGGCACGCTCTCGCCGACGACGAACGCCACGGACAGTATCGAGTTCCAGCTCGTGGCGGCGACGCTCCGCATCGCGCACGCTCCGGGCTATGCGCTCTACACGATGCTGGGCCACGTGTTCACGCAGTTGCCCGTCGCGGACGTGGCGTGGCGGATGAACGTGCTGTCCGCCGCGTGCGGTACGGTCGCCGCCGCGCTCGCGTTCGCGCTCGCACGCCGCCTGGCGAATGATCCGCTGGCCGGCGTCGTGGCGGCGTTGGCGTTGGCGTTCACGCCGCAGTTGTGGTCACAGGCGGTGATCACCGAGGTCTATACGCTGAATGTCGTCCTGGTGCTCGGTGTGCTGGCGTGCCTCGCGCACCTGCGCCGCGATCCGCAGCGCTTGCCGCGCCAGGCGACCCGCGGCCGGCCTGTTCGGCCGGGTGTGTCGGCGGTGCCGGACGGCGGCGGTCGCGCCGACGCGGCGTGGCGCCTAGCCGCGCTGACCTTGGCCGGACTCGGCTTCACCCACCACCTGACGACCGTGTTCCTTTACCCGGTCGTCGCATGGCTTGTCCTTGCCCGCGATCCGAGGCTTCTCACGCGCCCCGGCGACGTCGCGCGTTCGGCGCTCGCCTTCATCGTCGGCCTGGCGCCGCTCCTCTACTTCCCGTGGCGTTGGCAGGGCGTGAACGGTACCGCATTGGATGTGCCCACGCTGTTCGGTTACGTCACCGGCCGCAACTATCCCGGGCTGTTCGACCTGAGCCGACTGCCCGACGAACCCGCCCGCTGGGAGCTGCTGCGGCACGCGATCGACACGGCTTTCGGGCCGCTGATGGTCGTGTTCGCCGCCGTGGGCCTCGCCGCCCTGGTCGCACGGCGGCGCTTCGACTGGGCGGTCGCCCTGGCGGCGATCGCGGGCGCGTACGCCGTTTTCTATCTTGGCTACTTCGCCTGGGACGGCTGGGTGGTGCTCCTCCCGGCGCTGGCCGCCGTGGCGATCGCCGCGGGCATCGGCGCCGCCTCCGCGGCGAACGCGCATGGGCCGACGTCGCGCCGGTCCACCCTTCGGCGCGCCGCCGTCGCCGCCGTGTGTGCGGGCGCGGTGACCGTGTCGCTCGCCCGCACGTGGCCGCGTGTGGACGCCTCGCGGGGCTGGCCCGGTCAAGCCGCCGCCGACGCGGCCCTTGCGGAGCCGATCCCGCAGGGCGCGCGCCTCGTCGTCCACCCGTCCGTCGGGGCCGGGTTCCTGTACGCGCGACACCTTAAGGGCGTCCGACCGGATCTCGACGTCGTGTACGCCGACTGGCCGGCCGGCAGGCGCGCGCTGGCCGACCCACGGGCGGAGGATCGGCCGGTCGTCGCCTACGGGTTCGCGCGCGAAGCGCTGTCATCGACCGGCATACGCGCCGTGCCGATCGGCCCGTCCTATGCGCTCGTCCCGTCATCGGACGTGGGGGAGCCTGCCGGCATGGCCGCTCCGCGGCAGGCGCTCGCCACCGCCGACGATGCGCTGCAGGTGGTCGGCTGGCGCGCGGTGTCGGCGCCCGCCCGTGCCGGAACCGCGCGGACGTTGCCCGGTGACGACGTGATCGTCCAGCTGGTTCTGCAGGGCAGTGGCGTGCCGACCGGTGGCGGAAGCGTCCGCGTCCGGCTGGTCGCGGACGCGACGGGCCGGACGGTGGCGGACGGTCAGACGACGCTGTTGCCGGACCGGGACGCGCGCATCGCGACCGGCGAAGTCCGCCTCGGGCTCGCACGCGAGGTGGCGCCGGGCGCGTACGTACTGGAGGGCGCTCTCGACCGACGGGCGGACGAAGCGGGCGCGGGCGGGGACGGCTCGGGCGGGGACGGCCCCGCTGTCGCCGACAAACGATTGGCCAGCGCGGATGCGGCGAGGGCGACGGCCGAAGGCGCCGCGTGGCGCGAGATCGGCACCTTGACGGTCGCGTCGATCACGCGCCGCGACCTCGCGGTTGACCCGGCCTTCGGCGACGTCGTGCCCGTCCGGCGCGCATGGCCCGACGGCACCATGCTTGTCGGCATCGAAGCGCCGGCCACGGTCGGCATCGGCGCGTCATTGGACGTGCGGGCGTACTGGGCGCACCCGTCGGCGGTGCCCGCCGGGGGCGGCACGGTCCGCCTGACGGATGCGCGTTCCGGTGATGACCCGAGCGAAGCGGCGGACCTGCCGAGCGGCTCGTGGCCGGGCGGGACGGATGCCGTCCTTGTGACGCGGCACTCGCTGGTCGTCGCAGTGGACGATGCGTGCGCCGGGTTCGCGACGCTTCGGGGCGTGCGATGTGCGCTCGGCTCACCCGTGTTCGCGCCGCGGCTCGTCCGCCGAGTGGAACGTACCACCGCCGGAGCGCCGTTCGGCCGCGCATGGCGGCTGCCGCACGTAGCGCTGCGGCGGGAGACGCCCGGGCTTGACGGGCCACTGGAATTCGAGGGTGGCGTCTCGCTGGTCGGCTTCTTGCCGCGACGACGGCTCATCCGACCGGGAGATTGGCTGGCGGTGGAGACGAAGTGGACAGCGGACCGCGCGCCGTCCCACCGGGACAAGGCATTCGTGCAGCTCCTCGACGCCGAACAGGCACTTCGCGCCGGTTCCGACCGCGAGATCCTCTACGGCGCCGAACCGATGGATGCGTGGCGCTCGGGTGATGTCCATGCCGACACGTTCTACCTGCGCGTGCCGCCCGACATGCCGTCCGGACCCGCGATCCTGCAGCTCGGGCTGTACGACCGCGAGTCGCGCGCGCGCCGGGCGGTCGTCGGTGCGGACGGCTCGAAGGGCGACGATCGGGTGCTGACCGGGCTGTACACGGTCCCCGGGACCCGTGCGCCGGGGTTCCCGGCCGCGTTCACAACCACCGACATCGCGTTTGACGGCGGACCGCGCCTCACGGGCATCCATGCGCCGACCGCCGGCGGGCTCGACCCGGGCGACGCAGTCACCGTCACACTCCGCTGGCATGTCGAGGAACCGATCGCCCGCGATTGGACGGTCTTCCTTCACGTGCTGCGCGACCCGTCCGCCACCGCGCCCGCCGCACAGGCGGACGGGTCGCCGCTCGGTCCGCACTTCCCGACGCACCTCTGGCCGCGGGGGGCGACGCTCGAGAGCACGCACGTGTTGACGTGGCCCGATGACCTGCCGGACGGGACCGTCACCACTCACTGGATGCTCGCGCTCGGCCTATATGACGTGACGACCCTCGAACGCGCTCTCGTCCGCGGTCAGGCCGCCGGCGGCGACGTCGACGCGGAAGGCCGCCGCGTTCGATTCCCGCTCGGCAACGACGTGGACGACGCCGAATCGGCGACGACCTCGCCGTAGACGGACGCAACGTCCCGCGCCAGCGCGCGAAACGACAGGCGCGCGTCGAACGCCGCCCGGCCGGCCAGGCTCAGACGCTCGAGCTCGGCGCGATGCACCGCCAACGCGATCGCCGCGTCGGCCATCGCCCGCGCGTCACCGACCGGCACCAGGCGACCGACGTGACCGTCGTCGGTCAGCGCGCGCAGGGCGGGGATGTCCGTGACGACCGGCACGACGCCCGTCGCCAACGCCTCGAGCACGCTCAAGCTCGACCACTCCCGCCGGCTCGCCTGCAGCAGGAGGTCGGCGTTCGACAGAAACACAGCCAGGCGACGCGACTTCGTGTAGTCATGAAAGACTACACGCCCGGCCAAGACGGGCACAGAACACACCAGGGCAGGGAGCCGGCCACCGAACGCATCCGAGCTGCTGAACACATGCAGGCGCGCCGAGGGCACAGCCTCTGCGAGCAGTGCGAACGCGGTCAGTGCGGTCAGTGGATCCTTGACCGGGTGCAGCCGTCCGACGAGGACACACGCCGGGTCGCCGGACAAGATTCGATCCGCAACGCGCGGCCGACAGGGGCGCGGAATGCGCGTGGAGGTCTCGATCACGACCCTGACCTGTTCCTGTCGCAGGCCCGCCGTCAACCAGGGTTGCGCCTGCGAAGGGTGCGTGAAGAGCACGCGTGCCATCCGGTGAAGCGAGGCGCGCTGCAGGCCGCGGGTCAAAGGATCTTCGGCCGGCTCGCCGCCGTGGAAGTGCGCGACGATGGGTATGCCGCGGCGAGCGGCGGCACGTGCGAGGAGCCACACGTTCACGTCCATGTTCAGCCCAAAGACATGGACGATATCCGGCCGACTCCGGAGCACGCGCCGCACGAGCCCGAACGCCGGCTCGTAGTAGGGTGTCCTGAACCGCGGCGCGAGCCGCCACAACAGCCGCGCCGCCGCACGACGCGTCCACCCGGTGGCTACGAAGCGGTGCTCGACGCCCGACCAGCGCGCCGCCGCGTCCCGATCGGAGAGATGATACGCCCGCACATCGAGTCCGAGACGCGCGAGCTCGGCCGCCAGCTCCGGCACGGTCGGGAATCGGGCGAGGCGAACCGCCGGATCGCCTTCGACCCGCGGATCGTAGTACGGCATGACCAAGGCCACGCGCAGCCGACGGGGCGTCACCCGTTTCCCGGACCGCGGCGTGGCGGCAGGTGTCGGTCCTCCGACGCCGTCGGCCGGCTCCTTTGCCAGTGTCGGACGATCTCGCCAAGGGCGACGAAACGCGCCGCAGGGTCGCCGCCCCGCACCGCGTACGCACCGCCGCGGCACAGCCGCCCGACGACCGCATCCCACCCGGACTCCGGCTGGGCGTGCTCGCCGACGATCCGTTCCCCCTCGCAACGAGCGCGCGCCTCCACCGGGTCGACGGTGTGCCACGCCGCCTCCGGCCCGGACGATCCGGGAACGGGCTCGAGCAGCACGAGCGGACCGATCGGCGTGGCCGCTGACGGCGGCGCAGTGGCAAGCGGCACGGCCGTCTTGCCGCTGCGCGGACTGGCCATCGAACGCGTCGACGATCGATCCGTGGATGGCACCGCGCGCCCGCCGGCCAATCGCAGCGCCGCATCGTCGTCGAAGTGGATACGACGCGCGATCGGCCAGATCGCCCATCGATCCGGATCGATCCAGACGACCTCCTCGGCCAGCACCGGCCAACCGGCCGCATCCGCTGCCAGCGCGACGGACGACTTGCCCGCCCCCGCCGCGCCGCGCACGACGATCGCCAGGCCGTCGACGGCGACCGCCGCCCCATGCAGGGCCAGCAGCCCGCGGTGCGTGGCCAGCCGCCACAGGGGCGATTCGATCAACAGCGCACGGATGCGATCCGGTTCGGCCCCGGCGCGGACCCAAGCGACCGCCACGCCGGCGTGCAGGTCGGCCGTCACGCAGCTGCCGGCGCCATCGAAGGCCGCGAACACGCCGTCATGCTCGCGGAAGATCGGGCGCGCCGGCGCGTCGTCGCGCCACTCGACCGGCCAGCCGTCACCGCCCGGCGGCGGACCCTCGATGAGGCTGAGTCGCAGGTCGGGGGCATCGGCGGGCATCGCCCCCGGCTCCGGCGGGCCGAAGGCGTCCAGCGCCAGCTCGAGCAGTTGCCGGGCGTTCGCCTGCACCTCGATCGCCAAGCCGAGTCGGTGGATTCGGGCGCGCATCGTCGGTGCGGGGCGCGACCACAGCGGGTCGGGCGCGCCTTCCTGCCACCCGGCGGCCGATGTGGCCCTGGGACAATCCGTCACGCTTCGCCGTCCTCGACTACGGACGGCCGCCCGCACACCGCCGCCAGGAGGGTGAGCCAGCGGACAGCACAGGTCGCCCGGTCATAGGTGGCGGACACCAGCGCGCGTCCCTTCGCCCGCCGTTCCAGGGGCGCCGTCGCACCGTCCAGGGCCCGCCAGATCGCGCGCACGAGGGCGTCCTCGTCGCCCACGTCGGCGAGCGCGCGTCCGCCTTCCGGCAGCGCCTCGGCGACGCCGACCCGCGTGCTGGCGATCGGCAGCCCGAGCATCGCCGCTTCGATCAGCGCGATGCCTTGCGCCTCGTGACGGCTCGCGTGGACGAAGGCGTGTGCCTGGGCGAACGGGATGTGCCGCACCACAGGCGGAACGCGGCCCCAGTACCGAATCCGATCGGCGACGCCAAGTTGCCGGCCGAGGGCGCGCGTCTCGGCCAGCGTCTCGCCCGCACCGACGATGTCGAGCGTCACCGGCCGCTGCGCGGCGACGCGTGCGAACGCGTGGATCAAGAGGCGATGGTCCTTGATCGGCCGGAGGTCGGCCACGGAGAGCAGGCGTGCAACGGTCGTGTCCCGCGCGGCGAGGGGCTTGGTCAGGACGAGCGGCTCGTTCGCCTCCCAAGCCCGCGGATCGATACCCAGCGGCGCCAACCGGACCCGGTGCGCGCGGCCCGCCGGCAAGCCTGACCGGGCACGCTGCGCCATCGCGCGGCAGCCTGTCGTGACGACGTCGGCCCGCCGCAGCGCGACCGCCACCTGAGCGCGCTCGATCCAGCGGCAGCGCGACCCGTAGCCCAATCCGTAGCCCAATCCGTAGCCCAGGGCGCGATGGCAGACGAGCTCGCCCCCGGCGACGTGCACCTGGAGCGGCCGCTCGATGCGCCGGGCGACGATGGCCGCGACGAAGCCGGGCTCTCCTGCCTGGAGCGCGAGGACGGCGTCGAACGGCCGCCGGCGGTGGTCCGCCGCGACGGCACGCACGGCCGAACGCCACATGGCCGGACTGCGCCGCAGGCGCACCATGCCGTGGCCGAGCGGCACGACGCGCGCGCCGTCCAACGCGTACGGCGGTCCCGCCGCCGGCAAGCGCAGCGGGAACACGACGACGTCGGCGCGGACGCCCAACGCCTTGACCATGTCGCGCCATACCGGCACGAACGGATCGTCGTCCGATGCGTGAAAGGCGGCCGTCACGATCGCGATCCGCATTCGCGGTCGCGTATCGACGTCGGCCTGGGCGCGACCAGGAGGGCCGGCGACCGTCAGGGGGTGACCGGCGCCTGCGCCGGCGCGCTTGCCTGGAACTCGGCGGCCGGCGCGGCTGGGGGGCCGATGAGCGTAAGCGCACCGGTCGGGACATAGCGGCTGTGGAACGTATCCACCCGGTCCGGTTGGCCGGGAACGCGAACGATTCGCCGAACGGAAACCGATGCCCCGTTGCGGGCGAGCTCCTTGCTCTCGCTCGCGCCCGGCGGCAGCGACGGATCGACCTCGATGCGCGGCGCGGGCGGTGGCGTGATGTTGGTGGTGAACGGCCCTTCCATCGCGACCTCGCGGGACGGTTTCGTGCCGTACAGCCGGAACGTGAGCGTCATCGCGCGCGGGTTGGGTTCGGCTTCGATGAGCAGCGCAGCGCCGGTGTCGTTCCTGAACTTGAGATCCACGATGGGACTGTACACCGTCGCGTCGAGGCCGGGACCTGAGTGCTGCTCGTAGTAGCCGACGCGGTAGCCGTGCGCCCAGCGCTCGACGATCGGCAGGCCCGCCCAGAAGGCGGCTCGGAAGAGCGTCGTGGAAACCTGGCACACGCCGCCGCCGATGCCGTCGGCCGTGGCGCCGTCGAGGATGATCAGCGTCTTCTGGTAGCCCTCGGCGGCGGAGACATCGCCCAGGAACTCGTTGAACGAGAAGACGGCGTCCTTGGGGATGACGAGGCCGTCGTAGCGCAAGGCGGCGAGCCGGACGTTCGTGACCCGGCCCGGCGCGGACCCGACATAATAGCTGGTGTTCTCGGCGACGAGCTCGCGGATCCCGAGCTCGTCCGCGGAGACCGTGTTCGTGATCGGCGGCGGCGAACGGTCCACCGCGACGGCGACGACGCGTGCAGCGCCCGCGCCGAGCGCCAGCACGCGCTCGGCGGTGCGCTCGACGTTCACGACGAGGGCGTCCTCCGCCGGTCGGACGACGGCCAGATGGCCCGTCTCGGGATCGAAATCGAACCGCGGTGTCTGTGCCGTCCGTGAGACGGCCGACGTGACCGGGGCCAGCAACGCCGACCACTCCGCCGGCGCCATGGCCAGCCGCACGCGCTCGGCGTCCGTCACGACGGTCATCGCACCGACGAGCTGCCCCGGCTCGAGCGTCCACCGCAGATCGCCGTGGGACAGCTCGACCGTGCCGGCCGCCAACACGCGCGCCCGCTCCAGCGCCGGACCGACGTCCGTCACACCCGGCTCGAGCACGTTCACCGGCAGCTGGACGTCGGCCAGCGGCCACGTGCCGATTTCCGCCAAGGTCTGCAGCGTCGTCGCGGCCGACACGACGTCCAGCGCCCGCCCGGGGCGCGCCTCGGTGGCCGTCACGCCGCTTGTCTCGAGCACGAGTCGCGCATCCTGGGCCGGCGCGTCGATGTCGGCGGCGAAGGCGTGCAGCGCCGCGTCCAGTCGATCCCGGTCCACGCGGATGACCGGCACGACGGTCCGACCGCCGAAGCGCGTGCGCGCGAGATCGGAGAGCTGCGCCGGCCGCGAACCCGTGCGCCCGACCGCGAACGCGGCGTCCAGCGTCGCCTCGAGGTCGAGTCCGATCGTGTCGGATTCGATCACCGTGCGGAAGTCATCGGCGCGGACACTTGCTTCGACCGCGGTGTCGAGACCCGCCGCCTGCAATCGCTGCGCTGCGGCGTCTCGGTCGAGCCCGCCGACGTGCACCGCCGCCACGCGCACGCCCGGCAGCACGCGGTCCGCCCACCGCCAGCGGTAGGCGCTTGGGATCAACACGAGGGCAAGGACGCCGGCGAGCAGGAAGACGGGCCATGCGCCGCGCCGGGTGATGCGGCGGGCGGCCGGCGTCGATCGGCTTTGCGGCGCGTGGCCAAGTTCGCGGGTCATGAACGTGCCTCGTCGTGGATCATGGCAAGTGGGCGATGTGCGATCCGTACGATGTGCGACCGACACCAGGACGTTCGGAGTGGTGATCGCGAAGCCCGGAGGCTTTGCGGCGGCAGGGTACTAGTCTACGGGCCGGTCCGCCGCACCGCAAGCCCAATCAAGCCCCGTTCACCGCCGCGCCGCCGCCGCGCAACCGTCGATCCGCGTCGATCGCCTCGTCTGCGGCCGCCAGGAGCTCGCCCGTGTGAACGAGCCGCCGCATCGCCGACAGGTCGACGTGCAGCGCCCGATCGAAGCCCGGCGCGCCGATGTCCATCGCCACGCGCTCGATCACCCGACCGACAGGCCCGCCCGGCGTGCCCACACCTTCGGCGAGCCGCAGCCGAAGCGCCTGTGCCGCGGTCAGGAGCTCGATCGCCACGACGTCCGCCGCGTGGTCCAGGATCATCCGGGCATGCAGCGCGGCGTTCAAGCTCATCGCGACGTGATCTTCCTGGCCGGCCGAGGAAGGAATCGAGTCGACGCTGTCGGGATGGGCGAGCGTCTTGCACGCCGAGACGTGGGCGGCGGCTACATACTGCGGGATCATGAGGCCGCTGTTCAGGCCTTCCGGACCGCTGTCGGGCGGCACGAGGAAGAAGGGCAGCGAGTAGGCGCGGCGCCCCGGATCGTCGAACCGATAATCCGTCAGCTTGTACGTTCGCCGTTCGGACTGACTGGCGACGTCGGTGACGACGATCTTCAGCAGGTCGAGGCCGTAGCCGAGCGGCGCGCCGTGGAAGTTCCCGCCGCTGACGGCCTTCGTCGGGCGGCGCAACTCGGTGAAGATCAGCGGGTTGTCCACCGCGGCGTTCAGCTCACGCTCCACGATGCCGCCGATGAAATCGAGCGCGTCGCGGGCCGCACCGATGACTTGCGGGCCGCACCGGATCGAGTACGGATCCTGTGGCGGCACGCGCTCGGGATCGCGGTCGTCGTCGCCGGGATCGAGGAGCGTCGAACCGTGTGTCAGATCGAGGACGCGCGCAGCCGCTGACGCCTGGCCCGGCGAGCCGCGCACCGCCTGCAGCGGCGCCAGGAATGCGTCGCGAAAGCCGCGGGCCGCCTCGAGCGTCATCGCCAGCGCCAGCACGGCATGCTCGAGCACGCGCTGTGCGTCGTGCACCGCCAGCGCGGCCAGTGCGGCGGTCAGGGTGGCGCCGTTCGTCAGCGCCAAGCCCTCCTTGGCGCGCAGCCGGATCTGTCCGCCGAACGGCGCCATCGCCGCGGCGGCGGGAACCCGGCGCCAGAAGCGCGGACGGCCGTCGCGCGGGTCGGGCACGATGCGCAGGTCGTCGGGCGACCAGGACCAAGGTTGTCCCGGCGTGTCGTCCGCCAAGACCCATGCCGGCATATCGAATCCGTCGACCGGCAAAGCCGTTGTGCCCGTCGGCGGCTCAGGCGGGGCGCTGATCGCCAGGGCCAGGTAGGCCAGCGGCGCCAGATCGCCGCTGGCGCCGAGCGAGCCCATCGCGTGGACCGTCGGCAGGACGCGGCCGTTCAGGAGCGCGATCAGGCGGTTCACAACGGCGATGCGGATCCCGCTGCGGCCGCGCGCGAGCTGGCCGGCGCGCACGAACGCCGCCGCGCGCACCTCGTCCTCGCCCAACAGCCGGCCGCCGCCGACGGCGTGGCTGACCAGGAGGTTGCGCTGCAGCACGTCGGCCTCGTACGCGCTGCGCAGCGTCCGGCGTCCCGCCAGCGCGCCGAAGCCGGTGTTGATGCCGTACACCGTCGGCGTCGCCGGATCCTCGATCCGGTCGACGATCGATGCGACCCACGCTGCCGACGCTTCCATGGCCGCTTCGATCGGGCGTTGGATCGCCGGGTCCTCGCGGAGCGGGGCCACCGCGTGCAGCCCACGCGCGACGGCGACGACGTCGCCGGTCGTGAGCTGCCTCGGATGGCCATCGGCCGCGGCCAGGTCGAGGGGATCGTGCATGCGCGGCGCCACGGCCTTGGTGTACCCCCACGGGGATTCGAACCCCGGTTACCACCTTGAAAGGGTGGTGTCCTAGTCCCCTAGACGATGGGGGCGCAGGGCGGTCGATTCTAGCAGGCTGACCCCTCTGGGGCCAAGCATACCGGTTCGGTACGTTCAGCGGCCGCGTCCGGCGTCGTCAAAGCACGTGGACTTCGTCGGTGCCGAGAGGTGTCCGTACGTACGTTCCCGAGGCATCTTGCTGCAGGCGGTAGAGCTTGTCCGGACTCGTCACCCGCTGGGTATACAAGATGCCGTCGAGATGGTCGATCTCATGCTGGAAGACGCGCGCCTCGTAGTCCGCCACTTCGAGTTCAACCTGTCGGCCGGAGCGATCGAGGCCACGGATGCGGATCGCGACGTTGCGCGGCACGTCGCCGTACAGGCCGGGGATCGAGAGGCACGCCTCCTGATCCTCCTCGATCTCAGGCGAACTCCAGAGGATCTCGGGATCGGCCAACGCATGCAGGCGCATCGCCGACTCCGGGTCCTCGGGGTCCGTCGGAACCTCGACGACGATCACGCGCAACTCGACGCCGATCTGCGGCGCAGCAAGGCCGACGCCGGGCGCGTCGCGCATCGTGTCGATCATGTCGTCCATCAGCGCGCGTGTCGCCTTGTCGATGCGGCGGACGCGGTTGGCCGGGCGTCGCAGGACGGGATTGTTGTCGGCGAGCGTGACGATCGGGCGAATGGCCATGAGGGACTCCGGGATGAAGCGGTACCACCTGTATGGTAGGCGAGCCACTGCGGCAGGGCCAACGCTGTGGGCCGGTTCCGCGGCGTGGCGGAGTTAACGCTGTGCTAGTCTTGCGCGGTTGCGCGTGCGGGCGACAATGCGGTCGACATCGCGGTCGACATCGCGCGTGACCACTTGCACGACCCTGCACGGTCCACGGAGGCACCATGGGCGCGATCGCGTCATCGAACCACCAGCCGCACGACGCAGCGGGGCGCCATTCGGCCGCGGGCACGGATCCGCGCTGCGCCTCGGTGCTGCACGCGGCGCCCCGCATCGCCATGCTCAGCGTCCATACCTGTCCCCTGGCGGCGCCGGGCGGCAAGCAGACCGGCGGGATGAACGTCTACGTGCGCGAGCTCATGCGCCAGCTCGGTCGCCGCGGCTTCCTGGTGGATGCGTTCACCCGCTCCGAGAGCGCTGCGATCCCGCACGTGCCGGATACCGACCTCGGGCCGAACGTCCGCGTGATCCACATCGTGTCGGGTCCGGAGACGCCCGTCACGCGCGATGAGATCTGGGCCAACGTCCCGGCATTCATCGAGGGCGTGTGCAGCTTCATCGAAGCCGAGGGCCTGCACTACGACCTCTACCACAGCCACTACTGGATGAGCGGGCACGTCGCCGCCGAGCTCCGCCGCTGTCACCCGGCGCCGATCGTCCACATGTTCCATACGCTCGGGGCGATGAAGGACCTCGCCGCCGGGGGCGGACCGTCGACCGAGAACATCGATCGGTTCCCGACGGAGCGCGCGATCATGGGCTACGCCGACACGCTCGTGGCGGCGACGTCGATCGACATGGAGCACATGGTCGAGCTCTACGACGCCGACCCGTCGAAGATCGAGATCATTCCGCCGGGCGTCGACCTCGACGTCTTCCGGCCGATGCCGCGCGAAGCGGCACTGGCGCATCTGCACCGAGACCCGTGCGAGCGGATGATCCTGTTCGTCGGCCGGATGGACCCGATCAAGGGTCTGGACACGCTCATCCGCGCGATGGGCCTCGTCGTCTCTCGCGACCCGTCGTTGCGCGAGAACGCCTGCCTGTGCGTCGTGGGCGGCGATGCGAGCGAGGACCTGCGGCGCGCGGACGCCGAACTCGGCCGCCTGAACGACCTCGCCGAGTCGCTCGGCCTCGGCCACCTCGTGCGCTTCATCGGCTCGCTGGGTCAGGACGATCTGCGCTACTACTACAACGCCGCCGAGGTCGTCGTCGTCCCGTCGCGCTACGAGAGCTTCGGGATGGTCGCGCTCGAGGCGATGGCGTGCGGCACGCCGGTCATCGCCTCCGACGTCGGCGGCCTGTCGACGCTGATCCGGGACGGCCGCACCGGCTTTCTCGTGCCGGACGGCGACCCAGAGGCGCTGGCCGCCAAACTTCAGCCCCTCCTCGCGCTGCCCGAGATCCACGACACGCTCGGCGAGCACGGCACCGCCACGGCCGAGGCGTACGGCTGGCCGGCGATCGCGGAGCGGGTGGAAGCGCTGTACGGCCAGGTGTGGCGGGAATGGCACATGCGGGCGCTCGGCGGTGTCACCGTCGCCGGCAGCGAGGCGCCCTGAGCACGACCGGCGACCCGGCCGCGCACCACCCGCAACGTCGCAGCGGGCGTATGGCGGAGGAGGAGGGATTCGAACCCCCGTGCCCTTGCGGGCCATCCGCTTTCAAGGCGGCGCCGTTTGGCCTCTCCGGCACTCCTCCCGACATGCGTGCGCAACAGTATAGCGTCGCCGATCGCGGCGCCGATCCGGCCTACGCCTCCCGCACCGCCCTGAACCCCGGCACCTTCAGCACCATCCCCGCGCGCAGCACCGGCGGCCAGCCCATCCCGTTGGCGTCCGCGAGGCGCCGCGCGTTGCGGGCGACATCCGCGTCCCCATACGCGCGGCGGGCGACGGCGAACATCCCCTCGCCCTGGAGGACCTTGATCGCCGGGAATACGGCCGGCTCGACGGGTGGCGGCGTCGGGCCGGGGTCGACCGGGCCTGGGCCGGGCGCCCCGCGGACGGGAACGGCGGCGTTCGTCGTCACCTCGGCCAGGTCGGCCATGGCATTGCGCAGCGGGACATTGGGCCAGATGACGTTCGTCGGGTGGCTTTCGTCCGAGTTCCAGATGAACCACGTCACGCCGAGCACCTTGCCGTCGGCGACGCATGCGTCGAGCAGGCCGCGCATCGCCGTGATCGTCTTCGTCGCGCGTGCCGGGTCGTTGTGTGCGAACGTTCCGCTCTCGCTGACCAGCAGCGGCTTGGTCGGGAACTGCGCGCGGACGCCGCCCGGATCCGGCGGCCGACCAGGCTGTACGGTGTCCCGCCAACCCTTGGGCCGAAAATCACGCAGCATGTGCCAAAACGCGTCGCTGCCGCCGGGCAGCGTCTTGTCGCCCTGGGCGCCCCACTCCATGTGGCCGTACGGGTGGGTGGCCATGATCTCGACGCGCTGGACGGCGTCCCTGATGGCCGGAACCTGGTACTCGCTGTCCGGCACGTCGGGCTGCGCGTCGTGGCCGAAGGCCAGTGCGCCGAAGCACGAGAGGGCCTTGCGGCCCGGAATGAGCCGGTCGACCTCGTTCCAGAAGTCGATCTGCCACTTGCCCATCTTGTCGTACTCGGCGGCGGTCGTCGCCAGGTAGGGCTCGAGGTTCTGCTCGTTGCACGCAGAAACGCAGACGAACGGATCCTCCCAGAGGTTCGCACTCTGCGCGCCGTTCCGCCAGCTCGAGAGCATCCGGACGCTGTGCTCGGCCCATACCTTCGGGTCGATCGCCCGCCAGTTCGGGTGAAACATCCGAACGTGGATCAGCCGCTCGGGCGCGGCCGGGATGCCCTGGGGCGGCCAGCCCCAACGGAGCTTGTTGTACCAGTACGCGTTCTCGGCATCGCCCCACTGCTGGGCCACGGCGTCGTGCTCGAACATCATGTGGTGCAGGATCGTCACCGCGCCGCGCACCTTGGCGGCCTTGAGCATGAGCTCGATGTCCCAGTGGCGATGGTTCGAAATGTGCATCCCGTTGACGGCGCGCATAGGCTTCAAGGCTCCTGGCGGGGGTCAGGGGAGAAGTCGAGGTCGGTCCGAAAGGCATCGCACCCGGCATGCGCGCGGGCGCGCGCCGGCGAGGACGATCATACACCAGGGACGGCACGTGGACATCCGCACGTTTCAGACGGTCATCGACGAGACCTACGGCGCCCGGGACCGGGCGCGCGGGGAGGCCGCCGCGTTTCTATGGTTCGTCGAGGAGGTCGGCGAGCTGGCGGAGGCGATCCGCCGTGGCGACGAGGCCGAGCGGCTGGGCGAGTTCGGCGACGTGCTGGCGTGGCTCGTCACGCTCGCGACCCTCCACGGCGTCGACTTGGCCGCGGCCGCGGCCCGTTTCGCCGCGGGGTGTCCCAAGTGCGGCGGCCGGCCCTGCACGTGCTGACGCCCCCCGCCGGAGGCGTGGTAAGTAGAATGATCGTTCGCCCCGCGCCCCAACCTCAGGTGCCCCACCCGTTTGGACGATGCCGATGAAGAGCGCCGAGATCCGCCAACGCTACCTGGACTACTTTGCCGCACGCGGCCACAGCGTCGTACCGTCCGGATCGCTCGTGCCGGACGATCCGACGCTCCTGTTTGCGAACTCCGGCATGGTCCAGTTCAAGGACACGTTTCTCGGACTCGAGGCGCGGCCGTACGCCAACGCCGTGACGAGCCAGAAGTGCATGCGCGTGAGCGGCAAGCACAATGACCTCGAGAACGTCGGCCCGAGCGCACGGCATCACACGTTCTTCGAGATGCTCGGCAACTTCAGCTTCGGCGACTACTTCAAGAAGGAAGCGATCCAGCTCGCCTGGGATTTCGTCACGCGCGAGCTCGGCATCGATCCGTCGCGCCTCGTGGCCACGGTCCACCGCGACGACGACGAGTCGTTCGCGCTCTGGCGCGACGGCGTCGGCCTGCCGGAAGCCCGGATCGCCAAGCTCGGCGACAAGGACAACTTCTGGATGATGGCCGACGTCGGACCGTGCGGTTACAACTCCGAGCTGAACTACGACTTCGGTCCGACGTATTCCACCCGCGGCAACACCGCACCGGACAGCCCGTTCGACCCCGATGACGGCCGCTGGGTCGAGATCTGGAATCTTGTGTTCATGCAGTTCGACCAGCACAAGGACGGCACGCGCGTGCCGCTTCCCCGAACAGGCGTGGATACCGGGATGGGACTCGAGCGCACGAGCGCCGTCCTGCAGGGCGTGTACGCCAACTACGATACGGATCTCTTCCGCCCGATCATGGACGTCGTCCAGGCTCGTCTGGGCCACGACGACGCGGCGCGTGCGGCGAACCAGGTGGGCTACCGCGTCCTGGCCGACCACGGCCGGGCGATGACGTTTCTCATCGCCGACGGCGTCGTGCCCGGCAATGACGGCCGGGCGTACGTGCTCCGCCTCGTCATGCGCCGGGCGATGCGCTTCGGCCGCCAGCTCGGCTTCGACGGCCCGTTCCTCGGCCACGTCGTCGACGCCGTGATCGCGACGATGCGCGAAGCCTACCCGCAGCTCGTCGAGCGCGCCGAGTGGATTCGCGAGGTCGTTGCCGAGGAAGAAGCCCGCTTCGCCCGAACGCTCGAGAGCGGCCTCGGCCTGCTCGACGAGCTCATCGGGCGGGTGAAGGCAGCGGGCGGCAGCGCGATCGACGGCGCGGACGTGTTCAAGCTCTACGACACGTTCGGGTTCCCGCCCGACTTGACCCGAGTGGTGGCCGAGGAACACGGCCTCGGCATCGACCAGGCAGGCTTTGACGCGGCCATGGCCGATCAGCGCACACGCGGGCGCGTCGGCGGCAAGTTCGCGGCCGGCGACCGGGCCGAGCGCTACCGCCGTCTGGCGCTGGGCGAGACGATGTTCCTGGGCTACGAGACGACCGCGGCGGAAGGGCGGATCGAGGCGATTCTCGTCGACGGCGAGAGCGTCGACGTTGCACGCGCCGGCGACTACGTCGAGATCGTGCTCGACGCGACGCCGTTCTACGCGGAGAGCGGCGGCCAGGTGGGCGACGAGGGCCGGATCGACGCGCCTCGCGGGCGGATGATCGTCACGGATGCCGTGAAGCCGGTGCGGGGCACGATGGCCCACATCGGCCGCGTGACGGAGGGCGAGGTGCATGTCGGCGAGACAGTCGTGTCGGTCGTGGACATGCAGCGCCGTGACAACATCCGCCGCAACCACACGGCCACCCATCTCCTCCACAACGCGCTGCAGACCACGCTCGGCGAGCACGCCCAACAGCGCGGCTCCCTCGTCGCGCCCGATCGGCTGCGCTTCGACTTCGCGCACCTGAAGGCGCTCTCCGAGGACGAGCTCGCAACAATCGAAACCGCCGTCAACGCGGCGATCCGGGCGGACACGGCCGTCGGCGCGCACGAGATGCCCCTCGACCACGCCCGCGAGCTCGGCGCGACGATGCTCTTCGGTGAGAAGTACGGTGACATCGTGCGCGTCGTCGAAATCGACGGCGTGAGCAAGGAGTTGTGCGGCGGTACGCACGTGACTCGCACGGGCGAGATCGGCCTGTTTCTGCTCGTGAGCGAGCAGTCCGTCGGCAGCGGCCTGCGCCGGATCGAGGCCCTGACGGGCCGTGAGGCCGAGCGGACGGCGCGGCTGAACCGCGCGCGGCTCGGCTTGCTCGCCGAACGCGTCGGCGCCCAGACGCCCGACGGCCTGGAGTCACGCGTCGACGAGCTGGTCGGCCGCGCCCGTGAGCTCGCGCGCGAGCTCGCGGCGGCCAGGGCGGATCTCGCCGCGGCGGGCGCAAGCCACTTGGCCGCCTCGACCGTCGACGTCGACGGCGTGCCCGTCCTGGCCTCGCGCGCCGAGGCGGATTCGATCGAGGTGCTGCGCACGCAGATCGAAGCGCTGCGTGCCGCCGTTCCCAGCGGCGTCCTCGTCCTCGGCGCCGTGATCGACGGCAATCCGCGCGTGATCGCCAGCGTGTCCGACGATCTCGTGGCCGGTGGGTTGAACGCCGGCAAGCTCGTCAAGGCGCTGGCCGAGCGTCTGGGCGGCGGCGGCGGCGGGCGGGCACACATGGCAGAGGCCGGCGGGCGGGACGCCGGCGGGCTGGACGGCGCGCTGGCGGACGTGACGGAACTCGTGCGGGGGCAGCGTGGTTCGTAACGGGGCCATTCGGCAGATCGGCCGGACGCTGGCCGTGGACTACGGCTCGCGCCGCGTCGGCCTCGCGGTCTGCGACGCGCTCGGCATCACGACCCGGCCGCTTGGGGCGATCGACCGGCGCCGGACGCCCGACTTCGTTGCGGCGATCGTCGCCGTGGCGCGCGACGAGGCGGTCCAACGCATCCTTGTCGGCATCCCGCATCTCGCCAGCGGCGACGAGGGCGCCGTCGCGGCACCGGCGCGCACGCTGGCCGGCGCGCTTGCGGCCGCCCTCGGTCCGAGCATCGAGGTGCGCGAGGTCGACGAGGGGAACACGAGCCAGGAGGCGGTGGTGCGGCTGGCCTCAGGGCGCGGTGCTCGTGCGGTGCGGCGCGGCTCGGGCGGGCGTCCGGCCGACAAGGGGGCGATCGACGCGGCGGCGGCGGCGGTGATGCTGGAATCGTGGCTGCGTGAGCAGGGGGAGACTGGACCCGGCGCGGACGGCGAGGCGGGGCGGAGTCGCGGCGTCCGCGTCGCGGAACGTGCAAAGCAGGCGGAACCGGGAGCCCATGATGGTCGATGACCCGCTGCCGATCTCGGGCGTCGAGCGCGCCGAACAGGGGAACGCCTGGCCTGACGCAACCCGGAAGGGGTGCGGTTGGCGCGCCTGGGCGGTCCTCGCCGCCGTCCTCGTCCTGGGCGGCGGCGCCGCAACGGCAGCGCTTGCCGTGCGCGCCGGCCGCGGCGGAGCGCTCTTGCGCGGACCGGTCGGTCAGGCGATGCTCCGCCTGGCCGCGGACGACCTGTCCGCGCCGGGAAGCGATCCGATGGCGCTCCACTTCACGGTCGTGGCGGGCGAACCGGTGCAGGACATCGCGTCGCGCATGGCGGCCATCGGGCTCGTACGCGATGCGGACGCGTTCGTGTTGCTGGCGAAAGTCACCGGCGGGGACCGCCTGATCCAGGCCGGCGACCACGAGCTGGCGACGAACATGACGGCGGCCGAGGTGCTCGGGGCCCTCGCGGTGGCCCAGGGCACGGACGTGAGCGTGACGCTGCCCGAGGGCCTCCGCGCCGAAGAGGCGGCCGACGTCCTCGCGGCCGCCGGCATCGTCGACCGCGCCGCCTTCCTCGCGCTCATCGCCGACCCCACGACGGCTGCGGCGGGCGAGTTCGACACGCCCGCCGTCGTGGCCGCACGCGCGGGCCCGTCGCTGGAAGGCTACCTCTACCCCGACACCTATCGCTTCGTCCCCGCCGCCGGGGCGGAAGCGGCGCTGTCCAAGCTCCTGGCCACGTTCGCCGAGCGCGTACCGGCGGACCTGGACGCGGGCGCGAAGGCCGTCGGATTGACCGATGGTCACGAGGCGGTGATCCTGGCGTCGATCGTCCAGCGCGAAGGCGTCCTGGCCGCCGAGCTGCCGCAGATCGCCCGCGTCTACCTCAACCGCCTCGCCGAGCCGCCCTACATCCTGAACGCCGACCCCACACTGCAGTACGCCCTCGGCTTCCAGAGCGATCCGCTGCCCGGCACGTGGTGGAAGAGGCCGCTGTACGACACCGACAAGCAGGTCGTCTCGCCGTACAACACGTACCAACTGCCGGGCCTGCCGCCGGGACCGATCGCCAGCCCCGGGCTCGCGGCGATCGCAGCGGTTCTGACCCCCGCCGACGGGCCGTGGATGTACTTCGTCGCCGGCCCGGCCTGCGACGGGACGCACGTGTTCGCCGTGACGTACGAGGAACATCTGGCGAACGTGGAGCGGTACGTGGCGGCGGGGTGTGGGGGGTAGCGGACAGCACGCGCACGGCGAATGCGACGGGACGAGAGAGCTTGTCCGCAGTCGCATGATCCGTGGCCCGGCGTCACCGACGACCGGCCGCCGCCCACACGGCCGCCCCCACCACCCCCGCCTCGTCCCCGAGCGTCCCGACCACGACACCCCCGCGCCGCCACCCGTCGCTCATCGCCGCCTCCTCGACACCCGCCAGCACGCCGTCGCAAAGCACGTCCCACGCCCCCATTACACCGCCGCCGAGAACGATGATGTCCGGATCGAATGCACTCGTCGCGCTGGCGATCCCGAGGCCGAGCCAGCGGGCGGCATCGCGCAGCACCGCCGTCGCCACCGGGTCGCCGGCGCGGGCCGCCGCCGCCACCGCCGCAGCACCTCCCACCATCCCCGCCGCCGCCGCGGCCCGGCCGATCGCGCTCCCGCTGGCATGCGCCTCGAGGCAGCCTGCGTGCCCGGCCCCGCAGCGCGGAGCGTCGCGACGACCATCGACGATCAGATGTCCGAGCTCGCACGCCTGGCCCGTCGCGCCGGTGAACGGACGGCCGTCGATGACCAGCCCGCCGCCGATGCCCGTGCTGACCGTCAGGAACAGGACGACGTCGAAGGTCCGCCCCGCGCCGAACGTCGCCTCACCGAGCGCCCCCATCGTCGCGTCGTTCTGCAGGTGGACGAATCGACCGAGCGCGGTGGCGACGGCGGCGGCGAGCGGAAAGCCGCGCAGGTGAGGCAGGTTCGGGGTGGCCAGGATCCGCCCGCCCGGGACGTCGAGCGGCCCGGGAGCGGCGATGACGAGCGGCGCATCCACGGAGAGCGTCGGTCGGCTGTCCGCCGGCAGCGCGGCGATCCGCGCCTGGACGGCCGTGACCCCGTCCACGATGGCTGCAACGACGTCCTCGGCCGAGCGGTCGGGAGTCGGCCGCCGGTCGTGTGATAGTATCTGCCCTTCGGCCGACACCGCCGCTGCGCGCAGCCAGGTGCCACCGAGATCGACGCCGAGCCGCACCGTGCCGGGCGGCATCGTTCGTTCGGTCGAGACGCGTTCTCCCGCCCGCCCACGATGCAAGTGATCTCTCAACTGATCTCTCAACTGATCTCTCAACTGATCGCTCAATCCGGACCCCCCATGAGTGACTCCAGCATGCTCCGGCAGTGGGCGGAGATCAAGGCGCAGTTCTCCGATTGCCTGATCTTCTTCCGCCTGGGCGACTTCTATGAAGCCTTCAACGAGGACGCCGAACGCTTCGCAGGCGTCTGCGACGTCGTCCTCACGAGCCGGCCGGTCAGCAAGGACCGGCGGATCCCGATGGCCGGCGTCCCGTTCCACGCCGTCGACGGTTACATCGCACAGCTCGTGCGCGCCGGCGTCAAGGTCGCGATCGTCGAGCAAAGCGGCGGCGACGGAGGCGCGGACAAGCGCTCTCGGATGAGCCGCGCCGGGATGTCGCAGGCCGATGCCAAGGGTGACAGCGGCCGGGCGACGATGACGGCCGAACCGTCGGTTCCGACGACAACAGCCGAACCGTCCGTTCCGGCGACGGCGCCCGGTCCGGACGCCGCCTCGGGGCCGGCTGTGCGAACCGCCAAGCCCGCCGCCAGGCCCAAGCTCATGGCCCGCGAGGTCGTCCGCGTCGTCACCCCCGGCACGCTCATCGAGGGGGATCTGCTCGAGGCGCGCCAGGCCAACTACCTGGCGGCGCTCGTGTGCGCGCCCAAGGGCGATGGCGTCGGCCTGGCGCACCTGGACATCTCCACCGGCGCGTTCACGACGACCGACTTCGACGGCGCAGACAGCCTGCGACACGCGTTTGACGAGCTTGTCCGACTTCGCCCGGCCGAAGTCGTCGTACCCGAGCCGCAGAGCGCCACGGACGATGCGTTCACGGCGCGCCTGAAAGAACAGCTCAGCCAGAGCGGCCTGCCGACCGTCGTCATGGGCCATGCCCGATGGCAGTTCGAGGACGCGAACGCCCGGCGCGTGCTGCTCGAGCACTTCGGCGCAACGACCCTGCGCGCGTACGGCTGCGAGGACCGCCCGCTGGCCTGCGCCGCCGCCGGCGCCGCCCTCGGTTACGCCCTCGTCGCCCAGCGCGGCCGGCTGGCCCAGGTGACCGGACTGGCCACGTACGCTGTCGACGACTACATGACGCTCGATGCCGCGACGCGGCGCAACCTCGAGATCTCGGTCACGCTGCGCGGCGATGCGCGCGGCGGCACGCTGCTCTCGGTGCTGGACACGACCCGCACCGCTCTCGGCGCCCGTACCCTCCGCGCCTGGCTCGACCGCCCGCTCGTCGACGCCGCGCGGATCGCTCACCGCCACGACGCCGTCGGCGCGCTCGTCGACGCGCCCGAAGCGCGCGCCGCGATGCGCGACGCGCTTGCCGGCACGCCAGACCTCGAGCGCCTGGTCAACCGTGCCGTCGCGGGCTACGCCGGCCCGCGCGAGGTCCTCGCGCTCGCGCGCGCGGCGCGCGCGGTGCCGGCGGTCGCGACGATCGTTTCGGATGCGGGCGGGACGACGGTCAAGCACCTCGGTGGCCTGTGCCGGCAAGACGTGGGCGAGGTTGCCGCGCGGATCGAGCGAACGCTCGTCGACGAGCCGCCGGCCGTCGTCGGCAGCGCCGGTACGATCCGGCCGGGCGCGTCCGCGGCCCTCGATGCGCTGCACGAGGGCATCAGCGCGGCGCGGGCTTGGATCGCATCGCTCGAAGGGCGGGAGCGGGAGAGGACGGGCCTGCGCAAGTTGAAGGTCGGCTACAACAGGGTGTTCGGCTACTACCTCGAGCTGCCGAAATCCATGGCCGACAGCGCTCCCGAAGATTACGAACGCCGTCAGACGCTCGTCGACAACGAACGCTACGTCACGCCCGAGCTCAAGGCGCGCGAGGCCGAGGTTCTCGGCGGCGAGGAGCAGATCCAGGCGCTGGAGCGAACGATCTTTCGCGACCTCGTCGCCGACGTGGCCGCCGCCGCGCCGGTGCTCCTGGCCGCCGCCACGGACCTCGGCATCCTCGACGCGCTCGCCAGCCTGGCCGACGTCGCCGCGACCCACCACTACGTTCGGCCGTCGCTGGACGACAGCCGCTCCCTCGAGCTCGTCGGCGCGCGCCACCCGGTCGTCGAGCGGCGGGTCGCCGGCGCGCCGTTCGTGCCCAACGACATCGGCTTGGCCGAGGGGGAGATCGTGCTCCTGACGGGGCCGAACATGGCCGGCAAGAGCACCGTCGGGCGAATGGTCGCGCACGTCGTGCTCCTCGCCCAGGTCGGGAGCTTCGTGCCGGCGGATCGGGCGCGGATCGGGCTCGTCGACCGGATCTTCACGCGTATCGGCGCGCAGGACGAGATCGCGGCGGGGCAGAGCACGTTCATGGTCGAGATGGTCGAGACGGCCAACATCCTCCACCACGCCACGCCGCGGAGCCTGATCATCCTCGACGAGCTCGGGCGCGGCACGAGCACATACGACGGGATTGCGATCGCCTGGGCGGTGCTCGAGCACGTTCACAACCACCCGCGCCTCGGTGCACGAACGCTGTTCGCCACGCACTACCATGAGCTCACCGCGCTGTCCGAGCTGCTGCCGCGCGTGCGCAACCTGTCCATGAAGGTGGCCGAGACGGACGGCCGTATCGTGTTCCTGCACCGCGTCGTCGACGGCGCCGCCGACCGATCGTACGGCGTGCACGTGGCCGAGCTGGCCGGCTTGCCGCAGAGCGTCGTGCGCCGCGCCTGGGCGCTGCTCGAGCGCCTGGAGGAGGGCGACGGCGTTCCGCTGCAGGAGGCGGTCGGCCGGCCGGTGGCCGACGAGAAGGGACAGCTCTCCCTCTTCGCGCCGGCGCCCGCGGCGGCGCCGCATCCGGCACTGGAAGCGCTGCGTGCGATGGACCTCGACGGGCTCACGCCGCTCGAGGCGCTGACGCGGCTGTACGAGCTCCGGCGGATGGCGCAGGGATGACAGCCGGACGACGGGGCGGTACAATCGTCGACCGATCCCGGGCAGGCACCGCCGCGGATCGCCCCGCTTTCGATCCCGCCCCCGATCTCGTTCCCGATCCCGTGATCGATTCCGTTCTCCCGCACAAGGCACCTCCGATGA
Source organism: Ardenticatenales bacterium (assembly GCA_020853525.1). Lineage (GTDB taxonomy): Bacteria > Chloroflexota > Anaerolineae > Epilineales > Epilineaceae > Avedoeria. The sequence continues at coordinate 53,028 of JADYYS010000030.1, read as the reverse complement.
TCGTGATCCTCCTCGGCGCGCCCGGTTCCGGCAAGGGCACCCAATCCGAGCGCCTGACCGCTGCGCTCGACCTGGTCCACATCAGCTCGGGCGACCTGTTCCGCGATCACCTCGGCCGCGGCACGCCGCTCGGCGAGCTCGCGCGCACGTACATGGACGCCGGCGCGCTCGTGCCGGACGAAGTGACGATCCGGATGATCGCCGATCGCCTGGACCGGCCGGACGTGCATGGCAAGGGCCGCGTGCTCTTCGACGGCTTCCCACGCACCGTGGCGCAGGCCGACGCGCTGGACGCGCTCCTTGGCGAGATCGGCGCCGGGAACGTGGGGGCCGCGGTGTTCATCGACGTGAGCGAGACGACCGTCGTCGAGCGCATGGCCGGTCGCGGCCGTTCCGACGACAATCCGGACGTGATCCGAACGCGACTGGCGGCGTTCCGGCGCGATACCGAGCCCGTGATCGGGTTCTACCGCGCGCAGGGCAAGCTCGTGGCCGTGGACGGCGAAGGCACGGTGGACGATGTGTTCGAGCGGATCATGGCCGGGTTGGTCGCCTGCGAGTGATCGACGGACGGAGCGGTCGCGCTCGCGCGGTCCGGTCGCGTCGGCTGAACCCGCAGGAAGGGTGCCGTTAGTCCAAGCCCGTTAAACCAAGCGCGGGGGGCGAATCTCGCCCCCCGCGTTCTTGGAGATGGCCGGAATCGAACCGGCGTCCGAAAAGTTCGGCAACGGATGTACCACGTGCGTCTCCGGATCACCTGTATCTCGTACGGCCCAACCTCACCCGGCAGAGCGCCCGGACCGTACCAGCCGATTGTCTTTCGCTGCCCTGATCAGCATGGGGGCGGCGGCACGTCGACTGCATGATACCCGGCCCCGGAGCGCCTACGATACACCGGGCGGGCATCGCCGCTTTAAGCGGCGAGAGCGAGCGTTGGCTCGGCTTCTATGTTTTTGGCCCTGTTTAACGAGCTTGAGCCAAGCTCGGCACGCAATCCGGAACCAGCCCTCCCCGTCGAATCCATAACATCCCCGGGGGCGCCGCGCATGCGCGACGCTGGCGACAACGATAGCGGCCGCGCCGGGCGGCGTCAAGCGGGTACTGGCACGCTGTCACTGCGGAGTCTGTGGATGCCTACCTCTGTCGGACACCCGAAGTGTGTCCAGTGACAGGGTACTAGCGACAGGGTACTAGCGATCGGAGCGCGCCGTTGCGCGGGCCATCTCGCGGGCCGTGTCGCGCTGCTTGAGGCTGTCGCGCTTGTCGTACAGCTTCTTGCCGCGTCCGACACCGATCTCGAGCTTCGCCCAGCCGCCCTTGAGGTAGAGCCGCATCGGCACGAGCGTCATGCCCTTCAGCTGGACCGTCCGGCCGAGCTCGAAGATCTCCTTGCTCTTCAGCAGGAGCTTGCGGCGGCGCAAGGGGTCATGGTCGCTGTAGCTGGCGGCCTGCCAGGACGCGAAGTTCGCGCCGACCAGCCAAGCCTCGCCGCGATCGATCGAGACGTACGCTTCCTGCAGGCTGACGCGGCCGGCGCGCAGGCTCTTGATCTCGCTGCCCAGAAGGACGATGCCGGCCTCGAGCGTGCGCGTGATCTCGAAGTCATGCCGCGCCCTGCGATTCGTCGCGACGACCTTGACGGGGGCCGGACCATCCGCCTTGCCGCCGGGCTTGCCGGGCGCGCCCTTGGCACGGGTCGACGACGCGCCGCTTGCCCGGCCGGACGGTGCACCCTTGGCCGGGCCTCGCCCCACCGGTGGTGTCGCCCGAGCCGTTGGATCAGCCACCGCCGTCCGCCGCCTGCGCCTTGCTCGCAGCCGTCGTCAGCGAGAGAGCCGCCGCGTCCTGTTCGGCCCGCCCCTCGACGACGACATCCGGCGCGATGCCGGTTTCCGCGATGTCGTTCCCGCCCGGCGACTGCCACGTGCCGGTCGTCAACCGCAGCTGCAGCCGTCCGATCTCGCGCAGCGACTGCAACGTGCCGTGCCCGAAAGTGGCTTCGCCGACGAGCCGCGCGCCCCGCGCCTCCCGTAGTGCCGCCGCCAACATCTCGGCCTCGTCGCCCGTCCCGCCGTTCACGACGACGATTAGATCGGCGGCCGTGAGCGACGGTCCGTCGCCCGGAGCCTCCGCCGGGTGTTCGATCGGCGCCTCGTCATCGCGCGCGCGCTCGATCCAGACCGTGCCGGTCATGAAGTGACCCGCCACCTGGGCAAGCTCGGTGCGGCTGCCGCCGGGATTGTCCCGCAAGTCGAGGATGACGGACGACAGCTGCCGTTGCCCGGTTGCGGCCAGCAATGCGGCCAGGTCCGCCGCGGCGCCCGGCATCAAGTGGGCGAGCCGAATGCGAAGCACGTCGCCGTCCAGCGCCACCCCCGGCCCGTCCGGTACGGCGCTTTCGACGGACCGGGTCAGCGTCCGCGCAAAGATCGAAGTGTCATCGCGCGCGACCACGACCTCGACGTCCGGCATCGTCCCGTCCGCCAGTACGACCGCCACCGGCGGCAGGCGATCTCCGCTCGTCACCGGATCGTGCCCGTCCGCCGCGGCCTTCTCGGTGGCCGCCGGCGTCGGGGTGGGGATCGCGTCGGTGCCGGAGCCGTTTTCCGCACGCACGATCAGGTCGCCGGCCGCGATGCCCGCCTCCGCGGCCACGCCGTCAGGAACAATCGCCAGCACACGGGCCCCGCGGCTCGTCTCGACGATCCACAATCCGAGCGGGGCGACGAACACCGGCGACAGCGGATCATCGGACGTTGAACCGTGCCCGACGGCACCATCGGTCGATCCGACACGCTGCGCACCGGCCGCCGGCGTCGCGACGAGCGCCCACGGGTCGTCCAGCGCCTCGACCATGCCCTCGACCGCGCCGTCCGTGATCGCCGCCGGGGCGGGCCGGTCACCGTAGAACTCGGAGTTGACATAATCCCAGGCTTCGCCGTACAGCTGCTCGAACTGCGCCGGAGGCACGACATCGCTCGGTGGCAGGGGAGGGAGCTGCCGCTGCGCGACGCGCGCGACGACACCGAACACCCAGGCAGCCACGATCAAGCCGAAGCCGACGACGAACTGCATGACGGCACCGCCGCGCCTGAGCCGCGGTGCCGGGGTGGCGAGCGGAGCGGATTGAAGCCCATCCGGCTGCATGTCGTGCGTGTGGTCGGTGTTCATCAACGGGCTCCCAGCAGGCGCAGCGCTTCTTGGACCGCTCGTTCAAGCTGGACGTCCGGTGGCGCATCGGCGTCCGGTGCGTCGCCGGCACCGGCGTCGTCCGGCGCGGCAACGTCGCCGGCGGATCCCGCGCCGTCGACGGCCGTGGCTGCCGGCGACGGGGTCGGCTCCGGCGTTGCGGACGGCGCCGGGGTCGCGCCGGTGGGGGTCGGGAGGGGTGTCGGCTGTGGCGGCGGCGTGACGAGGATCGTCGGCGCGATGCCGCGGCGGTGGATGAGCGAGCCGTCCGGCGTGCGCCAGATCTCGACCGTCACGCGCAGCTCGGAGCCGTCTGACAGATGGTGGACGTTCTGGACGGAGCCCTTGCCGAACGTCTGCTCACCCACCAGCACACCGCGGTCGTGGTCGCGGATCGCCCCGGCAACGATCTCGCTGGCGGAGGCGCTGCCGCCGTTGACCAGGACGACGAGCGGCACGTCATACGCCGTGCCGCCCGGCACGACCCGCTCCTCGTTGCGAACGCCGGCCCGGTCCTCGCGATACGTGACGACGCCGCTCTCGACGAACTCGCTCGTCACGCCGATGGCCGCGTTCAAGTACCCGCCCGGATTGTTGCGCAGGTCGAGCACGAGCGCCTGCATGCCGGCCTCGCGCAGGTCACGGATGGCCGTACGCATCTCATCGCGGGTCTCCTGAGCGAACACGGTCAGCTCGATGTAGCCGACCGTCGGCGCGCCTTCCTCCGACAAGAGCCGCGCGGTGTTCACCGACGGGACCTTGATCGTGTCGCGCACGACCCCGACGTCGAACGGTTCCGGCGTGCCTTCGCGCAGCAGCGTGAGCACCACGCGCGTGCCTTTCTTGCCGCGGATCAGGAGAACGGCCTCGTTCGTCTCGAGCCCTGCGATATCGCGTCCGTCCACCTTGAGGACGATGTCACCGGACTTGATGCCGGCCTTCTCGGCCGGCTGGCCGCGCATCGGGGTCTGGATCACCAACTGGCCCTGGTCGTTCTGATTGACGAACGCCCCGATGCCGCTGAACTCGCCTTCGAGTTCCGGCCGCTGGATCTCCGTGTCCACCGGATCGGAGAAGAGCGTGTAGGGGTCGTTCAGCGCGCGCAGGCTGCCGCGAATGGCACCATACGTGATCACCTTGGAGTCGGGCAGCTCACTGCCGTACGTGTCGGTGATCGCCTTCCACGCCGACCAGAACGTGTCGAAGCCCGCATCGGCCAAGCCGTCTGCCGTCGGCGCGGCCGGATCCGCCGTGGTCGTCGGGTCCGTCGGCGATGACGATGCGGCGTCGGAGTCGGCACCGTTCGCCGCCGCATCCGGGGCCCGTGCGCCGAGCGCCGCGCCGCCGTCCGCCCGCCGCGCGACGAGCGCCTCGAGTCGGGCCGTGAGCGCCGGATCCAACCGGTCCGCGGACCGGTACCCGAGCGCGAACGCGAACAGGAGGACGACCAACGCCACCACGAACAACAACGTAAGCCGCAAGAAGTACCGCATGACCCAACGAACCTCGCATATCAGGGGCGGACGGCGGGGTGCACGAGTATAGCGCAAGGCATGCGACCGATCGGCCGGCCGCCGACTCCCCCGGAATCCTCGTCAATCGACATAATGACCATAGTGCGACATTCCGGTACGCGCCGCAATCGCGACGCGCCCTGGTTCGGTTACCGCCGCCCGCCGCGCCTCCACCCTGTGTCAGCACGCCGTCACCACTGCGTCAGCACCGGGACCGTCGGGCGTCGCGCCGCCGGCACGCCGTGGTCAAGCGGCGGCCCCGACCGGCAGGTAGACTGTGCATCGTCACTGCAGTCGTGACAGCGCCACCAAACGGAGACGAACATGCGCCGGAACATTCGCCGCCTGATCCAGACCATTGCCCTGACCGCTTCCCTGACCGCCGCCTTGGTCGCCACCGCCGCCCGCGCAAGCGCCGACGAGATCGACACGTACCGCGACGCGATGCGCGACTTCGCACCTGTGATCACCGCATGGACGAACGACGTCGACAGCATGGCTTCGGCCACCGTCGCCAAGCCGGAGCTCGTGTGCTCGGCCGAGATCGCCGACCTCGCCGCGCGCGGCAACTCCATGGCCGACGATCTCTCGGGGACGGTCGCACCCGCCGCGCTCGCTGCACAGCACAACCGCCTGGCGGACGCCGTCGACGCGCTCAGCGTGCTGTCCGCCACCGCATGCGGCGCACCGGTCGCCCTCGATGCCGCCATCGCCCACGACCTGTCCGAGGCACGCGCCGCGCTGGTGTGGATCCGCCACTACACGATCCGCACGCCGGCGCCGATCCGCCTCGATCCCCCGATTCCGGCCACGGGCAACTAACGACCGGCGCATCCGACAGCACGAAGGCGGATGGGGAACCCCATCCGCCTTCGTGCTGTCCGCCGCCCGTTGGGTCCCCTTCCCCTCCCACCCCCTTGACGATGCGCGCGGCGTGGTATCATCGCGTTATGACAAACCGGATCGCACGCCGACGCCCCGCCGCCTGCGCAGCAGTTGCGCTCGCCCACGCCGCCGCGATCACCGCGTCCGGCGTCTCGCCCGGCGACCTTGACCGGCACGGCGTGGTCCGGGCCGACGAGCGGCAGGAATTCCCGCCGGCCATGCCGGCCGCCGGCCGGATCGTGTACACCCGTCAAGCTGTGGAAGTGTTCGACATGTTCACGTCCGATCCGGACGGATCGAACGAGTCGCGTCTGTCGGACATCAGCGAGTCCGCCGCAGGTGAGGATCAGCCGCGTTGGTCGCCCGACGGACAGCGCGTCGCGTTCGCCACATTCCGCGACGGCGCCGCGACGCTCCACATCGTCGATACGGACGGCGGCGTGCCGCGCACCGTCGTCGTCCGCGACGGACTGAGCGGCGATGCAGCGTGGTCGCCCGACGGTCGCTGCCTGGTCTACAACGGCGGGCGCGCGGATGACGAGACCCGCTTCGATCTGAAGATCTGGTGCGACGACGGTTCGCCCGACGGATCGCGGCGGACCCTGACCGATACCCCCGCCATCGACGAGCGCGATCCGGATTGGTCGCCCGACGGCACCCGGATCGCGTTCGTCGCCCTCGCCCATGCGCCGGCGCCCGGCGACCGGTGGACGCTCCACACCGTTCACCCCGACGGCACGGATCGACGGTCGGTGCTGGCGCTGCCGGACGAGCACGTCCGCTTCCCGCGCTTCGATCCGGCCGGCGAGCGGATCGGTTTCATCGGCAATCGGAACAACCTGCCGTTCGGCGCCCTCAGTACGTACGATCCGCTCACCGGCCGGATCGAACGGCTGTGCGAGCTCGCGAGCGACGCGTGGTCGTGGTCACCCGACGGCAGCGAGATCCTGTTCGCCAACATCGCGAACGCCGGCGTGCGACTGCTGGAGACGACCTTCTCCCACAACCTTGCGATCACGGCACGCCTTGCTCCGCCGATGGAGCCGCGCCCCGCCGTGCCCGCCCAACGTGCGCGCCCCGCCGATCCGTTCACGCGCACCGCCGGTCAGTTCAAGGGCCTGTACCGGATCGACGTCGCGTCCCGAACCGTCGGTCGACTGACCGGCGCGGCGGGCGGGGCCGAGGCGCCGAACAGCGCGACGAATTTCGAGTTCGGGTTCATGCCCGATTGGACGGCCGGCACCGCCACCCCCACCGCTGGGCCAACGGCGTCACCGACGACGGAGCCGACCTCGACGCCGCCCGATCCCGCCACATCGACCCCGCCCGCGACCCAGGCACCGCCGACCGTCACGGCCACGCCGACCGCATCCGCGACCGCGCCCCGCGCCGGTCCGATCTATCTGCCGCGGCTGTTCCGCGCCGTACCGCCGATTCGGCGCCGCTGAGCGGTCAGCTCTTCACGCGGTAGGCTTCGACGTCGCCCAACAGGTACGGCGGCACTTGCGCCGTGATCCGGGTGCCGCCGGCTTCGTAGCGCTCGTCGTCCACGACGCCGTACGTGTGCAGCCGGTGCAGGAGCTCGCCGGCACTGTATGGGATCAGGAGCTCGGCCGGCACGAGGCCGCCGCGAAGCGCCTCGTCCAGCGCATCGCGCAGCGCATCCAGGCCGATGCCCTCAGCTGCGCAGATCGGCACGGCGTCGGGATAGCGCGCCGTGAGGAGCGCCCAGCGCGGGACGTCGTCGAGCGCGTCGATGAGCGCGGCGCCGTCGCCGCTTCGGCGCAGCCCGCGCCACGTCTCGGCCTCGATGACGCGGTCAATCTTGTTCACGGCCACGACCATCGGTGGTGACTCGAGGCCGAGCTCGCCGAGCACCCGTTCCACCGTCTCCGCCTGGTCGATCGCGGCCGGGTGCGACAGATCGACGACGTGCAGCAGCACATCCGCCTCCACTACCTCTTCCAGCGTCGCGCGGAAGGCGGCGACGAGTTCCGTCGGCAGCCGTTGGATGAACCCGACGGTGTCGCTGATCAGAGCCTGCCGTCCGCTCGTCAGCTGGATGCGCCGTGTCGTCGGATCGAGCGTCGCGAAGAGCTGATCGGCAGCGTAGATCGTGGCCTCGCCGACGAGCGCGTTCGACAGGGTGCTCTTACCGGCGTTCGTATAGCCCACGAGCGAAACCGTCGGCAGCCCGGAACGCTGGCGCCGCCGCCGGCTCTGTCGGCGCTGGGCGCGCAGCGTCTCGATCTGCCCTTTGAGAAACGCGATCCGCCGCCCGATCTCGCGCTTGTCGATCTCGAGCTGCGTCTCGCCCGGCCCTCTCACCCCGACACCGCCGCCCGCGCCGCCGGCCCGTCCGCCCGCCTGGCGCGCGAGGTGCGTCCACATCCGCGTGAGGCGCGGCAGCCGGTACTCCAGTTGCGCCAGCTCGACCTGCAGCATGCCGTCACGCGTGCGCGCATGCTGCGCGAAGATGTCCAGGATGAGGGCGGTACGATCGATGACCTTCTTGTCGAGCGCCTTCTCGAGGTTGCGCTGCTGTCGCGGCGAGAGCTCGCGGTCGAACAGGACGACGTCGACCGACAGATCGGCTGCGGCCTCCTTGAGCTCCTCGACCTTCCCGCGTCCGACCAGCGTGCTCGGTTCGGGCGAGCGCCGCCGCTGCGTTGCCCGGCCGACGACGCCCACGCCGGCGGTCTCGGCGAGCGCCCCGAGCTCGTCGAGCGACGCGGCGATCGGCCACGCGCTCTCGCCGGCGATGTCCACGCCGACGAGCAAGCCGCGCTCGGTCGGCTTGACGTCCCGCAGCTGCCAGTCGAGCCGCTCGTCGCCCGCGAGGTTGTCGGTCTCATGCACGACCTCGAGTTCGGGGTCGTCTTCGGGGTCGCCGTCCGCGGTGTCGTCCGAAGCGTCGAGCGCGTCGTCGAACGCCTCGGCGTCGTCCCCTGTGCCGTCCCCTACGACGCCCTTCCCTGCCCGAGCCGCCCGGCTGCTGGCGATGGCTTCCTTCTTGGCGGACGCATTCCGTTTCGTCATGCGCCGGCGCCTTCCATTTCAGGCCGCGCCGCCCGCGCCGGCACCAGGGCCGGCGGCGGCCCCCAATCGACGTCATCCGCCCAGACCGCAAGGTCGGCTAGCGCCCGATCGGCGTATGCGCGGTGGCGGTCCGCCTTGGCGCGCGGAGGGGCGTCGAGCGGCGGCATGAGTCCGAAGTTCGACTTCATCGGCTGGAAGTGCGCCGGATCGGCGTGCGTGACGTAGTGGCAGAGCGCGCCGAGCATCGTCGTGACCGGCAGGCTGGCCGTCGTCCGGCCGAGAATCGCCCGGGCGGCGTTGGCGCCGGCGACGAGCCCGCTGGCCGCGTTGCCGGTGTAGCCCTCGATCCCGGTGATCTGGCCGGCAAAGAAGAGGTCGGGCCGGTCGCGCATCGCCATCGTCGGCCGGAGCAGGACGGGGCTGTTGATGTACGTGTTGCGGTGCATCTGGCCCAGCCGGACAAACTCGGCTGCCTCGAGGCCGGGGATCAGGCGCAGCACGGCCTCCTGTTCGCCCCAGCGCACGTTCGTTTGAAAGCCGACGAGGTTGTAGAGCGTGGCGGCGACGTTGTCCTGTCGCAACTGGACGACGGCGTACGGGCGGCCCTCGGAGCGCGGATCGCGCAAACCCACCGGCCGCATCGGTCCGAACGTGAGCGACTTCTTGCCGCGCCGCGCGATGACCTCGATCGGCAGGCAGCCTTCGAAGAATGCGTCGGCCGCGACGGCGCCGGATCCGTTGGCCACGGGCGCCGGTGCGTCCTCGAACGCCGGCAGTGGGATCCGCTCGGCGGCGCACAGCGCGTCGTAGAAGCGGGTGAACTCGGCCTCGTTCATCGGGCAGTTGATGTAGTCGCCGGCCTCGGTCTCGCCCCTGCCCCAGCGCGAGCCGCGGAATGCGATGCCCATGTCGATCGAGTCGGCCGCGACGATCGGTGCCAGGGCGTCGTAGAAGTAGAGATGTTCGGCGCCCGTCAGGCGGACGAGGTCGGCGGCGAGCAGGTCGCTCGTCAGCGGCCCGGTGGCGATGACCGCCGGTCCGTCCGGGACGCGCGTGACCTCCTCCCGAACGACGGTGATCCGCGGATGGGCCTCGAGCGCCGCCGTCACGCCCTCGGCGAACAGCGCCCGGTCGACGGCCAACGCGCCGCCGGCGGGCAGCGCCGCCGCTTCGGCCGCCGCGAGGACGAGCGAACCGAGCAGGCGCATCTCGGATTTCAGCAGGCCGCCGGAACGGTCGGGCAGCGTGCTGCCGAGGCTGTTGGAGCACACGAGCTCGGCCAAACGGTCCGTCGTGTGCGCCGGGGTCGTGCGGCGCGGACGCATCTCGTACAACGTGACGTCGACGCCGCGCTGGGCGGCCTGCCATGCGGCCTCGCAGCCGGCCAGCCCCCCGCCGACGACGGCGAGGTGGGGGCGGGGAGCGCGTTCGGGGTCGGTGCGGTTGGGCATGCCAGTCCTTGTTCGTTCGGGGGACCGCCCGGATGGGCAGCGCCATTATACTGATCCGATGGACGCGACTCCGATGCACTCGATCCTGCCTCTGATCGAAGCCAAGCGCGACGGGCACGCCCTCGGCGCGGCCGACATCGCGGCGCTCATCGGCGCCGTCGTGCGCGGCGAAGTGCCGGACTACCAGCTCGCGGCGTGGCTGATGGCCGTCGTGCTGCGCGGGATGGACGCTGCCGAGACGGCGGCGCTGACGGACGCGATGGCCCACAGCGGCGTCCGACTCGACCTGTCGCGCATCGCGGGACCGATCGTCGACAAGCACTCCACCGGCGGCGTCGGTGACAAGACGACGCTCGTCGTCGGGCCGCTCGCGGCCGCAACCGGGCTCGTCGTCGCCAAGATGAGCGGCCGGGGGCTCGGCCACACGGGCGGGACGCTCGACAAGCTGGAAAGCATCCCCGGCCTCACCGTCGATCTGGACACGGAGCGGTTCATCCGGCACGCGGAGCACGTCGGGCTCGTCATCGCCGGACAGTCGGCCGATCTTGCGCCGGCCGATCGCATCCTGTACGCGCTGCGCGACGTGACCGGCACGGTGCCGAGCCTGCCCCTCATCGCGGCCTCGATCATGTCCAAGAAGCTCGCGGCCGGCGCACGGGCGATCGTGCTGGACGTCAAGGTCGGGAAAGGCGCCTTCATGACCGACCTGGCCGCTGCCCGTGCGCTGGCCGGGACGATGGTCGCGCTCGGGCGCGCGGCCGACCCGCCGCGCCGCGTGGCGGCGCTGATCTCGGCGATGGACGAGCCGCTCGGGTTTGCGATCGGCAATGCGCTCGAGGTGCGGGAGGCCGTTCAGACGCTGCGCGGCACCGGCCCGGACGACCTCACCGCCCTCTCGCTCGAACTCGCCGGCCTCATGCACGTCGCCGGCGGCACGTACGCCACGGTCGACGAGGCGCGGCCCGCCCTGCTCGAAGCGATCCGCTCCGGGCAGGCGCTCGAACGCTTGAAGCGCATGGTCGAGGCGCAGGGCGGTGACCCGAGGGCGATCGACGACGATGGGCGCCTGCCGCGCGCGGCGATCGTTCACGCCGTGCCGTCGGAGCGCGCGGGCGTCCTGACCACGGTCGACGCGCGTGCGCTCGGCGATGCCGCGGTGGCGCTCGGCGCCGGGCGGCGCGTGAAGGGCGAGGCGATCGATCCGGCGGTCGGGATCGTCCTGGGGGCCAAGGTCGGTTCCGCTGTGTCGATAGGCGACACGCTGGCGTGGGTGCACGCGCACAGCGCGGCCGCCGCCGAGGCGGGCGCGGCGGCGGTGCGCGCCGCGATGCGCTTTGGCGATGGGCACGGTGCGGCGCCGCCACGGCCGCTCGTGCGCGAGACGATCCTTCCGTAAGGACGGTCCTTCCGTGATGACTTCCGTAATGTCGGGCGGCCGGCAGCCGAACTCTGGAGTGAAAGCGTGGACGAACCTCACACCGCAGCCCGGGAAACGGCGCCAGGGGAGCACCGCAAGCGGATCCTGACCGGCGACCGCCCGACGGGCTGCCTCCACCTCGGACACTACGTCGGCAGCTTGCGACACCGGCTGGCGTTCCAGCACGACCACGACAGCTTCTTCATCATCGCCGACTTGCACATGTTGACGACGAAGCCGTCGAAGGACGACATCGAGCATATCAGCGAGCATGCGCGCGAGATCGTGCTCGACCATCTGGCCGTCGGGATCGACCCGGCCGCGGTCACGTTCTACCTGCAGTCGGCCGTGCACGAGGTGTACGAGCTCCAACTGCTCCTGTCGTCGCTCGTGACCGTCGAGCGCCTCCAGCAGCTGCCGACGATCAAGGACATGGCTTCGGCCGCCGGGCTCGAGCAGATCCCGTACAGCCTGCTCGGCTACCCCGTGCTCCAGGCGGCCGACATCCTCCTGCCGCGGGCGCACGTCGTGCCGGTCGGCAAGGACAACGAATCGCACGTCGAGATCACGCGCCAGATCGCCCGCCGCTTCAACAGCGCGTACGGCGAGGTCTTCCCGATCCCGGACGCCTTCGTCGTCGGCGGAACGCTCGTCGGAACGGACGGCAACGCGAAGATGTCCAAGAGCCTCGACAACGCGATCTTCCTGTCCGACGATGCCGCGACGCTCCGCCGCCGCGTGCGGAGCATGTACACGGACCCCAAGCGGGTGCACGCGGACATTCCCGGCACGGTCGAGGGGAACCCGGTTTTCGACTACCTCGACCTCTTCGACCCGGACACCGCGGCCGTCGACGCCCTGAAGGCGCGCTACCGCACCGGCACGGTGGGCGACGTCGAGGTCAAGGCGCACCTGCTCGAAGTCCTGGAGGCCTTCCTCTCACCCATCCGCGAGCGCCGGGCCGACTACGCCGCACGCGGCGGCTTCGTCGACGCGCTGATCGTGGAGGGCACGCTGCGGATGCGCGATGAGGCCCGCGAGACGATGAAGGCGGTCAAGCAGGCGATGGGCCTGACCGGCGCGTGGAACCGGATCGTGCGGCGGGCGGAGAAGGCGCACAAGCGCGCGGAGTGACGGGGGCGACAAGCGGACGGCCGACGCCGCGCGGACTTCGCGCGGCCGTCGCGCCGCATCCACCGCGCCCGCGTCGGATTTACCCCACGACGGCCGCGACCGCGGCCGCGTTCCGCCCGTCGTCATCCGCCGCCGCCACCCACCGGATCCGCGGATCGTCCGGTCGGAACCACAGCGACTGCTTGCGCACGAGCTTGCGCGTCGTCCAACGGAGACGCTGGACGACATCGTCCCGCGTGCCGTCCCCCTCGAAGTACGGCCGCCACTCGGCATAGCCGACGCCGCTCATGTTCGGGTGGTCGAACCCGACGCCGCGCGCGACGAGCGCCCGAACCTCGCCCTCCAGCCCTGCGGCGATCATCTGGTCGATCCGCGCGTCGATCCGCCGGCCGAGGTCGTCCGCGTCGCGGGCCAGGCCGACGACGACGGCGTCCGGCACGCTCCGCCGCTCGGCCTGCAGCTCGGACAGCGACCGCCCCCCGTGCGCGAACACCTCGAGCGCCCGGACGATGCGCCGCACGTTGTTCGGGTGGAGGCGGGCCGCGGAGATTGGGTCGACGTCCGCCAGGCGCGCATGGAGCGCCGGCGGCCCGTCGCGCTCCGCGGCCGCGAAGAGCTCGGCGCGCAGATCGGGGTCGGGCGGAACCGCCGGCACGGACCAGCCCTCGAGGTAGGCCCGGACGTACTGCCCGGTCCCGCCGACGAGGATCGGCCGCCGCCCGCGCGCCAGCGTGTCGGCGACCGCCCGTTCGGCGCGTTCCAGCACTTCGGCCAGCGAAAGGACGTCCGCCGCGTCCGCGACATCGATCAGGTGATGGGGCACGCGTGCGCGCTCGGACGCGGTCGGCTTGGCCGTGCCGATGTCCATCCCCGCGTACAGCTGCCGCGAGTCCAGCGAGACGATCTCTCCGCCGACAATCTCGGCCAGCGCGAGGGCGCAGCCCGACTTCCCGACCGCGGTCGGACCGACGAGCACGATCGCACGCACGATCGTCACAACCCGACCGCGCTCTTGTAGTGCCGGACGCGCTGCGGCGTTCCGTCGCCGGACGACTCGACGGCCACGACGTCGATCCGCCACGGTCCGTGCCAGCCCGCGGCCTGGACATACGCTTGGGCGAGGCGCGCGAGGCGCGCCTGCTTCCGCGCATCGACGCTCTCCTCGGGCGACCCGAACCGCGTCCCGCGCCGCGCCCGGACCTCCACACACACAAGGCACGCGCCGTCCTGGGCGACGATGTCGAGCTCACCCAGCCGGCAGCGCCAGTTGCGCGCCAGGATCGTCCAGCCCGTCGCCGCCAGCCGGTCGGCCACGTGCGCTTCCGCGCGCGCGCCCATCGGCTTGCGGTCGTCGGGCGACGATGCGGCGGGCGGCGGGGGTTCGCTCATCCGCCGCCGGCTCGGCCGCCGCCTCGGACGTCGCTTCGATCGGCAGCAGTCTCCACGTCAGCCGGTGGTGCGTCGTCGCTCCGCGCACCGCGATCGCGTCGCGGTGGGTCGTCGCACCGTAGCCCTTGTGCGATGCGAAGCCGTAGCCGGCGCAGGCCTCGTCCAGTCGGATCATCCATGCATCACGGTGAACCTTGGCGACGACGCTGGCCGCGGCGATGGACAGGACCGTCCCGTCGCCCTTGACGATGCTCCGTTGCAGCCACGGGCCGAGCGACGGCAGCGCCAGACCGTCGACGAGGACGGCGTCGGGCACGACGGCCAATCCCGCCAGCGATCGGCGCATGGCCAGCCACGTCGCGCGTCCGATGCCGAGCATGTCGACTTCGGCCGCCGTCGCCCAGCCGACGGACCAGGCCAGCGCTGCAGCCTCGACGAGCGGCGCGAGGCGGGCGCGGTCCGGCCGGTCCAGCGCCTTGGAGTCGCGCACCTCCCCCAGACGCTCGCACGTCCCGGCGCGCTCCCGATCGTCCGCCAGCCGGAGCACGACGGCGGCGGCCACAACCGGGCCGGCCAGCGCGCCGCGACCCACCTCATCGACGCCGGCCACGTGGCGGTGGCCGGCGTCGATGAGGGATCGTTCTTGGTCAATGGCGGGAACGGTCGGGGCGCAGAGGGCAGCCACGGGGGGCTGCCCCTACGATTCGGCGTTCGCCTCGGGCTCGGCGCGGGCGACCGCGGCAAAGCGGCGCTTCTCGCGCAGGCGTGCCCGCTTGCCGGTGCGCTCGCGGAGGTAGTACAGCCGGGCGCGGCGGACGTGGGCGTGGCGCAGGATCTCGAGCTGCTCGAGGCGCGGGGAGTGGATCGGGAAGATCCGCTCCACCCCGACGCCGTGCGCGCCGGTGCGGCGCACCGCGAAGTTGGCATCGGACGTGCCGGGGTTCACGGCGATCACGACACCCTGGAACGCCTGAAGGCGCTCACGCGATCCTTCGACGATCCGGAAGTGCACGCGAACGGTGTCCCCGACGCGCAACTTGCCATACGGAACGGCGTCGGGCCGATCGAGCATGTGCTCGACGCCGAGGCTCTTGACAAGGTCGGACATGGTCTTCTTCCTAGAGGTGGTGCGGCGAACCGCGGTATGCTACCACGAGGTGCTGTGGTGGACAAGGATGGGGTGGAAAAGGATGGGGTGGAAAAGGATGTTCAGAGTTCTCCCAACCAGCGCGCCTCATCCCTGTCCGGCGGAACGGCCGCCAGCATGTCGGGACGGCGCTCCGCCGTTCGCTGGAACGCCGTTCGCTTGCGCCACACGGCCACCGCGCCGTGGTCGCCGCTGGTCAGGACGGACGGCACCGTCCAGCCGCGGAAGTCGGCCGGGCGGGTGTAGTGCGGGTGCTCGAGGCGTCCGGCGGCGTGGCTGTCGGACTCGACGCCGCCGGCGAGCCCGACGACGCCGGGCCGGAGCCGCGCGACGGCATCCGCCACGAGCATCGCCGGCAGCTCGCCGCCGGTGACGACGAAGTCGCCGATCGAGACCTCGAGCGTGGCCAGGTGCAGCCGGACGCGCTCGTCGAAGCCCTCGTAGTGGCCGCACAGGAGGACGAAGCGGTCCGCGGCGGCGAGGCTTCGGGCTCGGGCGTGGTCGAAGCGGTGGCCCTGGGGCGTCATCAGGACGACCGGGCACGGCGGCGGCGGGCCTTCCGGACGGAGTGGTTCGATCCCGAGCAGGTCCTCGACGGCGCGGAACAGGGGCTCCGGCTTGAGGACCATCCCCCCGCCGCCGCCAAAGGCATAGTCATCCGCCGTGCGGTGGCGGTCCGTCGCCCACAGACGCAGGTCGTGCACGCGGATGTCGACGAGGCCGGCGGCGGCGGCGCGGGCGATCATGCTGTGCTCGAACGGCCCGGCGAACATCGCGGGGAACAACGTCACGATATCGATGCGCAGCGCGTCCGAACCGGGCGCCGGTCCGCCGACCTGCGCGGGCGGATCGTTGCCCGCCTCGCTTGGCTCCATATACTCCCCCCCCACGATGAATCCCCTCTCCCCTCTTCCCATCAGCGGCGCGCTGGCCGGCGGCGAGCCGGATCCGCGGCGACGGCGGCGACGTCGCCGTCGATTTGCGCTCGGCGCCCTCTTTCTCGGCGCCGTCGTGCTGCTTGGGTGGTGGCGGATCGCCCGCCCTGCCTTCCCCACCGTTCCGTTCCGCCTGCCGGCGTGGCCGGCTGCGACCCCCACCCCCAGCCCGTCGCCCCGTCCCGCCACGCCGTCGCCGCGGCCGAGCGCGACGGCGACGCCGTGGACGCCCGCGGCGGGCGTCGTCGTGCCGCCTGCCCCGTTCTTCCGCTTCGGACGCCCGTTCCATCCGCCCGACCTCGCGCTGCCCGCGCGCTCCTATCTCTACGGGACGGACGCCGAAGGCTCGCTCCTCCTCCATCACGGCAACGACCTCGGTGCCGGCGCCGGTACCGACGTGCGCTCGATCGGCGACGGGACGGTGGTCTATGCGGGCCTGGACGATGCGCGCCGCTTCGGACCGACGTTCGATTTCTTCGGCCGGCTCGTCCTCGTCCGACATGATGCCACGCTCGACGGCCAGCCGCTGTACGCGCTGTACGGCCATTTGGCGACGACGGTGGTGCGCTACGGGCAGAAGGTGCAGCGCGGCGCCGAGCTCGGCACCGTCGGGATGGCCGGGATTGCACTCGGGCCGCATCTGCACCTCGAGGTCCGCACCGCAGCGGCCGATTATGAAGCCACGCGCAACCCCTTGTTGTTCCTGGCGCCCGTGCCGGGCACCGGCGCCGTCGTCGCCCGCGTGCGGGACGCCGTCGGGCGGCCGCTGCACGGCGCGCTCGTCGGGCTGTTCGCGCTGGACGGCGGCGAGCGCTGGATCGCCAACAGCCGCACGTATCCGGCCGAGCACGTCCACCCAACCGCGCCGTTCGACGAGAATCTGGTCTTCAGCGACTTGCCGCCCGGCCGGTACGCGCTGTCCATGGTCCACCACAGCGCGTCCATTCGCACCGAAGTGACCGTTCCAGCCGACGGCGCCGCGTTTGCCGTCCTCGCGCCGTAGCCACCCACCGTAGCCACGCACCCGCCCACCGATTCAGGAGCCACCGATGCCCGCCCGCTTCGACACGTATTACGACAACGACGACCTGTCGGCGCAACTCGCCGAGCTCGTCGCGGCCCATCCGACGCTCGCCCGGCGCGACGTGCTCGGGCTGTCGCACGAGGGACGCGAGATCGAGCTCATCGTCCTCACGAACACGGCGACCGGACCGGACACGGACAAGCCGGCGCTCTGGATCGATGCGAACATCCACGCCACCGAGGTGACGGCGTCGATGGCCGCGCTGTACGTGATCCACAGCGTGCTGACGCGCTACGGCGCCGGCGACGATGCGGTGCGTCGCATCCTGGATACGGGCGCGCTGTACGTGGTGCCCCGCCTCAATCCCGACGGCGCGGCGCTCGCGCTGTCCGCTTCGCCGCGCCACGTGCGCAGCAGCACGCGGCGCTACCCCTACCAGGACAAGCAGGACGGCCTGCACGCCGAGGACGTCGACGGCAACGGCCGGATCCTGCAGATGCGGATCCAGGACCCGAACGGCGACTGGAAGGCCTCCGATCACGACCCGCGCTGCATGATCAAGCGCGCACCGGACGAGCACGGCGGGACGTACTATCGCCTGCTGCCGGAAGGCACGATTCACAACTACGACGGCCACTTGATCAAGCTCGCCCGGCCCGAACAGAGCCTCGACCTGAACCGCAACTTCGCCGGCGGCTGGCGGCCCGAGGGCCAGCAGTACGGCGCGGGCGACTATCCCGGTTCCGAGCCCGAGGCGCAGGCCGTGCTCCGGTTCTTCGCCGCGCACGACAACATCTTCGGCGCGCTGACCTACCACACCTACAGCCGTGCGATCCTGCGCCCGTTCAGCATGAAGTCCGACGACGAGATGGACACGGCCGACAAGTTCACGTACGAGGCGATCGGCCAGCGCGGCACCGACTTGACCGGCTACCCGAACGTCAGCGTCTACCACCACTTCCGCTACCACCCCAAGGAGGTGATCAGCGGCGTGTTCGACGACTGGCTCTATAGCGACCGCGGCGTCTTCGCCTTCACCGTCGAGCTCTGGGACCTGCCGACGGCGGCCGGGATCGAGGAGAAGAACAAGGAGAAGCGGTTCATCGAGTGGATGCGCTTCCACCCCACGGCCGACGACGTCAAGATCTTCGACTGGATCGCGGCGAACGCGCCGGACCAGCTGCACGGCTGGACGCCCTTCGAGCACCCACAGCTCGGGCCCCTCGAGATCGGCGGCGCGAACGGCTTCCTCACGTGGCGCAATCCCCCGCCGCACCTCCTGGAGGCCGAGATCGCCCCGCAGGCTGCCTTCGCCCTGGCCTTCGCCGACCTCGCCCCGCGCCTCGCGTGGCGCGCGCTGGAGGCGACGGCCCTCGGCGACGACGTCTGGCGGATCGTCGCCGTCGTCGACAACACCGGCTTCCTGGCGACGTCCGCCAGCCAGCAGGCGCGCAAGGTCGGCACCGCCCGCCCCGTGCGGCTCGAACTTCAGCTCGGCGACGGCGCCACCCTTGTCGGCGGCCAGCCGGCCGTCGAGGTCGGCCACCTGGAGGGCCGCTCCAGCAAGATGGCCGGCGGCTGGTTCTCGAACGGCGCCACGGATCACCGCGGCAAGGCGGAGTGGCTCGTGCGGGCGCCGGCGGAGGCGACGCTTGGGGTCACGGCGCACGGGGCGCGGGCGGGGACGCTGCGCGGCGAGGTCCGGCTGGCGTGAGGGGGGCCGCGCTCAACCCGGCCGGGCGAGGATCGGCCCGAGCGCCCGTCCTCCCAGGAGGTGCATGTGGACGTGGAACACCTCCTGCCCTCCGTCCTTGTTGCAGTTCACGATCAGGCGGTAGCCGCCTTCGGCGATCCCGTCGCGCGCCGCCAGCGTGCGCGCGACGGTGAACATCCGCCCGAGCGCGGGCTCGTCGTCGGCGGTCGCGTCGTTCACGGTCGGGATCGCGCGGTTCGGGACGATGACGATGTGCGTCGGCGCGCGCGGGTCGATGTCGCGGAAGGCGGTGACGAGGTCGTCGTGGTGGAGGATGTCGGCCGGGATCTCGCCGGCGATGATCTTCTCGAAGACGGTGGACATGGGTTCTCCCTTGCGAGCGGCAGGCGGGTCGGGTCGGATGCCGGCAGTTTAGCGCGGCGCGGCGGCGCGAGGTGAAGGATTGGCCCTAGCTCGGGCCGTCGGTTAGACTCAGCCGCCCGACGAAACATCCGCACGGAGTCGACGAAGATGGCCAAATCGACCGGTGGCGACGGACGCGCCAAGCCGCGCGAGCGGAAGCTGATCAGCAGCACGCTCGAGGCCGCGCTGAACGCCCAGATCGGACGCGAGTTCGGTGCTTCCCTCGAGTACGTCAGCATCGCCAGCTACTTCGATCGCTCCAGCCTGCCGCAGTTGGCGGACTTCTTCTATCGCCAGGCCGACGAGGAGAAGATGCACGCCATGAAGTTCGTGCACTTCGTGAACGACTCGGGCGGCGAGGTGGCGATCCCGGCGATACCGGCGGCGCGCCACGCATTCGTCTCGGCGGAGGATGCGGTGAACGCGGCGCTGGCCTGGGAGCATGCGGTCACCGGCCACATCAACGACCTCATGGGCACCGCGCTCGACGAGCGGAACTTCATCGCGCAGCAGTTCCTGCAGTGGTTCGTCGCCGAGCAGCTCGAGGAGGTCGCCTCGATCGGCGAGCTGCTGGCGACCGTCGAGCGCGCCGGCGAGGGCAACCTGCTGGCGGTCGAGGACTACGTGGCACGCCGGCCGCAGGCGGCGGCGGAACCGGCGCCGTGAGCGTCGCCGGGGCGCCGTCGAGCCCCTTCTTGCGCACCATCGCCGAGCGCGGGCTGATCCATCAGTGCACGGATCTCGCCGCGCTCGACGAGGCGATGGGGCGCGGTCCGCAGACGGCGTACATCGGCTTCGACCTGACGGCCCCGAGCCTTCATGTCGGCAACCTCGTGAACATCATGCAGCTGCGGCGGCTGCAGCAGGCCGGCCACCGCCCGATCGCGCTCCTGGGCGGCGGGACGACGCGGATCGGCGATCCGTCCGGCAAGGACGAGATGCGGCCCGTGCTGGACGCGGCGGCGATCCAGGCGAATCGCGACCGGATCCGCGGCACGTTCGAGCGGCTGCTGGACGTCGACGGTCCGAACGGCGCGCTGATCCTGGACAACGGCGAGTGGCTCGGCGCCCTGGGCTACATCGACTTCCTGCGCGATGTCGGGCGGCACTTCACGGTGAACCGCCTGCTCGCGCTGGAGAGCATCCGCAGCCGGCTGGACCGCGAGCAGGCGCTCAGCTTCCTGGAGTTCAATTACGCCGTCGTGCAGGCGTACGACTTCGTCGAGCTGTTCGATCGGCACGGCTGCACGCTGCAGATGGGCGGATCGGACCAATGGGGCAACATCACGATGGGCGTCGACCTCGCCCGCCGGATGCGCGGCGCCGAGCTGCAGGGCCTGACGTGCCCGCTCCTGCTCACCGCCGACGGCAAGAAGATGGGCAAGACCGAATCGGGCGCCGTCTGGCTCGCGGCCGACATGCTCTCGCCCTACGACTACTGGCAGTACTGGCGGAACTGCGACGACGCGCAGGTCGGCCAGCTGCTCCGGATCTTCACCGAACGGCCGACGGCCGAGATCGACGCGCTGGCGGCGCGCGAAGGCCGGGCGCTGAACGACGCCAAGATCGTGCTGGCCAACGAGGCCACCGCGCTCCTGCACGGCGAGGCAGCCGCGCGGGACGCCGCCGCGACGGCGAGTGCGGTGTTCGCCGGCGGCGGAGCGGGCGGGGGCCTGCCAGAAATCGAGATCCCGCGTGCCGACCTCGAGGCGGGCGTGCCGGCCTTCCAGCTCCTCGTCCGCGCCGGCCTCGCGGAGAGCGGCAGCGATGCGCGTCGCGTGATCGCCGAGCGCGGCGCCGCGGTGAACGGCGTCGTCGTGGCGGACGCGATGACGGCCGTGACGCTCGAAGACGTCGGCGCGGACGGCACGATCCGGCTCGCGCGCGGCAAGAAACGGCACGCGCTCGTCCGGCCCTCGCCCGCCTGACCCGCGCCCCCAAGGACCTGCGCACCCAAGGAGCCTCCCGACCATGGCGGATCGCCCAGCTGAGCACCTCAAGCTCTACATTCCCGGTCCGGTCGAGGTGCATCCGGACGTCCTCGACGCGCAGGCGCGCTGGATGTACGGCCACCGGATGCCGGAGTGCGCCGATCTCGTCGAACGGGTCGAGCCCAAGCTGCAGGCGGTCTTCCAGACCGAGCGGCCGGTCCTGATCAGCGCGAGCTCGGGGACCGGGCTGTGGGAAGGCGCCAGCCGGAACTGCGTCCGCTCCCGCGTCCTGCACTGCGTGAACGGCGCGTTCAGCGAGCGCTGGGCGGAGGTCTCGGCGCTGAACGGCAAGCAGGTCGAGGTCCTCTCGGCCGAGCCGGGGAGGGCGATCAAGGCGGACGCGGTCGCCGCCGCTCTCGCCGGCGGCTCGTTCGACGCGCTGGCGATTGTCCACAACGAGACGAGCGCGGGCGTGCTGAACCCGCTGGCGGAAATCGCCCGTGGGGTCCGCGCGCTGCCGGGCGGGGACGAGATCGTCATCCTGGTCGATGCGGTGAGCGGCGTGTCGGGGGTGGACATCCTGCCGGACGCCTGGGATCTCGACGTCGTCCTCACGAGCAGCCAGAAGGCGTTCGCGCTGCCGCCGGGCCTGTCGTTCTGCAGCGTGAGCGAGCGGGCGGTGGCGCGGGCGAAGACGGTGCCCGATCGCGGCTACTACTTCGACTTCCTGACGCTCCTTGCCTCGCTCGAGAAGCACCAGACGCCGGCAACGCCCGCGATCTCGCTCCTTTGGGCGCTCGACGTCCAGCTCGACCGGATCCTGGCCGAGGGCCTGTCGAATCGCTTCGCCCGCCACATGCGGATGCGGGATCGGACGATCGAGTGGGCACGGGATCGGGACTTCACGCTGCGCGCCGAGCCGGGCTACGAGTCCCCGACCGTCAGCTGCATCGACAACACGTACGGCTGGGACATCGGGGCGCTGAACCGCTTCCTGCGCACGCGGAACATGATCCTGGGCAACGGCTACGGCACACTGAAGAACATCACGTGGCGGATCGGCCACATGGGCGAACTCGACGTCCCGGACATCGACGAACTGCTCGGGGCGCTGGACGACTATCTGGCGCAGGACGGCGCTCGGGCGGGCGCCTGAAATGACGAGCGATCTCTCCCACGACCACTCCCACGGCTTCTCGCACGACGTCTCCCACGACGTCTCCCACGACGTCTCCCACGATCACGACCTCTCTCACCGCCGCGTCCTCGTCGCCGACCCCCTCAGCCCTGCCGGGCTCGCGCGCCTGTCCGCCGCGGGCATCGCCGTCGACGCGCCGACCGGCCTGGTGCGCGACGTGCTTCTGGCGACGATCGGCGGGTACGACGCGCTGATCGTCCGGAGCGCCACGCAGGTGGACCGCGCCGTCCTCGATGCCGGTCGGCCGCGACTGGCGGTCGTCGCCCGGGCGGGTGCGGGCGTGGACAACATCGACGTCGCGGCGGCGAAGGCGTTCGGCATCCACGTCCTGAACACGCCGGGCGCGAACAGCGTGGCGACGGCCGAGATGGCCTTCGCTCTCCTGCTCGCGCTCGTGCGGCACATCGCGGCGGCGCACGCCTCGCTCGGCGCGCGCGAATGGCGCCGGGCAGACTTCAGCGGGACGGAGCTGGCCGGCAAGACGCTCGGCCTCATCGGCTTCGGACGCGTGGCGCGGCTCGTCGCACTGCGGGCGCTGGCGTTCGAGATGAAGGTCATCGCCTGCAGCCCGGGCCTGACCGACGATCGGGCGTCCGAGAGCGGCGTGCGTCGCGTCGACCTTCCGACGCTGCTGGCCGAGAGCGATGCGGTCAGCTTGCATGCGGCGCTGACGGAGCAGTCGCGGCACCTGATCGACGCGGCGGCGCTGGCGAGCATGCGGCCCACGGCCGTCCTGATCAACGGCGCCCGCGGCGGCCTGGTCGACGAGCGCGCGCTGGCCGAGGCGCTCCGCACCGGTCGGCTGCGCGGCGCCGCCGTCGACGTGTACGCCGTCGAACCGCCGCCTGCGGATCATCCGCTCCTCGGGCTGCCGAACGTCCTCCACACGCCACATCTGGGCGCAAGCACGGCCGAAGCGCAGGCGAACGTGAGCGTCGAGGCGGCGGATGGGGTGGTGGCGGTGCTGCGGGGGGAGAGTGCGGACGGGTTGTTGACTTAGGGCGGGTGGTGCGGCGGAGGCAAGGGGACTGGCACGTCAAATACGCTGCCGGCCGATCAGTTCGTCGCGTCCGACCGTATCACTTCTGGCTGCTCTCGGGTTAAGGACGGCAGTCGTCGCCGCCGCCCATCCTGTACCGCCCCCGTCCCCCGCCACGCTTCGCACCCCGACCACCGATCAGGAGCACACGATGTCGACTTCCCTCCGCCTTCGTACCGCCGCCGTCGCCCTCGGGATGTCGGTCGCCGTGCATGCCGCCGCGACGGCGGACGTCCTTGCGGCTGGTCCGGGCGGGGGCGGCCGGCTGCCCACGCCGCGTCGGGCGCCGACGCTGCACTGGCGGTCGTCGGCAGCAATCGCCCAGGACGCCGCACCTACGCCCGAACTCTACACGGACACGGCCGTGCGCGACGTGCAGCTGACGTTCGCGAGCGCGAACTGGCTGGCGCTCCTGGGCTGCGAACGGCCGCCGGGCATGGGCGGGCCCGGCGGCGGCGCGTCGAACGTGCCGCGGGACAACGTACCGGCGGAGCTCGTGGTGGACGGGACGACGGTCGGGCAGGTCGGGGTGCACTGCAAGGGGAACTCGACGCTGAACGCCTCGGGGACGAAGAAGCCGTTGAACATCACGACGGACGCGTTCGTACCGGGGCAGGATATTTGGGGCATCGACGTCATCAACCTCAACAACAACTGGAACGATCCGACGCAACTGCGCGAGGCGCTGGCGCTGAAGGTGCTCGGCACGTACATGCCGGTCAGCCGCTTCGCGTTCGCGCGCGTGAGCGTGCAGGGCAAGGTGGTGGGCATTTACTCGATGGTCGAGCAGGTGAACAGCGAGTGGGCGAACCACTGGTACGACGAGGACGACGGGATGATCGTCAAGGGCGACTCGCCCACCCGCATCGCCTTCGACTCGTCGCCGCTCACGTGGCAGGGCGAGGCGTTGGCGCCGTACAAGGCGGGCTACGAGGTGAAGGGCAAGGCGGCGGACGGGGACGCGGGGTACGAGGAGCTGCGGGAGATGATCCGCGCCCTCGCGGCGCCGGCCGGCATGGGCGGGATCGCGGACGCCGAGTTCGAGGCGAAGATCAACGACATTCTGGATGTGGACAGCGCGCTGTGGTATCTGGCGGGCAACAACATCATCACGAACTTCGACAGCTACTACGTCGGCAAGAACTACTACCTCTACCGCGGCGAGCGGGACGCGCGCTGGGACGTCGTGCCGTGGGACCTCGGCCTGTCGTTCGGGCTGTTCGGACTCCGGGTGGGCGGCGGACGGCCGGGCGGCGGCGGAGGCGGCGCGCCGAGCGACCCGGCGATCGCCGATCCATTCGCCCAGGCCACGGACGCGAACCGTCCCCTGATCCGGCGCCTTCTGGCCGTACCGTCCTTCAAGGCGGACTACATCGCCCACTACCGTGCACTGCGCGACACCGTCTTCCAACGGTCGTGGCTCGAGGAGGTCGGACAGTCGTATCAGGATCTCGTGCGCCAAGCTGCGGCCGACGAGGTCGCCTCGCAGGGCAACATCTCCGGCGCGTACTCCCTGGCCCAGTTCGAGGCGAACCTGCGCGACGACGTCCAGGTGGGCTCGGGCGGCTTCGGCGGCGGCACGAAGCCGGGCCTCCTCGCGCTCGTGAGCACCCGCCAAACGTACCTGAGCGGCCTGCCCGCCCTGGCGTCGCCGGATCAGCACTTGACGGACCATGCGACCACGCCCGCCGCGCCGACCGCGGCGGACGCGGTGACGGTTTCGGCCACATTCTCCGGTGCGGACGCGCCGGTAAGTGTCGAGGTCCGCTACCGCGTGCGAGGCGGGGCCGAGCGGCGGGTGGCGATGGCCAAGGGCGGGGGCGGGTCGGGCGGTGCGGGCGCCACGTGGACCGCGACGCTGCCCGCGGAGCGGGCCGGCCGCAGCGTGACGTACGCTTTCCGGACCGCGACCGCCGACGGGCGCGCCTCGTTCTTCCCGGCCGCGAACCAGACGGCGCCCTACCGCTACGACGTCACGGGCGTCGACCTGCCGCGCGGCGAGGCGGGGGCGCTGGTGATCAACGAGGTCATGCCGTCCAACACATCGATCGTCGTCGACGACGCCGGCGAGTACGAGGACTGGGTCGAGCTCTTCAACCGCGGCACGGCGCCCGTCGACCTGTCCGCCTACACGCTGTCCGACGATCCGTATGACCCGTTCGCATTCCGGCTGCCGGCGCGAATCCTCCAGCCGGGCGCGCACGCGGTCATCTGGTGCGACGGCGACGGCTCACAGGGTCCCGATCACGCGCCGTTCCGTCTGGACAAGGACGGCGACAGCGTCGTGCTGTCCGATGCGACGTCGATCGTCGACTCCATCGACACGGGCGTCGTGCCGACGGACATCAGCCTCGGCCGGACGACGGACGGCGCGGACGCGTGGGACTTGTGCGGACGTCCCACGCCCGGCCGAGCGAACGCATGCTCGGGCGCGATGGCCGTGCCGGCACGGGCCTTCCTGCCGTGGGGCGGGCGATGACGGGTCAGGGCAGCGCGGGTTCGGGTTGTTGGCCGCGTTTGCGTTCGTGCGCTACGCTGCCCGTACGCGCGAGGCGAGCGCGCGGCGCCGTCCTCCCGGCCGCCACGCCGCCCCACCGTGCGTGCCGCCATTCGGCTTGAGCCACGAGGAGTGAAATCGATGACGCACAACCACCGTCTGCTGACGCTTACCGGTATGGCCCTGCTGCTCGGCGCCTGCCAACCGTCCTCCGACACGATGCAGGAGGCCGGCGCCACAGCCGATGCGCGCGTGGCCTCGGTGGCGCCGGCGATCGAGACGACGGGCGCCGAAATCGGCGACGCCGCCTCGACGGCCGGTGCCATGGCCGCCGATGCCGGCGGCACCGTCGTGTCGATCGCGGGCGACGCGGGCGCGGCCGCCCAGGACGTGATGAGTGACCGCCTGACGGCGCGCGTCTGGCAGTGGCAGGGCACGGTTGCCACGGATGGATCGGCCACGAAGTCGCCCGATCCCGCGCAGTACACGCTCACGTTCGCGGCCGGTGCGCTCGTCGTCATGGCGGACTGCAAGGAGGCCGCCGGCACCTACGACGCCGATGAGGCAGGCACGATGTCGGTGCACGTGAAGGTCACGACGACGGACGAGTGCGGCGCGGAGTCGCGCGCGGATGCTTTCGTCGAACAACTTGGGCGGGTGACCACGTGGCAGGTCGACGGGACGGCGCTGGTGCTTGGGATGGCGGATGGCACGACCACGATGAACTTCTCGGCGCGCTGATCGACGCAGTTCGGCGGCGCGCTTCGGTATCGGCACGACGGGCTCGTCACGCGGTGGATCATGAAGATGATCAGCAGGCGCAGCGGCGGGCCGACGGACACGTCGCGGGAGTACGAGTTCACGGATTGGGAGGCGGTGGATCGGTTTGGGCGGGAGGTGGCGGAGGGACTCGCGGGCCGCGGTCCCTGAACGGCTGCGGATCGCCCGGCGCATCGACAGCACCGCCACACACGGTCGTCGCGTGCGCCTGGCCGCTCCGCTACCCAAGCCCATACACGTCCCCGAACTTCGCATCCGCATACCGCACGAACGCCCCCTCGTCGAGGGGGTGTCCGGTGGCCCGCACGATCAGCTCCGCCGGCGGGTAGACCTTGCCGTACCGGTGGACGTTCGTGTGCAGCCACGCCAGCAGCGGCAAGACGTTGCCGTCGTTCAAACCCTCCGCCACGGCCGGATCGGCCGCCGTCGCCGCTTCGTACAGCTGAGCGGCGTACAGGTTCCCGAGGGCGTAGGTCGGGAAGTAGCCGAACATCGAGCTGGACCAGTGCACGTCCTGCAGGATGCCGTGCGCGTCGTCGGGCGGGGTCATGTCCAGCACATCCTCCGTCGCCGCGTTCCAGGCGTCCCGCGCGTCGGCCACGGCCAGCGTGCCGCCGATCAGCGCGCGCTCGAGACCGAAGCGCAGGACGATGTGGAGGTTGTACGTCAGCTCGTCCGCTTCGACGCGGATGAAGGACGGACCGACATGGTTCACCGCCCGCCAGAATTCGTCGGCGGTCGTGTTCGCCAGCTGGGACGGGAAGTGCGACTGCAGCGCGCCGAAGTGCGCCCGCCAGAAGCCCCGGCTCCGGCCGACGATGTTCTCGATCATCCGCGACTGCGACTCGTGGATTCCGGAGGACGTCCCGCGCGCCAGCGGCGTGCGCGCCAGGACCGGCGACGTGTGCTGCTCGTAGATCGCATGCCCGCACTCGTGGAGGGTACCGAAGAGCGACGGGCTGATGAACGCCGGGTTCCAGCGCGTCGTGATCCGGCAGTCGGACTGCGAGAAACTCGACGCGAACGGGTGAACCGTCGTCCCGAGGTGGCCGCGGCCGAAGTCGTAGCCGACGAGCGGGGCGATGTGACGGGCGAACGCCTGCTGCTGTTCCACCGAATAGGGCTGGTGCAACACCGCCGCGCTCACCGGCCGGCCCTCGCGCACGATCGCCTCGCGCAGCGGCAACAGGGCCGCGGTGGCCGCGTCGAACAGCCGCTCGACGGCCGCCGAGGTCATCCCGCGCTCGTAGCGGTCGAGGAGCGCGTCGTACGGTTCGGTCGTGTAGCCGTAGAGTCCGGCCTGCTCGCGCGCCAGATCGACCGTGTGCTGCAGGTGCGGCTGGAAGGCCGGCCAGTCCGACGCCGCGCGCGCGTCCACCCAGGCACGGTAGGCCGCCCCGCTGAGCCGCGCCCGCCGGGCGACGAACTCGCCCGGCAGCTTGATCGCGTCGTCCCGCTGGCGTCGGAACTCGCGCAGGAGGGCGGCGACCGTCGTTCGATCGGTCAGATCGGCGACGATCGCCGGCGATGTCATTTCGTCGGCAACCTCGGCGACCGTTTCGACCGCGTCGACCGCCGCGCCCCACCGCTGCGCCTCCAGATCCGCCTCGCCCAGCCAGTCGCCCACCCGCTCGTCGACCAGCAGCTCATGGCCGATCTGCGCCAGCGTCGCCATCTGTTGCGCCCGGTCCGCCGATGCCGCGGCCGGCATGTTCACGTCGCGATCCCAGCCCATCAGCCCGGCCGCCTTGCCGACGTCGTTCAGGCGCCGGATCCGCTCGAGGAGGGCCGCGAACGACGGGCCGATGGATGTACCGTCCGTCTGAAGGATCGCCGTGGTCGGATTCGTCATATCGTATCCCCCTCGAGTGGTGGCTTGGCTTCGACGCCGTCGATAAAGTTCCCGAGCAGCGCGTCGAGCCAATCGGCTGCCCGGTGCGGCGCGCCGTGGCCGACGCCGGGCAGGATGGCCAGCTGCCCGTTCGGTAGCGCCCGGAAGAGCCGGATCGTCTGATCGAGCGGCACCACCGGATCGCGGTCGCCGCCGACGACGAGCACCGGCATCTGCAACGCCGCGAGCTCGGCCGGCGTGAAGTCCGGCCGGAGTTGGTCCTCCGCCTCCCACCAGCCGAGGAGCGTCTCGGCCGGCACGGCGTGCCATGCGGCCATGCCATGCAACCACAGCGGGTCTCGCTGCCGGATCGCGTCGGGCGACCAGAAGTCGCCCTTGAGCCGCGCCTCGTCGCGGGCGAAGTTGTTGCTGATCAAGACGAGCGACCGTGCGCGGTGCGGGTGCCGCAGGCCGAAGAAGAGCGCTGTCGACGCGCCGCCCGAGAAGCCGCAGATGTGGGCTGTCGGCATACCGAGCGCCTCGAGTCCGTCCGCCACATCGTCCGCCATCTGCCGCAGATCCAGCGCACCGGCCGGGTTCGTGGACCGCCCGTGCCCGCGCATGTCGATACCGATCACCCGGAAGCGCCCGGAAAGCGGTTCGATCAGCCGCTTCCAGCTGACCTGGAATGTCTCGGTGGCGCCGTGCAGAAGCACGAGCGGCGGCGCGTCTGGCGGGCCGTGGAGCTCGTGGTAGAGGTCGAGATTCGGCAGGGCAAGGATGGGCATGCGTGTATTATGCCCACACGATGTCCGCGTACCCCGTCCCCGCCGCCCGCACCGAGATCACCACCAAGGCCGGCAACTCGACGTTCCTCGCCGTCGCCGACCGCGCCGCCACCGTCGAAGATGCCCGCGCCCTCGTCGCCGACCTCAGACGACGGTTTCCCGACGCCACGCATCACTGCTTCGCCTTTGCCGTCGGCCACGGCGCCACCGTCACCCACGGCTCCAGCGACGACGGCGAGCCCTCCGGCACCGCCGGCCGCCCGATCCTCGCCGTCGTGAACGGCAGCGGCCTCGGCGACGTCGCCGTCGTCGTCGTCCGCTACTTCGGCGGCGCCAAGCTGGGCACCGGCGGGCTCGTCCGCGCCTACACCGAGGCCGCGCAGGCCGTGCTCGGTGCGTGCCCCCGGACGCGCAAGGTGACGCGACTGCGGCTTGTGGGCCGTTCGCCGTACGCCCTGTTCGATATCGTCCGGCGCGCGGCGGCAGCGGCCGGGGGGGACGTCGGGGACGGCGATTTCGGCGCGGATGTCGGGATCACGGTCGTGGTCGACGAAGAGTCGGCAACGACCGTCGTCGACCAAGTGTCGGAGGCCACGGCCGGCACGGTCCGGCTCGTCGTCGACGGCGCGATCGAGGAGGTGCGCGGCTGAGGCGCGGAACGTACGGGTCGGTTGTTGGTCGGATCACGGGGTGCGCGTGACGGCCGCGCATCACGCCCCGACGATCGTCCCCCGCACCTCCCCGAACCCCAACCGCACGCCGTGCCCCTCGCACGTCCCGGTCATCACCACCTCGTCGCCGTCCTCCAGAAACGCCCGCTTCTCGCCGCCGCCGACGTCCACCGGCTCCTGCCCCCGCCACGACAGCTCCAGCATCGACCCACGGCTGTCCGCCGCGTCCCCGCTGATCGTCCCGGTCGCCAGCAGGTCGCCCGGCCGCAGGTTGCAGCCCGTGACGGTGTGATGGGCCAGCTGCTGGGCGATGTCCCAGTAGAGCGTCGACGCGTTCGTGCGCGCGATCCGGTGCGCGGGGCGGCCGCCCGCCCGTCCGGCGGCCGTTGCGATCGCCACGTCGAGCGCGATGTCCAGCGCCCAGTCGCCCTGGCGCGCCAGGTAGGCGAGCGGCGCCGGGTCCTGCGGCGGCGCGGGCACCCGGAAGGGCAATAGCGCGTCCAGCGGCACGATCCACGGTGAGATCGAGGTCGCGAAGTTCTTCGACAAGAACGGGCCGAGCGGCACGTACTCCCAGGCCTGGATGTCCCGCGCGCTCCAGTCGTTCACGAGGACGCACCCGAAGATATGTCCGGGCGCCTCGGCCACCGAGACCGGCGAGCCGAGCGGGTTGCCGACGCCGACGACATAGCCGAGCTCGAGCTCGAAATCCAGTTGCCGCGTCGGCCCGAACGTCGGCGCGTCGGCGTCGGGCGCCTTGCGCTGCCCCGACGGGCGCCGCACCGCGCTCCCGCTGACGATGATCGAGCTTGCGCGGCCGTGGTAGCCGATCGGCACCCAGCGCCAGTTCGGAAGCAGCGCGTTGTCGGCGCCGCGGAACATCGTCCCGACGTTCGTCGCGTGCTGGCGGGAGGCGTAGAAGTCCGTGTAGTCGCCGATGTCGACCGGCAGCACCAGCTCGACGGCGGCGCGGTCGTGCAGCGGCGGGGCGGTGAAGCGCGGATCGTCCAGCCAGGCCGCGTTGCCCTCGGCGAGAAGCGCGGCGATCCGCGCGCGCGCGTCCGCCCAGCCGTCCGGGCCGAGGCCGAGGAACGCGTTGATCGAGGGCGCATGGAACGCCCGCGTCGTCGCGGCCGGTCCCTCCAGCACGCCGGCATCCGTCACCGCGGCCAGGTCGAGCACGCGGTCGCCGATCGCGACGCCGATCCGAACGGGTGCGCCGGGCGCCGGGCGGAACGCGCCGTACGGCAGGTTCTGGAGCGGAAAGTGCCCGGCGGCATCCGTGGGCACGAACGACCGGCGGTTCGGGTCGATGGGCATGACGCTTCCTTCCGGTGGTCCGTCGGGCGGCGATGGCGGATCGAGCGCGCCGCCATCGGGTGGCCGGCGATGGTACACGCGCGAGGCGTCGGAAGTCATGGTAGGGCTATGGCCGCGCTTTCGTCGACCGCATCGCGAACGCGGCGATTGACGCCCGTGATCGCGGGCGGTAGGCTTTCCGCCGCCGCCGAGCGCACTCCGACCGACGGGCGCCGTCCCCGGCACCCCCATCTTCACACGAGGTCGCCGATGCCCGCCCCCTCTCCCCGCCGCTCCCCCGATTTCAGCGCGCGCTCGCTGGCGATCGGCCCGACCGGCATCCGCAAGATGTTCGATCTCGCCACCGCCGAGACGCTGCAGTTCGGCCTCGGCGAGCCGGACTTCCAGCCGCCGGCGGTGGCCGTCGAGGCGTTCCACAAGGCGATGGTCGACGGCTACAACAAGTACACGACCCAGGCCGGCTATCCGCCCCTGCGCGAGGCGATCGCGGCATCGTGGGCCGCCTACCGTCCGGGCCTCGACAGCAGCCACGTCTGCATCACGATGTCCGGCACGAACGCCCTCCTGGACTGCGCGATGATCCTCGTCGACCCGGGCGACAACGTCCTCGTGCCCGACCCCGGCTTCCCGCTGTACGGCCCGCATGCCACGATCTTCGGTGGCACGGAGCGCGCCTACGCCTGCGACTTCGCGCACGAGTTCGTGCCGCAGATCGAGACGCTCGAGGCGCTCGTGGACGCGCGCACGCGGGCGATCGTCGTGAACTTCCCCTCCAACCCGACCGGCGCCACGCTCACGGTCGCCCAACGCGACGAGCTGATCGCCTTCGCCCGCCGGCACGACCTCTGGATCATCTCCGACGAGGTGTACGACCGGATCATCTACGACCGGCCGCACGTGAGCTTTCTGACGCCGGATTATGACAAGGTGCTGATGGTCAATAGCTTCAGCAAGACGCTTGCGATGACGGGCTGGCGGATCGGCTACGTCCTGTCGCCGCACGCCGAAGCGATGCAGCTGATCATGAAGCTCCAGTACTACGTCACCGCCTGCAGCAACGATGCCATGCAGCGCGCCGTGCTCGTCGCGCTCGAGCACGCTTCGGACTACCCCACCCAGATGGTCGCCGCGTTCCGCGCCCGGCGTGACGTGATGGTCCGGCGTTTGAACGCCATGCCCGGCGTGTCGTGCCACAAGCCGGAGGGAGCATTCTATGTCTTCCCCAAGGTGGACGTTGGCGGGCTCGGCTGCGAGGACATAGCCATGGCGATCCTGGCCGACGGCGTTCTCTGCAGCCCCGGCACGGCGTTCGGGTTCGCCGGTCACGGACACCTGCGCCTCGCCTACACCACCTCGATGGCGAACATCGAACGCGGACTGGACGTAATCGAAGCGACGCTTGCCCGGTTGACCGAATCGGTGGCGACGGTCATTTGATCGCTTGCGGACTTCACGGTCGGACGCAATAGCCGAATGACTACACGAAGCACCGCCTGCCGGTGCCGCCCGGATCGCGGCGCCGGCGTGCCTCCATTCGTTGACGCTTCCCGCGCCGCCCCGTAAACTGTCCCGTCCCCCGAATCGCCTGCTCGAACCGCCCGGCCGGGCGCCACGCGACGCCGTGCCGCATTCGGCTTTCGGGCCACCACATCTGCAGGCACATCCGGTGTCGCCCATCGGCCGGCGCACGCGGAACCCCGTATCCACCCGTAATCGGAGCATGAACGATATGAACAACGGCCTCGGCAGCGCCATCCTCCCGCTGATCATCGGCGGGATCATCGGCTTCACGATCGCCCTGATGCTCTCGACGCCGCGCCGCCGCCAGACGGCCGCCCCGCCGTCGCGTCAGCGGGCATTGGACGTTCCCCGCCCCGCCGTTGCCGCGCAGGCCGCCGCCGACGGCGGTCACCGTGCCGAGGCGAAGCGCTTGGCCAACGAGCTGGCGGCGGCCCGGCGGGAGCTCGAGGCGGCGGGACAGGCGCGCAAGGCGCTCGTCGCGGCACACCAGGCGGAGGTCGAGCGCCGGGATCGGTCGATCGCCGACCGCAAGACCGAGTTGCAGGAGCGGGACATGAGGGTGGCGCTACTGCTCGAGCGCGTCGCGGCGCTGGGCGGTGCGGAGCGGGCGGTCGCGGACGACGCGCCGGCGGTCGACCTGCGCGTGGTCATCGAGCAGGCGCAGGCCGCGGCGCGGGCGGCCGAGGCGAAGGCGCAGGAGCGCGAGCAGCGCATCGTCCAGCTCCAGAAGGAGATGGCGAGCGTGCGCGAGGAGCTCGGCAACGTTCGAAAGCGCAGCGGCGAACTCAGCCGATCCGTCGAGGAGCTCACGCCGCGGTTTGCGGAGCGAAACCGTCAAATCGCCCAGCTCGAGACTTCCCTGCTGGAAGCGCAGGCCGAGCTCGCGCGGCGCCCGATCGCCGCACCGGTGGCCGCCGTCGACCCGACTGCGGCCGAGAAGACCGCGAACGCCAAGCTGCTGGCCGCCTACAAGCACGACATGGCCCTCGTCGAGGAGGAGAAGGCCGCGCTGCGGCGCGAGATTGCCAAGCGTGACGCGCGGATTCGGCAGCTGACCGAACGGGGCGCCCAGAAGCCGGAGGCCGCTTCGAACGGCGCGCCGCCCGACCGCGCCGACAAGGTCGCCGCAAAGGCCGCCGGCAAACCGCGCAGCGACGACCTCAAGCGGATCAAGGGGATCGGCCCCGTGTACGCCCGGCTCCTGGCCGAGGCCGGGATCACGACGTTCGCCGGGCTGGCGACGTCGGATGCGCAGGCGCTGGCCGCGGCGGTCACGCGGGACAACGGTGTTCCGCCGGACGTTGCGCCCTGGATCGACGAGGCCCGGGCGTACGCTTCGGGGGGCTGACGGGGGTTGTCTTGGCGCTGGGGGGTTCGCCGTTGCTACGGGAACCCACCAACGGCTGCCATCGCCAGCATGACCGCAGCCGCCAGCACGCCGGCGGCCACGTCGTCCAGCACGACGCCCCAGCCCCGCCCGATCCGCTCGAGCCGGCGGATCGGGCTCGGCTTCCAGATGTCGAACATCCGGAAGAGCACGAAGGCGAGGGCGAACGTCAGGAGCGCCGGCCGCGCCGGCCGCAGCACCGCCAACCAGACGCCGATCGCCTCGTCCAGCACGAAGGCGCGCGGATCCTCGTCGCCGGTCTGCTCGGCCATGCGCCGCGCCGCCCACGGCGCGACGGCCAGGGCGGCGGCGATGAGCGCGAGCATCGTCGGCCCGTACGCGCATGCCGGGACGGCCGCCGCGACGGCGAGCGCGGCGGCGGAGGCGACGGTGCCGGGCGCAACCGGGAAGCGGCCGATCCCGCCGAGCGTGCCGAGGATGCGGGCGGGTGAAGGGCTCAGATCGAAAGGCCGGTGGTGGCGCTCATCGCCTTGCGGACGTAGAACCAGCCGGAGTAGAGGGTGAGCAGCAGCGTCGCCCAGATGACGACGCGCACCGTCCATAGGAACCACGCGGCCTCGGTGCCCGTCGCCAGGACGATGAGCAGGCCGGAGATCGCGATGACCTGCAGGACCATCTTGTACTTGCCGGGCTTCTCCGCCTGGAAGTTGATGCCCTCGCTCTCCATCCAGCCCCGGATGCCGGTCACAAGGAACTCACGGGAGACGATCACGACGACCATCCACGGCGCCAATAGCACCCGCGTGGCCGTGAAGACGGTCAGCAGGACGAGCGCGCCGGCCACGACGACCTTGTCGACGAACGGGTCGGCGATCCGGCCGAAGACGGTGACGATCCCGCGGCTGCGCGCCAGGTAGCCGTCCACGGCATCCGTGATCGTGGCCAGCAGGAACAGGACGAAGCTCACCCAGACGCCCGTGGCCGCGTCCCCGGGCCAGGCACCCGCCTCGACCAAGGACAGGGCGAGCAGCGCCACCAAGCCGACGACGAGCCGGGCCATCGTGATGCGGTTGGCGATATTCATGCAAGACATCCCATTCGTCCGGGCGGCGGCGATCCGCACGGCTGCGAGTGTAGCATGGTGGCGCCATGGCCCCGCGCAACCGGGCGCACGGACATCGAGCGGCCGCCGTCCATCACCGCAGCAGCGTCTGCGCCCGGTCCGGCCCGACGCTCACGATCGACACCGGCACGCCGACGGCCGCCTCGACGAACCGCACGTAGGCAAGCGCCGCCGCCGGTAGCGCGTCGACCGAGGTGCAGGGCTCCAACGAACCGTCGAACGGCTCCAGGTCGGCGTAGACCGGCTCGCAGCGCGCCAGATCCTCGGCCAGCGCCGGCGGGGCGTCGATCGCCCGGCCGTCGAGGCTGTACGAAACGGCCACCTTCAGGGACGGCAGGCCGGCCAGCACGTCGAGCAGCATGAGCGCCACGCGCGTGGCGCCGGTGAGGCGGACGGTGTGGCGCAGGAGGACGAGGTCGAGCCAGCCGCATCGCCGCGGGCGGCCGGTTGTCGTGCCGTACTCGCGGCCCCGTTCGCGCAGACGCTCGCCGATCGCATTCACCTGCTCGGTCGGCATCGGCCCGGCGCCGACGCGGGTCTGGTAGGCCTTGGCGATGCCGATGACCTCGCGCGCGCCGCCCGCGATCCCGGCGCCGGAGCCGATCCCGAGCGCCGTCGTCTGGCTGGCGGTCGCATAGGGGTACGTCCCGTGGTCGACGTCGAGCAGGCAGGCGTTCGCGCCCTCGTACAGGACGCGCCGCCCGTTTGCGACCGCATCGCCCAAACGGCGCGCAGTGTCCGTGACGCGGGGCGCGAGCGCGGCCGCGTCGGCGGCCACCGCCGCATCGATCGCCGCGGCGTCCAACGGGTCGAAGGACGTCGCGGCGACCTCGGCCAGCGCCTTGAGCGTCGCGTTCTTCAGCGCGGTGATCCGCGCGATCCTGGCCGGACGATCCGCGGCGTACAGGTCGGCCACGCGGACGGCCGTCGTGCGCAGCGCCTTGTCGGCGTAGCACGGACCGATGCCGCGGCCCGTCGTCCCGACCGCGGCTGCCGCGCCGGCGACGCGGGCGGCCGCCGACTCGTACAGCCGGTCCTCGACGGGGTGCCACGGCATGACGACATGGGCGCGCTCGGACAACCAGACGCGGCCCGTCGTGTCGACGCCGCAGGCCTCGAGGGCGTCGAGCTCGCCGCGGAGACCGGCGAGGTCCACCACGACGCCGTTGCCGACGATATTGTCCGTGCCGGGATGGAGCACGCCGCACGGGACGAGGTGGAGCGCGTGGCGCTGCCCGTCGACGACGACGCTGTGGCCCGCGTTGGCCCCGCCGTTGAAGCGAACGACGACGTCGTGCCGCGCGGCCAGCCAATCGACGATCTTGCCCTTGCCCTCGTCGCCCCACTGCAAGCCGATCACGGCCGTCGTCGGGGACGCGACCGCCCAGGCGGGCAGCGAACCCGCTGCCCCCCCATCGGGCGGGATCATCGACTCGCGGTCCACCGCCATCGATGTCAACCTGGTGTCCGGCATCGCTCGCCTCCTTTGGCACAGGACCGACGGCGACGCGGCGCATCGGCCGTGCGCGCCGCACCGCGGCCTGTCGGGTCGAGCTTCGCCTTCTGCCGCCGGCGCGCTCGGCGGCGATCCGCGCCCCGCCGTGACGGAGAGCGCTCGAGAACGGGTGGTGCGCGCAGGCCGTGAGGTTAGCATCCGACGGGCCTGCGCGCCTAGAATCCCGACCCAAGACGGAACCCGACCGATCGTCGGACCCCGCCCCCTCCACGGATCACCCCCCATGACGGACACGACAACGATCCAGCTCGTGCGCGACGTGCGAACGCACATTGCCGACGGCCACCCGTGGCTCTGGGCGGAGTCCCTGGCCCGCCGGACGGACATCCCGACCGGCGCGTCGGTGGACATCGTGACGCCCGACGGCCAGTTCGTCGCCAGCGGCTTGTACGACAGCCGGTCGCCGCTGGCCGTGCGGCTGTGGTCCCACACCGTCGGCGAGCGGATCGACGAGGCGCTGATCCGAGCCCGCGTCGAGGCGGCGTGTGCCCGGCGCCAGCGCGACGTGCCGCTGGTGGACACGGATTGCCTGCGGCTCGTGCACGGCGAGTCCGACCACATGCCCGGCCTGATCGCCGACCGCTATGCCGACGTCGCGGTCGTGCAGGCCGACACGCCGGCGGTGGCCCACCTGCTGCCCGCGTTCGCGGCGGCGCTGTGTGAGGCCGTGCCGTCGGTGAAGCACGTGGTCTACAAGCCGCAGCGCCGCCAGCAGGGCGATGGGCCGGCCGTCATCGCGCTCGTCGGCGAGCTGCCGCGCGGCCCGGTGCGGGTGCGGGAGAACGGGCTGGTGTTCGACGTCGACATCGTGCGCGGCCACAAGACCGGCGCCTATCTCGACCAGCGGGACAACCGCCGCCGGATCCGGGCGCTCGCCAAGGGCAAGCGCGTCCTGAACCTGTTCTCGTACACCGGCTGGTTCTCGGTGGCGGCCGCCGCCGGCGGCGCCGTCGCCGTGACGAGCGTCGACGTCGCCGCCGGCGCCATCGAGGCCGCGCGCCACAACCTGGCATTGAACGGCTTCGACCCGAAGAGCGGGGCGTTCCCGTGCGTCGTCGAGGATGTCGAGACGTGGCTCGAGGCCAACACCACGCAGTGGGACATCATCATCGTCGATCCGCCGAGCATGGCCGCGTCGGCGTCGGGCCTGGACCGCGCGACGGCGGCGTATCGACAGCTGAATCGGCTCGCGATCGCCCGGACGCAGCCGGGCGGGCTCCTCTTCACCGCGAGTTGTTCGAGCCACCTCGATGCCCGGACGTTCTCCCGGCTCGTCGACGACGCCGCACGCGACCGCGGGGCCAAGGTCCGCATCGTGGGGCGCTACGGCGCCGGTCCGGATCACCCGACGCCGCGCTGGTTTCCCGAGGCGCGCTACCTCACGATGTTGCAGGTGGTGGTCGACGATCCGGGCCAGGCGCGGCAAGATAGGCCGCCCCGGCGCAGCAGCGCGCCGGGCGCGGACGAGCGGCGCTACGGCGGTTCCCCCGCGCCAACGCGCGGCGGCCGACCGGGCGCCCCACCGAAAGGACGGCCCAGTGCACCCTCCCGCCCCGGCGCGCCGCGCCCCGACCGCGACCGCCCTGCAGGCTCCGATCGCCCGTCGCGCCCCGACGGCCCGCGCCAAGGCCCTCCACAGGGCAGGCCGAGTGGTCCGTACAAGGGTCCTTCCCAAGGTCCTGCTCGCCGTGATGGCGGTGGCGACGCTGGCCGGCCGCAACGCCCAGGCGGGGGACCACGCCGTTCCGGTGGGAGCGGTGGGGGCGGTTCGCGCGGCTCCGGCGGCGCAGGCGGCCGGCCCGCTCGCCCAGGCTGAGCCGGCGTTCCGCGAATGGCGCTGCGATGCCCGAATGGGGCTGGGGTGCGGCGCCATCGACTTCGTCGCGATCGACTTTCCGTCGCCGCAGGTCGGCTGGGCGGCGGGCAAGGGCGGTGCGGCACGCGCGGTGGGCGGCATCTGGTCGCGGGTCGCGACGCCGGAAGGCGCTTCGTTCCATGCACTGGACATGATCAGTTCGGACGAGGGCTGGTTCGCCGGCACCGGTCCGGACGTCGTGCACTACACCGCCGGCCGGTGGGACCGCGAGCCGTTGCCCAAGCCGACGTGGGTGCGGGACATCTGGATGGGCACGGGCGAGTGGGGCTACGTCGTCGGATCGACGCTGACAGGCGAGAACGGCCGGTTCTACCGCTACCAGCGCGGCCAAGGGTGGTCGACGGTCGACTTTCCCGAGGTCACGAAGGCGCTGCACGCCGTGGCGTTCGCCAACGCGGACGAGGGCTGGGCGGTCGGGGCGCAGGGGACGGCGCTGCGCTGGCACGCAAACAAGTGGCAACAAGTGAACACCGGCCTCTCGGTCGCCCTGAACGGCGTAGCCGTCTTCAGCGCGGACGAAGCGTATGCCGTCGGCGGCAACGGCACCGTCGCCGTCTGGAACGGCCAGCGGTGGCAGCAGGAGGACGGTGGTACGAGCGCATCGCTCATCAGCCTCGACATGCCGAGCCGCATGCTGGCCTGGGCCGCCGCCGAGGACGGGACGCTCGTGCGCTTCAACGGCGAGGACTGGATCGTCAGCGACAACCCGACCGGCGGCGTGCCGCGCGCCGTCGCCATCGCCGACCCGGCGCGCGAGGAGGTCTGGGCGATGGGCAGGCGGGGCACGCTGCTGCACGGCGTCCGCGGCGATTGGCAGGGCCTCTATGTGCCGCTCGTCGCCGACTTCAACGACGTGGCGATGGTCGGTGCGGACGCGGCGTGGGCGGTCGGGGGCGGCGGCGTGATCGCCCGCTGGGACGGAGCGGACTGGCAGCGGGCCGAGAGCCCGACCGAGGCGACACTGCTGGCGGTCGACATCTCGTCGCCGGATACGGGCTGGGCGGTCGGCGAGAGCGGGATCATCCTGCGCTTCGACGGCCGGACGTGGCAGCGCAGCGACCGCCCGACGACGAACACGCTGCACGCGGTCGTGAGCGTCGGACCGGACGACGCGTGGGCGGTCGGCGACAGCGGAACGATCCTGCACTTCACCGCCGGTGCCTGGACCGCCGTCACGGGTCCGACCGGCGCGTCGTTGCGCGGCGTGAGCTTTGTCGACGCGGCGAACGGCGCGGCGGTGGGCACTACGGGCGCAATTCTGCGCTTCGCGGATGGTGTCTGGACGGCCGAGCGCTCGCTGGGCGGCGGCGCGCTGAACGACGTCGCGATGCTCAGCCCGACGGCCGGCTGGGCGGTCGGGGACGGCGGGACGATCCTGTACATGGACCGCGGCCGCTGGCAGGGCTGGCCGAGCCCGGAGACCGTCGATCTGACGTCCGTGGCCGCCGTCGCCGACGGCGAGGCGTGGGCCGTCGGCCAGAACGGCACGATCCTGTTCCTCGACGGACAAACGTGGCGCCTCTGGCCGCGCGCGTTCGACGACCGCGTGGAAGGGCTCGACTGCGCCGACGACACGGCGTGCTGGGGCGTCGGCGGCAGCGGAACGCTCGTGCGCTACCGCAAGGTACGGCTGTCGGGATTCATCCACCTGCCGTTCCTGGCAAGACGGTGGCCGTGATCGACCCGATCCTCATGATCGGCGCGGCAATCCGGGGTGCCGCCGCTGCCCGATGTCATGGCGCCCCGTGCTGACGGTCGCCGCGCGAATCGCAAGCGGCGCGCTCGGCGCCGCGCTCGTCGTCGCCGCGATCTTCTCGGCCGTCCGGCTGCTCGTCATGCCCCGCGCGTCGCGCGATCCGGTCGTCACGCTCGTCTGGGTCGTCGTCCGGCGCGGCCTCGACGTCTACCTGCGGCACCTCGAGACCTTCGCGGCCCGCGATGCCGTCATGGCCGCGTACGCGCCGATCGCGACGATGTGCCTCCTGCCGACGTGGCTGGCGATGACGCTCGTCGGGTTCGCCGGCTTGTTCGTCGCGACGGGCAGCCCGTCGTGGCGGCACGCGCTCGCCGAGAGCGGCTCGTCGTTGTTAACGCTCGGCTTCGTGGCGCCCAAGGGCACGCTCCATACGGCGCTGGCATTCGGCGAGGCCACGATCGGCTTGATCCTCGTCGCTCTGCTCGTCGCCTACCTGCCGACGATGTACGCCGCGTTCGCCCGGCGCGAGCAAGCGGTGACGATGCTCGAGGTGCGTGCCGGCACGCCGCCGACGGCCGTCGACATGGTGCTGCGACTGCACCGCATCGGACGTCTCGAGAGCAACGACGCGATGCAGCCGCTCTGGGCGACATGGGAGGCCCTGTTCGCCGACATCGAGGAGAGCCACACGACGATTCCCGGGCTCGCCTTCTTCCGCTCGCCGCGCGCCGAGCGTTCCTGGATCACCGCTGCCGGGACGGTGCTCGACGCAGCCGCCCTCGTGACGAGCAGCGTCGCGATCCCGCGCGACGCCCAGCGCGAGCTCTGCCTGCGCGCCGGCTTCATCGCACTACGCCGCATCAGCGACGTCTTCCGAATCAAGCACCCCGCCGACCCGCACTTCCCGGCCGACCCGATCAGCATCGAGCGCGCCGAGTTCGAGGACGCGCTCGATCGACTTGTGGCCGAAGGGGTGAGCGTCGTCGCCGACCGCGACGCGGCGTGGCAGGCGTTCGGCGGCTGGCGGGTGAACTACGACGTCGTGCTGCTCCGCTTGGCCGAGCTCGTTATGGCCCCGCCGGCACCGTGGACGAGCGATCGGTCGGCGGCGCGGCGGATCGTCCGGTGATCGCGCCTGTTGGGGCATCATGGATCGCGTCGACCGCGTCGCCACCGCCACCAACCTCCCACCGCTTGTCCTCCGACAACGCGATCGGATACTTCCCGTCGAAGCACGCCATGCAGAAGTCGCCGCGGTCGCCCACGCATTCCTTCAGGCCCTCGACGGTGATGTAGCGGAGCGTGTCGGCCGTCAGGAAGCCGCGGATCGCCTCGACGTCGTTCTGGGCGCCGATCAGCTCGGCGCGGGTCGGGGTGTCGATGCCGTAGAAGCACGGGTTGGCGGTGACCGGGCTGCCGACCCGCAGGTGGACCTCGCGTGCGCCGGCGCCGCGGATCATCCGCACCAGCTTGCGGCTCGTCGTGCCGCGGACGATCGAGTCATCGACGAGGACGACCCGCCGCCCCTCGAACAGGTGACGGACCGGGTTGAACTTCATCTTCACCCCGTCGTCACGGCGCGCCTGCTCGGGCCGGATGAACGTCCGGCCGATGTAGTGGTTGCGCACGAGGCCCAGCTCGAACGGCACGCCCGATGCTTGCGCGTAGCCGAGCGCGACGGCGTTCGAGCTGTCGGGGACCGGGACGACAAGGTCGGCCACGACCGGGTCATGCCGCGCCAGCCAGCCGCCGATCCGCTTGCGGACATCGTAGGCGTAGCGGCCGAAGACGAGCGCATCCGGGCGACTGAAGTAGACGTGCTCGAAAACGCAGTGCGCCGGCGACGTCCGGCCGTCGCGCGCGCCGACGACGTCGGGATGCGCCAGTCGCTCGACGCCGGCCGCCGAAAAAACGATGACCTCGCCCGGCTGGACCTCGTCGATCAGCTCGGCGCGGTTGATGTCCAGCGCCGTGGTCTCGCTTGCGACGACCCAGTCGTCATCGACGCGCCCGAACGTCATCGGCCGGACGCCCCATGGGTCGCGGAAGGCGTACAGGCGATCCGTGACGAGCAGGCAGGCGCTATAAGCGCCCTTCACCTCGCGCTGCAGGCGGCGCAGCGCGTCGACGATGCCCAGGCCGTCGTCGTGGTGCCATGTCGCGACGAGGCGGAGCATGAGCTCGCCGTCGTTCGTTCCCTCGAAGGCGATACCGCGCGCCTCGAGCATGTGCCGCAGCGCCCAGTAGTTCACGACATCGCCGTTCGAGCACAACGCCATCGCCGTGCCGCCGGGCCGCGCGTCGAGAAAGGGCTGCGTGTTCTCGAGACGATTGCCGCCCTGTGTCGGGTAGCGGACGTGCCCGATGCCGATCCGGCCGTTGAACTCGGCCGACGGTCGATGGTGAAACACCTCGCGCACGAAGCCCAGGCTGCGGTGGAGCCGCAGCGCCGCGCCGTCGGACAGGACGATGCCGCACGCATCCTGGCCGCGGTGCTGCATCTGGAACAGGCCGGTGACGATGTCGTCGAGGCCGTCCCGCGCTGGAGAATAGAAGCCGATGACGCCACACATGGCGTGCTCCCGCTGTGGTTCGGACCTGAAAATCGTGCATCGGACCGGAGCGGATCCGGCCGGCGTGCGGGGCCTTCACGCGTCCCGCGGGCGGTAGACGTTCGTCGCTTCGGGCAGAAGGTCGCGGACGATCTCACCGATCGTGGCAAGCACCGTCCAGTCGTCGGTACCGGCGAGCACGTAGAGCTTCCAGAGATCGCGGTAGCTGCGCTCGAGGTCGCCCAACCGCGGGATGCGGTCGTGATACGCGGCGAGCGGTTCGACGGTGGAGGCGCCCGGGAAACGGACGTGGGTCTGCGCCTCCTTGAGCTGCATCCGCCTTGCCGGGCAGTATAGCACCACGAGCGGGACGTCCGTCATGCCGCGACGCTGCAGTCCATCGGCCACCGCGGCCTCGAAGGCGGCGCGCTCGCCGTGCTGGCCGCGGGCGAAGAAGCGCGCGACCAACGCCTCCTGGGCGTCGGCGTTCGCGTAGCGCGGGAACACGCACGCGCGCTTGAGGAGCCGGCGGCTGGCGAGGCGCTCGAGGAGCTCGGTCTGTCGGCTGAGCGCGGCCGGCTCGGTCGGCAGGTGGCCGGCGAGGAGGGACTTCAAGCTTTCGTCGGTCTGCGTATACAGCGACTCGGGCGCGAGCCCGCCGCTGATCAACGCGTTTTCGACGAGCGAGGCGATGATCGCCGAAGCGGAGATCTTGGCGTGGTGGTAGTAGACCCGTTCGCTGAAGAAGTAGCGCGCTTCGAGCACGCGAACGAGTTCGGAGACGATGTCCTCGCGCACGAGGCCGCGCTTGGCGACATCGACGTAGAGGTGGCCGGAGGCGCGGTCCACCATGAAGTAGTCCATCACGCGCGGGTCGTACAGCAGGTTCAGACCGGTGTAATAAGCGTCGCGCTTGAGGTAGTCCAGAATGTCGGCGCAGATCGTGTCGGACAGGATCTCGCGCCAGTACGGCGGCACGGTCGGCCCGTCGCCGACGCCCGGCGGCAGGAGGACGGACAGGACCTCGCGCCGGATCCCCATCCCGTCCAGGGCCGCACCAAGTGGGGTGGAGGGCGCGAGCGCGCGGCGAAAGCGCTCCGGGCTGTCGTGCCGCTCCAGAATCCCGCTCTGGTCCTCGATGCCGTGGCCGAACGGGATGTGCGTGACGTCGTGCACCAGCGCGGCGGCACGGACGATGCGCGCCTCGTCCGGCGCGATGCCGATCCGTTCGAGCGGCGCCCTCTCTCGGCTGCGGTTGATCGCATCAATCATCCGCGATGCGACGTGCAGCGTGCCGAGACTGTGCTCGAAGCGCGAGTGCTGTGCGCCGGGGAAGACCAGGTAGGCCGTGCCGAGCTGTCGCACGCCCCGCAGGCGCTGCATGTCGGGCGTGT
This sequence comes from Ardenticatenales bacterium, assembly GCA_020853525.1. Classification (GTDB taxonomy): domain Bacteria; phylum Chloroflexota; class Anaerolineae; order Epilineales; family Epilineaceae; genus Avedoeria. The sequence continues at coordinate 8,707 of JADYYS010000030.1, read as the reverse complement.
CGAGGAGCGAGAGCTCCTCGCCGGTCAGCTCGATGTCACCGTGTACGGGATCGCGGATGACCGCGCCGCGCCTTCGCATCGCTTTCCTCGCGTCGCTCGCCTGAGCGGAAGCTCAGCTTGATCGGCGTCCCGGCAAAGCCGAAGCGCTCCCGGATCTGGTTCGTGACGTAGCGCTCATAACTGAAGTGGACGAGCTCCGCATCGTTCACGAAGAAGACGATGTGCGGCGGAGCGACGCCGACCTGCGTGGCGTACTTGATCTTCAGCGGCCGCCCGGCACGCGAGAGCGTGTGCTTGGCCTGCAGATCGGCGACCAGCCGGTTCAGCTCGGCCGTCCCGATCCGCATCCGGCGCGACGCGTTGACCGCCATCGCCTGCTCGACGAGCTTGATGACGCGCTGGCCGGACAGCGCCGAGATGAAGACGACGGGCGCGTAGTCCAAGTGCTTGAGCGCATCCCGCACGGTCCGCTCGACTTCGATGGACGTGTTCGTGTCCTTCTCGACGAGGTCCCATTTGTTCACGGCGATGATCGCCCCGACCCCGGCCGCCTGCAGGTAGCCGCCGATATGCGCGTCCTGCGCCGTCACGCCGTCGACGGCGTCGATGACGAGGACGGCGACGTCGCACCGCTCGAGGGCACGGAGCGCGCGCAGCACGCTGTACTTCTCGATGCCGGGCTCGATCTGCCCGCGCCGCCGGATGCCGGCCGTGTCCACCAGTACGAGCTCGTCGCCGTGATAGCGCAGCGGCGTGTCGACGGCGTCGCGCGTCGTGCCGGCCATGGGGCTGACGACGGCGCGCTCGTGGCCGACGAGGCGGTTCAGGATGCTTGACTTGCCGACGTTCGGCCGGCCGATGATCGCCAGATGCAGGCGGGTATCCGGGGCAGGGTCCACGTCCTGGCGCGGCAGATGGGCCACGACGGCGTCCAACAGATCGCCGGTGCCGATGCCCTGAATCGCCGAGATGAGCATCGGCTCGCCGATGCCGAGCGTCCAGAACTCGGCCGCGTCGAGCGCCCGCGTCCGCTGCTCGGCCTTGTTCACCGCCAGGACGATCGGCTTCCCGCTCTCGCGGAGCATCTGCGCCACGTCGCGGTCGCCGGCGGTCGGGCCGGCGCCGGCGTCCGTCAGGAGGACGACGACGTCCGCCTCCTCGATCGCGACGAGCGCCTGGTTGCGCACGGCCTCGGCAAAGGCGTGCTCGTCGTCGGCCGCCAGGCCGCCGGTGTCGACGACGACGAAGTCGTAGCCGGACCACTCGCTGCTGGCGTACAAGCGGTCGCGGGTCGTGCCGGGGATGTCCTCGACGATGGCGAGTCGCTGCCCGACGAGACGGTTGAAGAGCGTCGACTTGCCGACATTCGGCCGGCCGACGAGGGCGACAAGGGGGAGGGGCATGCGACCACCAAGCGGTGAACGGCCGCACGGGGCGACCTCGGGTACCGGATCGGGGACTGGATCGGTGACAGGCGTCGATTGTAGCATCCGGGCGGCGCCGCGACGGCGCCGACGGACGAACGAAGGAGAACGGTGGATGGCCAAGGTTCCCGAAGTCCTGACCGCCGCGGATCGCACCGCGGCCCTGGCGGCCCTCGAAGACTGGCGGTTCGCGGACGGTGCGCTCCACAGGTCGTACGCCTTTCCGAGCTTCGTGGAGGCATTCGCGTTCATGGCGGCGGGCGCGCTGGCGGCGGAGCGGCTCGACCACCATCCGGATTGGTCGAACAGCTTCCGCAAGGTCGAGGTCTCGCTGTCCACGCACGCGGCCGGAGGCGTTACGGCTCTGGACATCGCGCTGGCGACGGCGATGGAGACGGCCGCCTTGCGATTGTTGGCCCGATAACCAAACTCAGAGCGTTTCAGGCGTGCGATATACATTGGGCGTTGCAGCACGCGCCAATAAAGACTATCGTTCGCACAAGGAGTGGAACCCGTGCGCAAGATCCTCGAGTGCTGTCCGACGTGCCAGGGGCGGATCGAAGTCACCGAGCTGCACTGCCCGTCCTGCGAGACGACCGTTCGCGGCCGCTACGAGGGCTGCACGTTCTGTCAGCTCTCGCCCGAGGACATCCGCTTCGTAGCGCTGTTCGTCGCCAGCCGCGGCAACGTCAAGGAGATGGAGCGCGAGACCGGCCTCGGCTACTGGACGATCCGCGGCCGGCTCGGCGAGGTGATCGATCGCCTCGGCCTCGGCGCAGCCGCGCCGCCCCCGGACCGCCAGCGCGACGTCCTGGAGGCGGTCGCGCGCGGGGAGCTGACGGCGGCGGACGCCGAGCGGTGGCTCGCGGAGGGCGGCAGCGGGTCGCGCGAGGGTTGAGCTCCGAACATCCGACGAGCCGAGCAGGTTCGCACGAAGGAGCGAAGGACGATGGCGAGCAACGTGTTGCAGGTGTTGGAGAGCCTCGCGCAGGGCGAGATCGACGTCGACGAGGCGGCACGGCGACTGGCGGCGATCGCCGGCCGGACGGCGCCTGGCGCGGATGCGGTGCCCACCGCCCCGGCTGATGCATCGGACGATCCGCGGCCCGCCGCACCCCCGGCGCCGCCGCGGATGGCGACGGCTCCGACTCCGCCCGTTCCGCCCGTCCCGCCGGCCCCCAAACGCGACCGGACGGCGCGTTTCGAGCCGGGCTGGGACATCCGCTCGAGCGAGCTGCGTGCGGCGCTCTCGTCCATCGGCCTTGCGGTCGACGCGGATCGCGAGCTCGACGCGCTCCGACATCACGGCGTCACGCCCGAGCGCATCGAGGCCTACGCCGCGGCCGGCGTGCGCGGCGTGGCGGTGCGCGATCTCGTGCGCCTGGTCGACCACGGCGTCCGTCCCGCCCACGCGGGCGAGCTCCGACGGCTGCTGCCCGAGCTCGAGATCGACGATCTCGTCCGGTTCACGGACCACGGCGTCGGGCCGACGCTGGCGTCCGCCCTTCGTCAGGCTTGGCCCACGATCGAGGCGCGCGAGATCGTGGCTTTCGCCGATCACGGCGTGGACCCGGCCGACATCGGCCCGCTGCGCGACACGTTCGGGGAGCAGCTCCGGCCGCGCGATCTGCTCGACCTGACGATTCACGACGCGAGTCCCGAGCTCGTCGCCGCAGCGGCGGCGCACGTCTCGGCCGTTCGGCCCCGGGACGTGGTCGCGATGGCGATCCACGGCGTCCGACCGAGCGACATCACGCGCTTTGCGGCGGCGTTCGGCCCGCTCGACCCGCAGGACGTCGTGGACGCAGCGGTCCACGGCGTGGATGCGCGGGACGCGTCGGCGTTCGCGGCGGACGGCCGTGGAGCGACGCTGCGCGACATGGTGGCGCGCGCGGTCGGATCGGACGTCGACAGCCGGATGGAGGACTTCGCTACGGACGACGACGCCGGGACGGCGGGCGGATAGGCCCGCCCCCTAGCAGGACAGCGGCAGGTCCACGTTCCCTACCCGACGAACGACCGTTCGACTCAGAACCCGTTCACCGTGCTGCAGCGACGGAATGCCTCATAGCGGCTCCGCCGCCCGCACGTGTCGCCGGTGAGCGAGATGCAGAGTTCGGTGCGCCCGAACGGGCCCGGGCTGCGGTCGAGCCGCAGCCCGCCCTCGAGGACGACCGACGCGCCGGCGCCGACCGTCGTGTCCGGCCGGGTGGCGTGGCCGTAGGTTTCGCTGCCGCCGGCCGAGTTGAGGGCCGTCACGTTGATGTTCGCCAGCGTGACCGGGAATCCGGCGCCGTTGCCGACTTCCACGCGGTATCGTACGACGAGGTCGCCGTCGCTGCGGTCCGCGCGCGCGTCGCGGATCGAAAGCGCGAGCTCGATGTCGTCGGGGCTGCCGCACTCCGGGGTCGCGGTCGCGGTCGGCGTGGCCGGCGGCAGCGGCTGCGGCATGCTCGGCGGCGCCGTCGGTGCGCGCAGCGTCGGCACGATGAGCGGCGGTGGGTCGACGGCATAGCGCCGGACCGCGGTCGGGACGGCGAGGACGGCGGTTGCCTCGGGCGGCGCCTCCGTGCCGATGACCACGAGCACGGGCTCGTCGCCGACCGCGCTGACAAGCGCGTCGCCGGCACGCAGGCCGTCGACCGGCTGGCGTTCCGGGTCCGAGGCGGCCGGACGCGGCGCCTCGGACGGCGCGTCCGGGGCGACCGGCAGAGCCTCGGCGGCGCCGGACGCGGCAGCGGACTCGGCCCGCCGCACCGCGCCGTCCGGCCGGGCGACGGACTCGGGCGACGGCGTCCGAAGGCTCACCGGCGCGCGCCGCCCGATCGGGATCACGGGCGCCGTGACGGACTGTGCGAGGGCCAGGCGCCGCTCGTAGGCCTGCCGCACATCGTGCCCACCCGACGCCAGGAAGATCAGGCAGAGGAACGCCACGACCGCGGCCCAGGCGTCCAACTGCCTGCGCCGCACGGAGGCGTACGATGCCCGCTCGGTCAGGACGGTGTAGGCCAGCGCGGTCATCACCGCTGCCGCCAACGCCATCGTTACGATCTGCATGCGGCCGAGTATACCGTGCTGCACTCTGTCGGGGCAAAGTCGGCGCCGCGCGAACGGACACCCAACCTATAATGGGTTCCATGACGACACGAACGATCGGTCCGAGTTGGCTCGATCCGCGCATGGCGGCGATCGTTGCCGAGATCCGTGCGCTCCTCGCCGACCTCGCCGATGCCCTGGACGGCACGGTCGAGCGGCCGGACGGGATGCGACGCGTGCGGCAGGCGGCCGAGGACCTCTCCTCCCTCCTGCTCGTCGTCGTCGTCGGCGAGTTCAACGCCGGCAAGAGCGCGCTGATCAACACGCTCCTCGGCGGACCCTACCTGGCGGAGGGCGTCACGCCGACGACCTCCGAGGTGCAGTGGCTCGTGTTCGGCGAGGCCGAGGAGGCGCGCGTTGCCGGCGACGTGCTGTGGCGACCGCTTCCGGCGCCGCGCCTGCGCGAGCTGGCGATCATCGACACACCCGGTACGAACGCCGTGCTGCGGGAACACGAGCGGTTGACGCGCGAGTTCGTGCCACGGGCCGACATCGTCGTGTTCGTGACGTCGGCCGATCGCCCGTTCCCCGAGAGCGAGCGCGACCTCATGGCGCTCATCCACGCCTGGCGCCGCCGGACCGTCGTCGTCGTGAACAAGATCGATCTCGTGCGCACCGATGCCGAGCGGGCGGAGATCCTCGCGTTCGTCGCCGCACAGGTCCTGAACCTCATCGGCGAGCCCGTGCCGGTGCTGGCCGTGTCGGCGCGGCGGGCGCGCGAGGCGTACGCGCTCGGCCAGACCGATGCCGACTGGGCGGCGTTCGATGCCTGGCTGACCGAGCATCTGACGGCCGAAGAAGGCTTGCGTCTCAAGCTCTCCAGCCCGCTGGCCCTGGCCGAGCGGGTGGCGGCCGATGCGCTGGCCGAGATCGGCGCGCGGCAGGCCGTTCTCGCAGCGGACGGCGAGATGCTCGCCGCGATCGACGTCGAGGCAGCGGCATCCGAACAGGCGCTTCGGCGCGAGCACGCCGGACGGCTGGACACGATCGACGCGCGGATCCAGGGCTTGCGCGAGCGCGGCGAATCCTTCCTGGACGAACACATGCGCTTGGCGCACGTTCGGGCCCTGCTCGACCGCGAGGCGCTCAAGCGTGCGTTCGACGACGAGGTGATCGGTGCGACGCCGACGCACGTCGCAGCCGACATCAACGCCGAGATCGATTGGCTCGTCGAGCAGGAGGAGCAGCGCTGGCGCTCGTTGCGGGCTCGCCTGGCCGAAACGGCCACGTCCGGCCGGCTGGAGACGCTGGCGTTGGAAGCGGGGCCGGGCTTCGCCAGCCGCCGTCAGGCGCTTCTCGGCACGATCGGACGTCAGGCGGCGACCGTGCTCGCCACGTTCGACCCAAACGCCGAAGCGGCGCGCCTGGAGTCGACGGTGCGCGAGGCGCTGGCGCACACCGCACTCCTCGAGGTCGGCGCGCTCGGCCTTGGTCTGGCGATCGTCTCGCTGAGCGTCTTCGACGCGACCGGGATCGTCGCGGGCAGCGCGCTCGGGATGATCGGCCTCGCGGTGCTGCCCTATCGCCGGCGGAAAGCGGCGCTGGCGATGCGCGAGCGCCTGGCCGAACTGCGGGCCGAGCTGCGCGCCCGCCTCACCGAAACGTTCGACTCCGAGCTTGCCGCATTCGACGGCCGGCTGAACGTGCTGCTGGAGCCGTACCGCACATTCGTCGCGGCCGAGCGTTCGCGGCTGGACACGGTGGGCGATCGGCTCACGTCGATCGGTGCCGACGTCGATCGGTTGCGCAGGTCGGTTGGCGCACGCTGAACCATCCGTTACAATTGCATTAATCAGGCGCCGAAACCGGGTATCCGCTCCTTCGGTCGACCCGTCCGATCGTCCCGCGCCGTTGGAGGCGAAACGTGCCCGTTCGTGCTGCAGTGATCGTGTCGCTCCTCTTGGCGGCGGTTATCGCCGGCTGCACGGTCCGTGTGGAGAGCACGCTCGTGCCGATCGAGACCCATCGAGCGCGCCTGGCCGCCGTGCGGACGCATGCCGTGCCGCAGACGGTCGAGTACGTCGACCGGCACGGGCAGCCGATCGCCGAGCTGGCGAAGGAAGGGTACCGAATCTGGGTGCCGCTGTCGTCCATCCCGGAGTCGGTGCGGGCGGCGGTGATCGCCACCGAGGATCGGACGTTCTACCACAACGGCGGCATCGACAAGCGCGCCGTAGCCCGCGCGGCGCTGCAGAACGCGTCGGCCGGCGGCACGGTGTCGGGCGCGTCGACGATCACGATGCAGCTCGTGCGCCTCGTCGCGTTCGAGCCGGCGGAGCGCTTCGACCGGTCGATCGAGCGCAAGGCGCGCGAGGCCTATCTGGCGGCCGAACTGGATGACCGATACAGCAAGGCCGAGCTCCTCGAGGCCTACCTCAACATCGCCTATTTCGGACGGCGCGCCTACGGCATCGAGGCCGCCGCGCAGCGCTTTTTCGGCCGGCACGCGATCGATCTCGACCTGGCGCAGTCGACGTTTCTCGTAGGGCTGCTGCAAGCGCCGACCGCCTACGATCCGGACACGTTCCTCCCGGCAGCCCGCGCGCGCCAGCGAACCGTGCTCGATTCCCTCGTCGCCGTCGGCTCGATCGATGCCTCGTCGGCGCGACGGGCGTTCGAGGCGCCGCTGACGTTCGTCACCCCTCCCCCACCGCCGCCGCGGCTTGTCGGCCACTTCGTGGATTATGTCACCTCCGAGGTCGCGCGCGTGCTCGGTCCGGCGCGCGCCAGGCAAGGCGGGTTCCGGGTCGTGACGACGATCGACACGGCGTTCACGGACGATGTCCGCGGCATCGCGGAGCGCCACGTCGAGAGCCTGCGGGCCGCGCACGACGTCGGCGACGCCGCGGTCGTCGCGATCGAACCGGCCACGGGCGAGATCCGCGCGATGGTCGGCGGGATCCGTTACGACGACCCGAACGGCGGCCAGGTGAACATGGCCGCCGAGCCGCGCCAGCCCGGTAGTTCCTTCAAGCCGCTGACGTACGCTGCTGCTCTGGCAAGCGGCTGGTCGCCGTCCAGCGTCGTGTGGGATGTGCCGAGCCGGTTCGGCACCGGCCCGGATGCCTACCGGCCGGCGAACTACGACGGCCAGTACCGCGGGCCGGTGCGTCTCAGGCGCGCGTTGGCGAACTCGCTGAACGCAGCGGCGATCAACCTGTTGGCCGAGGTCGGCGTCGAGCCCGTGCACGCGCTCGGCCTGGCGCTCGGTCTGCCGCTGGACCCGGATCCGTGGCACTACGGGCTCAGCTTGACCTTGGGCGGGGGCGAGGTGCCGCTCGTGAAGCTCGCCAGTGCGCTCGGGACGTTCGGCCACGGCGGGCGGCACGTCCCGGCGACGGCGATCGAGCGCATCGAGGATCTGGCCACGGGGCGCGAGCTGTGGCGGAATCCGGCCGAGGGTTCGCAGATCGTCTCGGCGGACACGGCCTGGCTGATCGACGACATGTTGAGCGACGCGGCGGCGCGCACGCCGGCGTTCCCGCGGCCGAGCCCCCTCGAGCTTTCGTTCCCGGCGGCGGTCAAGACCGGCACGACGAACGACTTCCGCGACAATCTGACCGTCGGCTGGACGTCGTACGTCGTCGTCGGCGTTTGGACCGGCAACAAGGATTCCCACCCGATGCGCAACGTCCTCGGGATCACGGGCGCCGCTCCGATCTGGCGCGACGTGATGGAGCACCTGCACGCCGACCCCGCCTTGCTGGCGAGTTTCGGCGATGGGGCGCCGCCGGCGGAGGGCTTTGCGCGCCCGGCCGGCATCGTCTCCGCCCCGGTGTGCGACCTCTCGACGCTTACCGCCGACGGGCGGTGTGCCCGACGCGACGAGGTGTTCGGGGCCGGTCGGAAGGCCGGCGACGAAGGCGTGGCGTTCGCGTGGTTCGATCCGGGCGGGGGCTCGTGCTTCGACGGCACGGCCGGTGCGGGAGCGGCCCGCGTCGGCCTCTTCCTGCCGCCGAGCGGACCGGTCCAGGAGGCGGCGCTGGAGTGGGCGCGCCAGCACGGTACGCTCATCGCCCCGCCCGGCTGTCGGGCGAACGGACTCCAGCTCGCTCGGACGATGGGGTTCCGGTAGTATTCGGACAAAAACGTTGGATAAGGAACCCCAAGTACGGGTTGGGGCTCTCCAACGGCGCGATCCAAGACCACGGTGGCCAAGCACCTGGAGGCCGCGAAGATCGCCGGCG
>JADYYS010000029.1 GCA_020853525.1 Ardenticatenales bacterium | reverse complement strand
GCAACACCTGGTCCCATCCCGAACCCAGCAGTTAAGTCCGCCAGCGCCGATGGTACTTCCGGGGCAGCCCGGTGGGAGAGCAGGTCATCGCCTTCAGACCCGTTCATTGTTTAACTCGATCTCACCCGATCCCGATCCCGCTCCAACGCCGACCTCACGGCCGTTTCGCCGCTCCGGGCAGCGCGCTGCCGGCCACCGCCATGAGCGCGACGGCGAGCGGGATCAGATAGAAGATGATACGGAAGAGCAATAGCCCTGCGATGAGGACGTGTGGAGGCGCTTCGCCGTGCAGGAGCGATAGCATCGTGCCTTCGAACACGCCGAGGTTGCCGGGCACGTGGCTCAACAAGCCGATCAGTTGGGCGGCCAGGAATGCGGCAAGCAGCGTTCCAAAGGGTACTGTGCCGCTTGGCAACAACAGCCACAGCACCCAGGCCACAAGGAGCCAGTCGGTCGACGAAAGCGTGACCTGGCTCAGGGCGAGGCGCACGTTCGGCATGTGGAGCGTCCACCGCCACACGCGGATCGGATGCTGCATGGTCGCGGCAAAGTACACGTACAGGACCACGGTCCCGAGCATCGCGGCGCCTACGATGCGCCAGAACGGCAGTGGGGCCCACGCTTGCAGCGCGGTTTCGGGCTTGATGGCCAGCACCGCGCCCAACAAGGCGAACAATCCCGTCCAAACCGTGATCGCGTTGAAGGCCACGACCTGCGGCAGCACGGCCAGGTCGACCCCCCAGCGTTTGTAGAAGCGCAGTCGCGCCCACGGGCCGGTGATCAGCGCGAAGCCGAGGCTGTTGACGACGGCGAACGCGACGAACCCGGCCACGCTGATCCGCCAGGCGCTCAGAACCCGCCCGAGCTGTCGAAGCGCCAGGTGATCGTAGCCCGTCATGACCGCATAGTTGAGCACGGTGGCCGCAACGGCGAGTCCGAGCTGCCAGCGCGGCACCGCGGCGGCCGCGCGGACCACTTCGAGCCCGTTGACGTCGTGCAGCTCGCGGCCGATCACCCAGAGGGCCGCGCCCAGCAGCATCGTGCCGAGAATCCGTTCGGCCCATGGTAACCAGCGCGGCGGTGTGCCCTCGACGATCTCGTCGGCCGGGTCGGGCACTTCGTCTGGGATTGGGATCGCCCCACGGTCATGGGTCATGGTGCGTCGGTCGTCGTCGGCGCGCTGATCGTTGGCGCCGCGTCCGGAGATCCCGGCTCGAGTCGCAGCACGTTGCCGGACACGTTGCTGCGCCCGATCGTCATCGGCACGTACTCGACGTCGCGGTGCGGCCGGAGTCGGTCGGCGTAGTGACCCGACAGCGGGTGGCCGGACTGGCCGGTGGCGATGCTGAAGCGGCCGACGTCTTCCTCCCGCAGCGTCACGATCTGTCGATAGCCGGGCGCCTTCTCCTGCCGGTAGGGCTCGGCCGGGTTCGACGGCGCAGCGTTTACGGTGAACGCGTCGCCGCCGTTGGCGATCCGGCGGTTGAAGATCCGCCGCAGCAACGCGACTTCGCCGAACGGCTGGTGGAGATAGCGTGCTTGGTGGACGCGCCCCCAGCGCCAAGCAGACGTCCGCCCGCCGAGGCGCGTGTCGAGGTCGCCGATCGCACCGTCCAGCGCCCGCCGCGCCAAGTCGTCGCACGTCTCGTGCTCCGCCGTGCGGGTGTCGTCACACCACGGCGAGTCTTCGGTGGCAAGGGCGTCGGCCAGAAAGCGGCGCGGCTGTTGCTGCAGGTTGTCGTTCGGCAGGTAGTCGTTCAACAGCGGACCGGGCAGGTTGTCCACGAGGATGAGCCGGCCGAAGTGGTGGAGCCAGGCCTCGACGAGCGCCGCCGCGGCCGAGTTGCGATCGAGCAAGCCGTCCCAATCCGCCAGCAGGCCGAGCGCGGCGACGCGACGTTCGTCGCCGGCCGGATCGATCGCGCGCAGGCGCGGGAGGATGGCCTGTACGTAGAGGCTGGTCTGATCGCCCTGGATGGGGACCATGTCGATGGCCTTGAGCTGCGCGCCGGCGTCGAGTGCGCCCTGCAGGAGCGACGTGATCCGCCGGGCGCGGTACGGCTGTGCCCAATTGTGGGTGATCCAGTGCGGATAGTCGTTCGCCACGATCCGCTGGTTGGCGGTGACGATGTAGCCGCGCGCGGGATCCTTGGTCTGTGGCAGCTCGTCGAACGGGACTTCGGTGGTCCAAGCGTGCGAGTCGTTCCAGCCGGGCACGGGCAATGTGCCGTCGCCGGCTGCGCGCACCGGGATCCGGCACGGCGCGATGTGGCCGATGTGTCCGTCGACATCGGCGTACAAGACGTTCTGGCACGGCGAGACGAGGCGGCGCGTGGCGGACGTGAAGTCGTCCCAGTCCGCGGCGTGGTTCAGCGACAGAAAGGCGTCGACCGTCGTGTCGCCGGGATCGAGCGCCGTCCAGCGCAGCGCGAGGACGGTGTCCGCGCCGCCCGTGACGTCGGCCGCGGCGCGCTCGTCGACGACGTCGGACAGGACCGGGCCGTGGCGCGTGCTGCGTGCCGTCCACGGGACGGGCTCCGGCCTGTCCTTCACCCGGATCGGCGCGTCGACGACGGTCATCGGCGCCCAGCCGCCGGGCACGGCCACGCTGTTGCGGTCATCGGGCTTCACGCGTTCCACGTACAGATCCTGCACGTCCGCCCCGAGGTTCGTCAGCCCCCACGCCACGCGTGCGTTGCGGCCGATGACGACGAGCGGCAGGCCGGGCAACGTGGCGCCCGTGACGTGCAGGCGGTCGCCGTTCATCTCGGCCAGGTACCACTGCGACGGGATCTGCGCCCCGAGATGCGGGTCGTTCGCCAGGATCGGCTCCCCGGTGGCGGTGTGCTTGCCGGCGACGACCCAACCGTTCGAGCCGATGTCCGGGCCGCGCTGGCCGACGCGCCCGTCGATGGCACGGTTGAGCGTCAACAGGGCATCGATCCGCGATGCGCCGACGCTCCGTGCGGCGCCGACGGCGTCCGGGCCGGGCGGCGCGCCGGGCATGAGGGCGTTCGCGCCGTCCACCCCGACGGCCTGGATCAAACGGGTGCGCAGCAGCTCGAGATCGTAGTTGCCGGCGAGGTTCCAGCTCATCATCTTCATCCACACGAGCGAGTCCGGCACCGTCCACGGCTCGGGCTCCACGCCGAGTGCGATGAACTCGGGCGGCAGCGCGCGATTCTCGGCCAGTAGCGCGTTCACGCCGGCCGCATAGGCTTCGAGCGCGCCCAGCGCGTCGGGCGACAGCTCAGCCATCACCGCCTCGGCTGCGCGCCGCACGCCGAGCGTGCGCAGGAACTTGTCCGTGCCGACGGCCTCGATGCCGACGACCTCGCTGAGCCGCCCGGCGCCGATCCGGCGCTGCCACTCCATCTGCCACAGTCGGTCCTGCGCGTGGACGTAGCCCAGGGCCAGGTGGGCGTCATGGTCCGTCGTCGCATAGATGTGCGGTACGCCCCATGCGTCACGGATGATATCGACCGCGCCGTTCAGCCCCGCGACCCGGAGCGTCCCGCTTGTCTGCGGCAGGCTGCGCCGAAACCAGAGCGAGATGCCGGCCGCGGCGACCGCCAGGGCGAAGACGAAGCCGGCGAAAGCTCGACCGAACAGGCGCATTCAACGGTTCCTTCCGCGCGCGCTTCCGCGCATTCAGCCGTGCCTCGGATCCGTCGTCGCGCCACGCAGCGACGGGCATCCGCGCCGACGGCAGGCATGATACGCGGCGGGCGGGCGGCGGCCAATCCCGTCACTGTGGGCTGCGCGCAGGGGGGAGGTGCGCCATTGCCGGCGGATCGCCGAACGACCGGGCGTCAGGTCCCCGTCGTCAGGTAGCCGAGTCCGTCCATCAGCCAGACCCAGACGGCCTTCGAGAACCGCACGACCGCCGGCACGGCGCCGATCACGACGGCCGCCGGCGCGCCGAGCGACATCGCCAGCGGAGCGTCGCGGGCGATCAGCGCGAACCCGAGCGGCAGCGCGACGAGCAGCGGCACGCCGAAGCCGAAGACCATGCCTGCCGTCACGGCGCTGCCGTCGTCGTCGAACCGCAGGCTGCAAACGTCGCACGTGTCGGCCAGCTCGAGCAGGCGGCGGAAGAGGCGGCCGCGGGCGCAGTGCGGGCAGCGACCGCGGAGGGCGGCGGCGAGGGCGCGGAGGCGGGTGGGGGGATCGTGGGGGGACGGGGGCGGGGGCATGGCGGGATTGTACGTGAAGTGAAGCCTTGATCCGAGCGGTTTCCTGTCTGGAAGAGCTCGGACCAAGGCATTGAACGCGCGTCTTCCGCCCGCGAAAGGGTCGCCTGATCGCCCCCTGTTGATCGCTCCCTGTTGATCGCACCCTATTGCATGGCGACCATCAGCCACGCGACATCGAACGGGTTCAACGCATGCTCCGCCAGCGGCCCGACCGCCCGAGCCTCGCCATCCGGCACGTCGGCATACCACAGCCGGTCGTTGGCGCCCCAGAAGAGCCCGCGCTCGTCGGGCCGAAACGTGACGCCGGCGATCCCGTCTTGCGTGTGGTAGGCGTGCGGACCGCCGTCAGGGTCAAAGGCCGTCCAACCGTGCTCGTCGACGACCACTCGCCATGCGCCGCCCATCGACACGTAGGTATGAGCGAATCGGCCGAACGGGCCGATGGCCACATCGTCAACGCCCTTGCCGAACGCGGCCGCGTCACACGGCTCAACGCCGTCGCCCTGCAGGCGAACGAACGGCCGTTCGGGCGCGCCCCACGCATCGACGCGGCACGCCTGGTCGTGCACCTGCTCGCGCGCCCCGCTGTCGGCATCCACGACAAACACGCCACGCTTCGTTGTCTCGGCCGGCGGGGATGCTGCGAAGTTGCCGCTCAAGATGATCTGGCGCGTCGGTCGATCGATGACGAACGGCTCCCCTGCCCAAGTCCCCAACGAGCGGGTGATCCCTGTACGCACATCCAGCCGGACGACGTCGCAGCAGCCGACCCCATTGGACTCCTGATGGACGATCGCGTCGTGGTCGCCGAGCCATCCGTCGGGCCAGCGGACGAGCCAGCTTCCGATGCCGCTGCCGCCCCAGACGTGGCGCTGGACGGAACCGTCGACGCTCGACACGTCGGTGGTCTCCGCCATCACATCGCCGGCCGCGCGGCCGCACCATGCGGCCCCCTCGTGCAGGATCCACTGCCCATCCGGCGACCACGCCAACCGGAACGCATGCGTCGGTTCGTCGGACACGCGCCGCACCTGCCAGCCGGCGACGTCCGCGACGAACACGTCACCGGACGGCCCGTCCAGTGCGCCGACGAACGCGAGGTGCGTGCTCGCCGGCGACCATGCGACGACGCCAAGACCGGATCGGAAGGCACAGAGGACGTCTTCGGCGGCCCAGCCCGGCTGCCACGGCGTCGGGACGCCCGGCGGATCAGTCGCCGCGGCGGACGGCGTGGGCGTGCCGTCGAAGTAGCGCACGGCGACGTCGCCGGCCAGGCGGCGCAAGTCGCGCTCGATGTCGTCGTGCAGCAGCCGTGTTGCGAACGCCTCGCTGCCGCGCATGAGATCCAGAACGTGGAGCGTGAGGGGTTTCGTCATCGGCGCCGTCAGATGCCAGTCCGGGTCGTCGCCCGTGACGTAGGCCAGCCAGCGGCCGTCGGGCGATAGCGCCGTGCCTACGTTGCGCACCCGGCCGCCCTCCGGCACGCGCCACGTGGCGGCGAGGGCGCCGTCGGCGTGGCGGACGGCGAGGTCGGTTGTGTCGCCGTCGACATTGTCGACGACACCTGGGATGCGATGGAGCAGGTACGGCCCCGGCGCGGGCAGCAGTGCCGCGTTCGGCGGAACGGCGACCGATCGTGGGTCGGGCGTCTCGACGGCGGTGCCGTCTGGCGCCGTCTTGTCGCCGGTGGACGGGAGTCGGCAGCCCTGTGTCGTCGCCACGGCGGCGAGGCCGATCAGCGTGAACAGCGGCGCGAACGAGGTGGCGAGGGGGGTGCGGGACGACGGGACCGGGAACGGCGAGGACATCGGTGGGCTCCAGTTGTTTCAGCGACGGGAACGACTGGAGTCGAAGATACCGCATGTCTGGGCGCTTGGAGCGCCGCGAAACCGCCGCGCCGCCGTCGCGCGACCGTCGCGCAACCGTCGCAGAACGGTCGTCTGGCGCTATCCGAAGACGCTGACCGCGTCGCCCCGATCGGTCGCCTCGTCCTCCTCGACCACGGCCTGGCGCCCCGTGACGGTGTAGATGACGCGCTCGCAGATGTTCGTCACGCGGTCGGCGGCGCGTTCGAGGTTGTGGGCGACCCAGAGCATGTAGTTGGCGCGCTCGATCGCGCGCGCGTCGTCCACCGGACCGGAGATCGTGGCGGCGAAGACCTCGTTGAACACGGCGTCGATCGTGTCGTCGTCGGCGATGACGGCGCGGGCGATGGCGGCATCGCGGCGCTCGAAGGCGTCGAGGGCGCGGCCGAGCATGTCGGCGGCGATGTCGGCCATGTGCTCGAGGCGGTCGAGGACGTCGGACGGCATCTGCCAGCCGGCCAGCCGGACGTGGATCGTGGCGATGCCCTTGGCGTAATCGCCCATCCGCTCGAGCTCGCCGACGACCTCGAGCATCGCGGCCAGCAGGCGGATGTCGCCCGCCACCGGCTGCTGCGTGGCGATGAGCGTCATGATCTCGCTCTCGACTCGGTAACGTCGGCTGTTGATGTCGCGGTCGAACGCCATCAGGCGCTCGGACGCCGCAAGATCGTCGCGGCGAAGGTTGTCCGTGCTGTGGCGCAGCGCGTCGCGCACCATGTTGCCGAGGGTCTGGACCTCGTTCTCGAGGCGGTGGAGTTCACGGTCGTACAGCGCGCGGGCCATTGGCGACGCTCCTACTCAGCCGAAGCGGCCGGTGATGTAGTCCTCGGTCCGTGGATCGACCGGGTTCGTGAAGAGCTCGGCCGTCGGGCCGAACTCCACCAAGTAGCCGTCTCGCTGGCTGCCCACCGAGAAGAAGGCCGTGTAGTCCGAAGCGCGGGCCGCCTGCTGCATGTTGTGCGTCACGATGACGATCGTGTAGTCGCTCTTGAGCGTCTGCATGAGCTCCTCGATCCGCAGCGTCGCGATCGGGTCGAGGGCGGAGCACGGCTCGTCCATCAGGATGATCTCGGGCCGCACGGCGATCGCCCGGGCGATGCACAGCCGCTGTTGCTGGCCGCCGGACAAGGAGAGGCCGCTGGCCTGCAGCTTGTCCTTCACCTCGTCCCACAAGGCGGCGCGCTGCAGCGCATCTTCCACGAGGTCGTCCATCCGCCCGCGGTAGCCGTTGATCCGCGCGCCCCAGGCGACGTTCTCGTAGATCGTCTTCGGGAACGGGTTGGGCTTCTGGAACACCATCCCGACCTTGCGCCGCACCTCGACCGGGTCGATGTCCGGCGCGTAGATGTCCACGCCGTCGAGCTCGACCTTGCCGCTCACCTGCGCCGTCGGGATCAGGTCGTTCATCCGGTTGAAGCACCGGAGCACGGTGCTCTTGCCGCAGCCGGACGGGCCGATGAGCGCCGTGATCTTGTTGCGCGCCACGGCCAGGTCGACGCCGCGCACGGCGAGGAAGGCGGCGTAGTGCACGGCGAGGTCGCGGGTGGCCATCGCCATCGGCATGCCCTGCGGTGCGCGCAGCGCTTCCGGGTTCGTCGTGCTGTCGAAGACGCGCGGCTGCTGCACTTCTCCTTCGGCTGACTGCAGGCGCGGCGGGCGCGTCTGTACGGTCATCGGGATCACCCCTTGGCGCGGTAGCGGTTGCGGAGGAAGATCGCTGAGGCGTTCAGTGTGAGGAGCAGGATGAGCAGGGCCAGGATCGCGGCGGCGGCGATGTTGCGGAAGACGTCCGACGGGCGGCTCGTCCATTGGTAGATCTGGATCGGCAGCGCCGTGAACTTCGAGAACGGCCCCGACGGATCGAGCGCCACGTACGTGCTCGCACCGATGACGAGGATCGGCGCGGTCTCACCGATCGCGCGCGAGACCGCCAGGATTGCGCCGGTGAGGATCCCCGGCAGCGCGCCGGGCAGGACGTGGTGCCAGATCGTCTGCCATTTCGTCCCGCCGAGCCCGAAGCTGGCCTGGCGCAGGCTCTGCGGCACGGCGCGGATCGCCTCCTGGCCGTTGATGATGAGCACGGGCAGGATGAGGAGTCCGAGCGTGAGGCCGCCCGAGAGGATCGTCCTGCCGTTGGGCGAGTCGCCGCCGGCCATGCCGAAGATGGCGCCGCTGGTGAAGGGTTGGAGGAATCGCACGAGGATCGCCAGGCCGAGCATGCCGTAGATGATGGACGGCACGCCGGCCAGGTTGTTGATGTTCGTCTGGATCAACTGATTGATCCGGCTGCGCTTGTCCGCGTACTCCTCGAGGTAGATCGCCGCGCCCACACCGACCGGGAACGCGAACAAGATCGTGATGAGGATCATCCACAGCGAGCCCTTGATGGCGGTGCTCACGCCGGACTTCTCGGGATCGGGATCCTGCGGCGACAGGAGGAAGTCGGCGGTCAGCCAGGACCGGAACACGAGCGCCGTGTTCGGGAACTCGGCTGCGTGCGCGCGCCTGACGGCGCCCCGGCGGAACACCGAGTCGAGCAGCGACCACGTGCGGACGACCTTGGGTTGGACGATCCGCTCCGTGGCGAGGGCGTGCAGATCGCGTACGGACCGCGACACAAGCGGCGCCTCGCCGTTCAGTCTCCGCACGACGCCCGGCTTCAGCTCGCTTTCCAACAGCCCGACGAGTCCGGCTGCGTCGAGTTGGTCGAGCGCCACCCCGTGATAGAGGACCGTCGCCGGGTCGCGCTTCACCTGGACGGCCGTGTAACCGAACGCGCTGTTGGCGACGTTCAGGAGCAGCGCGGCGAGCACGAGGATCGCCACGAGCGTCGATGCGCGGAATCCCTGCCGCCAGAGATCGGCGCGGCGGCGCCGCGCGTCGACCCGTGGCTCGAAGCCCTCGGTTGCACCGAGCGACGGCGGCGGCTGGACATCGTTCCGACCGGCGGATGACCTGGCGTCGATCATTCGTACTGCTCCCGGAAGCGCCGCACGATCCGCTGGCTGACGGCGTTCAGGCCGAGCGTCATGAGGAAGAGCATCAGGCCGATCGCGAAGATGCTGTCGTAGTCGATCGTGTTGAAGCTGAGGTCGCCCGACGAGATGCGGGCGATGTGCCCGGTCATCGTCTCCGCCGGCTGGAACGGATTGAACGTGAGGTTCGGGCTGGCGCCGGACGCGATCGCGACGACCATCGTTTCGCCGATGGCGCGCGAGATCGCCAGGATGAACGCAGCGGCGATCCCGGAGAGCGCGGCCGGCAGGACGACATGCATGCTCGTCTCCAGCCGTGTCGCACCCAGGGCGAAACTGGCCTCGCGCAGGCTGCGCGGCACGGCGTGGAGCGCGTCCTCGCTCATGGAAGTGACGAGCGGCAGGATGAGGATGCCGATGACGATGCCTGCCGACGCCATGTTGTAGCCGGAGACGAGATCGGCGCCGAGGACGAGCCGCAGCAGCGGCGTCATGAACATGAGGGCGAAATAGCCGAAGACGACGGTCGGAATGCCGGCGAGCACTTCGAGCACCGGCTTGAGCGCGTTGCGCATCGGCGACGATGCGTATTCGCTCAAGTAGATGGCCACCGCCAGCCCGAGCGGAAGGGCCACGACCATCGCGATGGCGGACGTTCCGAGGGTGGCGTTGACCAGCGGCAGGATGCCGAACTGCTTCAGGTGCGGCTGCCAGGTGGTGCCGGTCAGGAACTTCCAGACGGAGACGTCGGGGTCGGCAAAGAACCGCAGGCTCTCACGGGTCAGGACGAACACGATGCCGATCGTCGTCAGGATCGAGATCGCGCCGCACAGGAACAGGAGACCCTGGATGACGCTCTCCGTCGGCCGCGACCGCCGGCGAAGACTCGCGCGAACTTCGGCCCGTGCGCGCCCAGAGGCGCTCACCGTTTCGGCTGCAATCGCCATCGTTTCCGCCTCGTCCATCGAGTATGGCCACCCATCCGTCGCGTCACCTGCGGCGACCGGTTGTTGCCGCGCGCGGGAGCGCCTGCCGCTGTCGCGAAGCGCCGATGGGATTGTACCGCCCATCGACGCCCGCCGCGACAGCGGCACAGGCGCTCCCCAACGGGTCGGCCTACTGACCGGCCGCCGTCGTCCAAGCCGTCTCCGCCTCGTCGAGCGCCTCGGCGCTGGCTGGGAAGTAGCCCGCCTCGACGATCTCCTCGTTCACCGTCGACAAGTAGTAGCTGACGAAGCTCGCCACCTGCGGCTTGGCCGTGAGGACGTCCTTCGATGAGTAGATGAACAGCGGTCGCGACAGCGGATACGTGCCGTCCTCGACCGTCGTCCCGCCTGCCTCGACGCCATCCACCTTCAGGATCTTGAGCTTCCCGCCGCTCTCGGCATAGTACGCATAGCCGAAGTAGCCGATCGCGCCCTTGTCCCCCTCGACGCCCTGCGCCAGGATGTTGTCGTCCTCGGACATCTGCGGGTTGGCGGCCAGGAGCGGGGCCTCGTCCTTCTCGAACACCGCCTCGACGAAGTAGTCGAACGTGCCGCTGTCCGTGCCGGGGCTGAAGAGCTTCACGGGCTCGGCCGGCCAGTCGGCCCGCACGTCCTGCCACGTCTTGGCGCCCGAGAACATCGTCTTAAGCTCTTCGACCGTGATGTCCTCCGCCCAGGTGTTCTCCGGGTTCACGACGATCGCCAGCGCGTCCGTGCCGACGCGAAACTCGACGACCTCGCGGTTGATCTTCGCGCAGTTCGCCTTCTCCTCATCCTTGATCGCGCGGCTGGCGTTGGCGATGTCGGTCTCGCCGGCCGTGCAAAAGCGCTCGAAGCCGGCGCCGGTGCCGACGCTGTCGATCGTGACGTTGCCGGCGTAGCCCTCGTCCTTGAAGCGGGCGGCGATGCGCTCGGAGAGCGGGAACACGGTCGAGCTGCCGGCGGTGACGATGTCGCCGGTGACGGCGGACGGGTCGACGGGGGCGAGTTGCACGGCGCCGGCGTCGGCCGACGGGGCGGGCGCATCGGTGGGCATCTCGGCCGGGGCGGTCGTCGGCATCTCGGCGACCGTCGCCGCCGTCGGCTCGGCGGCCGGCGGAGCGTCCTCCGGACCGCAGGCGGCCATGGTCAGGGCGGCGACGGCGATGAAACCGAACCGCATGAAGCTCGAGCGCGTGGGGGTGGACATGTGTGCGTGTTCTCCTCGTTGGACGTTTCGGGCCGGACCGCCGCTTCGAACTGCGGCGGAGCAGCGACGTGGGGCGCCGCATCGGGGCCAGCGTAGCAGCGGCAACCACTCCATTAGATCAATCGGGCCTTAAACCCGTCGCACGATGGCGTTAAGTCGCGTTAATCTGGCGCATCGGCTCGCGCATCGGCGATCGGGATGACCGGACCGTCGACGATGGGCGCCGGAAAGGACCGGCCCACCGGGTCCGGGGCGAACCCGGACCCGGTGGGCCGAAAGCAGGCAGCAAGCCGGCCCGTGGCGGACGGGCGATAACAGGGTCGAGTGCGATCGTCCCGTTACTGGCAGCCGCAGCGCAAGACGAAGCCGTTGTAGAGCGGGTGATAGGGCAGGTTGACGTTCCGAAGCGTGACGTGGCGCCGGATCGGGTTCACCGGGCTCTGCGGCACGTTCGGGTTGCACGGCGCGTTGTAGCCGCTCAGGCTGGCCGGGTTGGAGAGGGCCTGGGCAAGTGCTGCCGCCGGGGCCTTGCTCTCCACCTGCGGGCAGGCGCTCACCGACGTGTCGGCCGTCGGAAAGACGCCCGGCGTGTTCGTCGGCCGCGGTGTCGCCGGCGTGCCGCCGGTCGGGGTCGTCGCTGTAGGCGGCGATGTCGTCGGCAGCGTGCCCGGCCGGAACGGCGCGTACGGGTCGAGCGTGGCGCAGGCCTCGCCGGTCACGTCGGGATAGAGCACCCACGCCTGGTCGACGGCCTCGTTGCCGTCACTGCCCGAGGCGCGGCCGCCGAGCACGAAGAAGCGCTTGTGCTTTGGGTCCCACACGCTCGGGATCGCCCGCACTGCGCGGACCTTCTTGGCCGACGTCGACTCGATGTTGTCGGCGCCGAGGCGCTCCCACGTCAAGCTCGCCGCCGCATCGCCCAGCTGCGACAGGTTCGCGCGCCACAGCCCGGCGGAGTGGCTCGCGCCGTCCTTGATGCTCGAGCTCGCGCGGCCGAACCAGCTGTAGAACATCTTCGTCTCGGGGTCGTAAGCGCACGCGCCCTCGCGCCGGCCGCCGAAGCTCAGGCCTTCGGCGTCGGCCGTCTTCTGATTCGCGAAGCGATCCGTGATCTCCTGCCAGACACCGTTGGTGCCGGACTTGAAGTCGATCCACCACACCTCGTTGTACGTCGTGCTCGTCTGACCGCCGGAGTTGCCGCCGAGGACGATCGCGCCGTCCACCCCGGTGTCCTTGTCGTAGACGTACGCTGCGCACGTGCCCATCCGGCGAACCGGCTTGGAGCCGCCGATGTTCAGCTGCTGGACGTTCCACTTCGAGCCGGACTTCTTGGCCGAGTAGACGACGTCCTGCGACTCCGTCGGGATCTCGTCGTTGTAGCTGCCTTGGCCGAAGATCAGCCGGCTGCGCTGCGTGTCGTACGCGGCCATGAGGCGCGTCAGCTTGCCCTCGTTCTTCAACAGCTCGGTGCCCGCTGGAAGTGAGCTCACGCCGCTGTTGGGAATCCAACGGACACCGGAGGACGAGGCGCTGTCGCCGATCGCCAGTTCCTTGATGTCGCCGCCCTTCTTGGAGGTGTCCGTGTTGCCGTTGTCGCAGCCGTCCTTGCCCATGACGGACAGCCAGTTCGACCCGTTCAGCGAGACCGAAGACATTTCGCGGCAGCCCTGGTCGCTCTTCTCGGAGGCGTACCCAACGCCGGCGCTGTACGTCACTTTTTGCCAGGCATCCTTTACGCCGTCTAGCTTGAGCGCGTACATGTCGGCAAACACTCGGGTCTCGTTGGCGCCGAACTTCGTCGCGCCGCCGGCGTACACCAGCACGCCCGTCTCGGGGTTGTAGCCCCCGAAGCCGCCGTAACGCTCCGCGGGCATGTCGGGCAGCTGGACGTAGCACGCCTTGCCCGTGTCGATCCGCTCGGGCGCCGTGCCCTGGGCGCGCGCGTCGGGGGCCGCCGGCGCGCCGAAGATCAAGCCGCCAAGCGTGGCGGCTGCTGCAGCGACCGCGAGGCCGCTGACGAATCTGCGATGCATGCTCTTCTCCTCGGAAAGGGTGGGTCGATTGCGCATGGGCGGCGCACTCCCTGAAACGTGCTCGACGCGCGACCGCCAGCGCGCCGGGCGGGCGTGGCGCCATCCCTGCGATGAGGCTAACCGGGCCGCGTGAACGCCCGGGCGCCTTCGCCTTAAGGCCGTGTGAAGCGCTGCGGAACGAGTGTTAAGGTCGCGTCGTTCGCCGACCGCCGTCGCCACAACCGCACCGGTGCCGCCTGGCTCCCGATTCCGGCCTTCGACCGCCCGACGGCGGCGCCCGTCGGCGACTCGGCTATAATCGCGCCGATCTCCCCACCGGCCCGCGGCTGGCCCTTCGGCGTGGCCGCCCACCCCCTCGGTCAGCCTGAATGCTCCTCACCGTCAGCATCGGGAACAGCCACACCGCGTTCGCCGTCCACCCGTCCAGTGGACCGGGCCGGCGGTCCGGCTTCCGACTGCAGACGGACCCGCGCCGCACCGTCGACGAGCTCGGGCTGTGGGTGACCGACCTGCTGGCGCGGGACGGGCTCGCGCCGCGCGACGTCCACGCGGCCTGCATCTGCAGCGTCGTCCCCGGTGCCACGGAGACCGTCGTCGGCCTCTGCCGCGCCGCGTTCGGTGTGGCACCGCTCGTCGTCCGGCCCGGGGTGCGCTCCGGCCTGCCGGTGCGCTACCGCCCTGCCACCTCCCTCGGCGCCGACCGATTCGTCGATGCCGTCGCCGCGAAGGCTGCGTACGGATCGCCGGTGATCGTCGTGGACTTCGGCACGGCCACGACGATCAACGTCGTCGATGCCGCCGGCGCGTTCGTCGGCGGCGCGATCGCGCCGGGCATCGGGATCGCCGCCGAGGCGTTGGCCGCCGCGGGCGCGCGCCTGGTGCGCGTGGATGTCGAGGGGCCGACGCCGCCGCTCGTCGGGCGCACGACCGAGTCGGCGGTACAGAGCGGCCTGATCCACGGGCATGCCGCTCTCGTCGACGGGCTCCTCGGACAGATCGTCGCAGCGCTCGACCCCGGCCCGGCCGTGCCGCCGTCCGAACTGGCGGACGACCCGCCGGCCGTCACCGCGACGCCGTTCACGGTTCCGATCGTCGCCACCGGCGGCTGGGCGGCGGTCATGGCACCGCACGTGCCGCGGATCGCCCATGTCCACGCCGGTCTGATCCACGACGGCCTTCGGCTCGTCTGGCAGCGGCGCGCCGACGCCCGCCGGGCAGCGTGAGTCGATGACCGGACGAGCCCGTTCGGCCGACCCCTCGGTCGATGCCGCCGTCTTCACCCGGCGGACGTTCGACGGCCGCGCCGTCGCGCTCGGTGTGACGGGCTCGATCGCGGCCTACAAGGCTCTCGGCCTGACGAGCGCCCTTGTCCAACGCGGCGCGCACGTCGACGTGATCCTGACCCGCGCCGCCGGCGAGCTCGTGCGGCCGCTGGCGTTCCAGGCGCTGACGCACCGCCCGGTGGCGCTCGACCTGTGGGACCCGGCCGGCGCGATCGCGATGGACCATGTGGCGATCGCCCACCGGGCCGAGCTGTTCATCGTCGCCCCGGCCACTGCCGACGCGGTCGCCCGCCTGGCGCTCGGCCTCGCCGGCGACGCGCTCGGCACCACGGCGCTGGCCGTTCGCTGTCCGATCGTCGTCGCGCCGGCGATGGAGCCGCGGATGTGGGACCACCCGGCTACCCAAGGGCACGTCCGCACGCTCCTTGAGCGCGGCGTCGTCATCGTCGGGCCGGTCGGCGGCCGCATGGCGTCCGGCGAGCACGGGGTGGGCCGGATGGTCGAGCCCGACACGCTCCTCGAGCATTTGGCGGCCGCGCTCGGGCAAGGCGGCCCGCTCCACGGCCGTCGAATCGTCGTCAGCGCCGGTCCGACGCGCGAGGGGATCGATCCGGTTCGGTTCCTTTCGAACGGCTCGACGGGCCGGATGGGCTACGCGATCGCGCGCCGGGCGCGCGACCTGGGCGCCGACGTCACGCTGATCAGTGGGCCGGTGGCCCTGCCACCGCCTGCCGCCTTGACGTTCGTCGGCGTCGAAAGCGCCGAAGCGATGTGCGCGGCGGTGCTGGACGTCGCGCCAACGGCCGACGCGATCGTCATGACGGCGGCCGTGGCCGACTACAAGCCCGTCCGCTATTCAGCCGAAAAGGTAAAGAAGCAGCCGGGCGACATGACGCTGGTCCTCGACCGCACGCCGGACATCCTCGTCGCCCTGGACGAAGTGGTGCGCGAGCGGTGCGACGCCCCCGTCCGGGTCGGCTTTGCGGCCGAGACGTCCGATCTCATCGGTCATGCGCGCGCCAAGCTCGAGGGCAAGAACCTGGACCTGATCATCGCCAACCCCGTGCCGGCGTCGTTCGGCGCGGATGACTCGGAGGCACTGCTCATCGATCGCACCACCGTCGATGCCCGGCCGCTCGGCGCCAAGGCCGACCTGGCCGGAGAGATCATGCGCCGCGTGCACGGTCTCCTCCAGGAGCGCGACGCGCGGATCCTCGGACGGACCCGCTCGTGACGACACCGCCCGACGGCCTCGATCCGACCCCGCTATCGCCTCCGCCGCCCGAGGGCGATGACGCTCCGACGCCGCTCTTCGAGCGCTGGCTCGGCGTCGAGTCCGCCGCGCGGCGCGTTCGGACCGGGGTTGGCGCGGCGGCCGCCCGCGCGGCGCGCGCCGCGCACGTCGCGGGACGGGCGCTGCAGCGGCTCGGCACGTGGCTGGCGAACCCGCTCCACCTGCGGCGCGTGCTGTACGTGCTCTTGCCGGCGCTCGTGGCCATCGGCCTCCTCTCTCCGCCGGTTTCCCTGGGCACGCGGCTGTGGTCGCTCACGTATCACCGACTGCGGCCGGGCGTGGACGCGACCGTGCAGGCGCGCGGCGCGCCGGGGGCCGAGCTGCTCGTGTATCGCTACAGCATCGGTCGGGCGGCGCGGGCGGACTTGGAGGCACAGAACGACCTGCCGGCCGGTACGGAAGCGCTGCCGGACGATGCGACCGCGCTGACGGATTTCTTCCGCCTGCGCATCCGCGGCCCGGCGCCGCGCGAGGCCTACCTCCACGTCGACGTGCCGGTTTCGACCGAAGACCAGCCGTTCGTGGACGCCTTCGGCTGGGACGGGGCGCGATGGCGCTGGCTGCAGTCGCAATGGATCATCGCCGGGCGGCTGAAGGTTCTCGTTCCGACCGGCGACTACGTGCCGGACACCCTCGTCGTCGCACGCGCCGAGACCGGGCGCCCTGCGGTCTCGGCCGTTCTCCTGCCGCCGCCGAGCGCACTGCCCGCCGCCGCGGCCGAGCTGCCGATCCTCGAGGTGCGCGCGTTCACCCTCGAGCGAGACGATGGGCTGATCGCGCGCCGGCCCGTCGTTCCGGTGAACCCGCAGGCGCAGGTGTACGGCGTGGCGGACAACCGCGAGGAGGGGCGGGTCCGCGGGGATCTGATCAACAACATCCTCACCCGCCCCGAGACGCGCCTGCGCCATCGCTCCGAGCTCGTCCGCGCAGCGCAAGCGGACCATCTGGCCGGCATCGTGCTGGACTACGATGATATCGACGAGGGGCTGAACGACGCGTGGGCCGGATTCGTCGCACTGCTCGGCGCCGACCTTCGACGCGTCGGCAAGCGACTGATCGTCAACGTGCCGATGCCGCGGCTGGCCGCCGGCGAGTGGAGCGGCGGCAACGTGGAGTGGCGGCGGATCGGGGACGGCGCCGACGGGGTGCGCGTCAGGCTGCCCGGCGGCGCGCCGCTCAGCACGGCCGCGTTGGACAGCCTGGTGCAGTGGTGCCTGACCGCCGTCGATCGACGCAAGCTCCAGTTGGCGATCCCGGTACAGGGGCAGGACATCGTCGACAACATCGTGACTCCGATCAGGTACGGCGAGGCGCTGGGTCGGATCCTGGACATCGCCCGTTCCGACGCGCCCGACCGGATCACGCCCGGCCGGGAGACGACGATCGAGCTGCCGACGATCCGGGCGTCCGAGCTCGGCAAGGACGACGCGACGCAGCGCTGGCGCTTCTTCTACTGGGACGCGAACCGCCGCCAACACACCGTCTGGCTGACGGACGTCGAAGGGCTGCGGCCCGTCTTCGACACGGCGGCCTACTATCGGATCGGCTCGATCGTCCTGGACGGCGTATCCAACGGCGTCGATCCGTTCCTGTGGCGGATGGTCCGAACGTACCTCCGCGAAGGGGAGGCGCGCACCGGACAGTCGAGCTACCGGCTGCGCTGGCAGCTGCTCGACGCCGCCGGCCGGATCGTCATGCAGGCCGACCAGCCGCTGGACGCCCCGACGTTCCGCTTCGATGCCCCTCGGACGGTCGGCGATTACCGCTTGAGCGTCAACCTGATGACCGGCGACGGCGAGCTGGCCGCGCCGGGCGCCGAGACCGTCGTCCTCGTGGCCGAGCCGCCGCCGCCGCCGCCGACCCCCACGCAGTTTGCGATCGTCATCGAGGTGACGCCGGAGTCCATCGAGACCGCGGCGTCCCCCGACGACGAGACCCGCGCGCGCGCGCCGGTGACGATCGGCGGCGACGGCGGCGAGGACGCGGCCGCCGTGGCGTTCGATGCGATGCTCGACGTCGCGGACACGGCGCTGCGCGCCGCGCCGAACGTCGAAGCGCGCGAGATCACGACGCTGCGCAAAGGCGACCGGCTGATCCGCATCGACGTCTCGGACGATGCACGCTGGTGGCTCGTGCGGATCGGCAGCACCGGCGTGCAGGGCTGGGTGTTCGCCAGCTTCCTCGTGACCCCGACGCCGACGCCGCCGCAGACCGCAACGTCGGCACCATCCGGCACGCTGCGCCCGGGCGCGCCGAGCGCTCCGCCGGCCACGCCGCCGGCCACGCCGCCGGCCGGCGCCCTGCCGACCGCAACGGCGCAGCGCGCCCTGCCGCGGCCCACGCGCACGCTTCGTCCGGCGACCCCGGCCGCGACCGGCGCGCTTTCTCCCAGCCCGACGCCCTGACGCCATGGTGCGCGATGCGTCGGTCTGGCTGGCGGCGGCGCTCCTCGCCTACGCCGTCGCGGTGAACGCCGTGTGGTGGGCGGGCGAGCGCGCACCGGCCTCGCGTGGCAGGCGGATCGACGCCTTCCTGGCCGTGTCCCGCTGGCTGTACCTCGGCGTGTTGCCGCTGGCGGCGCTCGGCATGGGCGTCATGCCGCTTTGGCTGGCCGGCTGGACGATGCCGTCGTCGTGGCCGGTGGCCGTCACGGGTGCGCTGCTGGCGGCAGGCATCGGGGCGGCGATCCTTCGTGTGGCCGCCGACGTGCCGCCGGCCGAACGCAGCTACGGCCGATCCGGTGAAGGGCGCCGGCGATCGTCGTTCGAACGGCTCGGCGCGTGCTGCGCCGACGTCGTGCTGCGCGAAGCGCATTGGGGCTTCGTGCGCGCCGGCGTGGTGGCCGCCGCACCCGGCTGGTTCGCCGTGCCGGGAGGCGCGTACGTCGGGCTCGGCCAGGCCCTTGTTCTCGGCCTGTTGTTCGCCGAGATCTGGGTGCATCCGTATGCCCGACATGCCGCCATGGCTCCGGACGGCGCTCGCGCCGCGTCGGCGATCGGGGTTGCGGCGGCGGCCAGCCATCTCGGCTGGATGCTCGCGGGCACGGCCGGCGCCGGGCTGGCGGCACACGTCGTCGTGGCCCTCGTGGCGCTCCGCTATCCGCCGGCCGGCACGACGGCCCCGCCCGCGGACGCGCTGGACCGGCCGATGGCGGTCATCGAGCCCACGATCGTCGGCTGACGCTCCGGGTCTCTACAGTGACAGCGTACCGGAAGACAGCGGGCTAGAACGAGAAGAACAGCTGCCCACCGGTCGAGTCGGCGTAGAACTTGGCGGCGAGGATCAGGCCGAAGAGCAAGCCGCCGATGATCAGGATTCGGAAGAGGTCGCGCTTCACGTGCTGGTAGCGCTCGGCGAGGTCGGCCTCGTAATCGACGACGGCCGTCATGCTGGTCGCCGGCATGCGCGGTGCGCGCGGAGCACGGGCGTCCCCGGACGGTGCGGCGGTGGGTGTGCGCGGCGCCTGGGGCGAGCGCGGGCGTTGCGGCGTCTTGCGGGCCATCGGCATACTCCTGTCGGCGAGACGGCGATGATAGCGAGCGGGGGGCGGGCTGTCGAGTTGCGGCCACGTGGTCCCGCTCGCACGCCGGGGTCATGGCGGTGTCGGACCGCGGCCGCTCAGCCCTGTCACCCGGCTCGGCCGCTCAACCCGACCTCTCAACCCGATCTCTCAACCCGGCCGCAGCCGGCTGCGCGCAATCCCCGCGATCCAACCGATCTCACGAACGCCGAGGCGTGCGGCCAGCGGGACGTAGAGCGCGACGCCGACGACGGCGCCCAGGCCGCCGCGCATCGCCCAGCCCGTCAGGCCCCCCGGCACGAGCGGCGCCAGGCGCAGATCAAGACCCAGGACGACGGCGCCCATGATGCCTGCCGCTGCGGCTGCACCGGCGGCGGTCCGGACGAGGCCGCTGGCGACCTCGCTGCCGCTCGATCGCCGGACGAGCCAGAACAGCGCCGCGGCATGCGCGGCGTGCTTGGCGCTGTCCGCCAGCGCCAGGCCGACGTGCGATGTGGCCTGCGGGAACGGGCCGTGCACTGCCGGCGGACCGACGAACCGCGCCACCAGCCACCACACGCCGACGCTGAGCACGCCGATCAACGCCGGCAGCCAGGTGTTGCCGCGAGCGTAGAACGCATAGTTCAGCGGCAGATCGATCGCCGCGAACGGCAGCCCGATGAGGAAGCCCTGCAGCGCGAGCGCGACGCCGACCCGGTCCGCGGCCACAAAGGCGCCGCGCTCGTAGGCCAGCGCCACGATCGGTCCGGCCAGCACCGCCATGCCGACGGCCGCCGGCAGCGTGAGCGCGACGACGAGCCGCATGCCGCGCGCCAGCGTTCGGGCGAACGTCTGCGTTTCGCCCCGCGCGTGCGCCGCGGCGAGCGCGGGCAGGATGGCAAGAGCGATCGTCGTACTGATGAAGCCGTGCGGGAACTGCACGAGGCGCGTCGCCCACGCCAGCCAGGCCGGCGCGGCGTCGGCGCCGAGGGACGAGTAGCCGGCGTCCACGAAGGGAACGAGGGCATCCGTGATGACGAGCCCGGCGGCGATCGGTGCGTACAGCGTGAGGACGCGGCGGAGAACGGAGTGCCGCAGCCGAAGCGTGAGGTGCAGCGAGAGGCCGCGCGCACCGTACAGCAAGACCGCCAACTGGATGGCGGAGCCGAGGACGACGCCGGTCGGGAGCGCGGCGGGGCCGAGGCGGTCGCGCAGCAGGAAGACGGCAAGGAGCATCCCGAGGTTGTAGGCGGCACCGGCCAGCACGGCCGCCGAGAACCGCTCGAGCGCATACAGCAGTCCGGTCACGACGCCGCCGATGGCGAACAGCACGCACGCCGGGGCCATGATCCGCAGGCCCTGCGCGACGATCGGCAGGCCGCCCTGGGCCCGGAGGGGCGATTCGGGGAGCACGAGCGCCTCCGCCAGCGGCGTCGCGAATGCGTAGACGCCGAGCGCGACGAGGCCGGTGGCCGCCGCCGCCGCCGAGAGCAGGACGGCGACGGCGCGCGTCAGCTCGTCCCGCTTGGCAGCGCCGTAGTGCGCCAGCGTCGGGACGAGCGCGGCGGAGAGCTGACCGCCGATGAGGAGCACGTAGATCTGCTTGGGGACCCGTTCGGCGATGCTGAACGCCGCCGTGGCGACACCGCCGCCGTACGCCTGCGCGATCTGGGCATCCCTAATGAAGCCGAGCACCCGGCTGGCGACATTGCCGATTCCGAGCAGCGCGGCCGATCCGACGAGCCGCCGCGTGCCGGCCTCGGCGCCCCGCGCATGCGCCGCCGCTTCCGTGGCGGCCAGCCCGGCGGAGGGATCGCTCTCGTCCGGCGCCGGGGCCGGGAACATCAGGCCGACATCGTCCGGCGGTGCGCCAGAATCGCCGTCGTCGAGATCGCCCGATGGCGGCAGGTCGGTCACAGCCGCCGACCGGCGCGGATCGCGGCGATCAGCGCTTGCGTGGACCGCCCGGCAACATATGGCAGGAACCGGACGTCCGTGCCGACGGCCGTGGCGGCATCCGCCTCCGGCGGGCGGTGGGCGGTCGCGTCGTAGTCGCCCCCCTTGACGTACACGTCCGGCCGGAGGGCGCGCAGGACCTCCACGGCGGTGGGCGACTCGAACACGACGACGAGGTCGACCGCGCGGAGAGCCGCCAGTAGCTCGGCGCGTTCGGCGGCCGGCACAACCGGCCGCCCTTCGCCCTTCAGGGCGCGGACGCCGTCGTCCCCGTTCAGCGCGACGACGAGCCGGTCGCCGAGGGCCCGGGCCTGCGCCAGGTAGCGGGTGTGGCCGACGTGCATCAGATCGAAGCAGCCGTTCGTGAGGACCACACGCCGGCCATCGGCCTGCCAGCGCGCGCACAGCTGTGCGGCTGCGTCGAGGTCGGCGGCGACGTGCGGCGCGGGCGGTGCGTCGTCCGTCCGGCGAGGCGCGAGGGGGGGGATGTCCATGCGCGGGCGATTGTAGAGGGCGGCCGCCCGCGGCTCAAGCCTCGGCGTTCGGGCGGCGCGCCAACTCAGTGAGGATCTCGTCCGCGCGGGGGGCCGCATTGCCGAGTCGCCGCACGGTGAGGCCGGCTGCGGCGTTGGCGAGGAAGACGGCTTCGCGCGGCGTCGCCCCGGCACACAGCGCCAGCGTGACGACGGCGATGACGGTGTCGCCGGCGCCGGTGACGTCGAAGACCTCGCTCACGTTGGCCGGCGGGACGACGCGGTAGCCCTCGGCGTCTGCGACGCTGGTGCCCTGTGCGCCCCGGCCGAGGAGGACAGCCCGCGCGCCGAGCGCGGCGCGCAGCTCGCGGGCCGCCGGCTCGAAGTCGGCCTCGGTGTCCAGCGGTCGTCCGAGGCTGGCGGACGCGTCGGCGCGGCCGACGCGGACGACGTCGAAGCCGGCGAACCAGCCGAGGTCGCCCTGACCGTCGGTGGTGAGGAGCGCGCCGCTCGTGCGCGCCGCGGACCGCGCCGCATCGCACAGCTCGGCGGTCACGACGCCGCTGCGGTAGTGCGAGACCAGGATCGCCGCCGCGCCATCGGCGGCGCGCGCGAGCGCTGCGCCGAGCGACCGACCCGCTGCGCCGTCGACCGGCCGCCGCTCCTGGCGGTCGATCCGCGCGACCTGTTGCGGTGCCGAGAGCCCCTCGGCGACGACGCGCATCTTGACGGTCGTCGGCCGCAAGGGATCGACGATCAGGCCGGTCGGGTCGATGCCGGCTGCGACGAGCGCCGAGCGAAGCTCGTCGGCCGCCGCGTCGTCGCCCACGACGCCGACCTGGCGGACGCGCGCGCCGAGGACGGCGGCGTTGACCGCCGGGTTCGCCGCGCCGCCGGGCAGGCAGACGCGCCGGCGCCAAGCCAGCACCGGCACGGGCGCCTCACGGCTCATCCGCTCGGCGTGACCGATCACGTACTCGTCGAGACAGACGTCGCCCACGACGACGACGGTCTGGTGCGCGAAGCGCTCCAGGATCCGCGCTGCGGCCGAGAGGGTGAGGGCGCCGCCGCCTTCGCGGCTCGGATGGTCGTGGCCGGGGCGGTCTTCGCCTGGGCGGTCTTCGCGTTGGAGGTCGGCGGAGCCGGTGGTCGTCGTCATCGTTCCTCTCGGCGTTCGGGCGATGACGGCGTCGGCGGGCGGGAGTTCGCCGCCGCGAGCGCGTCGAAGGCGGCGGCGACGACCCGATCGGCGCCCAGCCAGCGCAGGCAGTCGCGCGTGGCGCAGCCGGCCGGCCGGCCGAGGCGGTGGCCGACATAGAAGCACGGTCGGCACGGCACGTCCAGCGCCACGACGCGGTGCGGCGACGGCGCGCCCGGACGGTCCGGCGGCCAGGGCCGCCACGCCACGTCGTTCGACGGGCCGAACACCGCCACGACCGGCGTTCCGACCGCCGCCGCCAGGTGCGCCACGCCGCCGTCGTTGGCCACGACGAGGTCGCACCGCCGGAGCACGGCCGCCAGCGTCCGGACGTCCGTCGCACCGGTGAGGTCGCGGTCGATCGGCGCGCCGGACGCGCGGACGTCCGCCCCGCCGTCGGCCGCCGTACCGACGAGGACGATCCGGGCGCCGGCCGCCGACAGGGCACGGGCGACGTCGGCGAATCGCTCCGGCGACCAGCGACGGGCAGGGCTGTAGACGCCGGCGCCGGGGTGGATGGCCACCGTGCGGCCGTCGAGCCGCCCGGTGGCGCCGGCGACGGCCGCGTCGGCGGACCGGGCCGTGGCGCCGCCGGCCGGACGACCGTCCGCCGCCGCGCGTCCGTCCGTCGCCAGCAGCTCATCGGCAGCCCGCTCCGCCGCGTCGCCGGCGACGAATCGCAGCTGCGCAGGGCCGCGTGGCGCGCCGATCGCGGCGGCGATGCCGAGCATCGCGTCCACGACGTGGCCCCGGTCGTAGCCAGGATCCACGGCCCGGTGGGTGAGGAACCAGCCGCGACGGCTGCCGGGCGCGACGAGGCCGGCCCGCACCGGCGCGCCGATGGCGAGGACGAGCGCCGCGTGCTTGACGGCGCCGCGGCGCGTGACGAGCGGATGACAGAGCGCGACCGCATCGTATCGCGTCCGTCGGAGGCGGCGCACGAGGCCGAGGACGGCGCCGGCGCGGCGGATGGCGTTGGGGACAGGGCCGGGGGCGCGGCGGTGGACGTCGACGGTATGGACGGTGTCGACGAGCCCGCTGGCGTGGATTGCGACGGCGGCCTGCGGCGTGGTGAGGACGTCGAGCACGGCTTCCGGCCAGCGGCGTCGAAGCGCGTCGAGCGTCGGCGTCGTCAGGATCGCGTCGCCGAGGTCGGCGAGCTTGATCACCAGGATGCGGCGCAGATCGCGCGGGGGCGACCGGCGCGACCGGGTCGCGGCGTTCACCGGGCGGCCCGCATCATCGGCGCCGCGGCAGCGGCTGGGCCGCGCCTTCGAGGACGGACCGCGTGGCGTCCACGCACCGCCGCCACGTGAAGGTCGCCGCCCGCGCCCGTCCGGCGGCCGTCAGACGGTCACGGTCGTCCGCATCGCCCATCAGGCGGGCGATCACGGTCGCCATGTCGGTCACGTCGTGCGGGTCGAACCACGCGACGGCATCGCCGCCGACCTCGGGCAGGCTCGAGGCGCGCGCCGCGGCGACCGGCGCGCCGCACGCCATCGCTTCGAGCAGCGGCAGGCCGAAGCCCTCGTGCAGGCTCGGCACGGCGACGACGCGTGCCAGGCCGAACAGCGCGGGCAGGTCGGCGCGGTCGACATAATCAATTATCGCCACCCGATCGCCGACGCCTGCCCGGCGCGCGACGGCCCCAAGGTCCTCGTTGCCCCAGCCGCGACGCCCGGCCAGGACGAGCACGGCGTCCGGCCGCTCGCGCCGGATGTGCGCCAGTGCCTCGATGAGGCGGGCGAGGTTCTTGCGGGGCTGCCGCGTGCCGACGTGGACGATGACCTCGGCGTTGAGCGGCAATCCGAGGCGGGTGCGCAGCGTGCGCACGGCGTCGGGTGCGGCCGGGACGAGGTCGGCGTCCACGCCGAGGTGGACGACATGGATCCGCTCCGGCGCGGCGCCGACGAAGGCCACGAGGTCGTCGGCCGTCGACTTCGAATCCGCGATCATGGCCCGGGCGACGCGCACGTGGCGGCGGGCGGCAAGCTCGAGGTAGGCGCGCTGGGCGAAGGTGTGCGCTTCGGGAAAGCGGCGGTGGCCGACATCGTGGACGGTGACGACGCCGGGCGCCGGGCAGAACACCGGCAGGACGTGCGCCGGCACGAACAGGACGTCGGCCGCGCGCCGGCGGACGGCGCGGCCGAGGCGGACGTGCGTCCAGAGCCGTCCGGCACCGAGATCGTCGACCGTCGCGCCGGCGGCGCGAAGGGCGTCCGCCTCGGCTGCCGGTGCGCCGCGCATGTACAGCCGGTAATCGTGGGCGCCGCCCTCGATCAGACCTCGGATCACGGCGCGGGCGTACGTTTCCGTGCCGGTCGGCTGCGGATCGAATCCCCGGCTGGCGTCGACGGCGATCGTGAGTCGAGGCCGCGCCGCGTTCGGCCCCCTGCGACGCCCGCCGTTCAAGTCGGCGGCTCGATCGTCACGAGCCGCGGCCGGTCGAATACATCATGCCGCAGCGTGACCACCGCGTATGGGAACGCTTCCCGCGCCAGAGCGACGACGGTCTCCCCCTGCCGCCAGCCGATCTCGAGCGCGGCGGCGCCGCCGGGCGCCAGCCGACTCGGCAGTTCCGGGACGAACCGCCGCAGCAGATCCAAGCCGTCGCGGCCGCTGAAGAGCGCCCCATGCGGCTCGTGGTCGAGCACGGATCGCCCGACGTCGTCGTGCTCGTCCGTGCCGACGTACGGCAGGTTGGCGACGACGAGATCGAAGGGCGCGCGGGGATCCGGCGGCCAGAGGTCGGCGGACAGGAACGCGATGCGGTCCGTGCAGGCCAGGCTTCGGGCGTTGTCGGCGGCGACGGACAGGGCGTCGTCGGAGATGTCGGTGGCTGTGACGGCGGCCTCGGGGCAGGCGCGGGCTAGAGCGATCGCCAGCGCGCCGGAGCCGGTGCCGACGTCCAGAATTCGCCGGATGGGTGGGCCAGCCGCTGCACGGAGGCGCGCAAACCGAATGGCCCACTCCGCCAGCCCTTCGGTCTCGATGCGCGGGATGAGGACGGCGGGCGTCACGCGGACACTGAAGTCCAGAAAGGGCTGGTGACCGACGACGTACGCCAGCGGCTCACCGTCGGCCACGCGGCGGACGAGGGCGTCGAAGGCCCGCCGGTCCGCCACCGACAGCACGTCGCTCCGGTGGGCGAGGAGGCCGGCGGTGGTCGTCGCGAGGGCATGCGACAGGAGCGCGCGGGCGGCGACGTCGGGCTGCGGCTCGCGACGGAGCGCGGCGCGCGCGGCGGCAAGGGCCTCGGCCAGCGTCACGCGGCCGAAAGGGTGCGGGCCTCCTCGAGGCGCTGGGCACGGTCAGCGGCCGCGAGAGCGTCGAGGAAGTCGGTGATGTCGCCGGCCATGATCTCGGGCAGGCGATGGCTGGTCAGGCCGATACGGTGGTCGGTGACCCGGCTCTGGGGGTAGTTGTAGGTTCGGATCTTCTCGGAGCGCTCGCCGCCGCCGACCATGCTCTTGCGCTCGGCGCCGCGCTCGGAGAGGCGCTTCTCTTCTTCCAGCTGGTAGAGGCGGGCGCGCAGAACCTGCAGCGCCTTCTTGCGGTTCTGGAGCTGCGACTTCTCGTCCTGGCAGCTGATGACGATGCCGGTCGGCAGATGGGTCAGCCGGACCGCGCTGTCCGTCGTGTTCACGGACTGGCCGCCGGGTCCGCTCGAACGGAAGACGTCGATCCGGATGTCGCTCTCCGGCACTTCGATCTCGATCTCGTCCATCTCCGGCAGCACGGCCACGGTGGCGGTGCTCGTGTGAATCCGGCCCTGCGCCTCGGTCTCGGGCACGCGCTGCACGCGGTGGACGCCGCTCTCCCACTTGAGCCGGGCGTACGCACCGTCGCCCTGCACTTCGAACACGACCTCTTTCAATCCACCGATGCCGATCTCGCTGGCGCTGATCACGTCGACCTTCCAGCGCCGGGACTCGGCGTAGCGCTGATAGATCCGGAACAGGTCTGCGGCGAACAACGCGGCCTCATCGCCGCCGGTGCCGGCTCGGATCTCGACGATGACGTTGCGGTCGTCGTGCGGGTCCTTGGGCAGGAGGAGCTCGAGGATCTCCACTTCGAGCGCCGTCCGGCGTGCGTTGAGCGTCGGAAGCTCCTCGGCGGCAAGCTCGGCCATCTCCGCGTCGTCGGCGGTGCGCATCGCCTCGTTGTCGGCGATCTGCTCGACCAGCGCGCGGTAGCTTCGGTAGGCGGCAACGATCGGCGCCAGCGCGGCCTGCTCGCGGCCGATCGCGCGCAGCCGGTCGGGGTCCGACGTGACGTCGGGATCGCCGAACTGGGCGTCGAGCTCGTCGTAGCGCGCTTCGATGTTCGTCAGCTGATCGATGGGGACCATTGGGGCACGGACTTCCGTTGGTGACTGGTTCTCGGCGGCTCCGCGATCGGTCGGCGTCGGCGGAGGTGCTCGTCGGGCGATTGTAGCACGCGCGCTCCGTGCACTTTCGCGCCGCAGACCGCTATGATTGGCGCCGATCTCGGCGACGTGCCGCATGGCCGATCGCCCTCCCGTCCCTCCTCGAGAGCAGCGCGATGCAACTTCCCGGTTGGCTGATCACGGTCTTCTATTTCTTTGCCGCCCTCTACCCGTTGGTGCTGGTCCACGAGCTCGGCCACTTCCTGGTGGCCAAGCTCAACAAGATCCGCGTCGACGAGTTCGGGCTCGGCTTCCCGCCGCGCATCGTGAAGCTGTTCAGCGCCGGCGGCACGGACTACACGCTCAACTGGCTGCCGCTCGGCGGCTTCGTCCGGTTGCACGGGGAGGACGACCCGACGGTGCCCGGCGCCTTCGCCGCAGCGCGACCGCGGTCCCGTGCTGCGGTGCTCCTTGCCGGGCCGTTCGCGAACTTCACCCTGACGGTGGTCATCCTGGCCGCCGTCGCCGCCTTCTGGGGCGTGGAACAGGCGGTTCGGGCGCACGATGTCGTCCGGATCGCCGGCGTCGAGGACGGCTCGCCGGCCGCGGCCGGCGGCCTGCAGCCGGGCGACCTCGTCGTCGCGATCGACGGGCGAGCCCTGGCCGAGTTTGCGGCATCCGCCGTGCCGATGAGCGAGGTACTCGATCCAGGCACCGAGCTGCCGTTCACGGCCGTGGACGGGATGATCCAGGCGACGGCCGATTCGGCCGGTCGTGCGCTGCAGCTGTCCGTGGTGCGCGGGACGGGCGATGCGATCGAGGTCAAGGCGGCCGAAGGCATGGTGCTCGGCGGATTGTGGCCGTCGTTCGCCGCCCGCCCGATCGAAGCCGCCGGCTCGCCGGGCCGCGGCGCTTCGCTCCAGGTGAACGATATCGTCCTTGCGCCGCTCGAAGTGGCCGACGGCTCGCGTGAGCCGCGGCCGGGCGAAACGCTGGTCGCGCTGCGAGCGGTCGGCGGCGCCGCGCCCGAGGTGCTGGAGATCAACGTCACGCCGGCGGCCGACGCCGCCACCGGGCGCGCGAGGATGGGTGTGGCGATCGGGTCGGTGGCCTATCAGGCGCCCCTGACGTGGTGGAAGGCGCCGTGGCATGGGGTTACGGGCACGGTCGACATGCTGAAGATGATGGTCACGGGGCTGGCTCGGATGGTGAGCGGCACCGACGAGGTGCAGCTCGCCGGTCCCGTCGGCATCGCCCGGCTGTCGCGCCAGGCGGGCGAGAGCGGCCTGATGACGCTCCTGCGCTTCGCGGCGATCCTGTCGGCCAACCTCGGCCTGATCAACCTGTTCCCGATCCCCGGCCTCGACGGCGGCCGGCTGCTCTTCGTGGCAGCCGAGGTCGTGCGCGGCGCCCGGGTCGAGCCGACACGGGAGGCGCTCGTCAACGCGCTCGGGATCGGGTTCGTGCTGCTCCTCATGCTGGCGATCACGGTGATGGAGGTTCTGAATCCCGTGTCGTTCGCGCAGCCCTGAGGCGGCCGGTGGAGACTTCGCTCGACCCATCGACGGACGACTCGGACGCCGAGCGCGACCCGCTGCGCGCCGTCGTCCCGTTCGACGTTGCGCTCGACGGCCTGCTGCAGTCCGACGATCCGGGTGCCGAACGCGAGTGGCTGCGCGCGCTCTCCAATGCCACCGCAGCCGACGTCGCGTCCCTGCAGCCGCGCTGGAACGCCGCACCGCCCGCCCGGCGGCGGGCGATCACCGCCGCGCTCAAGTCGCTCGCCGACGACGACTTCTTCGTGATCTTCAAGAGCGTGTTCGTCGCCCTGCTCCAGGACCCGGACCCGATCGTGCGTGCGACGGCGATCGCCGGACTCTGGGAGGCCACCGAGCCGTGGTTGCTCGACCGGTACGCCGAGCTGCTGGCCACGGACGAGGATCCCATGGTCCGCGGCGCGGCCGCCGAGGCGATCGGTCCGTACATCGAGCGCTCGGAGCTCGGCCAGCTCGATCGAACGCGCGCCGCGGAGGCGCTGGCGGTGCTGCTGGCGGCCGCCCGCGACGACGACGGCCCGACGGACGTGCGCGCCAAGGCCGTTGCATCGGTCGGCTGGTCCGAGAGCGACGCCGCGGTCGCCGCCATCGCCGCGGCGATCGGCGCCAACGTGCCGGTGCTGACCTCCGCCGCGCTGCTGGCGATCGGCCGGTCGGCCGATCCGCGCTGGCGGGACGAGGTTCTGTCGTTCCTCGAGGACGCGCTGCCGGCCGTGCAGGCGAGCGCCGCGTTCGCCGCCGGCCAGCTTGGGCTGAAGGACGCGATCCTGCCGCTGGCCCGCGTGGCGCAGGACGCCCCCATCGCCGTGCGCCGGGCCGCGATCGAGGCGCTGGGCGAGATCGGCGGCTACAACGCCACGCTGGCGCTCGAGCTGCTGGCCGAATCGGAGTCCGACGAAGACCTGTTGGATGCGATCGACTCCGCGACGGAGTCGGCGTCGCTCGACGAGATCCTCGTCGATCTCGACTTGGACGGCGGCGACGGCGCCGCGAAGTCCGGCGCTCCGGCGGTCGGCGCGGCGGACGGCGACGACGACATCCTGTCGTGGCTCGAAGCGAACGCCGACCCCGCCGACCTCGACGGCTGGCTGGACGACATCGAGGACGACGAGCCCGAAGTCGACGACGACGAGGATGACGTGATCTCCCTCGGCCGCGTCTTGCGGCGGGCCGAGGCCAATGCCGCGCGGGCCCGCACGTCCGGCGAGTTCGAGGCGGACGACCCGGACGATGCGGGGATTGCGGACGTCACCGAGTGGGACGACGAGTCCGAGGTCGACCGCGACGCCTGGGTTTGGGACGAAGGGGACGGCGCGAGCTGAGGCTCGGTCGTGACCCGGTCTTAGCGATGATCTCCAGCTAACCGACGATCCCCAGCGCCCGCCCGGCCTCCTCGAACGCGCCGATCCCGACCTCGAGGTCCTCGGGGCTGTGGGCCGCCGAGATCATCACCCGGATGCGCGCCTTGCCGAGCGGCACCGTCGGGAACGCGATCGCCGTGGCGAAGACGCCGCGTTCGAAGAGGGCGCGGCTGAGCGCCTGCGTCTTCTGCTCGTCGCCGACGATGACCGGGCTGATCGGCGTTCGGGTGACGCCGAGGTCGAAGCCGAGGGAGCGCATCGCACCCTGGAACGCGGCCGCGTTCGCCCAGAGCCGTTCGACGCGCTCCGTGGAGCGCTCGAGGATGTCGACGGCGGCGATGCAGGCCGACACGTCGGCCGGCGTCAGCGCGCTGGAGAAGAGGAACGGTCGTCCGCGCTGGCGGAGCCAGTCGACGATCGGTTGCTTGGCGGCGGTGTAGCCGCCCATCACGCCGAAGGCCTTGGAGAGCGTGCCGGTTTCGATGTCGAAGCGGCCGTGCAGGCCGAAGTGGTCCACCGCACCCCGCCCGCCGCGGCCGAGGACGCCCTCGCCGTGCGCGTCGTCGACCATCGTGATCGCGCCGTAGCGCTCGGCGAGGGTGCAGATCGCATCCAGCGGCGCGACGTCGCCGTCCATCGAGAACACGCCGTCCGTGATGACGAGCATCGCCCGATAGCCCTTGCCGCTCGCGGCCTTGAGCTGCGTCTCGAGGTCGTCCATGTCGCAGTGGCGATAGACATAACGTGCGGCCTTCGTCAGCCGGATGCCGTCGATGATCGAGGCGTGGTTCAGCGCGTCGGAGATGATGCAGTCCGCTTCGCCGACGAGAGCCGGGATCGTGGCAAGGTTCGTCGCGAAGCCGCTCTGGAAGCTGACGGTGTCGTCGACGCCTTTGAACGCGGCCAGGCGGCGCTCGAGCTCGCCGTGGACGTCCATCGTGCCGGCGATCGTGCGGACCGCGCCGGGGCCGACGCCCCAGCGGTCGATCGCGGCCTTGGCGGCGTCCTTCAGCGCGGAATCGTTCGCGAAGCCGAGGTAGTTGTTCGAGCAGAAGTTCAACACGCGCCGGCCGTCGATCTGCAACCACGCGCCCTGCGGGCTCTGGAGCGAGCGGATCGTGGTGTAGAGGCCACGGGCCTTGAGGTCGGCGAGGTCGGCTTCGAGGTAGGCGAGGCGGGCGTCGGACGTCGGTACGGGGTCGGACATGCGCGGGACTCCTGACATCGCAAT
This sequence comes from Ardenticatenales bacterium, assembly GCA_020853525.1. Classification (GTDB taxonomy): domain Bacteria; phylum Chloroflexota; class Anaerolineae; order Epilineales; family Epilineaceae; genus Avedoeria. The sequence goes on along the minus strand of JADYYS010000029.1, from coordinate 33,730 downwards.
CTGAGAGATGGCGGGCGATATCGGCGATATCGGCGGGAACACGCGAGCGATCGGCGGCCTATCGACTACGGGAGCAGGATGACCTTGCAGCTCTGACCCGACCGCATGACGTCGAACGCCTGCTGGAAGTCATCGAGGGCAAAGCGGTGGCTGATCAGCGGCTTCAGGTCGACGGCGCCGGACTGAAGCAGGCGGCGCATGCGGTGCCACGTCTCCCAGATCCGGCGGCCGTAGATTCCGCGCACCGTCGCGCCCTTCAGCACGACGTGCTTGCCCCACTCCAGCTCGATCGCGCCGCTCGGCAGGCCGAGGACGGCCACCTCGCCGCCCGGGCGCAGCGCCTGGAAGCCCTGGTCGATCGCCTTGGCGCTGCCGCTCATCTCGAGAAGGACGTCGACGCCGGCGCCGTCCGTTGCGGCCAGGATGGCGCCGACGACGTCGCCGCGGGCGTCGAGGGCCAGATCGGCGCCCAGCTGGCGGGCGATCTCGAGGCGGGACTGGTTGACGTCGGTCACGTAGACGGCGGCCGCGCCGGCGACGCGCGCGACGGGGATCGTCATCAGGCCGATCAGGCCGCCGCCGCCCGTGACGAGGACGGTCTTGCCGGCGACGTCCTGGGCGTGGACGGTGTGCACGGCATTGCCGAACGGATCCTGCAGGCTGGCGATCTCGGGCGCGAGCGCCCCGTCGTTCAGCCAGAGGTTCGCACGGGGCACGATCACGTAGTCCGCGAACGCGCCGTCGCGGTCGATGCCGATGACCTCCATGTCCTTGGCCAGGTGCTCCTGACCGGGCACGACGTGGCGGGCATTGGCGAGGAGGATATGCCCCTCACCCGACGCGGGTGCGCCCAGGGGCACGTCGACGACGCCCTCGCCGAGCGCGACGACGTCGCCCGCGAACTCGTGGCCGAGGGTTACCGGCGGCTTGATCCGGCCGGCGCTCCAGGCGTCCCAGTTGTAGATGTGGACGTCCGTGCCGCAGATGGACGCGGCGGTCACCTTCAGGAGCACCTCGCCCGGTCCGGGGCGGGGCACCGGCACCTCGGCGATGCCGAGGCCCTCGCCGGCGGTGAGCTTGCGGATCGCGCGCATCGTGGCGGGCAGCGTCACGGAGTGCGGCCTCTCTGGTGGGGTCCGGTGATGGTCGGACGGCGGTGGGACGGCAGGCCTGGGGCGGCCAGACGGTGTCCGTTCCCGCGTGGGGTGCGGACGGGCGGGGAGTATACGTCGGGTCGGCGCGGACGCGAACGTCGTCGGCCCATCGAAGCCTGCGGCGAACCCCCGTGATCATCGGGTCGATTCGGACGGCGTCCGGATTCCTTCGCAGCTCTCGGCCAGTCGTTGACATTCCGATCCCCGCGCCCTACCATCGCCCGTCCCGCACTCCCGCCCGCGCCGCTCCCATGAGGCCGCCGTGTTCGACGCCTTTGGCGATTGGCTGGACGCCCAGCCCCCCAACCGCCGCCGCCTCAGCGCCGCGCTGCTGGGCATCATCCTGCTCACGCTCCCGTGCTACGGCGTCGGCGGTGCCGTGTACCTCATGTCCGCGCCGCCCGTGCCCGGCGGTCCTGCGGCAGACGGCGCGACGCCGACGGTCGCCGCCAGCGAGGTCGACGGCGTCCCGACGGCGACGGACGCACCGCCGCCGACCGACGCCGACGAGGACGCCCCGGTCGTCCCGACCGTCGTCCGGCGGGCCACGATCACGTCCGGTCCCGTCCTGCCCCCGGCTGCGCCCTCGGACACGCCCGTCGCCACCCCGTTCGCGCCCTCCGCCACGCCGCCGCCGACGGACGCGCCCACGCCGGCGCCGACCGTCGCGGCCGTCGAGACGGCCACGTCGCCGCCCCCGACGGACGCGCCGCCGACGGTCGCCCCGACGGATGCCCCGACATCGGCCCCGACATCGCCGCCCGAGCCGACGTCCGCCCCGGTCGACCCGACGGCCGAACCGACGAGCGGCGTTCCCGCCCCCTTGGACCCCGGCGCGGCGAACCCGGCATGACCGCAGCCGGCGACCTGTCCGTCGACAGCATCCGCTTCGCCGCCCTCGACGGCCCGACAGGCGCCGAAGGGGTCGTTGCGGACGCCTTGTCGGCTGCCCTCGCCCCGTTCGTCGACCGCGTCGAGAGAGACGCTTTGGGCAACGTCATCGCCCACCGCCGTGCGCGGATCGGGAACGCGACCGGAGCGGGTGTCACCACCGCCTTCGGCCCCGATGTCGTCGCTGCCCCGCGCCTGCTCATCGTCGCCCCGCTCGACGAGCCGAGCATGATCGTCGCCCGAATCGATCCCGGCGGGTTCCTGCGCTTTCGCCCGATCGGCCCGGCGGCGGGCGTCGACGTCCGTGCGTGGCTCGGTCAGCCGGTGACCGTTCACGGCCGCCGTCCGCTCGCGGGCGCCATCGGCACGCGGCCGCCGCACGTGCTCGAGGCGGCGGTGCGCGACGTGACGCCGGACATCGACGCGCTCTTCGTCGACGTCGGCCTGGGCGAGGCGGACGTGCGGGCGGCGGTGGCGATCGGCGATGCCGTGACGCTCCGGCGCCCGCCGGAGCGGATGGCGGGCGGGCGCCTGACCGGCAAGGCCGCGGCCGGCGGATCGCTCCTGGCTGCGCTCGTCGAGATCGCGCGGCGCCTGGCGGAGACGCCGCATCCGTGCGACATCGTCCTGGCGGGCGCCGCGCAGGGTGCGTTCGGGCACCGCGGCGCCGCCGCGTTCGGCGCGTCACTGGCTGCCGACTCCACGGACGCGGCGCGCACCGTCGCGGTCGTGCTCGGTGCGGCGAGCGCCGGCCAGCGGGGCGTCGACTCGACGATCGCGCTCGGCGCCGGGCCTACGATCGTGCGCGGGCCGAACGTCCATCCGCGGGTGCAGCAAGCGCTCGTCGGCGCAGCGAAGCGGCATGAGATCCCCCACCAGTTGGAGGCCGCGCCTGGCATGACCCGGACCGCAGCGAGCGTGCTGCAGGTGGCGGGCGCCGGGATCGCATGCGCCGTCGTCCAACTGCCTGCACGATACGGGGGAACCGCGGTCGAGACCGTGGCCGAGGTCGACGTGTCGCGGCTGGCGCGCCTCGTCGCAGCGTTCGCTGCCGGGTTGGATGGCGAGATCGTCGCCGCGCTGCAGCCGGCGCTGATCGCGGTCGGCTCCACGGCAGCCGACGACCGGGCGGCAGGGAGAGTCACGTCGTGAGCGGACGCAACGTCAACGACGTCGAGTCGGCCCTGCCGTACGGTGGCGACGGGCTCGACTGGGCGTTGCTGGCCGCGCTGTCCGACGCGCGCGGCGTCAGCGGCGACGAGGGCCGTGTGCGTGACATCGTCGCGGCCGCCGTCGCACCGCACGTCGACGAGCTCTGGACGGATGCGATCGGGAACCTGTACGCGCGCAAGCGCGGCGAGCGCGTCGCGGCGGTCGCGACCACGGTTCGGCGCGGCGTCGGTGGACCCGACGCCGGTGCGAACGAGCCGGGTTCGCCCGCCGCCCGATCATCCGAACCCGCAGTGCCGCCGCTCATGGTCTGCGCCCACCTCGACGAGGTCGGCCTGATGGTCGTCGACGTCGACGGCGACGGCATGGCGCGGCTGGCCGCGGTCGGCGGCGTGCTCGGCGCGGCGGTCGTCGGCCAGCGCGTGCGGATCGGTGCGGACGGCGTTGTCGGCGTCGTCGGGCTGCCGCCGGCACACGCGACGACCGATGCGGTGCGCGCACGCTTGCCGGCGCTGGAGGAGCTGCGGATCGACCTCGGCGTGACGACGCGCGACGCGGCGCTGGCGCTGGTGCAGCCGGGGGATGGCGCGGTCTGGGACACCGCAACCGTCGATCTCGGCCCGACGCTCCTCGGCAAGGCGATGGACGATCGAGCGGGCTGCTGGGCGCTGGCGATGCTTCTTCGCTCGCGCTATCCAATGGACATCGTCGGCGTGTTCTCGGTGCAGGAAGAGGCCGGCACGCGCGGCGCCGGCCCGGCCGCACATCGCCTCGCCCCGTCCGCCGCGTTCGTCCTGGAGTGCGGCACGACGGACGACACGCCCAAGGACCGCGACGACACGCCGGTCATGCGCGTCGGCGACGGGCCGGCGGTCACCGTCATGGACAGCTCGATGGTCGCCGATCCGCGGCTCGTCCGCCATCTCGTCGCCGCCGCCGAAAGTGCCGCCATCCGCCATCAGATCCGGGCGCCCAAGGGCGGCGGCACGGACGGCGGCAAGATCCACCTGGCGCGCCGGGGCGTGCCGACGGCCGTCGTTTCGGCGCCGTGCCGCTACCTGCATGGGCCGCAGGCGCTCGTGTCCAAGCACGATCTGGCGGGCATGGTCGCCCTCGTCCGCGCCGCGCTCGAATCGTGGTCGCCCGACATCGTCGCGCCGATCCCGTTCGATCGTCCCGGATCGCCGCATTCGCTGAACCGAGAGGTTGCCCCATGAACCCGCAGACGGCATCCGCATCTCCGAGCACCGCCTCTCCGAGCACCGTCACCAACGCCCCATCCGCTCCGCTGCTCGACGCCCTTGCAACGTTCACCGCCGCCTGGGGCCCGAGCGGCCGCGAGGGCGCCGTGCGCGACGCGATCATCGCTTGGCTGGCCGCGCATGCGCCGACCGTCGACATCGTGCGGATCGACGCGCTGGGCAACCTTTTCACGCGCGTCCGTGCGGCCGGCGGTGCCGCCGCGGGTGCTCCGGCGGGTGCTCCGGCAGACGATCGAACCGCGCCCAGCCGTCCCGCGCGCATCCTGATCGCCGCCCACATGGACGAGATCGGCGTCATCGCCACCCACGTCGACGCGACCGGCTTCGTGCGGTGCAGCGCCGTCGGCGGCGTGCCGATCGCCGACCTCGTCGGCTGCCGGGTGCGCTTCGAGAGCGGACTCGAAGGCGTGATCGACGCCGAAGCGATCGCCCGCAAGGCGGCCGCAGGCCAGACGGCCACGCTGGACATGCTCTACATCGACGTCGGCGCGCCCGACCGCGCAGCCTGTCCGGTACGCGTCGGCGACGCGGCGGCGTATGCGGGCGGCTTGGTGTGGCAGGACGGCGGCCGGCGGGCGATGGCGCACAACATGGACAACCGGGCAGGGTGCGCGGCGCTGGCCGAGGCGCTGCGACGGGCGGCGGCGGCGCCGGGCGCGGCCGAGGTCTGGGGCGTGTTCACGGTACAGGAAGAGATCGGCCTGCGCGGCGCGCGGACGGCGGGTTTCGATGTGCCGTGCGACGTCGCGATCGCCGTGGACATCACGGGGGCGGGCGATCTGCCGGGGGCGGCGCCGCTCGCGCTGGCGCTCGGCGGCGGGGCGGCCGTCAAGATCAGCGACGGGGGGATGATCAGCCATCGCGGCGTCGTGGGGTGGCTCGAGCGGCTGGCCGCGGACGGGCACATCCCCGTCCAGCCGGAGGTGCTGCCGGGCGGGACGACGGATGCCGCGGCGCTGCAGCTCACGGGGGCGGGCGTGCCGGCCGGCGCGGTCAGCATTCCGACGCGCCATGCCCATCGGCCGGGCCAGGTGATCGACATCGGCGATCTCGAAGCGGCGGCAGCGCTGCTGGCTGCGACGCGGATTGGCCCGTCCGGCGAGGCGTGGTATACTCCGCAAGATTGATAACCGACCAGACGAAGCAATCGCAGGGCCGGCGCGTGCCGGCGACGTTCCGGTGGAGGACCATTCAAGGCCATGTCGATCACGCAAGAGAAGAAGCAGTCGCTGATCGCGGACTACCGCCGCGACGAGAACGATGTCGGCTCGCCGCCGGTGCAGATCGCGATCATGACCGAGCGCATCCGCAACCTGACCGAGCACGCCAAAGCGAACAAGCATGACCAGCACTCGAAGCGCGGCCTGCTGCGCCTGGTGGGTCAGCGCAAGCGCATGATGCGCTACATGAACCGCACGGATCACGCTGCCTACCGTGAGCTGATCGGCCGTCTCGGCATTCGCGGGTAGTCGTCCGCTCGAGTGAGCGCACGGCGATGGACCGCACCCCTGGCCGGGTGTTGCGGCCACCGCCTGCCCTCCGGCGGTCGCGATCCCGTATCGCTTTCAACCAGTCTGTGAACCGCGAGGGCGTCACGCGTTCAGGACTTGGGGGCTGCTCCGCCCGCCGCTCCGCCGGCGTCGGACGGGGCAGCCCCCAGCTCCTGATCCCGGGCGCCCTCGGTCATTGGGAAGGAATCCCGAACGATGTCTGAACCCCGTCTCCCCATGTCGCCGGACGATCTCGCCGGCCCAGCTCCCGTCCTCCGTCGCATCGAGTCCCAGGAGCGCGTCTACACGTGCGATGTCGGCGGCAAGACGTTCACGTTCCGCACGGGCAAGCTGGCACTCCTGGCCGGCGGCGCCGTCACGTGCCAGCTCGGCGATTCGATCGTCCTGGCGACGGCCACGACGAGCAAGGGCGTGCGCGACATCGACTTCATGCCGCTCTCGGTCGAGTTCGACGAGAAGATGTATGCCGCCGGCCGGATCCCGGGCTCGTTCTTCAAGCGCGAAGGTCGCCCGAGCGAGACCGCAATCCTTACCGCCCGGCTGATCGATCGCCCGCTCCGCCCGCTGTTCCCCGAGGGCATGCGCAACGACGTCCAGATCATCACCTCTTCGCTTTCGAGCGACGGCGTGCACTACCTGGACATCCCGGCCATGAACGCCGCGTCCGCAGCGCTGATGGTCAGCGACGTGCCCTTCCCTGAGCCGATCGCGGGCGTCCGCGTCGGCATGGTCGACGGCGCGTTCGTCATGAACCCGACGACCGCGGAGATGGAGACGAGCACGCTCGATCTCCGCCTGGCCGCCACCGCCGGCGCCATCCTGATGGTCGAGTGCGGCGCGGCCGAAGTGGACGAGGCGACGATGCTCGACGCGATCCGCGCCGGCCACGTCGCCATCCAGCCGTTGTTCGAGCTGCAGAACCGGATGCGCGCCGAGGTCGGCAAGCCCAAGGTCGACGTTCATATCGATGCGCCGCCCGAGGCGCTCGAGTCGGACGCGCAGGCCGGCTGTCGCGCCGCCCTCGACGTGATCGTCGCCGACGCCGGCCTGCTCAAGGACGAACGCAATGCCCGCATCGACGAGGTGCTGGCGAAGTGGCAGGCGGCGTACCTGCCGGGCGAAGACGGCGCGCCGCCGGCCAAACTGGGCGCCGACGGCAAGCCCTACATGCTCAAGCACATCAAGGCCGTCGCCAAGCACGTGACCGCCGCGGCCGTGCGCGAACGGATCCTGGCCGAGGGCATTCGCCCCGACGGCCGGCGCCCGCGTGAGATCCGCGGCCTGAGCGCCGAGGTCGGGCTCGTGCCGCGGACGCACGGCTCGGCGTTGTTCCAGCGCGGCGAGACCCAGGTCATGTCGCTGGCGACGCTCGGCACGGTCGGCGAGGGCCAGAAGCTGGACTCGCTGCGGCCCGAGACGCTCAAGCGCTGGATGCACCACTACAACTTCCCGCCGTTCTCGACCGGCGAGACATGGCCCATGCGCGGCCCGCGCCGGCGCGAGATCGGGCACGGCGCGCTCGTCGAGACGGCGCTGAAGTATGTTCTGCCCGCCGACGACGTGTTCCCGTACACGATCCGCGTCGTCAGCGAGTGCCTGGCGTCCAACGGCTCGACGTCGCAGGCGTCGATCTGCGCCTCGACCCTGGCCCTGATGGACGCCGGCGTGCCGATCAAGGCGCCCGTCGCCGGCATCGCGATGGGCTTGATCAGCGATCCGGGTGCCGGGCGGCACGTCGTCCTGACGGACATCCAGGGTATGGAAGACCATCTGGGCGACATGGACTTCAAGGTCGCGGGCACGGCCGCCGGGATCACGGCGCTGCAGATGGACATCAAGATCGGCGGGATCCCGGACGCGGTGCTGACCCAGGCGCTGGCGCAGGCCCGCGAGGCACGCCTCCTCATCCTCGGCCTCATGACGGACACGCTGCCCGCGCCGCGGTCCGAGATGTCGCAGTACGCGCCGCGGATCATGACCCTCAAGATCCCGGCCGACTCGATCGGCAAGCTCATCGGGCCGGGCGGTAAGAACGTCCGGATGATCGAGGAACAGACCGGCGTCAAGGTGGACATCCAGAACGACGGCACGGTGTACGTGGCCTCGACGGACGGCGCGGCGGCCGAGAAGGCGCGCGGGATCATCGAGGGGCTGACGGCCGGGCCGCAGCTCGGGGCGGTCTACACCGGTTCGGTGAACCGGATCACGGACTTCGGCTGCTTCGTGGAGCTCATGCCGGGCGTCGACGGGATGGTCCACATCTCGCAGCTCTCCAACGAGCGTGTGGCGACGGTGGCCGACGAAGTACAGCTGGGCGACGAGGTCACCGTGATGGTCACGGACATCGCCGACGGCAAGGTGCGCCTCTCGCGGCGCGCGGTCATCGAGGGCTGGACGCTCGAGGAGGCTCGGGCGAACGATGCGGGCGGCGGCAGCCGTGGCGGCGGCGGCGGTCGAGGCGGCCCGCCGCGCGGCGGCGGTTACGGTGACCGCGGCGGGGATCGCGGCGGCGACCGCCCGCGCTACGGCGGGGGCGGCGGGGATCGCGGCGGCGATCGTCCGCGATACGATGGCCCGGGCCGCAGCAACTAGTACCCTGCCACTGCAGAATCTCCGGGTTCCGTACGCAGGTGGCCGCCCCGAGCGTGTCCATTGGCAGGGTGCGAGCCCGCCGCCACCCTTTCCAGCCATCCGCAGGAGAAGCGACAACGGGTCCCCGATCTGGGGTCACGCTGTCGCTTCTCCGGTCGTTACACGCTGAACTACTTGACGGAGGAACGATCCATGAAGCGACCGCTCAATGCCCTGACCGTGCTTGCCGTGCTCATCGCCACGTGTGCCGTGACCGCCGGGGCGAACCCGGCCGCGGCCGCGCAGCCCCCGGCACCGCAGGCCGTCGTCGGGGCGGGCACCACGGTGACGATCAGCCCGGATGCCTGGTCGAGCGCCGGGCTGGCTCCCGGCCGGCTCAGCGTCATCGTCCACCTGAAGGGCGATCCCGTCTGGCGCGTCGTGGATGCGGCGGCCAAGAGCGGTCGGCCGCTCTCCAAGGACCGCTTGCGCGCCGCGCGGCGCGATATCACCCGCCGCCAGCTCCCGACCGTGCGCGCCGTCGAGGCGATCGGCGGACGCGTGATCGGGCGCTTCACGGGCGGCATGAACGCGTTGCACGTGGACTGCACGGCGGCCGAGCTGAAGCGGATTGCGGCACTGGCCGGCGTCGTGTCCGTCAGCAAGGCGCCGGTTCACTCCGTGGACAACAAGGACGTCGGGCCGTGGACGGGCGCAACCCGCGTCAAGCAGGACCTCGGCTGGGACGGCAAGGACGTGACGATCGCCGTCATCGACACCGGGCTCGATTACACGCACCTGGACTTCGGCGGCTCGGGTGACACCGCCGAGTTCGGCGCGAACGACCCGAACACGACGGACGACATGTGGCAGGGCAAGGCCTCGTTCCCGACCGCCAAGGTCATCGGCGGCGTCGACTTGGCCGGCGAGTTCTACAGCCCGGGCTGCCAGCAGGACACACCGACGTGCTCGCGCTCGCCGGTGCCCGACGATGACCCGCTCGACAAGGGCAGCGGTGCGAACCACGGCACGCACGTCGCGGGAACGGCCGGCGGCATCGGCACGGACAAGGTGGCGCCCGGCATGGCGCCCGGCGCCAACCTCGTGGCGATCAAGGTGTTCGGTTCACCGGTCGGCGCCGCCAACACGACGAATCTGGCGCTCGAGGCCCTCGAGTGGATCTTCAACCACAACACGAATCTGGACGACCCCGACGCGGACGTGCCCGGCCACCGGCCGGAAGTCGTGATCGATGTCGTGAACCTGAGCCTCGGCTCGGAGTACGGACCCGGCACGGCCGAGTACGCCGAGATGACGGCGGCCCTGCATCAGGCGGGCGTGACCGTCGTGGCGTCCGCCGGCAACAACGGCAACGTGCACTACATCGCCGGCTCGCCCGCAGCGACCGAGATGATCCTGTCCGTCGCCAATTCCTACGCCAACGGCGAGACCGAGCAGCTGTTCCGCGCGAACTGGACCGAGGGCGGGCAGGCCATGAACTTCGAGACGGGCTATGTGGGCGACAGCGGCTGGCTTCCCCCGATCAACACCGTGCTGACGGACAAGCCGCTCGCGTTTTTCGGGTCGGCGTGCAACAACATCGCCACCGAACCGTTCCAGGACGTGAACGAGAAGTTCGCCCTGATCGAGCGCGGTACGTGCTCGTTCACGGAGAAGGTCAAGAACGCGCAGGCCAAGGGCGCGATCGGCGTCGTGGTCTTCACCGGCCCGACGGCCAAGGTTCCGATGGGCCCGACGCCCCCGGGCCCCTACCCGACGATCCCTGCCGTGATGATCGACCGGGACAAGGGCCTCCAGATCAGGGACCTCCTCCAGAACGGCACGCCGGTCAAGGCCACGATCGACCCGACGAAGTTCGTCCAGCTGCCGTGGCTGACCGACACGATCTCGAATTCGAGCAGCCGCGGGCCGAGCCGCGCGTCGGGCGGGATCAAGCCGAACATCACGGCGCCCGGCGAGAACACGTTCAGCGCTCTCGCCGGCTCGGGGACGAACGGCATCAGCTTCAGCGGCACCTCGATGTCCGGCCCCGCCGTTGCCGGTATCGTGGCGCTGCTGGCGCAGCGGAACCGGGAACAGGAGCTTGGCTTGTCGGCGCCGGACCTGGCGGCGCTGGCGATGAACTACGCGCGGCCCGTCATTCGGATGGGCCGCAACGACACCGGACCGCAGGTGGGGGTGACCCGTCAGGGCGCCGGGCGCGCGAACGCGTTCGAGTCGGCCACCGGCAGCGTTATCGTCCGATCGGACCGCGGGCTGGCGGAGATCAGCCTCAACGACCTCAACCTGACCGGCGAGGCCGGCGAGGCCGCGACGATCGAGCGCGAGCTGACGGTGCGCAACCTCACCGAGTCCCAGAAGACCTACAAGCTCTCCAGCATGCTGGCGTTCCCCGAGGAGGACGACGACAAGGGCATCGCGGTCTCGTTCCCGGATGAGTTGATCACGCTCCACAGTCGGGACGAGCAGACGGTGAGCGTGCACTTCAACCTGACGCCCGCCAAGATCCGCGCCTGGGAACTCCTCGGGCTGGATGGGATGGCGGCAGCCAAGGAGCCCATCTTCCGTGCGCACGAGATCGATGGCTATGTGATCCTCACCGAGACGAACGCATCGGGCGAGCCCGTCGCGGACGGCGAGGTTCTCCACGTACCGTTCCATGCGATGCCCCACCGGCGCAGCTGCGTCCAGTCGACGACGAACGATCCGGTCGAAGTGCCGATCGACGGCTCTTCGGTCGAGCATCTCTTCCAGCACGCGTGCCAGCAGCCCGGACCGCTCAACGTTTCCCACCTCGGCGGCGTCGACGCGGAGGAGTCGGCCGTGGAAGGCAGCGGCATGCCGGCGCCGATCGACATCGGGGCGCTCGGCGTGAGCACCGGCGTCGTTCAGGTGGGTGACGGGATGGGTGGGATGCGCGACGTGCCGATCGTGCAGTTCAGCCTTACGACGTACGGCGCCCGACGCTCGCCGGCACCGGTCGGCTACAAGATCTATGTCGATGGCGACATGGACGGCACGTGGGACCGCGTGATCTTCCCGTTCCCGGAGGGCGCCTTCGCGGCCGGCGCGCCGGCGGGCCGCCACCTCGTGGCTTGGGCGAACGTGGACCAAACGACCCTGGAGCCCAACTTCGCACAGGTGACGGCCGCGTTCCTGCAGTCGTATGACATCGGTGAGTCCGTCACGATCCTGGCGGTGCCGGCGGCGGACGTGTTCCCCGGCAGCGACGTGGCGGCCGGAACGCTGAGCTTCCGCTACGCGGCGGCCGTCAGCGACGCGTTCGAGGACTTCGCCCAGACTTCGAGATTCCTCGGCGACGACATGGCGCCGGACACGCTGGTCGACGGCGACGGCTACACGTTCGATCTGGCGACGGACGGCTGCCTCGTCATGGAGGAGACCGTCACCCAGACCGCCGACCTCTTCGCGCCCACGGCCGGCTTGAACTTCCCGCCGAATGCCGCCGCGAGAACCCAGCTCAAGAACGTCTGCACGGACCTTGAAGGCGCAATCGACACCGGGATCCTCTCGGTCTACCGCGCCAACAAACCCGATCACGCCGGCTGGCAGACGCGTGAGGTCCGGATCACGTCCGGCTCATCGGCGATCTACCTGCCCTACGTCAGCAGCCTGCACGTGCTCGAAGGGTACGAGGTGCCGACGGCCACGCCCGAGCCGACGTCCGACGCCCCGCCGACCGAAGTGCCGACCGCCGATCCGTCGCTGGCGACGATGGTGCCGACGCCGCCGACCGCGGAGCCGCCGTCGCCGACCTTGGCGCCGTAGCGCCGGGTTGCCGCGTCCTGCGGCGCCTTGCTCTCAGCACAGGAAACGTGAAGGGCCGCCCCGTGATGTCGGGGCGGCCCTTCTGTCGTTGTCGGTGCGGCGATGAAGCCGCGATCCGTCACACCGGCCCGCAGAAGTCGCCGCCGATCCCGACCGCCACGGCTCGGGCGACGAGTTGGATGACCACCGTCGCCACGATCGGCGAGAGGTCAAGCGGGCCGGCCGCCGGAAGCAGGCGGCGGATGGGCTCGAGGATGGGATCGGTCAGCTGCCACAGAAGGCCCTTGAACGCATTCGTCGGAAACGGCGAGGGGTCGACCCAGCCGTACAACACGCGCACCAAAATGGCCAGCGTCATCAGCGAGCCGACAGCCTGAACGGCATTGGCGATGGGGCACCATATGTCCACGCTGGCCTATCCCTCCGCGGCAAAGAGGGCACGCCCGAGGCGCACCTCCGTCGAACCCTCGTCGATCGCCACCTCGAAGTCGTCGCTCATGCCCATGGACAGGGTCGGCAACGGCTGCATAGGATATCGCTCCGACACCGCCCGACGCAACGTGCGCAGCAGCGCGAATGCCCCGCGCTGCTCGGCCGCGTCGCGCGTCAGCGGTGCGATGCCCATCAGCCCGTCTACGCGCAGATGGGGTAATGCCAAGACCGCCCCGGCAGCCTCGGCCACCGCCTCGGGCGCGAAGCCGCTGCGTGCCGGATCGCGGGCGATGTTCACCTCGAGGAGCACCGGCAGCGTCCGCCCGGCCTCGCCGGCCAGCGCGCTCAGCCGATCGGCCGCCGGCACCGAATGAACCGTGTCGATGCGATCGAACAGCGCCACGGCCCGCCGCGCCTTGTTCGACTGCAGATGGCCGATGAAGTGCCAGCACGGGCGGGCCTCCGGCGCGTCACTGCCGGCAACAAGCGCCGCAACGTCGGCGATCCGCGCTTCGGCATCCGCGACCCGGTTCTCGCCGAAGTCCGTCACCCCGGACGCCAGCGCCGCGACGATCTGGGCGGCGCCGGCCGCCTTCGTCACGGCCAGCAACGTCACCGAGCCAGGATCGCGCCCGGCGCGCATCGCGGCAGCGGCGATCCGGGCGCGCGCCGCCGCGATGCGTTCGGCGACGCGGCAGGCGGCGAAGCTGTCGGCGGTGGTCACGAACCCGGATCCAGATGGAGGGCATGCGCGCCGGCGGCATACGTCCCGAGCGCCCCGTTCACCATCCGCCGCGAGCTCTCGCCGACGTACTCACGCGCCAGCTCGACGGCCTCGTTGATGACGACGCGCAGCGGGGCCGATCCCGTCCCGAGCTCCCAGAGCGCGATCCGCAACACGTTGCGGTCGATCGGCGCCATCTGCGGCACCGGCCACTCGGGCGCGATCTGGGCGATCACCCCGTCGATCCTGCCCAGCGCCCGGCCGACGCCGTACACGATGCGCGCACCATAGACGACCTGCTGTCGAAAGCCGACGAGCTTGGCATGCGCCTCGGTCACGGTCTCGACGCTCGCCCCTGTCGCGGAGGCCAAAGCGCCGGCGGCCGCGTCGGACAACGTGTCCGACCAGCCGTCCGGTGGGTCACCGGCGTCCGACGCGTCCCCTGCGGCCTCGGTCAGGCTTGCGCGCGCCGCCGGCTGGGCCAGCGCGGTCACGAGGGCCTTCGGGACGCGGTCGCCGAGCGTGCCGAGCACGTCTTCGAGCACGGCCAGCGCCCGGTGCCGGACGACGAGGTCGAGCGGGTGGGTGCTCTGATCGAGCTCGTACAGACACTCGAGCGCCAGACGTCGGGCGCGGCGGCGGCCCTTCACGACGCGCGCAAGGGGGTGCGCCGTCGGCCGGGCGACGGGACGGCAGCGGTCGTCGGCCGATCGATCGGCGTCACAGCGACAGTCCGCCGTCGACGCGCAGCACCTGGCCGGTCATGAACGCCGCGTCGTCCGACGCCAGGAACGCGACGGCACCGGCCACGTCGTCCACGGTGCCGAGTCGGCCGAGGGACGTGTGGGCGACGGCCTGTGCCAGCGCCGACTCGGGCAGATCGGCCGTCAGATCGGTCGAGACGAACCCGGGCGCCACGGCGTTGGCGGTGATCCCACGGCTGCCGACCTCCTTGGCCAGGCTCTTGATGAAGCCGACGAGGCCAGCCTTGGCGGCCGCGTAGTTCGTCTGACCGGCGTTGCCGTCGAGACCCGAGATCGAGGTCATGCCGATGATCCGACCCGAGCGCTGGCGCATCATCGGCTTGATGGCAGCGCGGGCAAGGGCGAATGCGCTCGTGAGGTTGGTGGCGAGGACGGCGTCCCAGTCGTCGTCCTTCATCCGCATGAGCAGGCCGTCGCGCGTGATGCCGGCGTTCAAGACCAAGACGTCCAGCCGCCCGAACGCGTCGACAACGGCCTCGACGAGCCCGGCGGCCGCCGCTCGATCCGCCACGTCGCCGCCGAACGCGCGCGCCGTGCCGCCCGTCGCGGCGATGTGCTCGACGACGGCGTCCGCCTCGTCGACACGGGTGCGGTAATGAACGGCCACGGTCGCGCCGTCGCGCGCCAAGCGCTGCGCCACGGCACGGCCGATGCCGCGCGAGCTGCCGGTGACGAGCGCGACGCGCCCCGAGAGAGCACTCATGCGGAGGGACTCCTGTTGACCGTGCACGGCACGGCCGGCTACGCGGACGGCGGCTCGCCGAGCGCGTGCACGGTGATGGCGGCGTCGGGAAAGCCGCGCGCCGTTCGCTTCACAAGCCCGCCGAGCACGGCCCCGGGGCCGATCTCGTAGAAGGTGGTGACGCCGGCGGCCAGCATCGCCTCGATGCCCGCGGTCCATCGCACGGCGTGTGTCAGCTGATCTCGCATTTCCGTGCGCACCTCGGCGCTCGAAGTGATCGGGCGCGCCGAGACGTTCGCCATCACCGGAACGCCGGCATCGGCGACGGACACGGCATCGACGAGGGCGCCGAACGCGGACGCGGCCTCTGCCATCAGATGCGAATGCGCCGCGACGGTAATCCGAATCGGGACGATCCGCTTGGCGCCGGCCTGGGTCAATGCGGCACAGGCCGCTTCGACGCCCCCGACCGTGCCGGAGATGACAACTTGACCCGGCGCATTGTAGTTGCCGACCATCACGCCGTCGATCGACGCGCAAGCAGCTTCAACAACCGCGTCTTCGAGACCGAGGATGGCCGCCATCCCACCCGGGTGGGTCGTACCCGCATCGCGCATGAGCGCCGACCGCGCACCCACCAACGACAGCGCATCCGCATACTGCAGCGCACCGGCTGCCACGAGCGCCGCGTACTCGCCCACGCTGTGGCCGGCCACGAACGCCGGCGGCTCGAGGTCATCGGCCACGGCACGCAGCGCAGCAACGGACGCGATGAGCAGGGCGGGCTGCTGACGCGACGTCTCCTCGAGCCGGTCGATCGGCCCGTCGGCCATGAGACCGACCAGCTCCGCACCGAGCACGTCCGACGCCTCGTCCAGCGCAGCGCGCGCGCGCGCCGACCGGGCCGCCCAGGCCATGCCCATGCCGACGTAGTGGGATCCCTGCCCGGGAAACAGCCAGGCGGTGCTCATCGCCGATCCGGCGCGCGGGCGGGCCCGAGGATCGGACCTATGCCTCTTCGACCGCGCCGATGTACCGCACGCCGCGGAAGCTGCCGCAGGTCTGGCAGACCACGTGCGGCATCATCAGCGAGTCGCATGTCTCGCACGGGACGAGGTTGAGCTTGAAGAGCTTGTAGTGCGTTCGGCGCAGGCGCCGGCGGCGCGGTCCGATACGGCTCTTTGGGGCGGCGCCCATCGTCTGACTCCTTCAACGGTTCGTTTCACCCGCACCATTCGGTGATGCGAGCATCGCACGCAAGGTGTCCCACCGCGGGTCGGTCGGGGCCTCACAGCCACAGCGCCCCTCGTTCTGATCGTGTCCGCAGATCGGGCAAAGGCCGCGACAGTCGGTGCGACACAGTGGATGGAGCGGGATGTTCAGCAGCATGTTCTGTTCGATCACAGCGGACAGGTCCAACACGTGATGTGCATCGATCTCCGTGGCCGGCTCGTCCTCCTCGTCCGGATCGGTTAGGATCGGCGGCCCCTCCGGCAACTGGATCGTCGGCCGAAAGTGCTCAACGAGCTCGAAGTCGACGGCCACCGTGGTGGGCGCGAGGCAACGGGCGCATTCCATCTCCACCTGGGTCGACACGTGTCCCTGAACCAGGACGCCGGCGTGGTCGCGCACGAATCGAAGCCGGCCCGAAACCGGCGCAACGAGCGTCGCGGAGGCGTCGGACAGTTCGAACGGCTCAGCCAAATCGACGAATCGGGACGCGCCCGTCGGCCGCATGAGGAGATCGGCCACGATGTACCGCATGTCAAGACCTCTCCAGGTGACCCTGGATTCACAACCGCCGGAGTCTAACCCGGGGCAGGGCAGCCGTCAAGATATCGTGCGCCGGTACAACTGCCGACCGCGGATCCGATCCGGTCAGCCGCTCGCCTCCGACGGGACGACGACCGGCTCGGGCGGCCGCAAGCCGTCGGGACCGGCCTCGACCCGACCGCCGACCTGCAGATGGCGAATCCCGTTCTGTACGGTGCGCCCGAAGCCCTCAAGCTGCGTGGCGATTCGCTGCAGGACCTCGAGGGCATAGGCGTCGGCATCGGAACGGATCGCGCTCGCTTCCTCGATGGCCGAAGCGATGATCTCCTCCGCCTGCGCCTGTGCCTTGAGCCGGACGGCATGCTCGGCCGTCAGCGTGTCTGCCTTCTCACCGGCCGCCTGGATCATCGCCTCGACCTGTTCCTGCGCCGCACCGAGCCGGGCCTCGCGCTCGGCCTCGATCTGGCGGGCGTTCTTGATCTCTTGCGGCACGCTGATCCGCATCTGATCGACGAGCCGAAGATACTCGCCCTCATCGATGATCACGCGCGAGGTGTAAGGGATGCGCGCCGAGCGGTCGAGCAATTCCTCGAGCCGGTCGATCAGGTAGTCGATGTCGATCGTGCACCTCCTTCAC
Source organism: Ardenticatenales bacterium (assembly GCA_020853525.1). Lineage (GTDB taxonomy): Bacteria > Chloroflexota > Anaerolineae > Epilineales > Epilineaceae > Avedoeria. The sequence goes on along the minus strand of JADYYS010000029.1, from coordinate 16,349 downwards.
CGCGGGACCGGCGCATCACGACCCGTCGGGCGGGCCGGCGCACGGCATCACCGGGCAGCATACCCGTCCCCCGCTTCGACGGCAAGCAAGCCCGCGTTTCGTTTGGCCATCAGCGCCGCTTGGACGCCCGGTGGGACGAGGCTGCTCACGTCGCCGCCCATGCGCGCCACCTCCCGGACGATCGACGCGCTCACATAGGCATGGTCGGGATCGCTGATCAGAAGCATCGTCTCGATGGATGGCGCCAAGTGTCGGTTCATCATCGCCATCTTCCGCTCGAACTCGAAGTCGTCCGCCACGCGCAGCCCGCGGACGATCACACCGGCTCCCTGGCCGCGCGCGAACTCGATGGACAGCCCGGCGAACGACGTTACCTCGGCGCCGGGGATGTGCACCACCGCCTCCCGCACGAGCGCGACCCGCTCGGCGGTCGTGAACAGCGGTGACTTCGCGCTGCCGTCCGGATGGGCGTACACGCCGAGCACGAGCCGCGGAAACACCCGCGCCGCCCGCTCGGCGATGGCGACGTGGCCGCGGGTGACGGGATCGAACGTCGCCGGGAAGACCGCGGCGCTGTAGTCGGTGCGCCGGTCATCTGGGCTGTGCTCACCGGTTGTCGGGCGCATCGGGACCTCCGTAGCCACATGTGTTTCCAGCGAACGCCGCCCAACGGGGCAGTGGAACCGCATTATGCACGGTCGGCCCCCGCAGAGAACGCCGCCACCGCCTTCGACAGCGCCGCGTGTGCCGTCTCGCCGAGCGCCGGGTCGCGGGCGATGATCGCCCCGGCCACACGGGCCGCCTCCACCAGCGGCGCCGGGTCGCCGACGAGACGGGCGAACCGGAACCGGTCCACGATGCCGGCCTGCTGCGTCCCAAAGTAGTCGCCCGGGCCGCGGAGTTGCAGGTCGCGCTCCGCCAGGGCGAGGCCGTCCGATGTGGCGGCCACTGCCTGCAGTCGCTCGGCCGCACCGCGCGACGGGTCGGCGGCCAACAGCAGGCAGAAGCTCTCGGCTTGGCCGCGGCCGACGCGGCCGCGCAACTGGTGCAGCTGCGCCAGCCCGAACCGGTCGGCGCCGTCGATCAGCATGACCGTCGCGTTCGGCACGTCGATGCCGACCTCGATGACGGTGGTGGCCACCAGGATCCGGATCTCGCCGGCGTGGAACGCGCGCATGACGGCGTCCTTCTCGGCCGGCCGCATCCGCCCGTGCAGGAGTCCGAGCGACACGTCGTGGAACACGCCGCCCTGGAGCCGCTCGAACAGCGTCGTCGCCGCCGGGGAGTCGATCGTCTCGCTCTCCTCGACGAGCGGGCAGACGACGAACGCCTGCTCGCCGCGCTCGACGCGCTGGCGGAGGAAGCCGTACGCCTTGGCCCGCTCGTCCGGCTTGAGCCAGAGCGTCCGGATCGGCTGCCGGCCCGGCGGCAGCGTGTCGATCACGCTCTGTTCCAGATCTGCGTTCAGGACGTGGGCCAGCGTGCGCGGGATCGGGGTGGCGGTCATGATCAGCACGTGCGGCGCGGGCCCACCGGGCGCCGCGGCCAGCGTCGACCGCTGGAGCACCCCGAAGCGGTGCTGCTCGTCGATCACGGACAGGCCGAGCCGCGCGAACCGGACGGTTGTCTGGATCAGCGCGTGCGTGCCGAACACGACGTCGATCGACCCGTCGGCCAGCCCTGCGGCGACAGCCGCCTTCTCGGCCGGCTTCATGCCACCGACGAGCCGCGCGTAGCACTTCACCGCGACGCCCGACGACGTTGCGCCGGTGGTCGGGTCGAACGGCGCGAACCCGATCGCCTCGAGCAGTCGCCCGAGGCCGCGGTGGTGCTGGTCGGCCAGGATCTCGGTCGGCGCCATCACCGCCGCCTGCAGGCCGGCGCCGGCGCAAAGGGCAACTGCGGCGCCCGCGACGGCGGTCTTGCCGCTGCCGACGTCGCCTTGCAGGAGGCGGCTCATCGGCGTCGGGCGGCAGAGGTCGCCCGTGATCTCGGCCACACAGCGCGCCTGCGCCCCGGTCAACCGGAACGACAGGGCCGTCACGAAACGCTGCTGCAACGCCCGACCGCCCGACAGGTCGACACCGGGCAGCTGGGCGCGCTCCAACCGGCGCCGACGCGCCCACAACTGCAGCGTCAACAGCTCGTCGAACGCCAGTCTGGCGCGGGCTCGCGCATAGTCGGCCCTGTCGGTCGCCCGGTGAAGCGTCCAGACGGCCTCGGCGCGGCCCATCAGCCCTTCTGCGACGCGCACGTCGTCCGGCAGCGCATCGCCGACGCACGGCGCGAACGCATCGGCGGCGTCGGCGATCACCCGGCGCAGCGTGCGCTGGCCGAGGCCGGCGACGAGGGGGTAGACGGGCACGAGGCGTCCGGTGTGTGTGCCGGCGCCGGCCGTCGGCTCCCACTCCGGGCTCGCGAGCCCGACCCGTCCGCCGACGGCCGTAGCCTGTCCGCTGGCCACGATCGCTCGACCGACGGCCATCGTCTTCGCCAGGTAAGGCTGGTTGAAGAACGTCAGTCCGATCCGGCCGCTGTCGTCGGCGATCACCACCGTCAAGATCTCGCGGACCGCCTTCCCGGGCGCGCGTCGCACCTCGACGACCCGGCCGGCGACCGTCACCTCGTCGCCCGGCCGGACGCGGGCGATGGGCACGCGCACGCTGAAGTCCTGGTGGCGCAGCGGCGCATGGAACAGGACGTCGCGCACCGTTCGGAGCTCGAGCCGCGCCAGGTCGCGGGCCAGCTTGGGGCCGACGCCCGCGAGCGCCGTGACCGGATCGTCCAGGCGAGGGTCGTCCAGCGGGTGGTGCGTGAACGAAGGGCGGCGGGCGGCCGCCGCCGTCGAGGGCGGTGCCGGCGAACGCGGTGATGGCGAATGCGGTGCCGGCGAACGTGGTGCCGTCGACACCGCCTCGGGCGCTTCGCCGATCTCCGCCTGCACGCGCGCGATCCGCTCGGCGCGGTCGGCAGGCGAGAGGCGGGCATAGCCTTCGAGGCTGCCGACCACGGTCGCCAGCGTCGCCGCCGGCAGCGCCGCCGCGGCGACCGCCCGCCAATGGTCGACGTACGCCTCGAGCCCGCCGATCACAGCGTGATCGCGGCAGCCCTGGGCCGCCTCGAGGGCGAGGATACGGGTCAGCTGGAGCACAGCGGGGTGCATGGCGGGTGGTTCGGGGCGATTCGGGGCGGGGCGGTCCGGTATCATAGCGCCGGCACCGGGAGGAAGCAGTGGACGTCGTGTTGGCGCTCGGGGGTGGTGGGGTGAAGTGTTTCGCGCAGCTCGGCGCGCTGCTGGCGTTCGAGCGCGCCGGCCTGCGCGTGCGGGCGGTGGCGGCCACGAGCGCCGGCGGGCTGGTAGGCGCCGGTTTCGCGGCCGGCCACGATGTGCCGAGCCTGATCGACGAATTGGCGGCGACGCAGCTGTCCGCCCGCTTCCGGCGCGCCCGGCGCGGCGAGGCCCTGCTGGATGCGCGCGCCGCGCACCACGTGATCCACACGCTCGTCGGGATGCGGACGTTCGCGGAACTGGAAGTGCCGCTGGCGCTGACCGCGGTCGACCTCGACTCCGGCGCGCGGCACGTCCTGCATTCGGGCGCCGTTGCGCCGGCGTTGCGGGCTGCGATCGCCATCCCGGGGCTCTTTCCGCCCGAGACGCTGCACGGCCGGCGACTGATCGACGGCGGCGCGATCGATCCGGTCCCGGTGCGTGCTGCGCGCCGGCTCGCCCCCGGCCTGCCCGTCGTGGCCGTCGTGCTGACGCCGCGGCCGGCCGGCAACGCGCGGCACCCCGCGGCCGCCCGCCTGGACGGCCTGCCCGCGGCGCGGCTGTTCCGGCGACTCCGCCTGGTGCGCGCGTTCGAGGTCTTCGTCCGGGCCGCCGACATCAGCCATCGCGCCCTGCTGGAGAGCCGCCTGACCCTCGATCAACCCGAGATCATCGTCCGCCCGAACGTGGCGCACCTCGATCTCTTCGGCCGCGTGGACGCGCTGGCGGTCGTGGCCGAGGGCGAGCGGGCTGCAGCAGCGGTGCTGCGGGACGAGGCCCGTCACGTCGCGTGGTCGAGCCCCGCAGCTGCGGCCCGGCGCAAGCGGGCGACCGCTTCGGCCACCGGGAGGCCCGCGCTGTAGACGGCCGATCCGGCGACGCACTGCCGCGCTCCAGCGGCCACGGCGACGCCGATCGTCGTGGCGTCGATCCCGCCGTCGACCTGCACCACCGTCGCCAGCCCGCGCTCTCGGGCGAGTCCGTGGAGGCGCGCAATCTTGGGCAGGCACAGCCGGATGAAGCGCTGTCCACCGAACCCGGGATTCACCGTCATGACGAGCGCGACGTCGACGATCTCGAGGACGTCCTCGATCGCCGCGGTCGGCGTGGCCGGGTTGATCGCCGCGCCGGCGAGCACGCCGCGGGCGCGGATCGCTTCCAGTGCCCGATGCAGGTGGGGCGTCGCCTCGGCGTGGACGGTCAGGACGTCGGCGCCGGCGTCGACGAAGGCGTCGATGTAGCGTTCCGGTGCCGTGATCATCAGGTGGACGTCCAGGCGGACCGTCCCAAGGGCCTTCAGCGCGGCGACGACCGGCAGGCCGACGGAGATGTTCGGCACGAAGACGCCGTCCATCACGTCGACCTGGACGGTCCGGATGCCGGCGGTGCGCACGGCGTCGATGGCGTCGGCGAGGTGCGCGAAGTCGGCAGAGAGGATCGAGGGCAGGATCTCGACGGTGTCGGGCGCCGCAGCGCGGTTGGCCGCGGCATCCGCGAGCGTGCGCGGCCGGCTCATGGCGCGCCGGCCGCGACGACCGCCGGACGCGGGATCGTGCGCCCCATCCGGCCCTCGGCGGCGCGGGAGCGGAGCTGGCCGCAGCCGGCGGAGATCTCGATGCCGCGCCGCATCCGCAGTGTCGTCGGGATGCCGGCGTCCCGCAGGACGTTCTGGAAGCGGACGGCATCGTCATAGCGGCTCGGCTGGAGATCGCTGCCGGGCGTCGGGTTCAACGGGATAAGGTTGACGTGGCCGCGCAGGCCCTTCAGCTTCAGGGCCAGCAGCGCCGCATGGGCGGGCGCGTCGTTCACGCCGTGGATGAGCACGACCTCGAACGTGATCCGGCGATGGCCGGCCGCCTGGTAGGCGCGGCAGGCGTCGAGGATGGCTTGAAGCGGATAGGTCTCGTTCACCGCGACGAGGCGGCCGCGGAGCGCGTCGTCGGCGGCGTGGATCGAGACGGCCAAGCGGACCGGCAATCGCTCGTCGGCCAGGCGCAGGATCCCGGGGACGATGCCGACCGTCGAGATCGTGAGCCGGCGCGGGCTCAGCCCTAGGCCCTCCGGATCGACAAACGTCTGGACGGCGCCCCAGGTGGCGTCCCAGTTCGCCAGCGGCTCGCCCATGCCCATGAAGACGATGTTGCCGATCCGCTCGCCGTCAGCCGCGGCCAGCCGCGCGCAGTGGATCACCTGCGCGATGCACTCGCCGCGGGTGAGGTTGCGCATGAGGCCCATCTGGCCGGTGGCGCAGAAGACGCAGCCCATGGCGCAACCGGCCTGGGTGGAGAGGCAGACGGTGTGGCGGCCGGGGGGCAGGGTGCGGGTGGAGGACGGTGCGGTGGCGGCCTCGCTCGCTGCCTCGGACGCATCTTCCGGCGAATCCACCGACGAATCCAGCTCTGCGTCATCGGCCGGGTCGACATAATGCATGAGGACGGTCTCGATCAACTGGCCGTCGCTCAGTCGGAACAGGAACTTGACAGCCATCCCGTCGTCGCTCGTGGTCTGCGCCACGGTCTCCAGGACGCCGATGCGGGCGACATCCTCGAGCTGCGACCGCAGCTCGGCCGGCAGGTCGGTCATCGACGCGAACGATGTCGCGAGGCCGCGGTAGAGCCACCGGCGGATCTGGCGGGCGCGGTAGGCCGGGGCACCGAGGCGGGCGACGAGGTCGGTGAGGGCGGCGGGGTCGAGGTCGTAGACGTCGACGCGCGGGTCGGTGCCGTGCGCGTCGGCCAGCGGGGCGGGCGCGAGGGCAGCGTCGGAGCGCATCGGATGGGTGGGGCGGGACATGGGGGCGATTATAGGCGGACGCTTCCGCCGACGCATCGCGCCGCGCGACGTCTCTGCGCGGCGGTCCGATCGACGACCGGGAGCGCCGACGAATCGGCGGAATCACGCCTGTCCGCCCCGCCCGCCAACCCTCACCACCCGTTCATCCGCCGCTCCACCTCGGATGGTATAGTTGCCCGGTCGTCCGCGCCCCCACTGAACGACCTTGGGCGCCGCACGGTTACATCGTCACCGATGAAACCCGAACGCCGACAGCCCCCACCGCCGACGAGAGAGATGGAGCACACGCATGGACATCGCCACCCTCGCCGCCCGCGTGGCGGACAACGTCGAGCACGTCATCATGGGCAAGCGTCCGGAGGTCGAACGCCTGCTGGTGGCGATCCTCTGCCGGGGCCACGTGCTCATCGAGGACGTGCCGGGCGTTGGGAAGACGACGCTGGCAAAGGGCGTGGCGCGCAGCCTCGGGTGCAGTTTCAGCCGCATCCAGTGCACGCCGGACCTCCTTCCGAGCGACATCACCGGCATCTCGATCTTCAACCAGCAGTCCAGCACGTTCGAGTACCGCGCCGGGCCGATCGTCGCGCAGATCGTGCTGGCGGATGAGATCAACCGCGCCACGCCCAAGACGCAGTCGGCGCTGCTCGAGGCGATGGAGGAGCGGCAGGTGACGGTCGACGGCGTGACGCGCGCGCTGCCGGAGCCGTTCATCGTCCTGGCCACCCAGAACCCGATCGAATACGAGGGCACGTTTCCGTTGCCGGAGGCGCAGCTCGACCGATTCCTCCTCCGTCTGCGGCTCGGCTATCCGGACGCGGCGGCCGAGCTCGCGATGGTCGAGAGCCAGCGCGGCGGCCATCCGATCGAGCAGTTGGCGCAGGTCGTCTCGACGGCCGAGCTGATCGCGGCGCAGAAGGCGCTGCAGGACGTGTATGTCGACCCGCTCATCAAGCAGTACGTCCTCGACCTCGTCACCGCCACCCGCGCGCACCCGGACATCTACCTCGGCGCCAGCCCGCGCGGCACGCTGGCGCTCATGCGCACCAGCCAGGCCACCGCCGCCATTCTCGGCCGTGCGTTCGTCGTGCCGGACGACGTGAAGGCGATGAGCGCGGCCGTGCTCGGCCACCGGATCATCGTCAGCCCGTCCGCCCGGATCCGCCACGTCGAGGCCGAAGCGATCGTCGCCGAGATCGTCGGCGCGGCGACGGTGCCGGGCGCCGCCGTCCGCGCCCGCGCCTAGGCGGCGCTGCGTGCTCGGCTATGCGCTGCTCGGACTCGGCCTCGTCGTCGGCCTGATCGGCATCGCCACCGGCAGCCCGCTGCTCATGCGGGTGTGCTACATCCTGCTGGCGGCCGTCGGCGTGGCGCGGTTCATCACGTGGGGCAGCGTGCGATGGATCGGCATCAGCCGGACCACGCGCGCCCGCCGGGCCGAGGTCGGCGGCTACTGCGAGGAGGTCTTCCGGCTGACGAATCGAGGCTGGCTGCCGAAGCTCTGGATCGAGGTGCGGGACGAGAGCGATCTGCCCGGCCACCGCGCCAGCCGCGTCGTGAGCACGCTGCCGCCGGGCGTCATGCGCACCTGGACGGTCCGCACGATGTGCGTGCGCCGCGGCCAGTTCACGCTCGGCCCGGTGACGCTCATCGGCGGCGACCCGCTCGGGCTCTTTCAGGCGGTGCGGCACCTCGACGCCACGCAGAGCTTCACCGTCTACCCGCGCACCGTCCCGCTGGATGCCGTCGACCTTCCGACCGGCTACCTGACGGGCGGCCAGGTGATCCGTCGCCGCGCCCAGTTCGCCACCACCAACGTACGGTCCGTGCGGGCCTACCAGCCCGGCGACGCGCTGAGCCGCATCCACTGGCCGACGACGGCGCGCCGCAACCAGCTGTTCACGAAGGAGTTCGAGCTCGATCCGATCGCCGACTTCTGGATCGTCCTCGACCTCGACCGCGACGTCCATGTGGGCGAAGTGCCGGCCGACGGACCGGACCTGGCCGACTGGGTCCTCCGCGACGAGCTCCTGCCGCCGACGACGGAGGAGTACGCCGTCTCGGCCGCCGCCAGCCTAGCCCGCCACTTCCTGGACGGCGGCCGGTCCGTCGGCCTCGTGGCGTACGGCCAGCGCCGCGTGGTCCATCGCCCGGACCGCGGCGAGCGGCAGCTCCACAAGATCCTCTCGAGCCTGGCCGTGTTGCGTGCGACGGGCCGGACCGGCCTCTCGCAGGTCCTGTCGACCGAGAACGCCGAGTTCACCCGGCACACGACCGTCGTCGTGATCACGCCGGCGATGACGCTGCGCTGGACCGAGAACGCCCGGACGCTGGCGATGCGCGGCGTGCGCACGCTGGCCGTGCTCGTCGAGCCGAGCACGTTCGGCGCGGCGGGCTCGAGCCTCGGCATCGTGGCCGAACTGGCGGCGATGAACGTGCCGACACGGCTGTTGAAGAACGGCTCGGACATGGCGGGGGAGTTGAGCGGCCGGTTGTAGGGGCCGGGCCGTCGTGGAGATCGCCGCCGGCGATTGCGCCTCCGGCGGGCCGGCCGACACCGTGCCGGGGACGGTCCGTCCATCGCGGGTTCCCCGTCCGACTTGCCGCGCCGCCGACCCTCCCTGATATACTCGTCCCCCGCTCGCTGCCCGATAGGGAGTGCCATCCGTGTCGAACGAACCCGACCGCAACATCGCCCTCGACCTCGTCCGCGTGACCGAGGCGGCCGCCCTTGCCGCCTCGCGACACATGGGGCGGGGCGACAAGGAGGCCGGCGACCAGGCCGCCGTCGACGCGATGCGCCTGCTGCTGCGCACGATTCAGATGGACGGCGTCGTCGTCATCGGCGAGGGCGAGAAGGACGAAGCCCCGATGCTCTACAACGGCGAGGCCGTCGGAACGGGCAGCGGGCCGCGGGTGGACGTCGCCGTCGACCCCGTGGACGGCACGCGGCTGCTGGCCATGGGGCGCTCGAACGCGCTGTCCGTCGTCGCCGTGAGCGAGCGCGGCACGATGTACAATCCCGGACCGATCGTCTACATGGACAAGATCGCCGTCGGTCCTGCAGCGGCCGGTGCGATCGACATCACGGCGCCGGTGGAAACGAACCTGCGCGCCATCGCCCGGGCCTATCGCAAGGACCTCGACGACCTGACGGTCGTCGTCCTGGACCGGCCGCGTCACACCGATTTGGTGGCCCGGATCCGCGCCACGGGCGCCCGCATCCGGTTCATTACGGACGGCGACGTGGCGGGTGCGATCATGGCGGCGGTGGACGGAACGGGCGTCGACGTGCTCATGGGCGTCGGGGGCACGCCGGAAGGGATCATCGCCGCGTGCGCGCTCAAGTGTCTCGGCGGCGCCATCCACGGCCGGATGATCGCGCGCGACGACGCGGAACGGGCGCGCGCCGTCGCCGCCGGCATGGACCTTGACCGCGTGCTCACGACGGACGACCTCGTGGCCGGCGACAACGTCTTCTTCGCCGCCACCGGGATCACGGACGGCGAGCTGCTGAAGGGCGTCCAGTTCTTCGGGCACGGCGCCGCCACGTACTCCGTGGTCATGCGCAGCCTGTCGGGGACGGTTCGGCGGATCGAGAGCCAGCACCGTTGGGACAAGCTGATGGTCATCAGCCAGGTGGACTACGACGGCACGAACAGCGCGATGCGCTGAGCCAAGCGAGCACATATCGGGCCGTGCCCCATCCGTGGGTGAGGCCCGCCACCGCGACGGGGCGCACGCCCGCGTCGCCGCACCGGAGCATCGCCGCGTGGAGATCGCCGAACTGGACGGGATGACCGTGGATGCGCTGCGTGCCGTCGCGCGCGAACACGAAGTGCACGGCGCGGAACACCTGAAGAAGACCGACCTCATCTTCGGCATCCTCAAGGCCGAGACCGAGAGCCGTGGGCAGCTCTTCGGCGGCGGCATTCTTGAGATCGTCCAGGACGGGATCGGATTCCTGCGGGCGCACAATCTGAAGCCCGGGCCAGAGGATGTTTACGTCTCGCAGACCCAGATCCGGCGGTTCGGGCTCCGGACGGGTGACCTCGTCATCGGCGAGGTGCGGGCGCCGAAGGACAACGAGAAGTTCCAGGGCTTGCTCCGGGTGGACGCGATCAACGGCGAGCCGCCCGCGAAGGCGCTGGATCGGCCGCGCTTCGAGGAGCTCACCGCCATCTTCCCGACCGTGCGACTCGGCCTCGAGACCGCGCCGAACATCACCGCGACGCGCCTGATCGACCTCCTGTCGCCGATCGGCCGCGGGCAGCGCGGGCTGATCGTCTCGCCGGCCAAGACCGGCAAGACGACGATCCTCAAGCAGATCGCGAACGGCGTGAGCGCGAACCACCCCGACGTGTCGCTCATGGTCGTCCTGATCGGCGAGCGGCCCGAAGAGGTGACGGACATGGACCGCTCCGTCGATGCCGAAGTCTACAGCTCGACGTTCGACGAGCCCGTGACGGATCACGTGCGCGTCGCCGAGATGTCCCTCCAGCGCGGCAAGCGGCTGGTCGAGCACGGCAAGTCCGTCGTGATCCTCCTCGACTCCATCACCCGGCTTGCGCGGGCATACAACCTCGTCGTGCCCCAGAGCGGGCGCACGCTCTCCGGCGGCCTCGACCCGGCCGCGCTCTACCCGCCCAAGCGCTTCTTCGGCGCCGCGCGCAACACCGAGGAGGGCGGCAGCCTGACGATCATCGCCACATGCCTCGTCGACACCGGCAGCCGGATGGACGATTCGATCTACGAGGAGTTCAAGGGCACGGGCAACATGGAGCTCGTCCTGTCGCGTCGGCTGGCCGAGCGGCGGATCTATCCGGCACTGGACATCGAGCGCTCCAGCACGCGGCGCGAGGAACTGCTCCTGCCCCCCGACACGCTGGCCCGCGTCTGGCTGATGCGGCGGATGATCGACATGATCGGTGGCGGCAACGAGGGCGCCGAAGCCATCATCGACCGGCTGCAGCGTACGAAATCCAACGAGGAATTCCTCAGCACGATCCACCAGGACTTGGCCTGACGCGACGGTTTGTTAAGGAAACCGTCGGTCGGATCGACGGTTGCGCGGCGGTGAAATCGCCGGTAATTCGCACCATTTCGCTTGACTTGGCTGTGGCGGGCCGATACTCTTCGGCCCGGTCGGTCGCTGCCAACGAGCTGCCGATCGCTTCCACGACCGGACTTCGGTCGGCACGGCGCCGCGGTGTTTGATTGCGCCGGTTCCTCCCTTCGGCCCGCGCCGTTCTCGTCATCGCTCCCCGGTTGCGCGCCCTTGGGCATGCACAGCGAGAAGACCTTTGTTAGCGGATCTGCAAGATGGCCGACGCCGAGCCGCCGCCGAAGCGGCCGCGGGCGACGGGCGCGCGGACGTGCCTACCGGCCAGCGCAGTACGCCAGGTATGTGGATGACCCGACTTCGAACGCGCGCGCACGACACAGCCCATCAGCTCCGCCGCCGCTGGCGCGCCAGCATGCGGCTCATGCGCGTCGACGCCCCGACCCGCTGGCGGATGGTGTCCCACTTCGCGGTCCTCGTGCTGTCCACCGGTATCTTCGTCTCGAGCCGGTGGTCGCAGGTGGCGGCCAGCGCCGCGGAGGTCCTGCCGCAAGCCGGGGCCGGTGAGGTCGGCTGGGCATCCCGCATCGGCGACGAGGCGCGACAGTGGTGGATCACGCCCGGCTTCATGCCGGATACCGTCACGACTTCGAGCGCGCCCGCCCGTGTCGAGGCATCCGAATTCGGCTTCATGGCCCCGGGCGTCGTCGCCGAGGCCGATCCCAACTTGCTGCCGTGGGACACCACCCAGACGCACGTCCTCCAGAACGGCGAGACGATCTCCGGTATCGCTGCGGCGTTCGGCATCGACATCGTGCGCCTCCTCCTCTTCAACCCCGACATCCGCAAGGACCCGCACAACGTGCCGATCGGCACCGAGCTGACGGTGCTCCCGTTCGACGGCGTCGTGCACGTGGCCAAGGAGGGCGATACGATCGATTCGATCGCCGAGACTTACAAAGTGGGTCCGGACGCCATCCTCGCCTTCGACGGCAATGCGCTCCGTGCGGGCGATGCCGTTGTCGCCGGCAGCCGCGTCGTCGTGCCGGGCGGCCAGATGGAGATCGAGGTTCCGTCGTACTTCCAGCAGGCGCAGATGGACGAGACGGCATCGGCCGGCTGGGCCTCGGCGCCGCCCGGGTCGTTGCAGGGCACCGGGTCGTTCCACATCGCCGCCTTCGGGCGGATGACGAACGGCTACCATCGCGGCCACTGGGCCGCCGATCTCGCGAACCGCACCGGCACGCCGATCTACGGGATCGACAGCGGCACCGTGACGTTGGCCGGCTGGTGGTCGTGGGCGGGCAACGCCGTGTTCATCGACCATGGCAACGGCTACGTCTCGTTGTACGCGCACATGAACTCCATTGCCGTGAGCCAGGGCCAGCAGGTGCAGCGCGGTCAGATCATCGGCACGATCGGCTGCACGCGTGGCCGCGGCGGTCGTTGCACCGGACCGCATCTGCATCTCGAGGTGATGTTCAACGGCCAGCACGTCAACCCATGCAGCCTCGGCGCCTGTTATTAGTGGCCCGACGCACGGCCTTCGGAGTGCATTGACATGGCCCTTGCAGAGCGCCTGAACGAAGACTACATGACCGCAATGCGTGCCGGAGACGAGGTGCGCCGCAACACGCTGCGGCTGCTCCGTGCCGCCATCAAGAACGCCGAGATCGAGGCGCGCCGCCCGCTGGACGACGACGGCGTGCTGCGCGTGCTCCAAGCTCAGGCCAAGCAACGCCGCGACAGCATCGCGCTGTTCGAGCAGGGGGGCAGGAGCGACCTCGCGGCGTCCGAGTCGGCCGAGTTGACGATCATCGAGAGCTACCTGCCGACCCAGCTGAGCGATGCGGACATCGAGGCCATCGCCCGCGAGCACATCGCCGCCGCCGGTGCGACGACGGCTGCCGACATCGCCAAGTTCATGGGCCCGCTGATGAAGGCGTTGCAGGGCCGCGCCGACGGACGCCGGGTCAACGAGATCGTTCGGCAGCTGTTGGCCGGCTAGCCCGGCCGGCGCACGCCCCTCGCGCCCCCAACCATGCACCCGACCGCCCCGTCCCCGGCGCACTTCGCGCTCCGTCCCGGCCTGGCCGAGTCGGCGGCGCGGCTTCGCGCATGGGTGAAGCGTCGCCCGCGCCGCTTCGTCCTCGCGCTCGGCGTTGCGCTCGTCACCGGCTTGACGGCCGTGCTGGCCCTGCCGCTCGCGGTGGCCGAAACGGGCCTGATCGCCGGTGGCCCGAGCCCGCGTGCCATCTTCGCGTCCCGCGACCTCCGCTTCAGCAGCCGGCTGCAGACGGAGCGCCGGCGGGCCGATGCCGAGGCGGCCGTCGCGCCGGTCTACAAGCCCAAGGACATGGCGATCACCGCCGCCCAGGTGGGCCGAGCGCGCGCCGTTCTCGACCGGGTGGCCGCGCTGCGCGTCGCGACGGACGTCACGCGCGCCGCCGCCCTCCTGGAGCTGGCGGCGGTGCCCGAGCTGCAGGTGCCGGGCGCCGGGCCGTCCGATCTGGGCGACACGTTGCTCGGGCTGGACGACGTCGCCTTCGACGAGGTCCGGGCGGAGGTGCCGGCGGTGGTCAACGCCACGCTTCGCCTGCCGGTTCGCGCCGACAGCCTCCCCGCCGCGCGCGGCAGCACGATCGCCAACGTCAAACGCGAGGTCGGCCAGGCGAATGCCGAGCTCATCGCCGACCTGGCCGGCCGATTCGTGGTGCCCAACAGCCTGTTGGACGAGGCCGCCACCGCGGCGGCGCGGACGCGGGCCCGCGAGGAGGTCGCTCCGGTCGAGGTCGCGATCGCGCGCGGCGAGAGCATCATGGCCGTGGGCGAGATCATCGACGAAAACGACTTTGAGGTGCTGCAGGCGCTCGGCGTCGTCGGACAGGCGACGAACTGGCTCGATGTGCTGGCGCTCTTCGTCGGCAGCCTGACGCTCGTGGCGACGACGGCCGGCACGCTGTGGCGGCTCGCGCCGAAGGCGCTGCTCCGGCCGCGCCACGTCCTGGTGGCGGTCGTCGTCATCCTGGTGTACGCCCTCGGCGCGCGGTTCTTCGTCGGCCAGCGGGTGCTCTCGCTGGCGTTCCCCACGGCGACGGTGGCGATGACGTTGTCCGTGGTGGCCGGTATCGAAACCGGCGTCCTGTCCGGCGTCCTGATGGCGGCGGTCGTGGCGATCATGACGGGCGCGACGGGGGACCCGCTCGAGGTGGCGCTCTACGTGGCCGTGGCCAGCCTCGCGGGCGCGGTGAGCATCGGCCGGGCCGAGAAGGTGAAGTCCTTCCTCGTGGCCACGGTGGCGGTTCTGGCAGCCAACGTGGCCGTGCTCATCCTGTTCCGACTGTCGGACGCGTCGATCGACCTGCGGGGCGTGGTCGAGCTTGGCGGGGCGACGGTGGCCAATGCCACCTTGTCCAGCGCGCTGACGGCGCTGAACGTCATCGCCGCCGGCATCCTGCTGCAGCTGGCGACGCCGCTCCAGCTCCTGGAGTTGGCGCGGCCGGACAACGCGCTCCTGCGCCGGCTGCAGATGGAGGCGCCGGGGACCTACCAGCACTCCGTGGTGCTGTCGAACCTCGCCGAGCGGGCGGCCGACCTGATCGGCGCCGACCCGATCCTGGTCCGCGTCGGGACGTACTACCATGACATCGGCAAGGTCCGGCGGCCCTACTTCTTCGTCGAGAACCAGGTGCCGGGCACGACGAACCCGCACGACGACCTCGAGCCGACGGCCAGCGCGCGGATCATCGTGGAGCACGTGACGGCCGGCGCGGAGATGGCGCGGCTGGCCGGGCTGCCGGACAGCGTGATCGACTTCATCTGGCAGCACCACGGCACGACGCGGGTCGAGTACTTCTACCGCCAAGCCGTCGCCGAGCTCGGCATCGACGGCGTCGACGACGCCGCCTTCCGCTACCCCGGTCCACGCCCGCAGAGCCGTGAGATCGCCCTCGTCATGCTGGCGGACAGCGCCGAAGCCAGCGTCCGCGCCGCCGCGCCGCAGTCCGACGAGGAGATCGAGCAGATCGTCCAAGGCATCGTCGACCGCCGCCTCTCCGAAGGTGAGCTCGACGACTGCGACCTGACGCTGCGCGACATCCAGCGGATCGCCAGCAGCTTCGTGGCGACGCTGAAGAGCATGTACCACCCGCGGATCCGCTACCCGAAGGCGGTGGACGGCGAGATCGTGCGGCGGCGCAGCCGGGCGGGCGGGGCGGGCGGCGCGGCGTCGCCGTGAGCGGGCGAGCGATCCATCTCCACGTGCTCGTCGACATGGACGAGGCGCTGGTGGATGCGGCGGTCGATGCGGTGGCCGGGGCGATGGATCGGCTCGCTGTCGCCGCCGACGCCGAAGTGGCCGTCGTGATTGCCGACGATGTCTACCTGCATCGGCTGAATCTGGCGTACCGCGGGTACGACAAGCCGACGGATGTGCTGAGCTTCCGGGCGGGCGGCGACGCCGACAGGTGGCCGGGTGGGGGCGCGGTCGATGCGGACGCCGACGACGGGGCGGGTGATGCGGGCGACGGCACGGAGCTCGGCGATATCGTGATCTCGTTGCCGTATGCGGCCCGCAGCGCAGCCGCGCGAAGTGCGCCGGTCGTCGACGAGCTGCGGCTGCTGGCGGTGCACGGGCTGCTGCACTTGCTGGGGCACGACGATGCGGATGAGGCGGGGGCGGCGGGGATGCGGGCGGAGGAGGTGCGGTTGGGGGTGCGGGTTGAAGGGGATGAAGGGGACGTGGGACCTGGGTTCCGTGAGGTGAGCTGAGGTGCAGAGCCGGCGGGTGGGTATGGTTGGGCTCGGGACTGCTGGGTTCGTGCATTTTGTTCGCAGGGGCCGCCTGGCCCCTGCACCCCGGCCAGGGGGTGCGGCGCCCCCCTGGACCCCCCGCACCAGGTTTCACTCTTATCAAGCCGGGGATTCTTGTCGCCGCGTATGTTGGAGCCAATGCCAGGGACCTGTCGAACGAGGCAACAAATCACGGTAGAGACGCGGCACTACCCGGGCATGTCTCTTTGATCCGCCCGACCGCATCAGGCTGCGGCACCCCGTCCTTCCAGCGCCTGGACACTCCGATGCGGGGTGTCCAGAGGGGCGCAGTGACGTGCCCCCCAAGAACTGGTCCAGCGGATAAGAGGGTCTCGGCCTACACTGGGTAGGAAAGGAGACCTCAGATGCGCAGGCGACGATTTACCGAGGAGCAGATCGTGGCGATCCTCCGGCGGG
>JADYYS010000028.1 GCA_020853525.1 Ardenticatenales bacterium | reverse complement strand
TTGACGGTGCCGGCGGCGTCGCGGTCGAGCATGCTGGTGGAGGCGTCGACGACGAGGATGACGTCGGCGCGGCGCTGGGCGCGGGGGCAGGACTCGCGGAGGGCGAGGGGGAGGTAGATAGGGGAGGCGGGTGGGGTGGGCGTGGGGGTGGAGGAGGGGGGGATGGGGGTGGCCGTCGGGGACGGGGAGGGGATAGGAGTGGGGGACGAGGTGGCGGAGAGCGTGGGGGTGGCGGTGGGCGGTGGGGTGTCGGTGGGGGTAGGCGTGGGGGTGGGTGGGTGGTAGCGGTCGTTGATCGTGGCGACATCGAATTGGAACTGAAGGTGGCGAGACGACTCACATGCATCAAAGTCCAAGCGTTGGACCAATGTTGATCCTTGGCCGTCGGTCTCGAAGTCAAGAATTCGATACTCTTGCGGCTTTCCGATTGCGGCGATGACAGCGTCGCCGCGACCAGTCCAGGCGAGTGTGGAGTGTCGCACCCATTCGAACTGCTCCTCCCAGCCAATCGGAATTTGAGTCATTTGCGCTGGTACAGTCGTCTTTGCGAGTAGACGAGGATGGATCGGATCTCCGAAGTCGTAGACGGACACGACCGAGCGGCCGTGAACGGCGAGTGTGCGCGAGGCTGATGCAAAATTGAACGCCAAACCAAACGTTTCGCCGGACTCCGGCAGGGCCACCACCGACGACGTATTCTCGATGAGATCGATGACGTTTACACGGGGGCCACCTGTGTTGATCACGACAATACGATCGTCAGGCGAAATCGCGGCAAATGTCTGCCGTATCTTTCGATCTCTATTAGATGCAAGAGGAATATACGTCATCGTGGTCCTGGAGATCGTCATCGATTGCGGATCGAGGAATACGATGTCGCCATTCGCATGTACGAGAAGCACCATCGCCGAGTCACTTGAAAAGAGTATGGACGCGACATCGCCGGTTGCATATCGACCGGTCTCGTTGCCAAACGTCGCTCGACCAAAATTCGCAGTCAAGTAGCGTGCTACACTGCCGGGCTGAGCAACGAAAAACATTCTGTCGTCGGGTGTAAATGCTACGGGCCCAGCAGACAACCCTTGCGGGGCAAACTTAAGCGTTTCCCAATGAGGTATTCCCCGTTTCGACAAGATGAGCTGGAACATGAATCGCTCGCCGTTATTGCTGCCACCAGAAACGACCCACCGAAGATCTGATGTCAAGGCGAGCCTGCCGGGAGACGTCGTGTGCGCGCCGTCATAGAGGTGCTTCCCAGTTCGTGCATCGATGGCGCTTACGGCGTCACATCCAGGCCATCCACCGGCGGCGTCGTCATCGACGGTGAAGATGATGTCGCGCGGGTCTATGGACTGAGCGGCGGCTACTGCACTCGGGGCTACGGTCCCTGCTGCCAGCATCGCGACAGTCAGCAGTCGTCTGTTCATACTCCACCCCCTCAGAAGCGATGACAGAACGGGGCATCGCCAGGCGAGACCTGGCGATGCCCCGTTCTCTTTCAGAGCTGCACGCCTAGTTGTAGGTGATGTTCAACGTGGTGCCCGCGGCATCACAATTGAACGGACACTCGAAGACTCCGCTATCAGTGGCATTGAAGCTGGATGATGTTGGTGTCGTGGCGCTGCCAAGCTCGCATGGGCTCGGGTCGAGTTCATGGCCGTCCGGCACGGTAGTGGCGGTAAAGGTCACGTGACTGAGGTGTTTGCCGCCCGGACCTGGATCATTGACATCGACGTACATGCGATACGCATAGGCATGCATGTCTTCTGCCTCGCATGGCGACAACGAACAGACGGCTATATCAATGATGTTGGCGGTACCAACAAAGTTTGACACCACCCATCCGGTGGCCGTCCAAGTGACATCCACGGTGGCGTTTTCGGTCGAATCGTTACAGGATTGCGGAACTGGAGGACTCCACACACCTGAAATGGTGAAGGCTGTGGCGCTATCTGGCTCAACCGGGACAATGGATGAGCCGCCGGCCGGTACATAGTAGTACACGTCGACGGCGGCCGTCTTGGTGCTGCTCATGTAGCATGCCTGGTTCGCTCCATGGCACGCCGCATACACCGGCTCCGGCACAACGATCGCGCGTGTGGCAACGCCGCCGGCAACGACAGCCGCGACGAAGACGAGGCTCAGCGCCGCGGAACGGCGGCGAAGGACGTGCGTGAAGCGGCGGGGGGGAGTCAACAGAGACATCGTAACCTCCTGACGCAATGCGCGGTGGGGGATCCAGCGCGCTGGTCGGAGGGGCCTTGATCCGCCCGTTGGCTTGCCGACAACGTGAGACCGTGGCAAGCTCGAACACGCCAGCGGAGGCGAATCAGGCGCCTCGCGGTAGGGTTGGCCGGTCGTTCCAGCGGCTGGCCAGCCCATTCGTCTCACCGGAACCGGACAATGACTCGAACGGACACTCGGTGTGCTTGGCACGGCAACTCCTGATGAGCGGTTCGGGAAAGCGCAACGTGCGCCCCGAAGACAAGCTATCCGATCGTTGACCGTGTGTCAATCCATCGAATCTGCACATGTGAACGATGGATCCTCACCACTCCATCACGGCCGCAACACCGCCCCCAACCACCCCTCCAACTCCGCCCACGCATCCGCCGCCGCCCCCGGCGCATCCAGCGCCCCCGTCTTCACGAACGCATGCCCGACGCCCGGGTACACCGTCACCGTGTGCGGCACGCCGGCCGCGGTCAGCGTGTCGTCGAACCGGTCTGCGACGGCCGGGCCGAGGCGGCGGTCGTCGGCGCCGAAGACGCCCAGGACCGGGATCTTGCGGTCGGCGATCGCGCCCAGCGCCTTCGGGTCGTCGATCGGGCGGCCGTAGAAGACGGCCACGGCGGCCAGGCGGTCGTTCGTCGTCGCGTAGCGCAGCGCCATCTCGCCGCCGTAGCAGAAGCCGACGACGGCGATCCGCTCGGGATCGACGGTGTCCACGCCCTGCAGGTGCCGCACCGCGCCGTCGAGGTCCGTCATCACGCGGTCCTCGGGCACCGTCAGCCGCAGCCAGAGCGCGCGGCTGACGTACTCGGCGGCCTGGCCGCGGTACGTGTCCGGCGCGAAGACGGCGTAGCCCAGCGCGCTCAGCCGCTCCGCCTTGGCGGCCGTCTCGGCGTCCAGGCCCCACCACTCGTGTACCAGGACGATGCCCGGCCGCAGCACGCGCCGCTCCGGCTTGGCCATGTAGGCCACGACCTCGGTGCCGGGCGCGGCGCGTGTCGACGGGCCGCTCTCGAAGCGGCTGTTCGCGACGTCTGCCGCGCGCGGGCCGGTGGCGGCGGCCCAGGCGTTGAACGCCACGAGGACGGCGGCGGACAGGGCGAGGAGGGCGATGGCGAGGAGGGCGAGTCGACGTAGGAGTGCTGGCACGCCGCGGGTCATGGGCGACCGGTCTTCCCGACCGGCAGATAAAGGCGCGACGTCGGTCCGCCGTCGTGGCCCGTCGCCGTCGGCGCCGGCACCGCCGGTGTGGCCGACGTCGGCTCCGGCGTCGTCGCGCCCGATGCCGTGGCGGTCGGGACGGCAGTCGCCGGCGTCGAGGCGGTCGTCGGCGGCGGCGACGGCGATGGTGCGGCGGCCGTCGGAAGGGCGGCGCGGTCGACGAGCGGGCCGAGGTGGATCGCGACGGAGCCGGCGTTCTCAGCCCCGTCGGGTGCGGGGGCCTGTAGGATGCTCTGCATGAGGTCGATCTTGTCGTCGCCGTTCACGTCGCCGAAACGCCAGTCGGGCGGGTGGCCGGTGCCGTAGGGCTGGGTGACGGTGGCATCGCCGTCGTCGGGCAGGCCGTTGAGGAACATGGCCGGGCGGGCGAGAGGGCCGAAGTAGACACGCCAGGCGAACGGCGTCGACTGGCCTTGCGGGCGGCGGGCGTGGTGGATGAGGTCGGGGTTGCCGTCCGCGTCGAGATCGAGGAAGTGGTCGGCCGGCAGGCCGGTGAAGCGGACGTCGCAGCTGTCCGTGGCGCGGCGGCCGGTGGCGCGGGCGGCCGGGGTGTACCACAGGCACTCGCCCTCGACGGTGCGGACGGCGCCGAACTCGGCGAGGATGTCCGGACGCGCGTCGCCGTTGGCGTGGACGAGATCGACGATCCGCAGGCCGCCGTCGGCGGCGTCGTGGTTCAGCGTCAGATCGGCCAGGTCCTCGACCTCGGCCGAGGCGGGCCACTCCGTGCGGCCGTAGATCACGGCGCCGTGGGAGCCGCCGAACGTGGCCAGCGCGCTGCCGAAGAGGACGAGGTCGTCCTTGCCGTCGGCGTCGAGATCGGCGACCTCGGCGCCGAAGCAGCCGAGCTGGAGGCCGGGCTGGCCGTGGATCGCCACGTCGGGGCCGCGCTTGAGGTCGACGGTCCGCGGGCCGCCGGCGTCCGACCAGTAGATCCGGAGCGCACCGACCTGGTCCTCCTCGTAGCGCACGCCGCCGGCGGCGCAGCTCAACACTGCCAGGTCGTGGTCGCCGTCGCCGTCGAAGTCGCCGCCGAGCACGCTGTCCGGCATCGCGTTCGTCTTCTCCTGCTGCGGGTTGCGGGGCGGCGAGCCCTGGCGGATCTCGAAGTCCGGCCGCCCGGTCTGGACGTTGATCGAGGCGAAGTTGGCCCGGCCCTTGAACACGCGCACCTCGACGGCATCCGTTTCGCCCTGGCTGCGCTCGTTCACCTCGATCGCGATGTCGGCGAGCCCGTCGCCGTCGTAGTCGCGGACGTCCTCGAGCTCGAACGTGTCGTCGTTCAGCTGGTCGACGTTCCGGTCCGGGAAGCCCAGATCGAACTGCTGATCCAGCTTGTCCCGATCGATCCCGTCCGGCCACGCCGCCCGGCCGAGCGCCACCGTCATCTGGTTCGCCCGGCGCGTCCCCCGCTCCCGCCAGTGCGTCATGAAGAGATCGTCCGCCCCGTCCCCGTTCACGTCGCCCACCGCCGAGACCTCGAGGCGCGTGTCGGCGCCCTCACCGTGGATCAGGTGGCCGGGTGCGATCGGGATGATCGGCGACGGCGCAGCGGCGCGGGCATCGGACATGCGGGTGATGAGGCCGGCGCCGAGTACGGCCGTGATCGCCACCGCTGTCGCCCCCGGCCACGCCCACGTCGGCCGAGGACGAGCCTCGCTTGATTCGCTGTTCCGCCCCATCGTGCCTCCCCCTTCATCCATCGCCGGCTACAACTTCCCTCGCGTTCCCTCGAGCGCAGGCACAAGGATGCCACGGACGGGAGATCGGGGCGATGGGGCGTGCTATCCTCGCCCGCCATGCCCGCCGACGTCGATGCTCTCCTCCTCGGTCGCGCCCAGGACGGTGGCGTCCCGCAGGCCGGCTGCCGCTGCCCGCGCTGCACCGCCGCTTGGATCGATCCGGCGCGCGTGGCCCGCCCCGCCTGCCTCGGCCTCGTCGACGGCGCCACCGGCGAGTCGTGGCTCGTCGACGCCACGCCGGCCTTCCCGAGCCAGCTGCGCGATCTGCTGAGCGACACAGTCGGAACGCATGTCGACGTTGCCGTGCCTCGCCTCCTCGCCGGCATCCTCCTCACCCACGCCCACATCGGCCACTACGCCGGCCTGGTCCACCTCGGCCGCGAGGCGATGGGCGCGCGCGCCGTGCCGGTGTTCGTCTCGGCGTCGATGGCGGCGTTCCTGACGGCGAACGCGCCGTGGCGGCAGCTGGTGGAGCTGGGCAACATCGACCTGTGCGTGTTCGCCGCGGGCGAGCCGCTGACGTTGTCCGAGCGCCTGTCCGTGATGCCCGTCGCCGTGCCGCACCGCGCCGAGTGGAGCGACGCGCACGCGTTCGTCGTCCACGGACCGACGCGCCGCCTGCTGTGGTGTCCGGACATCGACCGCTATGACGATCTGGACGGCGGCTTGCGGCGGCTGTTGCTGGATCACCGCATCGACGTCGCGTGCCTCGACGCCACGTTCCTGGACGCGGGCGAGCTGGGCGGGCGGGACATGCGCAACGTGCCGCACCCGCTGGCCGGCGACACGGCGGTGGCGGTGGGGGCGGCGAGGGCGGCGGGGTGGGGGGGAGAGGCGTGGCTGATCCACTTCAACCACACGAACGCCTTGTTGGACGACGCAGGCGCGGCGGAGGCGTGGGGGCGGGAGCGGGGGGTGGAGATCGGGATGGAGGGGTGGCAGTGGAGGATCTGACACCGATTCCGCACGATCGGGCCACGACGTCGGCCGGCGGCGTCACGATGGGCGACGGTAGGGGCGAAGCAATTGCTTCGCCCCCGCTTCGCCCCCCGCTCACGGCATCGGGGTAGCCGCGCAGAGCATGCGCACGATGCCAGGCATTCGGTAGCCGTCCGTGCGCTCGGCTGCGCCGTCGCCTGCGCCGTCGCCCGCGCCGTCGCCCGCGCCGTCGCCCGCGCCGTCGCCCGCGCCGTCGCCCGCGCCGTCGGCGAGCAGCCAGCCGGCGTCGACCAGCCGCCCCAGGGCATCGAGCGCGCTGATCGGGTCCGTGCCGCTCGCCTCGGCGAGGGACTCGATGCCGGCCGCCGTGAGCGGTCCTTGGAGCGCGGCAAGACGATGCAGCCAGCCCAGGTCGCCCGGATCGAGCAGGTCGATCGTCCATGCAAGTGCGTCGGCCAGGCTGCGGTGGCGGGGGTCGTCCGTGACCGGGTCGACGACGGCCAGAGGATCCGCCGCGACGCTGGCCGCGACGCCTTCGAGCCCGAGGGTGCGTGCGGCGTGGGCGGCGACGACGAGTCCGAGCGGCAGGCCGTCGACGGCTTGGGCGATCGCATGGATGGCGGCGCGCTGCGCGGGCGACGGCGTGGGGCGCGCGGCCGCGGACGCGGCCGCGCCCTCCCACCACGCCGCCAGGAAGACGGCGCGCGTGACACCGTCGGAGTCCGTCGATGCGCGGTCGACGGACGGGCCGCCGAACGGGCGGACCGACCAACGCGCCTCGCCGATCAACGCGAGCGGGCGCCGGCTCGTGATGAGCAGCCGAACGTCCGGCGCGCGGGCGATCACGTCCGGCGCATGCCGGCCGAGCGCCCCCACGAACCGGTCGGCGTTGTCGAGGATGAGGACGCGGTCGGGTGCGCCCTCGGCGGCGGACGGACCGTCCGCCGCGGGCGCGGTGTCGCGGATCGCATCGTCCAGCGCCCGGTCGAGGGGATGGGCCGGGGCGAACGTCGCCAGGTCGAGCCACGCGATCGGGCGGTCCGCTTGCTCGAGCGCCGCCGCGACGGCCTCGGCCACAGCGGACTTGCCGACGCCGGCCGGGCCGGTGATCGTGACGAGGCGATGGGTGGCGAGGCGGGCGACGATGTGCTCGACATCCGAGGCACGGCCCTGGAGCTGCGCAGAGGCGTTTCGACGGTCGGCCGCGGAGCGGACGCGCGCGCCGGCGGACGGCGCGGCCGCCGGTCCTTCGGCGCCCGTCGAGGCGGCTTCGCCACGCTCGGACTCCGGCTCGTGGTGGAGCGACAGCGCGAGAGCGGTCAGCTCGTCCGAGGGCTCGTCGCCGAGCTCGTCGCGCAGGACGTCGACGGCGCGGGCGTAGGCCTGCAGCGCAGCGGTGCGGTTGCCGGCGGCGGCGTGGGCGGTGATCAGGCGGAGGTGCGCGGTCTCGTCGAGCGGGTCGAAGTCGACGGCGCGGGCGGACACGGCGAGGGCGGCGTCCATCGCCCCCGTGGTCGCGAGGTGGGCGACGAGCCGGTCGACGGCGACCGGGTGGGCCGCAGCGGCGGCGTCGCGCCAGGCGGCAGCCCACGGGCCGTCGTGGTCGGGAAGCAGGACGGCGGTCTGGAGGTCGATCGCGCGCGTGAGGGCGTCCGCCGCCTCGGTGGGCAGCGGAACGGCGTCGGCGCCGTTGCCGCGCCCATCGTCCTGGACGAGCGCCGCCGCTCGGGCGAGCGCGTCGGCCCAGGCGTAGAGGTCGATCCAGGCGGGCGCGTCCGCGTTCCAGTGGAGCGTGTCGGCGCCGGCGATGATCCACGGGACGGTGTCGTGCGGCGGGAGGGCTGCGTGGAGATGGTGGAGGTTGAAGCGGAGGTTCGTTCGCGCCGGCCCGGCATCGACGTTCGGCCAGAGGTCGGTGGCGATCGTGGCGCGCGGGGTCGGCACGCTGCCGCCGAGGAGGAGCCGCATCCAGAGGCGCTCGGTGTCGATGCGGGACGGACGGCGCACCGGCGCGCCGTCATACGTGACGACGAGCGGGCCGAAGAGGCGGATGCGGAGCCGCGCGGCTGCGAAGGGGTGAGGCGGAGGCAGCGGGCCAGGCAGATCGACGAGGCGGCCGCTCGACCGCCTCATGCCGAGAGCGCGAGGTCGTCGCAGAGCTGCGCGACCATCGCCAGCGCCTCCGGCTGCGACAGGCGCCGCCCGGCGTCGGCCTCGCCGTCGAACGCCGCATCGCCGATGGCCTCGCGCACGGCCGCGACACACGCCTCCCGGTCGGCCGCCTCGCCGTGCGTGGGCGGGCTGCCGATGGCGGTGCGCATGCCGTCGGCCGCGCCGAGGAGGCGGGCGGCGGCGGCGTGCTGGCCGCGGGCGCCCGCCAGCATGGCGGCGCGCTCGAGGGCCATGGCGATCCGGCGCCGCTCGCACGTGATGGCCAGCAGCGCCGCGCACTCGCCGAGCGCAGCCGCCGCTTCGTCCAGGCGGTCGAGCGCGAGGGCGGCGCGGGCGGCGGTCTGGAGGGCCCAGGCGATGAGGCACTTGTCCTGGCGCTCGCGGGCGTCGGCCGTCGCGACGGTGGCGGTGGCAAGGGCCTCAGCGAAGGCGCCGGTCTCGTGGGCGAGGGTAGCGAGGCCGATGTCTGTGAATACGAGGCCCCATTGGTCGTAGGCCTCGACCTTTCGGCGACGGCTTTCGTTGAGGTAGGTGCGAGCGGTGGGGTAGTCGCCTTGGGCGAGCGCGACCTCCGCCAGGTTGTGATACGCGCGGGCGATCTCTCTCAAGTCACCGTCGGCGCGCCACGCAGCGGCAACCTCGCGCAGAATGGCGTTCGCCGCTTCGTATTCGCCCAATGCGGATGCAATGAGCCCATGGAGGATCTGCCACAGGAGAACCTTCCGCTTTCGGTGGATCCCACGAGCATCCAGTACACCTTGTTCCACCTGCTCGTTGGCGGCCGCGAAGTCCCCCAGGAGGTAGCGGACGCGGGCGAGGCTCTCCCGAATGTCCAGCGTCAACTCGAACGGCAGCACTTCCGTCGATGCCATGCACTCGTTCAACGTCGCATGCGCCGCGGGAAGGTCGCCCTGCGATGCCTGGATCTGCGCCAGGCGATGGCGTGCGCCAACCAGACGGCTGGGCTCGGCGTGGTCGCCGAGCACCTCGACCAGACGCTGGAAGGATTGTTGGGCCTGCACTGGCTCGCCTCGCACGATGCGGACGATCCCAAGGTACTCGAGGGCGCGCGCGAGGGAGTGGATGTCCGACCCCTGCGACAGCGCGTCGACTGCAGATGCGAAGTGGTGTTCGGCGCTCGCCTGGTCGCCTTGGCGATACGCGAGGGCGCCGGCCGCCAGCCACCCGCGCCCTGCGGTGCGTATTGAAACGGTCCCGGTCGACCCCGCCAGCAAATTGTCGAGTTGGCGGCGCTCGTAGGCGCAGTTCCCGCGGTCATACCACAAGCGCCAGATCGCACCGCACAGGCGTAGGGCGGGTTCCGTGTTCCCAGCGGCCCCCAGCGTGTCGAGCGCAACCCTGAAATCCGGTACTTCAAGATCGAGGTCGTGATCGACCGCCTCGTCCCGCTGCTCGAGCAAATGATGTTCGACTCGTTCGGCGCGTTCGAGGAAGTACGTGGCATGACGTGCTTGCGAAAGGAGCCGAACGTCGGCCGCCATGTTCGCGTCGGCATAGGCGCGGATCGGTTGCAGCATCCGGAAACGCCGGCTGCTGACCGGATCATCGATCACGCTGACGAGACCGACGTCGACGAGGCGACCTAGCCCGTCGAGCACGGAACCCGTGGCGCTGTCGTCGTCGGCACATACCACTTCCGTGGCTTCCAGCGTAAACGTGGAGGGGAACACGGACAGCCGTGCCAGAAGCCTCTGTTCGCTGGCACCCGTCAGCTGCACGCTCCAGTCGATGCAGGCGTCGATCGTCCGATGCCGTTCGGGCAGGCTCGCCGTGTCGAGACGGAGGAGCCGGAACCCGCTCTCCAGCCGCTGCGAAAGGTCGCGGATGGAGAGGACGTTGGCGCGGGCGGCGGCGAGCTCGATCGCCAGCGGCAGTCCGTCCAACCTGTGACAGATCGCCTCGATGGCCGGGAACTCGTCCGCAGAAGGAGTGAAGCGCGACCGGATCGAGCGCACGCGCTCGACGAACAGCTCCACCGCTTCGGCCGGGCCCTCCGTCAACTCATTGCCCAATCGGCGGGCACCGGGAAGACCGAGCGGGGGAATCGGCCACCGGAACTCGCCGTCGACGCCGAGAGGCGACCGCGACGTCGCCAGAATGTGCACGCTTGGAGCAGTAACCAAGAGCTGGGCCGCGAGCTGGGCGATGCTGACGAGCACATGCTCGCAGTTGTCGAGCACGATCAGCAATTCCAGCGATAGAAGGTGCGCGCAAACTTGCTCTGCAGGCGACCGGCTGCCGGAAAGCGCTAGGCCGAGACCTCTCGCGACCTCTGTCCACGGATCGTCGCCGACTGTTAGCCGGGTGAGGTCGACGAAGCATACGCCGTCCGCGAACTCGCTCCCCGCACCCCGCGCCACCTCGATCGCCAAACGTGTCTTGCCCGCGCCGCCCGTGCCGAGCACCGTGACGAGCCGCTCCGTCCGCACGAGCCCGAGGATCGTCTGGAGCTCGTGCTGGCGACCGACGAAGCGGCTGATCGGGGTCGGCAGGCGCCGGGTCACAGGGGGCTCGTCTTGCGGGCTCAGGATCGTTCGCTGCGCGTCGGTGGCGATGCGGGCGACGACCGCGCTCGTCTCGGCGGACGGGTCGATGTCTAGGGTGGACCTGAGCGCCGCGGACAGGCGCTGGAACACGGCCATGGCCGCCGACTGATTCCCCGCTGCGGCCAGGAGTTCCATCCGACGGCAGGCGGCGGACTCGTTGAGCGGATCGAACGTCAGCAGTCGGTCGAGGGACGTCGCGCTCGACTCGACGTCCCCTTCAGCCCGCTGGTGTTCCGCCAGCCGATCGAGCGCGCGGATGACCTCGGCCCGGGCGTGACTGCGCGCGGCGATCATCCAATCGTCCGATGCGTCGTCCAGCAGATCGCCCTGGTACAGCTCCACCATCCGCGCGAGGAGGTCGCCGTGGCCGTCCTCGTCCCGCCCGCCGGTAACCGCGACCTGGCGCCCGATCGCTTCGAACTCGTCCAGGTCCACCCATGCAGGCGCCGTCTCGTTCCACCTCAGCGACTTCGCATCTCGAACCAGCCACGTCGCTGCCGGGTCGATGTCGGAGAGCAGGGCCATCAGGGCGTGCAGGTTGATCCGGAGATACCCGCGCGCCTTGTCGGCGGGCGCGTCCGGCCAGAGCGCGGACGCGACGACGTCGCGCGACGTCGGCACCGAGCGGTGCACGAGAAGGTATTGCCACAACCGAAGCGCATCCCGACGCGCGGGAAGCGGCACCGGAGCCGCGGCCGTGCGGGCTTCAAATCGACCAAACAGCCGAACCTGCAGCATGGCGGCGATTCCCGGGGGAGACGGCGACCGCCAACATTCTAGTTGCGCCTCCAAGCACCAACCAGCGAATCGTCCCAGCCCGGGACGGAAGGTGATCGGGCACGCTCCTCTGACTGCCCACAAACGAGAGAGCGGGTCGCCCGGCAAGGGCGACCCGCTCCGCAAATCGGTTCCTCCGCATGTCGTCGCTACTTCGGGCTGAATCCAATCCGCCCGAGCGTCGCGCCGCCGCGGTGCAGTCCGCTACGGGACAGGCTGGTTCGGCTGCTGCTTGTCGATCGGCCGATTCTGATTCCAGACCCAGCCGAACAGGTTCGTGATCCCGGCGGAGCGGTTGTCGATGTGCAGCACGATGGCCTTGGGATTCACCGTGACGCGGGTCCAGAGGCGGTAGTCGCCGCCGAAGTGCGGGGCGTACGTGTTCGTCGTCACGTCGTTGTCGTACTGGACGTCACCGACGTCGCCGAAGATCCCCTGCTGCACGCTCGTGTCTTCCCACAGCTTTGTCTGGATGCCGTTGAACTGAGCTCCGTTGGGATACTCGCCCCTCTTGAGGTCTCCACCGATCAAGAGCTTGCCCTGCTCGAACAGCGGGCGGATAACGATGTAGAGATCCTCGGCGGGCAGGAAGGGGGGGCCAAGCTGCCACAGGCCATCGTCGTTTGTCTGCGTATCCGGATCGCCGGGATTTTCAGGGGTGACGACGCGCGTGTCGTAGATTCCGTCGTTGGCGCCGTTGACGACCGTGTCCTTGAACACGAAGATCGGGCAGTTGACGCAGCGCGGCAGATCCGGGGCGCCGGGCTCCGCCCGAACGGTGGCCACGGTTGCGAATGCCATCAACCCGGCCCCGAGGGCGATAGCGAGGGGCAAGTGCTTCTTCACGGGGGAACTCCTACGTTTCGTCCATGGATTGCGGTCGAGATTGGCCACGCCAGCTGCCGGGGCCTGGGAGTGTTGGGACCGCGATGACGGCCCCGACAGCTGATGTGTGACACAGTCTACCAGCGGGCCGTTGCGCAAACGTTACAAGTCGAGCCTTCGCCTGTCGCGGTGGCGTCTGGGGCGCCGCGGGAGTCGAGAACGGAGCCCGAAGGGCGCGCCCGCACGGCTCACGGCGTGCGGGCGCGCCCTTCGGGCCGACCTCAGAAGAGCGGGACGAACATGATGTTCGCGCAGTCCTCCACCATCGGCGGGAACGACGCGCACGGCTCCTGGCTCCAGCGCGAGAGCGGGATCACCTTCTTCGGCGTCGGATCGCTGAAGAGGCGGAACGCGTCGGGGCCGGGTGCGCACGGCAGGTTGACCTGGTCGAGCAACCCGTCGACGCTGCCCTCGATTCCCTGGCTCGAGTTCGCGCCCTCGAACCAGTAGACGAAGGACTTGAAGCGGTACGCGTTCGCGCCGCCGGAGTAGTCCACCCTCAGCTTCTGACAGATGGTGAAGAAGTGGTCGACGTCCGCGAAGCACGGCGCCGTCGCGAGCGGCCCGGTCTGGCACTGCAGCGCCGTCTCATTCTCGATTCTGGACAGGAAACCGTTGTGGGTCACGACGGGCAGGCCCTCGCAGTCCACGCAGCTCGGGTCCGGCGTCGGCCAGTCCTCCGTGTGCTGCACGCCCAGGCCGATCTTCCAGCCCAGCTGATGCACGTTGCCGAACACGTCCACGAAGCCGAGGACCCGGACGTCCGCGCCGGCCCCGCCATCGTCGCGGCGGTACAGCGCCTCGAAGAAGATCGGCACGGATGCGCCGCCGTCGAACTTCCACGCGATCTGTGCCGGCGGCACGATGCTGGCCCCCGGCTTGAGGGCGTTCGTGTGAACCGTGAGTTCGAGCCGGTTGCAGCAGTCCCCGCCGTTCGCGAGCTGTGCCGCCACCGGCGTCGGGTGCTGGCCGGCAACGCCGAGGAGGAACGCGGCCGCGAGGACCGCAACGCCAGAGCACAGGCTTGCCCTGACGCGCGACGAATGGTGGCCGATGCGGACGCTGGAGCTTGGTGTGAACATCGATCAGGTCCTTTCAGGCAGAAACGGTGTCCCCCGACCGCTTGCCGGGGCCCACAGCGTACGGCGCGGGCGTTGCGTGCGCGTATCGGCTGCGTTACACCGCAGGGCGATGCCCATCGGATCCACCCTGCACCCTACCGCAGATGCGCCACCCCCCACCGCTCCGCCCACCCCGCCGCCACCGCCCGCGCTGCCGCGTCGCCGATCGCCAGTCCGACCGCCGCGTACGCCGCCGGCAGCCGCTCCACCACGTGATCGACGAGCTGCGCGGTCGTGACCGCCCGTCCGTCGAACGACCCGTATACGTCGCGGACGATCGCCAGCATCAGCCGCCGCGCCGGCGCGTCGTCGACGCCCAGCCCGACGGCGGCGGCGCTCCGGATGTGGAGGTCGAGCACGGCAGCCGCGCCGTGGCACGTGGCCGGCACCGGGCCGAAGCGGTCGCGCGCGATCAGGAGATCGGCCGGGTCGATGCCCACCGTGAACAGCGGCTCGACGCGGCACTCGCACAGCGGCCCGAGCTCGAAGTCGTGCGTCCGGAAGCGGGCGAGGAGCACCGTGAAGCCCTCGCGGATCCAGACGTCGTCCCAGTCGCCGACGCGCACGCCGTCGCCGAAGTAGGCGCGGGCGGCGGCCTCACCGGCCGCGAACGACGAGGACTGCGCCGCGACGTTCACGACGTCGGCGCGGTCGAGGGGCATGTTGTGGGCGCCGCCGACGAGCGCGACGTTGGCATGCGGCCACGGCGCGACGTGGCGGTCGAGCCATGCGATCGCGTCCAGCGTCGAGGTGATCGCCGCGCTGCCGGCCGGCACGTTGTACAGATCGACCGCGACGCGGCGCTCGGTCGGGCGGCACGTCGGCGACGCCGTCCACGGCACCGGTTCGTCGAGGTCGGCCGGATCCGCGCGGTCGGCCGGATCGGCCCCATCCGGCGGTGCCGCCGGTGCGTTCCCGAGGCACACCGTGCGCGCCGCGAGCGGGAACGGCCCGGCGGCCACCGCGATCTGATGCGTCGCCAGCGCGCCGGTCGCGAACCGCACGAGGCGCCGGTCGCGGCCGACGGGCCGGCCCGACGCGCCGCCGAACGCCGCGTCGGGCGCGCCGCTGGCCACGGCCTGCCACGTCGCCGGCACGCGCAGGACCGCCGTGAACGTGGCGACGTCGTCCGGCGTGTCGTTGGACGGGAGCCACCACCGCGCGAACGTCGGCGAGCCGCGCGTCAGCCGCCCGGCCGGCTGGGAGCCGTCGCCCGCCAGGCCGAGGTTGCGGCGCCGGACGTCCGGCGGGATGTCGTAGTCCAGGCGGATGACGACGACGTCGCCGGCCGCGCCGCGGCGGTCGAGCGGGATGTGGAGACGGGTCAGCGACGTGCCCGTCCGGCCCCACGCGCCGGGCGCCCAGCCCCAGCCGGTCGACCGGCCGTCGACCGCCGCGGCGCGCATCCGGATCCCCTCGGGCTCGGCATTGAAAGCGATGCCGATTGCCGCCGTCCGCAGCCGCAGCGTCGTCGTCACGGCCGCGGCGACGACGGATCGCGGTGCGGTGTCGAACGTCAGGTCGATGTCGATCGCGGTAACATCGATCGCCGGGTCGCCGCCGAAGGCCGGTGCCGTGGCCGTGCGCGCCGGCAGCGGCGGTATCGGCACAACGCCGCCGGAATCGCCGCCGGAATCGCCGCCGGGATCGCCGACGAGGGCGACGGGCAGCGCGATCCGGTGCGGCAGCGTCGTTGCCCACGGCGTGCTTGTCGCTGTCGGAGGGGGCGTCGGCGTCGCGCGGGCGCCGGTGGCCGCCGGCGTGGGCGATGCGGTCATCGTCACGACGGGCGTCGACGTCGGAGGGGGGATGGCGTCGACCTGTTCCAATCGAAAGGTCAGGGCAGCCGGGCCTTCGGCCGGGGCCTGGAGCTCGACTCCCGCCTCCCACGAACCCGCCGGCAATCGGGTCTCGGCCACGCCGTCGAATGCCGCCCCGTCCCAGCGATCGAGCGACGCATCCGCCAGCCACGCCCGCGCGCCGCCGCGTCCGGTCGCGGTCAGCTGCCATGCGCCGCCGGCCAGGGGGTGCCAGCGGGTGGCGCGCATCGACCAGTCCGCGACCGGCAGGCCGGGCGGCGGCACGACATCGCCGGCAAACCCGGCGACCTGGGTGACGATGATCGGCGTCCCGGCGAGCCAGCGGTTGTCGAACCACGCCGCGCGCCAGTACCGCTCGGGCGCGGGGGCGAAGACGCGGACGGCCTGCTGGCCGCGGTCGCCGAGGTAGGCGCGGCCGGCGGCGTCGAAGGCGAGGCCGTAGCGGAGGAGGGCGTACGGCCGGCCGAACGGGTCGACGCCCCAGATACCCCGGGGCTGTCCGTCGGCGCCGAATGCCGCGATGCCGTCGGGATAGCGGCCGGCGTGGATCGTGCCGTCCGGCGCCGCGGCCAGCTCGTCGTATGCGGGTGGCGGCTGGACCGGCGGCGGCGCCGGGGCGTCCGAAGGCGGCGGGCAGACGCCCCACGCCGCGCCGCCCCAGGCCGCTATCGCGCGACCGGTGCGGTCGAACGCCTGGATGCGCGGGCGGGTCGGGCTCCGGTCGCTGACGTAGACCCGGTCGCGCGCCAGGGCGATGCCGGCCGGATCGATGAAGCGGCCGGGCAGGCGGTAGCCCCACAAGCCCCACAGCGCCAGCCGGGTGCCGGCCGCGTCGTGCAGCTGGACGCGCTGGCTGCCGAAGTGCGTCACGGCGAACGCGCCGCCGGCGTCGACGGCCAACTGGTGCACGCCGTTCTGCTGGTTCGGCCCGGACGTCACGTCCCAGCCGGCGCGCAGGTCGCCGCCGGCGCTGAAGCGCTGGACGCGGTTGGCGGTGTCGCCGACGTAGATGTCGCCGCCCGGGCCGGCGGCGACGCTCCCGATCGTCCCCGGCCCGACGGCGAGCGCGCCCGCCGCCGTGCCCGGCGCGCCCCACTGCCCGACGTGGCGGCCGCGCGCGTCGAAGCGGACAACCTGGCCCAGCGTGACGTCGAGGACCGCCACCGCCCCGTCGTCCGCGGCCGCGACGTCGACGATCTGAGGCAGGGACGGCCCGTCGCGGCCGCGCATCTCGCGCCACGTCAGGCCGTCCGGGCTCAGCCAGACCACGGCCCCGTCGGCGTCGGCCACGACGAGGGTGCCGTCGTCCGCCGCCGCCAGACCGACGGGCTCGCGCAGCGCCGTCCCGCCGACGACCCGCCCGCGGAACGTGCCGTCCGCCGCGAAGCGAAGCAGCCGGCTCTCGGTCTCGCCCAAGTCGGCGACGACGATGCTGCCGGACGCCTCGACGGCGACCGCCGCCGGCTGCCGGAACGCGCCCGCCCCCTCGCCGAACGCGCCGAAGGAACGGAGCGCTGTCCCGTCGGCCGCGATCTCGACGACGCGACCGCCCGCCATGTCGACGACGAGCACGGTGCCGAGGTGGGTCGTCGCGATCCCGGCCGGCGCCTGCAGGGCGAACGGCGCCGGCAGCACCTCGCCCCAGCCCGCGCGCGGCCGACCGTCCGTGCCGATGGCGTACACGCGGCCCTGTCCGACGCCCGCCGGCGCGTCCGCCACGAACAGCGTGCCGTCGGCGTCGAGCGCCAAGCCGCCGGGCGCCGCGAAACGGGTGCCGTCCGTGCCGTCGGGACCCCACCGGGACACGGCCCGCCCCCCCGCCGAGAAGCGCTGGACCTGGCCGAGCGACCCGTTGACGACCACGACGTCGCCGCCGGCCGAGACCGCCAGGCCGACGCCGCGGTGCCGGTCATTGCCGGCGACGCCGAACAGGCGCCGTCCGCCGAAGGCGCGCAGCGCACGGCCGTCCTCCGGCGCCAGGGCGACGATTCGCCGGGCGGCCTGATCGTAGAGGTGGACCGTGCCGTCCGGCGCCAGGGCGACGCCATGGGGCCGGCCGACGTTGTCGAGCGGCAGGTCGGGGGCGGTGAGGACGGCGACCGGGGCGAGCGTCGGGGCGGCTTGGGCGAGGGCGGCGGCGCGCGGCGCGGACAACGGCGCCGTGGTCGAATGCTCGGCGGCCAGTGCCGCTCGGGCGAGGACGGCGACGACGGCGAGGGCGAGGGCGGCGGCGTACGGTCCGGGCGTCGATGTGCGCACGCGAGTTGTCCTTGGGTACGATGCGAGGCGGAGGTCGACCGTGGATCGACGATAGCAGGGTGAGGTGGGGCGCGCGAGCAACAGGGCGCTGCGCACCTCAACAGTGGGCGCACCGTACAATGGATGTCCGCGACGCTCGAGCGCGCCGCATTCCGACGCCCGTCGACCGACGCCAAGGAGACCGACCATGGGCATCGCCGGCGACATCGCCGTCGTCGTCGTCGCCGCCTTCGCCGGCGGATGGCTGGCGCAGCGCCTCGGGCAGCCGCTCATCCTCGGTTACATCCTGGCCGGCATCGCCATCGGCCCCTACACGGGCGGGGTCACGCTGTCCGATCCGCAACAGATCGAGCATCTGGCGGAGATCGGCGTCGCGCTCCTCCTGTTCGCGCTCGGCCTCGAGTTCTCGCTGCGCGAGCTCGTGGCCGTCGGCAGGGTCGCGCTCCTCGGGACGCCGTTGCAGGTCGCGCTGGCGGCCCTCCTCGGCTTCGCGATCGGCCGGCTCCTCGGCTGGCCGGGGCCGGCGGCGGCGTGGCTGGGCGGCGCGGCGGCGCTCTCGAGCACGCTCGTCGTCCTCAAGGTGCTGGCGGCAAGCGGCGAGACGGACACGCGGCCGGGGCGGATCATGATCGGGATGCTGATCATGCAGGATCTGCTGGCGGTGCCGATGCTCATCCTCCTGCCGCGCCTCGGCGACCTGGCCGGCGGCGCCGCCGCGCTCGGTATCGTCGCGCTGCGCGGCGTGGTCCTCGTGGCGCTCCTCGTGTACGTTGGCGGGCGGATCATCCCGCGGCTGATGGCGCAGATCGGGCGCTGGCAATCGCGTGAGCTGTTCCTGGTGGCCGTGACGGCCATCGGGCTCGGGGTGGCGTACGGGACGTGGCGGGCCGGGTTGTCGTTTGCGTTCGGGGCGTTCCTGGCGGGCCTCGTCATCGGCGAGAGCGTCTACAGCCACCAGGCGCTCGGCGACATCCTCCCGCTGCGCGACATCTTCGGGATGCTGTTCTTCGTCTCGGTCGGCATGCTCATCGACCCTGCGTTCGTCCTGTCCAACCTCGGGACGATCGTCGCGGCGGCGGCGGCGATCATGGTCGGCAAGTGCGTCGCGGTCTGGCTGGCGGTGCGCGGCGCCGGCCACCCGGCATCCGTCGCCGTCCCGTGCGCGCTCGGACTGTGCGGTCTGGGCGAGTTCTCGTTCGTCTTCGTGCGCGAGGGCGTCCACCACGGCATGCTGACGGCCGAGCACGCCGCGCTGGCGCTGAGCGTGACCGTGCTGAGCATGGTCGCCACACCGCAGCTGATGAGCGCCGCGCCGCTGCTCGTGCGCCGACTGCACCCCGGCGGCCCATCGTGGCGCGACACGCTGGCCGCGCCGCCTCCGGCCGGCGCGCCGCCCCACGTCGTCGTCCTCGGCCTCGGCCGCGTCGGCGGCCATATCGCCGATGTCCTCGACTCCCTGGCCGTGCCGTACGTGGCCGTCGACATCGACCCCGACCGTGTCGCCGCCGCCCACGCCGCCGGCCGCCGCGCGATCTTCGGCGACGCCGCCTCACCGACGGTGCTCGCCGCGGCCGGGATCGCGGACGCGCGCGTCGTCGTCGCCGCCCTCTCGTCGGCCGCCGCGGTGCGCTCGATCGCCAGCACCGTTCTGGCCAAGCACCCCGGCCTGCCGGTCGTCGCCCGCGCGATGGGCGTGCAGGAGCTGGACGACCTGCGCGAATTGGGCGTCGACCACGTCGTCCAGCCCGAGTACGAGGGCAGCGTGGCGATGGTGCGGGCGGCGCTGGAGATCCTCGACGTGCCGGACGCCGTCGTGGACGCGCAGGCGGACGAGGTGCATGAGGCGTTGTATGGGGGCATCGGGATGGACGCGAACGCTACACCCGCCCCGTGAGCGCCCCGACCCTTCCCTCCGCCTCCGCCAGCCGCTCTCGCTCCCGCCGCACCACCGCTTCCGGCGCGCGCTCGACGAACGATGCGTTCGCCAGCATCGCCGTCAGGCGCGCCACGTCCGCCTCGGCCTGCGCCAGCTCGGCCGTCAGGCGCTCGCGCTCCTTGTCGGCGTCCACGAGGCCCGCCATCGGCAGCCAGACCGTCACGCCCTCGGCGGCGACGACGGTGGCGTGCGCTTCGGCGGGCTCCGCGGCCGTCCCGTCGACGTCCCAGCCTGCGCCGATCACGAGCTGCGCGGGGTCGATCCGCGCCAGACCGACGATCTCCGCCGCCTGCGTCGCCAGCATCGCGGCGTGCTTGCCGGCCTGGATCGTCGCAGCCACCTTGTGCCCCGGCTCCACGTCGTGCTCGGCGCGGACGTTGCGGATGCCCTTGACGATCGCCTGCACGAGGCCGAAGTCGGCCTCGGCGGCCTCGTCGCGCGCGCCGTGCGTCGGCCAGCGGCTGATCATGAGCGCGGGCGCGCTGTCGGCCGGGTGGGGCAGGTGGCCCCAGATCACCTCGGTGACGTAGGGCATGAACGGATGGAGGAGCGTCAGCGCGCGATCGAAGACGTGCCAGATCACCTGGCGCGTGGCCGCGGCCGCCCCGTCGTCTCCCCCGTACAGCCGCACCTTGGCCGCTTCGAGGTACCAGTCCGCCAGCTCGTGCCACGTGAACTCGTAGAGCTGGCGGCCGGCTTCGCCGAACTGGTAGGCGTCGAACAGCCGCGTCACGCTGACCGTCACGTCGCTGGCGCGCGACAGGATCCAGCGGTCGGCCAGGGACAGTTCGCTCCAGCGCGTCTCGAGATTGCCGAGGGGCAGCGGGGTGAAGTCGGCGCCCGAAGCGTCCTGGCCCAGGATGCCCTGGATGAACCGACCGACGTTCCAGAGCTTGTTCGCGAAGTTGCGGCTGTCCGTCAGGCGCTCGTCCGTCAGCTTCATGTCGACGCCCGGCGTCGAGCCCGTGGCCAGCGTGAAGCGCAGCGCGTCGCAGCCGAACTGGTCGATCAGCTCGAGCGGGTCGCGCGCGTTGCCGAGGCTCTTGGACATCTTGCGGCCCGACGCGTCCCGCACGAGGCCGTGCAGGTAGACGACCTCGAACGGCGCCTTGCCCGTCATCGCCAGGCCCATCATGACCATCCGCGCCACCCAGAAGAACAGGATGTCGTACCCGGTCTCGAGCACCGTCGTCGGGTACCACTTCTTCAGGTCGTCCGTCTCGTCCGGCCAGCCGAGCGTGCTGAACGGCCACAGGCCCGAGCTGAACCACGTGTCGAGCACATCGGAGTCCTGGGTCAGGACGATGTCGCTGCCCGCTGTGCCGTAGTGCGCCGAGGCGCGCGCGCGCGCCTCGGTCTCGTCGCGGCCCGCGAATGCCGTGCCGTCGAGGCCGTACCACACCGGGATCCGATGGCCCCACCACAGCTGGCGGCTGATCACCCAGTCGCGGATGTTCTCCATCCAGTGGTGGAATTCCTTCGTGAACCGCTCCGGCACGAACTGCACGTCGCCGCGGTTCACGGACGCGATCGCCGCCTCGGCCAGCGGGCCCATCTTCACGAACCACTGCGTCGAGAGCATCGGCTCGACGATCGTCCCGGAGCGCTGGCTGTGGCCGACGGCGTGCTGCAGCGGCTTCGTCCCGACGACGAGGCCGGCGGCGTCCATGTCCGCCCAGATCCGCTTGCGCGCCTCGAGGCGATCGAGCCCGGCGTACGGCCCGGCGTTCCCGTTCAGCGTGCCGTCGGGGTTGAGGATGTTGATCTGCTCCAGCGCGTGCTTCTGCCCGAGCACGTAGTCGTTCGGATCGTGCCCCGGCGTCACCTTCAGCGCCCCCGTGCCGAACGCGATGTCCACGTACGGGTCGGCGATCACCGGAATCGGGCGATCGAGCATCGGCACGAGCGCGGTGCGGCCGATGACGGCGGCGTAGCGCGGATCGTCCGGGTGGACCGCCACGGCCGTGTCGCCGAGGATTGTCTCGGGCCGCGACGTGGCCACCGGAATCGACCCGCCGCCCTCGAGCGGATACGTGAACGTGTAGAGCGTGCCCGTCGTCTCGTGGTACTCGACCTCGATGTCGCTCACGACGCTCTGCAGCTGGCAGTCCCAGTTCACGAGATAGAGGCCGCGGTAGATCAGCCCGTCGTCGTACAGCCGCACGAAGCACTCCGCCACGGCGCGGCTGAGCCCTTCATCGAGCGTGAATCGCTCGCGCGTCCAGTCGCAGCTCACGCCCAGGCGGCGGTGCTGGCGGTTGATGATGTCGCCGAACTCGGCCTTGTAGTCCCACACCATCTCGACGAACGCCTCGCGGCCCAGCGACTGTCGCGTCTCGCCGTTCTGGCTGAGTACGCGCTCTACAACGCTCTGCGTGGCGATGCCGGCGTGGTCCGTGCCCGGCACCCAGAGCGTCGGCCGGCCGCGCAGGCGGTGGTGGCGGACCATGAGGTCCTCCATCGACGCCGTCAGCGCGTGGCCGGTGTGAAGCTGGCCGGTGACGTTGGGGGGCGGCATGCTGATGACGAACGGCTTGGCGTCCGGCTCGGTCTGGCCGAGCGCTTCCTGCGCTTCCGGGCGGAAGTAGCCGCTTTGCTCCCACCAGTCGTAGACGGCGGCCTCGAAGGCGTGGGGGTCGTAGGCTTTGGCCATCGGGCCGCGGTGGATGGGGCTATTGGGCGGTAGGGTCATTCGGTGGCTCCTTCGGCGTGGTCCTCCAACAGGGAGGCGAGTGCACGCACGAGATCGGGAATGTGTTCGCGTACGACGATCCACACGCGATCGACCACAACCTCGCCGTACTCGTGCACGAGCACGTTGCGCTGGCCGACGATCGCGTGCCATGGGATGTCAGGCTGAGCGCTGCTCTGCGCGTCCGAAACGCGTCGCGCCGCCTCGCCGATGATGACGAGCAGCCGCTCGACGGCCAACCGCGTCCGCTTGTCCGCGCTGAACGCGTGGAAGGACATGCCGTCGGTCAGCTCGATGATGTCCCGAGCGGCCTGCCACATGTCCCAGATGTAAGCGAGGTCGCGCTCCTCAGGCCGCATACAGGATGCGCCGATGGTCCAGGATCGAGCGTCGTCGGAATGGGTTGCGAAGCCCCTCGGACTCGACGAGGTCCACCGATCGGCCGAACAACCCAGTGAGTTCGTCGCGCATCGCGACCAAGTCGAACAGGCTGGGATGCTCATCAGGCGCGAACGAGATCAACACGTCGACATCGCTGGCCGGCCCGAAGTCGTCACGTAGGATGGATCCGAACACGCTCAATTCGGCAATGCCCCAGCGCCGACAAAACGCGGCCACGACTTCGTCGGACGGAGCGATCCGCTCCGGCGTGTCGGCCCCGATCATCATCGTCACCTCTCTCCATGGTGGCCAGGATCCCCAGCGACCCGATTATACGCCGGGCAGTGGCCGTTCGATCGTCAAGGATAGCCGCCGCATCGCGCGACGACACGATGTACCATTCCCGGCTTCCCAGGCCGCACACCCGCCCCACACCGAGGTGGTCCCGCCAAGATGGTCATCTCAATCGAAGGCGTCTCGTTCACCTACCCGCGCAGCGATCGGCCCGCCCTGGACGGGATCGACGTCTCGATCGCGCCGGGCGAGATCTTCGGCTTCCTCGGCCCGAGCGGTGCCGGGAAGTCGACGACGCAGCGGATCCTCATCGGGCTCCTGCAGGGCTACGCGGGCGACGTGCGCGTGTTCGGCCGGCCGCCGGCGGTGTGGGGCGCGGACTACTACGAGCGGATCGGCGTGTCGTTCGAGTTCCCGAACCACTTTCTGAAGCTCACGGCGCGCGAGAACCTGCACGCCTTCGCCGCGCTCTACCGCGGCCCGACGCGCGACCCCGACGCCCTCCTGGACGCCGTGGCGCTCGCGGACGACGCCGACGTCCGCGTGGCGCAGTATTCCAAGGGCATGAAGGCCCGCCTGAGCGTCGCGCGCAGCCTGCTGCACGATCCGGAGCTCGTGTTCTGGGACGAGCCGACGGCCGGGCTCGACCCGGTGAACGCGCGCCGGATGAAGGACCTGGCGCGCGCCGAGCAGGCCGCCGGCCGGACGATCTTCCTCACGACGCACGACATGATGCTGGCCGATGCGCTGTGCGACCGCGTCGCTCTCCTCGTCGACGGCCGGATCGCGGCTCTCGACACGCCGCGCGCACTCAAGCTGCGCCACGGGCGGCGGGTCGTGCGCGTCGAGGGCGAGGACGGGGCGGGCGAGGCGACCACGGCCGACTTCCCACTCGACGGCCTCGCCGACGACGCCGCCTTCCACGCCGCGCTGCGCCGCGGGCACGTGCGCGCGATCCACAGCCAGGAGGCGACGCTCGAGGACGTCTTCCTCGCGACGACCGGCAGATCGCTCGGATGAGGCCGCTGCCATGAGGCGACAGCCATGAGGCAACTGCCATGAGGCGACAGCCATGAGGCAACTGCCATGAGACGACTGCCATGAGACGACTGCCATGAGGCGTCTCCTCGCCGCCATCCGCCACGACGTCCGGCTGCAGTTCCGGGGCGGGTTCTACGCCGCGGCCGCGTTCGTGGCGCTGTGCATGATCCCGCTCCTGCGCCTGCTGCCCGCGGAGACGCTCACCGCCGTCCTGCCGTCGCTCGTCCTGCTGAACATGCAGGTGAACACGTTCTACTTCATCGGTGGGCTCGTCCTCCTGGAAAAGGCCGAGGGCTCACTGCAGGCGCTGGCCGTCTCGCCGCTCCGGCCGTGGGAGTACGTCGCTGCCAAGGTCGCCTCGCTCGCGCTTCTCAGCGGGCTCGAGGCCGGCGTGATCGTCCTTGCCACCCACGGGCCGCGTTTCGATGTCGTTGCCTTCGCCGCCGGCGTCGCCTTGGCGGCCACGCTTTTCGCGCTCTACGGCTTCGTCGCCGTCGCCCGCTACAGCTCGATCAATGCCTTCCTGTTTCCGTCGATCCTGTACACCGCCGTGCTCGGGCTGCCCGTGTTCGACGCACTGGCGATCTGGCCCCACCCCGCCTGGCTGCTGCACCCCGTCCGCGCGCCGCTCGTCCTCCTGGAAGCGGCCCTCCAGCCGGAGCCGGCGTGGCGGATCGGCTACGCCATCGGCTACGGCGCCCTGTCGTCGATCGCCCTCGGCTGGCTCGCCCTGCGCGCCTACGAGCGTCACGTCGTCGCTTGCAGCGGGGACGCCTGACGTGGCGGGCACATCCGGCGCGACGCCGACCGCGGCATCCGGCCCCGCGCGCATCGTCCAACGGGCGCTGCGCACCGTGCGCGCCCTCGCGCCAATCGACGCCCGCAGCGTTGCGCGCGACCCGCTCCTGCGCTGGCTCGTCGCCTACCCGATCGTTCTGGCCCTGCTGCTGCGGTTCGGCGTGGCGGCGCTCGACGCGCCCGTGCGCTCGCGTTTCGGCTTCACGCTGTTCGACCACGGCGTCCTCATCGTGAGCTTCGTGTTCGAGCTCCTGCCCATCCTGTGCGGCATGGTCGTCGGCTTCCTGCTATTGGACGCGCGCGACGACGGCACGCTGGCCGCGCTCCAGGTGACGCCGCTGACGCTTGCCGGGTTCCTCGCCTACCGGCTGGCGGCCCCGATGGCGCTCAGCGTCGTGATGACGCTTCTCAGCGTGCCGCTCGTCGGCCTGGCGGATGTCGATCCGGCGACGCTCGTCGCCGTCGCGCTCGGTGCGGCGCCGCTCGCGCCCCTGTTCGCGCTGTTCCTGGCGGCGTTCGCGCGCAACAAGGTCGAAGGCTTCGCGCTGACGAAGGCGGCGGGCATCCTGTTCCTGCCGCCGGTGTTCGCGTACTTCGTCCACGCGCCCTGGCAGTGGGCGTTCGGTGTGATGCCGACGTTCTGGCCCGTGAAGGCGCTGTGGCTCCGGGCGGGCGTGGCGAGCGCCGCGTCCGGCGTGCCGATCGGCGCACCGTCCGGCTGGGCGCCGTTCGCCCTCGTCCTGATCGTGGGCATCGCCTGGCAAGCGCTCGTGATCGCGTGGCTGCTCGGACGCTTCCGGCGCGCGATGACGTCGTGAGGTGCGACGCGATGTCAGCGGGCACCGCTCACCATCGACCCCGCCGGGGCAGCTCTCGCTACGAGGCGCCGCCGGCCTGGGCGACGACGAGGACGTACGCCGCGTAGAGCACGAGCAGGAGCGCCCCGCGGCGCCGGTCGAGGGCGCCGCCGCGGCCGGGCCGGACGAGGCCGACGAGCAGGGCGCCGAAGATCACGCTCGAGCCGATCTCGGCCAGGCGCACGTCCACCGGTCGGATCAGGATCGTGAGCCCGATGATGAACAGCCCGTTGAACAGGTTGCTGCCGAGCACCGTGCCCAGCCCGACCTCGTCGTGCTTCCGCCAGCGTGCGATGAGCACCGTCGCCAGCTCCGGCACGGACGTCCCGGCGGCCACGATCGTCGCGCCGACGACGAACGGGTGGAGGCCGAATGAGGCGGCGATCCCGCCGGCGCCGGCCACGATCCAGCGCCCGGCGAGGAACAGGATCGCCAGACCCCCGGCGGCCTCGGCCAACGCGCGCCCATGCCGGCGTTCGCCCAGCACGGCCTGCGTGGCGTCGGCCCGGTGGCGCAGCGCGATCGCGACGGCGGTGTAGAGCCACGCGGCGAACATCGCGAGCAGCACGACGCCGTCCAGCCGCGACAGCCGCCCGTCGAGCGCCAGGGCGGCCGTCACGATCGGCGCCAGCAACGCCAGCGGGAAGTCGCGCCGCACGATGTCGGCCGGCACGGCGATCGGGGCGAGATAGGCCGCGATGCCGAGGACGAGGCCGATGTTCACGACGTTGCTGCCCAGCGCGTTGCCCAGCGCAACGGACGCATCGCCGTTCAACGTGGCGATGACGGACACGGCGAGCTCCGGGCTGGATGTGGCGAACGCGGCGATCGTCAGCCCGATGATCCCGGCCGGCACGCGCCACCACGCCGCGATCCCGACGGACCCGCGCACGAACAGCTCGCCGCCGATGCCGGCCGCGGCGACGCCGAGGCCGAGGATGAGCCAGTCCAGCATCCGTCGCTCCAAGTCGGGGTGCAAGCCAGCGGGAGGTTCCGCCGTTCGCGGCGGTGCGCGGACGGTGTACCATGTTCTGTGCCCGACGTCGAGGAAGCGATGCGGCACGCGTACGGCGCCACGCGAACACGCGCTGTCGACCGTGTCGGTGCCGGCCCTCGCCGCCTCGTCTTCCGCCCGCACCTGACGAGAGGTCCCGTATGGAAGTCACCGTGCTCATCGCGCGCATCGTCGGCCCCGTGCTCCTGCTGCGCGCCCTGTCCATCGTCCTGGATCGCGACCACTTCAAGGCAATGCTCGACGGGCTCACGGACGAAGTCGCGACGGTCTCGTTCTCGCTCGTCCCGATCGTCCTGTTTATGACGTGCGCCGCCTTGGCGCTGCTCCACGACGACCTGTCGAGCCCGGCCGCCATCCTGATCCGCGTGATCGCCTGGGGCGGGCTGCTGAAGGCGTCCGCGCTCAT
This sequence comes from Ardenticatenales bacterium, assembly GCA_020853525.1. Lineage (GTDB taxonomy): Bacteria > Chloroflexota > Anaerolineae > Epilineales > Epilineaceae > Avedoeria. The sequence continues at coordinate 37,232 of JADYYS010000028.1, read as the reverse complement.
CGTCTGGCCGAAGGCGGTCGTGGCCAAGGCGCAGCTGCTGGGGCGGGCCGGCTTCCTGAACGTCGTGCTCGCTGTGACGTTCCTCGTCGGGGCGTACTTTACGTGGTTCGGCTACGCGTCGCTGCTCGGTCGGTAGCCGCCAGGGTCGGAGCGCGTCTCGGGCCGCCGGGCGCTCGGCCGGCTAGGAACGAAGCCCGCCGGACACGATAGCCGCGAGGGAGTCGTTGGACGCGACGGTCCTCAAGGGGGCAACGCGCTACGGTTGCCGCGTCGCCGTCGGCGCCCCCACCGCGCCTGCGCCCTCGTCGCCGCCCGCCACCCGCACGCCATCCGCCGACACCTCGCTCGCTCCCACCGCCTTCGCCGTCACCGTCACCGACCGCATCACGTCCCCCTGCGCCACCGCACGCGCCACGTCCAGCCCATCCGTCACCCAGCCGATGACGGTGTACAGGCCGGTCAGGTTCTGCACCGGCTGGCCGTCGCCGGTGACGATGAAGAACTGGCTGCCGGCCGAGTCGGGCAGCGAGCTGACGCGGGCCATCGCCACGGCGCCGGCGCGCATCGGGACGGGGTCGTCGGCGTGCAGCTCGGCGGGCAGGCCGAAGCCAGGGCCGCCGAGGCCGGTGCCCAGCGGGTCGCCGCCTTGAATGACGAAGTCGGGGATCACCCGGTGGAAGGCAAGGCCGTCGTAGAAGCCGGCGCGCGCCAGGAAGACGAACGCGTTCACGTTCTGCGGCGCGAGCGACGGCCAGAGCTCGAACTTGATGTCGCCGCCGTCCGTCTTCACCGTCGCGAAGTAGCTGTGGTTGGCGGGATCGAGCTGCTGGTCCTTCGGTCCCGCCGCGTAGTACCCGTCCCGTTCGGCCGGAACCGCCGGCGCGGTGTCCGTGCGTGCCATCGGTGCCAGGCCGCCCTGCCCGGAGCATGCCGCCGCTGCGGCCAGCAGCGCCGCGGTCACGATCGCCGCCGCGCCCCGCACGCCGCGCGAGCACGGCCGCGCCCGAACGGCGCGCCGCGGCGGTCGGGTGGGCGCCGCCCGGCCGGCTATGGCGCGCCCGTGTCGGTGAGGGCGCCGGTGCCCGTGAGGGGCAGCGTGCTCGTGATCCCGACGGTGTTCGTCAGCCCCAACGGGTCGGTGAGGCCCATCGTGTCCGTGAGGCCCATCGTGTCCGTGAGGCCGAGCGTGTCCGTCACGCCGACGGCGTCGTCGAGGCCGAGCGTATCCGTCAGGCCGAGCGTGTCGGTGATGCCGAGCGTGTCGGTGATCGCCGCCGCCTCGGCGGCAGCCGTCGCCGCTGCGTCGGCGGCCGTGGCTGGGGGCGCCGGTTCGGCCGTGCTGATCATGTGGATCGTGAAGATGGCGCTCATCACGAGGCCGAACAGCGCCAGCACCACCGCCGGGTTCGTCCAGCCGCCGATCTCGGCCGCTTCGCCCTCGTCGCGGCGCGCCGCCTCGCGGGACGGCCGCGCGCGTTCGGTGAAGCGGGTGCGGCGGGTGGGCCTAGGCATGGCGAAGCTCCTGGGATGCCCCGGCGGCGGGCGCACGAAGGGCGGGACGACAACAGGGGGCGATGATATGAACCGGGCCGCCCCGGCGCAAATGTCATGCCGGGTCGCCCGGCGCCCCCAACCGCACCACCCGCGCCCCCCCGGCGTGCCCCGCCGTGGCGTTGCACGCGTCCACGATGAGCCGTGCATGGCGCGTGATCCGGCCGATGTCGACGGCGCGGTGGGCGACGAGGACGACGACGGCGTCGGCGGCGGCGAGGCCGTCGTCCGTCAGCGGCTCGGAGTCGAGGGTCGTCGGCTCGGGCAGGAAGACGTCGCCGCCCACGCGGAAGCGGGCGATGTGGGGATCGTGGTAGCGGACATCGGCGCCGCCGGCCAGGAGGAGGGCGATCACGCGCTCGGCCGGCGCCAGGCGCGGGTCGGCGACGTTGGGCTTGAAGGCGACGCCGACGACGAGGACGTCGGCGCCGGCGAGCGGCTTGCCGTCGCCGCTGAGCGCCGCCACGACGAGGTCGACGACGTGCGACGGCATGCGCTGGTTCACCTCGGCCGCCAGCTCGATGAAGCGCGTCGGGAAGTCGTACTCGCGCGCCTTCCAGCTGAGATACCACGGGTCGACCGGGATGCAGTGCCCGCCGACGCCCGGTCCCGGCCAGAACGGCATGAAGCCGAACGGCTTGGTGGCGGCCGCGCCGATGACCTCCCAGACGTCGATCCCCATCTGCTCGCACAGCACCGCCAACTCGTTGACGAGGGCGATGTTCACGGCGCGGAAGACGTTCTCGAGAAGCTTCGTCAGCTCGGCCACGCGCGGCGAGGACACCGCCATCACCGTCGCCCCGAGCGTCGCCAGGACGGCCGTGGTCACCGCCGTGCAGTGAGCCGTCATCCCGCCGACCACCTTCGGCGTGGTCTCGACCGTGTGCTCCGGATCGCCCGGATCGATGCGCTCCGGGACGAAGGCCAGGAAGAAGTCGCGTCCGGCGGCCAGCCCGCCCCGCTCCAACCGCGGCCGGACCGCCTCGTCCGTCGTGCCGGGGTACGTCGTGCTCTGCAGGACGACGAGCTGGCCGGGTCGGAGCGTTGCGGCGATCCCGTCGGCCGCGGCGTGGACGTAGGTCAGATCGGGCGTCTTGTTCCGGTCGAACGGCGTCGGGACGCACACGAACCGGACTTCGCAGTCCGCCGCGTCGAGGGCGTCCGTCGTCGCGCGGAAGCGGCCGGCGGCTACGAGCGCGCCGAGCCGTGCGTCCGACACGTCGCCGATCGGGCTTCGGCCGGCGTTGATCGTCGCCACGCGCGCCTCGCTGACGTCGATGCCGAGGACCGGGAAGCCCTGTTCGGCGAGCGCCACCGCCAGCGGCAGCCCGACGTAGCCCTGGCCGACGACCCCGATCCGCGCCGTTCGGTCGGCGATCCGGGTCAGCAGCAGCGCCGCGTGCGCCGCGGTCGCCGCTTCGTCGGCAGCCGCATGGGCGCTCGCGGCGCCGGTCCTCTCGGAGGCGACGTTCACTCGGCCGGTCTCCCATCCGCCCGTCCAGCGGCGCGCGGCGCATCGCGGCGCAACTCGAGCCACCACAGCGCGTACGATGCCGCGGCGACGACGGCAAGCAGCATGGCCATCGCCTCGGCGCGGGAGGCGTAGCTCGTGAGCAGCGCCAGGCCGCCGGCGGCGCACGCCACGAGGTAGAGCGCCAGCGCCACCTCGCGCGTCGTCGCGCCGAGCGCCAGCAGGCGGTGGGACAGGTGGTCGCGGCCGGCGGTCGTGAACGGGTTCACGCGCCGGCGGATCCGGGAGACCGTCACAAGGGCCAGATCGAACAGCATCGGCGCCAGCACGAGCGGCGGGACGAGCCACGTCACGGACGGGATCTGGTCCGGGAAGCGGAGCTTGAGGCCGAGCGCGGCCAGCGTGAAGCCCAGGAACTGGCTGCCGGCGTCGCCCATGAAGATCGTCGCCGGGTTGAAGTTGTAGAGCAGGAACCCGAGGGACGCGCCGACGATGGCGGCGGCCAGCGGCGCCACGAGGAACTGGCCGTTCGCCACCGCCAGGAGCACGAACCACGCGGCCGCGATGCACGCCAGGCCGCCCGCCAAACCGTCCATGTTGTCCTGGAAGTTCATGGCGTTCGTCACGACGAGCATCCACACCGCCGTCAGCGCCAGATCGCCCGCCGTCACACCGACGATCTGCGTCCGGACACCGCTGGCGACGAGCACGGCCACGGCGATCGCCTGCCCCGCCAGCTTGACCGCGGGCGACAGCGGCCGCCGATCGTCCGCCGCGCCGACGACGCCGACGATCGTCGCACCGGCCAGGATGCCCGCGAGCTGCGTCGCGGCACCCGGATCGCCCGTCAGCGCCAGCGCGCCGATGACGGCGGCGATGATCGCCAGGCCGCCGAGCAGCGGCGTCGGTTCGCCGTGCGCCTTGCGGCCGGTCGGTACATCGACCCAGCCCATCCGCGGGGCGGCGCGGCGGAGCGCCGGCGTCGCGATGGACGAGACGCCGAGCGCCAGGGCGAAGACGAGCAGCGTCGGGGTGAGCATCGTGGGGCGGCGGCGCCGGTCAGGGCGCCGCCGGCGCGGTCTCCGTCACGCCGCTGCCGTCGCCGAGACCCGTGCCGTCGCTCCCTGCCCCTTCGGCGCCCGCGCCGCCGGCGCCATCCCCCTCCATCGAGCAGCCGAGCGTGGCGGCGAGCTGCTGCAGGCCGCTGTCGGACGGGTTGGCCGCCAGACCCTGCGTCGCGAATCCGCACGCGGCCGGGATGTTCCCGGCGTCGCGTTCGAGGATCGCCAGGTTGCGCAGCGTGTCGAGGTCGCCGGGGGCGAGCTCGAGCACCTTGAGGTTCGCTTCGCGTGCGCCGTCCGCGTCGCCCAGCTGGGCGCGGACGAGGGCGAGCCCGGACCACGCGGTCGGGTCGCCGCGTCCGTCGCGGCTCTCCAGATAGGCCTCGTAGTCCTTCTGGGCCGACTCGAAGTCGGGCTTCGCCGCCGCCTTGTCCGTGCGGACCTTGGCGGTGGCGCGCTCGACCGCGATCGTGGCGCGGAGGCGCAGCGGCGCCGTGTAGCTCGGGTCGACCGCGATCGCGCGGTCGATCGTGGCCAGCGCCTTTTCGTCCTGACCGTCCAGGTAGTACGTCGTCGCCAGCTCGCGCAGCAGGCCGGCGTTCGTCGGGGTGAGCTTGATCGCCCCCGGGATGTCGGCGCCGTCGCCCTCGAACCACTTCACGCTCTCGGCCAGCCGCTGCGAGCGCAGGTCCGGCTTGAACGTGCGATCGCCCCAGATCTGATATGCGCGGCCGAGGTTGGCGGAGTGGTCCGTGTTCAGCGGCGACATCCTGTACGCCGTCATCAGGACATCCATCGCCTCCTCGAACGCCTGGTCGCGGCCCTGGGCGTCAAGGCCGATCTCGGCGTCGGCGTACTCGTCGTCGCCGGCGCCCCGTCCTTCGAGCGCCATCTGGTTCGCGACGCGGTTCGCCTTGGCGTCCGCCCGCTCGAGGAGCGCCTTGCCCTTGAAGAGGAAGTAGTAATCCTCGTGCGGCGCGAGGTCGATCGCCCGGTCGTAGATCGCGACGGCGGACTGGAAGCTCTGGTCGGCCTCGTCCCACTGTCCGCCGTTCACCTCGCTCGTCGCGCGCTCGTGCTCGCCCTGGAAGGCGTTCTTGTACCAGATGTCGGCCCGAACGACGTCGACGTTCGTTCGGAAGACCAGGATGAGCGCGGCGATGGCGGCCAGCGGATAGAGATAGACCGGGCGATGGCGGTGCGCGGTGGCCTGGCGTTCGTCCTCGACCGGCAGCTCGCGGCTGAGGATCGCCGCCCAGGCGACGAGGAGTGCGAGCAGCATGCCGTAATAGAGCAGGAGCAGCACGACGCTCGTATTCATGCCCGGTGCGGCGGCGGCGGCGCTCCCGAGGACGCTCCGGTGAACGAAGATGTAGCCGAGGTAGACCGCCAGCGTCACGCCCACGAACGACCACATCCCACGCGCACCGGCGCCGCGGAGGGTCGCCGCCTCGCTGCCGACGACGAGCCCGCCGAGGAGCCACGACAGCGAGAGGAGCCAGAGCAGGATCCAGATCTTGTCGCCGGCCGGCGCACGCACGATGAAGTCGAAGGCCAGCGTGCAGAGCGTGACGAGGAGGAGCATCGCCGCCGCCAACCAGTCGTGCGTCGGCGAGGATGCCCCGCCGCCGCCGGTCGGCGCGCTGCCGGGCCGCCGCGCCCCACCCGTCCGCCCGCGCCCGCGCTGGCCCGCGCGCAGCGCCGCGGTCACCGACGTGGCACCGACCGGCGCCGGCTCGGCCAGGAGCGCCGGTCGGGCATCTGCCATCGTGCCGACGACCGCCAGCAGGCCGAGGAACGTGAAGAACAGCGTCCGAGTGGCGGCGATCGCGATCCCGAAGTGGATCTCGACGAAGTGCGCGACGATGCCGCCGAGAATGCCGATCAGGAGGAGCCGGCGCGTCGGGTCGTCCGGCGGGGTCCAGCCGGCGAAGACGACGCGGTAGACCACGAACAGCCCGAGGCCGACGACCATTCCGAGCGGCAGCGCCACACCGAACCACGCCACGCCCTCGAGCGCGACGAACGCGCCGGCCAGCGCCGCGCCGCCGCCGAACCAGGCCAGGAGGAAGCGGTTGCGGTCCGCGGCGCCGGCGATGAGGCCGAGCGCACGGAGCGCGACATAAAACACGCTGGCGTACAGGAACAGGTACGCCAGAAGCCCGAGGGCGCCCGTCTGGACGAGCGTGTCCCATGTCTCGTTGTGCGAGCGGTCGGGCGAGGCGTTGCGCGACTCGAGGCTGCCGAGCTCGGCCGGGTAGAACGGGTTGTAGACGATGTGCATCGTCTCGGGGCCGTGCCCGATGATCATCCGCGTCGGGTCGGACAGGAAGAGGTCCTTGGCGCCGCCCCAGATCAGGACGCGCACCTTGCCTGTGCCGCTTTCGGTCTGCAGGATCTGCCCGAGCCGGCCGATGTACGGCACGTCGCGCAGCGGGGCGAGCGGGCTGCCCGGCAGGTTGAAGACGACGAGGAACGCAGCGAGCACGGCGCCGACCGCGAGGAGCGCGCGCAGCGCGCGGCGGTGCGTGCCGAGGAGGAGGAGCAGCGTGAGCGCGAGGCCGGCCAAGAGCCCGAGGAACGGCCCGCGGCTCTGCGAAAGGACGATCGCCAGGATCTGGACGACCGCCATCACGATGTAGCCGGCCAGCCGCAGGACCGCCGCCGTGCTCTCGTCCGCCTCGAGCCGGCGGTATGCCTGCACCAGCCGAACCCACGTCAGCGGGACGACCATGATCAGGTAGGCCGCGACGAAGATCGAGTTGCCCATCGTGCTCGCCACACGCCGCGTGACGTTGCCGAGCCACGGCATCGGATCCTGGCCGAAGCGCTGGACGACGGCGTACAGCGCGATCGGCAAGCTGGGCAGGATGATCGCCAGCACGAGCCGCTCGAGCTGCGCCCGGTCGCGCAGGAAGAGGACGATCGCCCCGAACAGCACGACGTACGCCGACCACGTGTACAGCCCCTGCAGGCGGTTGTACGAGCCCCACACGCTGAGCGCCGGCAGCCGCGAGAGCGCCGTCGAGAGCGCGATCGCGGCGGTCATCGCCACGACCGGGGCGACGAGGGGCGTCGCCAGCCATGCGCGGATGCGCGCCGGCGTCGGTGCCGGCATGCCGGACTGCCCCCAGACGACGAACGATGCCGCCAGGATGAGCAGGGCCAGCGACCGCAGCAGCGTCAGCTTGTCAGGTTCGAACACACGGCTCGACCAGACGTCGAAGAAGATCGGCACGACCATCACGGCCGCCAGCCAGCCCGTCTCGACCAGCCGGGCGGCGAAGTTTCCGATGCGCGAACCCATGTCGCAGGGCCTTTCCGTCCGTCCCAAAAACGCAAGGTGCGATTATACGTCGTGGGTGCGGATCGGCGGCGCCGGCGGCAATTCCTGGCCGCCGACGGATCAACGGCTGAAGCCGTCGCTGAGGGTGACGCTGCGCGCCACCACGCGCCTGCCTTCGCAGGCGCCAAGGCAGACGGACACGCCGTGAAACGCCATCGTGCCGGGATTCCGCACCCCAATCCAGACCATCTCTCTTCGATGCGCCCGATCGCACACGGATGCGCGACTCCCCACCTGTCGTCCCGAAACCGTATCATTCACACGCGTCCCGTCCCGTCCCGTCCCGTCCGCCCGTCCCACCCCGTGAGGCCCACCGATGCCCTCCGCCCCCGCGCCCCGCTCCGATCCCTCCGGCCGCCGCGCCACCGCGTGCGCCGTGCTTGCCGTGCTTGCCGCCCTCGCCGTCCTCGCGACCCCGGCACCGCTTCGCCCCACGCGTGCCGCACCGATCGCGCAGCCCGATCCCGACCCGACCGACGCGATCGTCTTCGCGGACGGCGCGGCCTCCATCGACCTCTTCTCGATCCTCCCCGACGGCACCGGCCGCCGCTCGCTGACCGGCGGCGCCGGCGTGCCGTCCGAGCAGTTCACCGAACGCCTGCCCGACTGGTCCCCCGACGGTGCCCAGGTGGCGTTCGTCGCCTCGCGGTCCGACGGTCCCGTTCGCGCCGACGAGGCGATCTGGGTCCTCGCCAACGACGCGGCCGGCGCGCCGATAAGGATTCCGCTCACGTTCGGCCCGTACGACACGAGCCCGGACTGGTCGCCGGACGGCACGCGGATCGCCTTCAGCAGCGTCCTCGAGCGCGGCAGCCCGGGTCAGATCTCGTCGATCAACATCGTCGTGCCGGGCAGCGCGGATCAGCAGCTCCTCCTGACGCCGCTCGCGAGCCCGTACGCGACGATCGAGCAGCCGCGCTGGTCGCCGGACGGACGGCGGCTCGTGTTCGTCGTTCGTGTGACGTCCGACCGCGAACCGGCCGCCCCCAACTGGGGCGGCGAGCTCTATATCGTCAACAGCGACGGCAGCGGCGCGCGGCGCTTGCTGGCGCGGCCAGGCTGGGAGGATCTCAACCCGGCGTGGTCGCCGGATGGTCGGTACATTGCCTGGGACAGCATCTTCGTCCCGCCCACCGGCACGTCCCCGACACCAGGCGGCATCTGGCTGCTCGATCTCGTGACCGGGCAGGTCGGCGTCATCGTCCAAGGCAGTCGCGACTTCTACCCAACGAACCCAAAGTGGTCGCCGAACGGCCGCCAGATCGTCGTCGAAGGCCCGACCACGAGCAACGACGTGCCGCAGCTATTCGTCCTCGACATCGCCGCACCCACCCCCCGCGCCGCCCTCACGACCGGCCGCGAGCCCGACTGGGCCCGCCGCCCCCTCCTCCCGACGCCGACGCCCCTCCCCACCACCGATGGCCCGACCCCGACGGACGACCCCTCGCCCGCCACGACGGCCACGCCCTCCCCTTCGGCCGCACCCGCGACGCCCACCCCCCCGCCCATCCCCGGCCTCACCCCGTTCCCGACCCTCAACCCCTTCCCGACCCTCCCACCCCGCGAGCCCACCCTCCCGCCCATCGCCCCGACGTGGCCGCTCCCGACCGCGTCGCACACCCCCCGCCCTACGGCGACCGCATCGCCGAGCCCCACCCGCACATCGCCCGCCACCGCGACGTCGAACGTGCCGACATCCGCGCCGGGCGGCCGCGTGTTCCTGCCGCTCGCACTCGCGGCCACGCCGCTCGGCGATCCGACGGTGACGCCACCCCCGGGCACGGCTCCCGCTCCGACTTCGGCACGAACGCTTGCTCCGACGGCTGCGGCACCCCCGCCCGCCAGACCCCTCGCCCCCCGATGACCCGCCCCATCGACCTCACCCGCCGGATCACCACCGACCTCCCGGTCTGGCCCGGCGACCTCCCGCCCGTCATCACCCCCGTCGCCACCCACGACGCCGGCGACGGCTACGCCCTGTCGCACCTCTCCGCCACGCTCCACCTCGGCACGCACATCGACGCGCCGCGCCACTTCATCCCGGACGGCGCCACCGTGGACGCCCTCCCGCTCGCCGTGCTCATCGGCCCCGCCTTCGTCGTCGACGTGCCCGACGACGTCCGGGCGATCGACGCACCCTATCTGGAGCGGCTGGCAGCCGCCGGCGGGCTGCCGGCCGATGCGGTCCGCATCCTGTTCCGCACCCGCAACTCCGCCGGCCTCGTCGACGGACGTGACGAAGGGCCGTTCCGCCGCGATTTCGTCGCCGTGACCGCCGGCGGCGCGCGCTACCTCGTGGCGCTCGGCGTGCGCCTCGTCGGGATCGACGGCCCGTCCATCGCACCGTGGGACGATACCGACACGCCGCACGTCGTCCTCCTCGGCGCCGGCGTCGTCGCCGTCGAGGGGTTGGCGATGGCCGAGGCGCCGCCCGGACACGGCGTGCTCGTCTGCCTGCCGCTGCGGATCGAAGGCGCGGAGGGTGCGCCGGCGCGGGCCGTCTGGTTCGCCGACGCAGCCGACCCGGGCGCCATCGACATCGCCCACCCCGGCGGCGACGCCCGCTCCGTCGGCGCCGCAGGGGCCATCGACGTCGATCCCCCCCGCTGAAGCCGCCCGCCGTCACGTGCCGCGGGGTGCCGGCGTTCCATCGGGCAGCCGTGGACGTACGTTCGGTGTTGTGTACGCCAGACGGTGATCAAGGTCCACGCAAGTGCGCGTCCGACCGTTAAACAGTACGATTGAGCCGCCGTTCATCCCACCAGCGAGCTGCGCCGTGACCCGCTACCCGTTCGACGACCTCATCGTTCGCCGCATTCGGCATCCGCGCCCCATGCTCCTTCGCCCCGGCCGCCTCGCCCGCGCCGCCATCGCGCTCGGCACCGTCGCCGCCGCCCTGGCCGCCTTCACGTCAGCCGCGCCCGCCGCCCCGATCCCGGGCTATCGTCTGGCGGCCGAGTGGCCGGCTTCCGCGCACGGCCTCGCCGCGCCCGCGAACCTGGCCGCGGCGCCCGACGGCCGGATCTGGCTGCTCGACGGCCCGTCCGGCAAAGCCGTTGCCCTGCTGCCGGACGGCAGCCGTGCCGAGGAGCGCACCGTCCCGACGGACGCCCTCGACCTCGCCGTCGGCGACGACGCCAGCCTCTACCTCGGCCGCTTCAACCCGCTGCCCCGCGCCGGCCAGCCGATGTTCAGCGCCGGGCGGCTCGACGCCGCGGGCGCGGAAGTCTGGATGCGCCGCTGCGACTGCGCGACGGGCAGCGGCGTGGCAGCGTCGCCCGGCCGGATCTGGCTCACCGAACCCTCCAAGAAGGCCCTCCACTGGCTCGGCAACGTCGACGGCCGCGTGGAGGGTCAGCTGATCCCGCGCGCCGCGCAGGCCGGCTTCCCGGCCGACGTCACGGCCAGCCCGGACGGCACGCTGTTCGCCACGGACCTCATGGGCGGCAGCGTCTTCGCCTGGCCGCCGCCCTATCTGCCGAACGACTACCAGACGTGGTCGATGCTCGAGGCCAGCGGACCGTTCCGCATCGGCGCCGGCCTGCAGGCGGACGGTGAGGTCGTCGTCGCCGTCCTCTTCTCGGACGGCCTCGTGCGGGTCCATCGCCCGGACGGCACGCTGCTGGCGCGCTTTTTCGCCGCCGGCGACCCGGCCGACATCGCCGTCGGCCAGGGCGGCATCCTCTACGTCCTCGACGAGCACAGCCGCTCCGTCCGCGTGTACGAGCCCGGCACGCCGCCCGCGCCGACGCCCGTTCCGCCCGACCCGCCCCGCGCACGCGGCTCGTGCACCGTCTCCGCCCAGCGGACCGTCGACCCGCCCGTCGTCACGCGGTGCTCGAACGCCGTCGTGACGCTGCGGCTGTCGGCCAGCTGCCCGCCGGACGCGGTCTCGGGCGCCGACGTCGCGATCATCATCGACACCAGCGCCTCGATGTATCAGGAGAAGCGGATGGAGAGCGCCAAGGCCGCCGCCCGGCGCTTCCTGTCCGGACTCGACCTGCGACACCACCGCGCCAGCGTCGTGACGTTCAGCGCCACGGCGCGCGTGCGCCAGCCGCTGACGGACGACGCCAAGGCGCTCGACGACATCGTCGGCGCGCTCGAGCCCGACCAGGGTGAGAGCGGCACGAACATCGCCGACGCCCTCGCGGTCGGCATGCAGCACCTCACGACCGACGGCCGCCCCGGCGCGCTGCCCGTCGTCGTCCTCCTCACGGACGGCGCCCCCAACCGACCGTACGTTCCGGAGCCCGTCACCGCCGCCCTCGCCCAGGCCGAGCGCGCCCGCGCCCGGCGCGCGTACGTCCTGACGATCGGCCTCGGCCGGACGATCGACTCGCTCCTCATGGAGAACATCGCCAGCTCCAAGGCAGACTTCTTCTACTCGCCGAACACCGTCGACCTCGACCGGATCTACGCCGTGATCCTGCGCGTCGTCCAGTCCATCGGCGTGACGGATCTCACGATCGAAGACGTCCCGGCGTCGCCCTTCGTCCGCTACGTCCCCGGACCCAACAGCGAACCGCCCCTGCTCGTCGGCGACCGCCTGCAGTGGACCCGCCCGCTCCTGCCCGTCGACGGCCTCGCGCTCACGTGGACGCTCAAGGCGGACCTGCCCGGCAAGGCGCCGATCGGCCGCGCCCGTGTCCTCTACACCGATGCCGACGGCACGCGCCGCACGGTCGCCTTCCCCGAGCCCGTCCTCGAGTCGATCCGCGAGGTCGCCACCCCCGGCCCGACTTCGGACGCGCCGACGCCCGCACGCACCGCCGGCCCGCCGCCCACCGCAACGCTCCCCGCTTCACCGCCGGACGCCTCGTGCGCCCGCGGCCAGTCCTGGCGGCTCGCGATCGACGTGTTCCCGGACGCGGTCGGCTACGGCGGCTACGCCTGCCCCGGCTGCAACGGCATCTGGCAGGCCGGCGATCGCTGGGAGCACGATGCCTGGCAGCAGCCCGGCGCCGTCGTCGTCACGGACGCGGGCGGCACGGCTCTTTGGGTAGGCACGGTGAAGGCCGTCCCCGCGTCGCCCGGCCAGGCCTACATCGTCCTGTGCACGCCCCCGCCGTGGCACGTCCGCCTGGCCCAGGTACCCCTCGGCTACGTCAGCTGCCCGAACAGCCCGCCCGACCGCCTCGTCACGAGCGCCCAGGTCGGCGCCGATCGGTACGTCCGCGTCGGCTTCACCCTGTGGTCCGGCTGCGGCCGCCCAACCCCCGCCGCCGTGCCGACCGAGGCGAGCGTGCCGCTGGAGCCGTGTCGATGAACGCAAAGCGATGCCTCTTGTGTGTGCTGACGGTGGCGACATCGCTCACCGCGTCGTCCGCCCCTCGCCCAGCCCTCGCCCAGTCCCCCCTCACGGAGGCCTGGCACGAGGTGGCGATGTGGCGCTCCGCCGTCCAGCCCGCCCGCCCCGGGCAATTCCGCCAACCCGAGGGCATCGACGTTGGGCCGGACGGCACGATCTACGTCGCCGACCGCGGCCAGGGCGTCGTCCACGTCCTCACGGCGGCCGGTGATCCGCGCGCCGTCTGGGGGGCGGGCCGGATCGGCGCGCCGCAGGACGTCGCCGCAACGAACGGCACGTTGTACGTCACCGAGCCGGACCTCGATCAGATCCATCTGCTCGACAACGGCGGCGCCCTGAAGGCCACCTGGAGTGTGCCCGGCACGCCGATGGGCATCGCCGAGTGGGAGGGCCGGCTGTATGTCTCGCTGGCGACGCCCCATGAGATCGTCGTCCTCGACACGGCCGGCATCATCGTCGACCGCTGGGGTGCGGACCGGCTCGGCGCGCCGCGCGGTGTCGCGGCCGGCGGCGACGAACGGATCTACGTGGCGGACGTCGCCACGGGCGGCGGCGGCATCGGCGGCTACACCGTCAAGGCCTTCGATCCGGACGGCACGCTGCTGGCCACGACGGCCTCGACGTTCCAGGGTGTCGACCTGCCGCCGATCGACGTCGCGGTCGACCGCACGCAGTCGTCGGCGGAGCGGTACATCCTGACCGAGCTCGGCATCGTCCGCTACCGCGGCGCGGACGCCGCGCCGTCCGTCGAGTTCCGCTCGCCCGGCGGGCGCGGGCTGGCCGTTGGGCCGGGCTCGGGCCTCGTGCAGGCGGTGCAGGACCATCGGCTCGGCTTCACGGGCGTCCGCCACTTCCCGGATCGTCGGGACATCGAGCCCAAGTCGGACGCCTGGGGGGGACCGTTCGCGGCGCTCGGCGAGCTGAGCCAGCCCCGCCGGATCAGCGGCAATGCCGACGGCGAGGTCTGGGTCGTCGACGCCTGGCCGCGCGTCCAGAACTTCTCGGCGGCCGGCGCGACGAAGGCCCAGTTCACGGCCAGCGCGCTGCAGGACGTCGCCGCCGGCCTCCGCGGCAGCGTGTACACCCTCGATGGGCGCACGCTGATGTTCCGTGACCGCGACGGCACCGCGCTCTGGCAGTGGCAGTCGCCCGCCACCGGGCCGGATGTCGCCGTCCCGTACGGTTGGCTGACCGCCGCCGATGCCCACGGCAACGACGTCGCCGTGCTCGACACGGGCGACCAGCACATTTGGATCCTCGACTTTTCGGGCAACCCGCGCAGCGACTTTGCGCTCAGCCCGCCGGACGGCTTCGTGTCGATCGGCGACATCGCGCTCGCCGGCGACCGCGTGTACGCCCTCAACCGCACCGCGCGCCGGGTGGACATGCTGGCACGCACGGACGGCCGGCTCATCGGCAGCTTCACCGTGCCCGGTCGCGCCCGCAGGATCGACGTCGGCCCGGACGGCGCCGTGTTCATCCTGATCGACGAAGGCTGGGTCTGGAAGCTGGCGCCCGACGGCACGCCGCGCGCGCTCTGGCAGGCCTCGACGCCGCGCGGTGCGACGGACGTCAGCGCCGGCGCCGCCGACCGCGCTTTCGTGACGTTCGATGACGGGCGCGTCGGCGTGTACGGCCCGGAGATGGGCGGCAAACCGGCCACGCCGCCGGACTTCCAGCCGCAGTGCCAGCTGGCGCGGGACAAGACCGCCGCGCCGACGGACCTCATCCTCGGCGACACGACCGAGATCACGCTCTCGATCGACGGCGAGTGCCCGCTGTTGGACAACCCGGCCGACATCGTCCTCCTGGTGGACACGAGCGGCTCGATGAGCGGCACGAAGATGGGCGCCGCGCGGACCGCGGTCCTCGAGTTCGTCGGCCAGCTGGACTACGGAATCCATCAGGTGGGGCTGATCAGCTTCTCGACCGAGGTGAACCTCGTCCAGCCGCTGACGGGCAACCCGCGCGCCCTGATCCGCGCGATCCCCGAGCTGGGCGACGACGCCGGCACGAACATGGCACAGGCGATGCAGATGGCCGGCGAGGAGCTCGACAGCCCGCGCGCCCGGCGCGGCGCCCGACAGGTGATCGTCCTGTTGTCCGACGGCCGCCCGACGGACTCCGCGGGCGGCGTGCTCGGCCTGGCCGACCAGTTCCGCGCGATGGGCCGCGACGTCTACTCGATCGGCCTCGGCCTCGATGTCGACGGTGGCTTCATGCGGCTCGTGGCCACCGCCCCCAACTTCTACTTCGAGGCGCCGACCGAGTACGACCTCGTCGGGATCTACGACCGGATCTCGCGGCGCGTCGGCGCGTCGTCGCTGCTGCAGTCGGCCGTCGTCACGGATGTCGTGCCGGCAAACATGGCCTACATCGGCGGATCGGCCGTCCCGCCGGCCCGATGGGATTCCGCGACGCGCACGCTCGGCTGGACCGTCGGCCCGGCGTCACCGGCCGGGCTGCGGCTGCGCTACAAGCTTCGCCCGCAGGCCGTCGGCCGCCATCCGACGAACGTCTCGGCCTCCGCGGACTACGTGGACGGCGTCGGCGTGCCGGGCAGCGTCGTGTTCCCGGTACCCGAGGTCTCGGTCCGGGTCGCCGAGCGCTGGTTCGCATTCCTGCCGGTGGCCTACAAGGAGCACTGCCCCGAGATCCGCCTCGACATCGCGCTCGTCATCGATACCTCGAACAGCATGCAGGAACCCGCGGGCGGCGGCACGGGCACGAAGCTCGACGCGGCCGTGTACGCTGCCAAGGTGTTCCTGTCGAACCTGAAGCTGCCGGGCGACCGCGTCGCCGTCGTCGCGTTCAACGGTGCGGCCACGACGGTCAGCGGTCCGAGCAGCGACATCGGCGTGCTGGCCCGTGCCCTCGACACGCTGCCGACCGGCGCCGGGACGCGCATCGACCTCGGCATCGAGGCCGCGGCCGCCGCGCTCGGCGAGCGGGTGACGAACCGCCTGCAAGCCATCGTCCTCCTCACGGACGGCCAGCCGTCCGGCACGACGCCCGAGGCCGTCCGCGCCGCGGCCGCCGGCGCGCGGGCCAGCGGCATCCTGATCTACACGATCGGCCTCGGTCCCGACGCCGACCAGGCACTTCTCGCCGAGGTGGCCGGTGTCGCCGGGCGGGCGTTCCGGGCGCCGAACGAGGCCGTGCTGGCCGATATCTACCGCGCCATCGCGCGGGCGATCCCGTGCGGCCGGTGATCGGGACGCTCGGTCGGGCGGCCCGCCGGACCGGCGCCCGGTGTTCAGAGGTTTCCGAAATGCGGGCGCCGACCGGCGTTCGGCACGAGCCATCATGGTGGAGAGGTGAGGCATGAAGCGCGCCGTCGCCGGGTTCATCGGAGTCGCCGTGGCGCTCGCCGCCGCCGGCGGGACGTCGGCCGCACCGGCCGCACAGGGCGCACTGGGCGGGTATCAGCTCGTCGACACGTGGTCGACGCGTGCGGCGACGGGCGTCATCGTCTTCCGGACGCCGGGCGGCCTCGATGCCGCCTCCGACGACACCGTCTATGCCGTCGACCGCGCGGCGCGCAAGGTGTACCACCTGGACGCCGCCGGTCGGCAGATCGCCAGCTTCGACGTCACCGCCGGCCAGGAGCCGATCGACGTGGCGGTCACGGCCAGCCGCGTGTACGTCATCAGCCGCACCAGCGGCGAGGTCCGTACCCGGGCCGGGGCGATCGTCGGCACGTTCGCCCAGGTCGGCATGACCGGCATCGGGACGGGACCGGACGGCCGGGTGTACATCTCACGGCTCGGCCCGGGCGCGTTCGGACCGCAGGCCGTCATCGATGTGCGCGATGCCGCCGGCACGCTGCTCGAGACGTGGTCCGACACCGGGATCACGATCCAGAAGGCGTGCGGACTCGACGTCGGGGCCGACGGGCGCGTCTTCATGGCGGCCGACAGCGGCGTCTACATCTGGACGAACAAGAAGGTGAGCGCGCTCCTGCGCGTCCGCGCGGCCATCGAGGGTCCGCTGCTGGCCGACGTCGACGTCGATGCGCAGGGTCGGATCTTCGGCACGATGATCGCCGCGGGCCAGGACTGCCTGAGCGTGCCGGGCAGCGACGGGGAACAGAAGCTCGTCAGTTGGGCCGCCGACGGCAAGTACGCCGGCGACGCCCGGCTCGGCGGCGGGATGTGGCTCTCGACGGGCCCGGCCGGCGGGCTGGTTGCGACCGTCAGCTCCGGCAGCTACACCGGCATCCTCCGGCTGGCCGACCGCGGCGCGCTCGCCGGCGGATTCCTGCCCTTCGGCACCCAGCCGACGTCGCTCGGCAAGCTCGTCCGCCCGTCGCGCGTGGCCGTCGACGACGGCGGCGCCGTGTTCATGGCCGACTTCCCGGCCGACCAGACCTCGGCGGCCGAAGGCCGGATCCAACGCTGGTCGTCGGCCGGCGCACCGGAAGCGCAGTGGGACGCCGCGCTCGTCAGCGACGTCGCCGGCGGCTCCGACGTCGGGCCGTGCGCGTTGACGGACACGCGCCTCGCCTGTTTCGGTGCCGGTGCGGTCGCCAGGTGGTCGCTCAACCTTGCGCCGGACATGGCCTTCACGGCGGTCGACGCCGCCGGAACGCAGACCGTCGGTGTCGACATCGGCCGGCAGCAGGTGTTCACGTTCGATGGCGCCGGCGCCGTCGTGCGGCAGTGGCCGATTCCGTCGGCGCGCGGCTTCGGCGTCGTCAGCGACATCGCCATCGACGGCGCGTCGATCTACCTGGCCGACCGGACGGGCCGCGAGGTCGGGGTGTACAACGCGGCGGGCGCGCGGCAGCGCGGCGTCACGGTGCCCGGCGGCGCGGTGCGCGTCGCGGCGGCCGAGGGCTTCCTGTACGCGCTGTCGGGCGACGGCTGGGTCTGGAAGCACGATGCCTCCGGCGCGCTCGTCGCCGCCTTCCGTCCGATCGCCCCCGTCGCGGGCGACCGGACGGTGCTGCCGGCCGACTTGGCGGCCGGTCCGGGCGGCCGGGTGTACATCGCCGATCCGACGCACGATCGCATCCTCGTCTTCGCACCCGGCGGCGCACCGCCGACGAACGTGCCGCAGGCCGTCGACACCAAGTGCAGCGTGACACTCGACAAGCGCGCCGCGCCCCCGACGGCCAAGGTCGGTGAAGAGGTGACGGTGGCGCTCCTGGCGAACGGCGATTGCCCGCAAGGCGACGGCCGGATCGACGTCGCGCTCGTCATCGACCGCTCGGGCTCGATGGCCGGGCCGGCGATCGTCGGCGCCAAGAACGGCGCGCTGGCCTTCCTCGGCGAGCTCGCGCCGGGCGCGGCGCAGATCGCACTCATCGGGTTCTCGACGGTCGCCGACGTCATCCAGCCGATGACGCTGCAGTTCGCCGACGTCGTGAAGGGCATCCGCCAGCTCTCGCCGGCCGGGCAGACGAGCATCCACCTCGGCCTCGGAGCCGGTCTGAGCGAACTCGAGGGCGCCGGCGCCCGCCCGGGCGTGCCGAAGGTCATGGTGCTGATGACGGATGGGCGGCCGACGTACCGCACCGAGGCGCTGACCGTCGCCGAGCAGATCAAGGCCAAAGGGATCACCCTCTACACGATCGGCCTCGGCGCCGATATCGACACCGACCTGATGACGCGCATGGCGAGCTCGTCGGACCGCTACTACGTCGCGAACTCGGAGCTCGACCTGGCGGCCGTATACGCCGACATCGGCCGCCGGATCAGCGTGTCGCAGCTGTTCCGCACCGCCACCGTGACGGACGTCCTGCCGCCGGACATGCGCTACGAGGTCGGCTCGGCCGTGCCGCCGGCGGCGTGGGATGCGGCGGTGCACACGCTCACGTGGCAGCTGACAGACGTGCCGATCTCGGGCATGCGCTTGACGTACACCGTCCGGCCGAGCCAGATCGGCCTTCGGCCGACGAACGAGCGCGCGGATATCGGCTACGTCGACGTCACCGGCGTGTCCGGCACGGGCACGTTCCCTGTCCCGGAGATCAATGTCAGCCGTACCGACCGCTGGTTCCTGCCGCTGGCCTACAAGAGCGTCTGCCGGCCCCAGCGGGCGGACATCGTCCTGGCGATCGACACCTCCAACAGCATGCTCGAGCCGAGCGGGCCGGGCAGCCGGCTGAACAAGATGCAGGTCAGCCTGGACGCCGTGCGCGCCTTCCTCAGCCAGATGGCGCTGCCCGAGGACCAGGCGGCCATCGTCTCGTTCAACAGCACGGCCAGGATCGCCCAACCGTTGACCGGCGCCCGCGGCGCGCTCGAGTTGGCGCTGAACGCGGTCGCGAACGGCAGCGGTACGCGGATCGACCTTGGGCTCAAGGAGTCCACGCGCGAGCTGCTCAGCAGCCGCCACAAGAAGGCGAACGTGCCGGTCATCGTCCTGCTGACGGACGGCCGGCCGACGCCGGGCACCGAGGCCGCCGTGCTGCAGTCCGCCAAGGACGCGCGCAGCCTCGGCTTCACGGTCTACACGATCGGCCTCGGTACGGACTTCGACGCCGCCCTGCTGCGCACGGTCGCCGGCACGTCCGCCCGCACGTTCGCGGCCAGCGACGGCGCCGCGCTGCGGTCGATCTATACGGCGATCGCGGGCAAGGCGCTATGCCGGTGAGGGACAGGGCGGGTCGGTTCGTGCATCCAATGCGGTGCATCGCCTCAGGCATCGGCTTGGCCGGCGCTGCGGCCCTCGCCGCCTGCACCGGCCAGCCGACGCCGCTCGGTCCGCCGCCGCCCGCGCCGGCCGCCACCGCGGATCCGCGGGCGCTGGTCTGGGCGCTTGATTCCGCGCCGACGACGCTCGACGCGGCGCGGGCCGGCACGGACCTGGCCGCGCTCCAGGTGGCCAATCAGGTGAACGACGGCCTGTTTCGGTATAACGGCGATAGCCTCGAGATCGTGGGCGACTTGGCCGAGAACTGGGACGCCGACGTGAGCGGCAAGACGTACACGTTCACGTTGCGCAAGGGCGTCGTGTTCCAGGACGGCACGCCGCTGGACTCGCGGGCCGTGAAGTGGAACTTCGATCGCTGGCTGCTGCCGGACCACCCGCAGCACAAGGGGCGATTCCTGCAGTGGCTCTCGCTGTTCGGCACGCACGACGACAAGGGGATCGTCGAGAAGGTCGAGGCGCTGGATGCGCTCACGCTGCGGATCACGCTGCGCCAGCCGTTTGCGCCGTTCGTTCAGCACCTGGCGAACCCGGCGTTCGGCATCGCGAGCGATCGCGCCGTTATCGCCGCGGGCGAGGCGTACGGCGCCGACGGCGAGCACCTCCCTGTCGGCAGCGGGCCGTATCGCGTGGCGTCGTGGGACAAGGCCAGCGGCGTTGTTCGGCTCGAGGCGAACGCCCGCTACTGGGGCGGCGCGCCCAAGACGCCGAACGTCGTCTTTGCCGCCATCCCGGATGCCGGTCGGCGCGCCGATGCCGTGGCCGCGGGCGTCGTCGCGGGCGCCGGTTTCACGCCGACGATGGCCACGACGGGGACGCTGGCGGCGCCGAGCCTGCGCCTCGTGCCGCGGCCGGCGCGCGCGAGCGCGTGGCTGATGCTCGACACGTCGGCCAGCCCGCTGTCCGACAAGCGCGTGCGCGAGGCGATCCACCTGACCATCGACCGCACCGCGCTGGCGAGCGCCCACTTCGGCAGCCAGGCGCTTCCGAGCAACCAGCTCCTCCCGCCCGGATTCCTCGGGCATGACGACAACCTCCAGCCGCCGGCGCCGGACGTCGAGCGCGCCAAGGCGCTGCTGGCGGAGGCCGACCTTGCCGAAGGGTTTCCGCTGCGGATCTGGGTACCGGACCAGCCACGGCCCTACCTGCCGGACCCGCTCGGCACGGCCGGGGCGATCGTCGGGATGCTGAAGGCCATCGGGATCGACGCGAGCGTGAACCCGATCAGCGCCCGCCGGCTCCTCGACAACCGCGACCGGGCGTACCGCGCCTGGCTGATCGGCTGGGAGGCCCAGACCTCGGACCCCGACAGCATGTGGTACTGGCACTTCGGCCCGGCGAACACGAACACCGAGGGCCACTACGAGAACGACGACCTGTTCAAGCTTCTGCTCGAGGCGCAGCGGACGACCGCCCGGACGGACCGCCGCCGCACGCTGTACGAGAGCGCCGCAGCCCTCGTCGCCGCCGACATGCCGCGGATCTTCCTGGCAAACGCGCGCCCGATCGTGGCCGTCGGCAGCCGCGTGCAGGGCTATCTGCCCGGCGCGATGGGCTACGATGCGTTCGCCGGCGTCAGCCTGACGGAGCCGGCGGCCGATGCCTCGCCGCCGCCGCCGCTCGAGTCCTTCCTGCCGCCCACCGCCACGCCGACAGTCGTCGAGAATGCCCCCGTGCCGACGGTCGGGTCGCCGAACGGTTCGGCGCCGGCCGGGACCACCACGGCGGCGGCCACTCCATCCCCCACGCCGCCGTCCCCATCACCCGTCCCGCCGACCGCCACGCAGGCCGGACCCGCCCGATCGAGGAGCGCACCGTGAACCCCAACCCGGACAGCAGCGACCCGACAAGCCGTGTCAAGGACGGCGGCGCCGAAGTGCGACCGTACCGTCTGTCCGAGATCGCCGATCAAGGCCGCCTGGCATGGCGGCTGCTGCGCGACGGACGCGTGCCCGCGTGGCAGAAGGCGATCCCGGTGCTCACCGCGCTCTACTTGCTGTCGCCGATCGACGTGCTGCCCGAAGCGATCATCGGCCCGTTCGGCCTCGTCGACGACTTCTTCGTGGTGCTGTTGGCGCTGAAGGCGTTCAACCGCCTGGCAGGTCCATATGCGGACGGGCGACGTGCCCCGGTCGTCGGCACGGATGCGACGGATGACGATGTCTCGGGCCCGACGATCGAGGTGCCGTACCGACCGGTGTCGAAGTAGGGAACGGTGCGGCCGACCCGTCCGGGGTCCACGCCCGCGAACACCGACACACGCCGTCGCCGCGGGCTATAATGACCCCGTGACACGGACGTTCAACCTCTGGGACGTGGGGCGGGTCATCCAACAGCAGGCGCACGGCACATCCCTGGATGTCGCGTCGACGGTTCTCACCCGCCGGCCGCGGGTGGTGCCTGCGATTGCTGGCTGGCTGCGCTGGCCGGGTGCGGACGGGTGGACGCTGGTCTCCGACAGGCCGGCCGTCGGCGCGCCGAGCGGGTTCCTGCAGGCGCGGCGACGCGGGCGCTCACCCGAAGCCGACGTCACGTTCATCGCGCCGGGGCTGCACGCGATCAGCGGCGCAGCGCACACGTGGCAGCGCCTGTTGGGCGATGCGAGCGTGGCGTTGGGGCAAGCGGGCGTCGCCCGGCTGTTCGCGGCCAGCTCCTTCGACGATGCGCTGGCCGGGCAGGTGCTGCAGCAGGCCGGTTTCGCAGCATTCGATGCGGACACGGTGTGCCAGGTGGCGGCGCCGCTCGTCCCGAAGGCGTCCGTCGGGACTTCGATGCGTGTCGCTTCGGAAGATGCGACGTCCGCCGGCGACGGCCGGCGGCAGAACGTCCGTCTCTACGCGGCGGCCGATCGCCCCGCCCTGCATGCCCTGTTGGTCGCCGGACAGCCGGAGGCGGCTCGGTCACATGAATCGGCGTGGACGCGTTGGACCGACGTGCCGGCGTCGGCGGGCCGCCGACACGAGCGGTGGCGCGTTGTGACGGATGGCGGCGGGCGGCTGATCGGTGCGGTCCGCATGGTCGTGGGGCGGAACGCCGTCTGGCTGAACGTCGCGGGTTCGCCGGAAGCCGTCGACGTCGGTGCCGTGTTCGCGCTTGCGCTCGCCGAGGCCGGGCGGCTCAGGCCCGGCGGCGCGGTCTGGACGGCCGTCGGCGACCGCGAGCCGGCAATCGGCGCGGCGGCAACGGCTGCAGGCTTCGTGCCCGTCGTCCGGCGGCAGCGCTGCGTCCGGCAGACCGGGCTGCAGCGCATCGCGCCGAGCTGGCGCGAGACGAATCGGGCGGTGCCGCAGGTATCGGCCCGTGCCATCACCCATGCTCAGCCGCGCGCCTCGCGGGCGCGCGAGCGGGCCCACTCGCTTCCCGAGGAGGGAACGTGATCGATCAATCCGCCAGCGAAGTCGCACTGCTGATCGACCTTTTGCCCGCGCGTCTCCAGAGTGTGGTGCGGGCGTTCAACGAGGCCAACGACATCGTCGAGATCGTGATGGACCTCGGGCGCAACCCCGAGGTTCGGTCCCATGCCGGCTTCCAGGTTTTCGAGGCGTACGAGATCGGCGCGGACGATCTGGCGCACGTCGTCGAGCGCATCGGCGATTTCGGCGGCGACAACCGCGCAGGCATCGCCCGCACGCTCCACCGGATCTCGGCGCTCCGCAACCGCCGCGGCGATGTGATCGGCCTCACGCTGCGCGCCGGGCGGGCGGTGGCCGGGTCGGCCGAGATCGTCCGCGACGTGATCGAGAGCGGGCAGAGCGTGCTGATCGTCGGGCGGCCGGGCGTCGGCAAGACGACGCTGTTGCGCGAGGCGGCGCGGATCCTGGCGCAGCAGAAGCGGGTCGTCATCGTCGACACCTCCAATGAGATCGCGGGCGACGGCGACATCCCGCACGCCGCGATCGGGCGGGCGCGGCGAATGCAGGTACCCGAGCCGGCGCTGCAGCACGAGGTGATGATCGAGGCCGTCGAGAACCACAACCCCGAGGCCGTCGTCATCGACGAGATCGGCCGCGAGCTCGAAGCGCAGGCGGCGCGCACGATCGCCGAGCGCGGCGTTCAGCTGATCGGCACGGCGCACGGCAACACGCTCGAGAACCTGATCATGAATCCGACGCTGTCCGATCTCGTCGGCGGCATCGAGAGCGTAACGCTGTCCGACGAGGAGGCGCGCCGCCGCGGGACGCAGAAGAGCGTCCTCGAGCGCCGGGCGCCGCCGACGTTCGATGTGGCGCTTGAGATCCAGGACTGGCACCGCGTTACGGTCCACCCAAACGTCGCCTCGGCCGTCGATGCGCTGCTGCGCGGCCGCGTGCTGGCGCCCGAGCTGCGGTATCTGGACGATGAGGGCCAGACGGTCGTCGAGGCCGGTACGCCACTGCCGCCGCCCGTCGAGCAGCGCGCCGCTTTGCGCGGCGCGCTCTCCGGTCGCCCAAGTCCCGACGGAGCCGGCTGGACGCGCGACGGCCGCACCGGCCGCGCCGCGCGCGACCCGCTCGCGCGCGAGGCCGAGGCCCTTCGAACCGCCCAAGGTGCGCCGTCGGCCGATCCTCCTCCGGTGCAGTTGCGGCGCGTCTTCGCGTACGGCGTGAGCCAGAGCCGTCTCCGCCAGAGCGCGAAGACGCTCGGGGTGCCGATGGCGCTCGTCGACGAGCTGGCGGAGGCCGATGCGCTGATCACGCTGAAGAGCTACTACCGCAAGCGGCCCGTCGTCATCAGCGACGCCGAGGTGCAGGGGGTGCCGACGTACGTGCTGCGCTCGAACACGTTCGGCCAGATCGAGCAGGTACTGGCCGAGCTGTACGGCCTGCAGCCCGTCGCCGACCCTGACGAGGCCGCGCTGCGCGAGACGTACGATGCGATTCATGTGATCCGCACCGGCCGGCGGGAGTTCATCGACTTGGCGCCGGCGAACGCGTTCATTCGCCGTCAGCAGCACGATCTGGCCCGCGAGGCGAACCTGGCCAGTCTTTCGCGCGGCAAGGACCCGCACCGCCGGGTGCGGATCTCGCGCGTCGAGGGATGAGCGACGCCGACGATGCGAACGCCGGCGGCGGCGAAAGCGGGCCTGCAGGCCGGGGGTCTCCAGGCCGGTTCATCACGTTCGAGGGCCCGGAGGGCGCCGGCAAGACGACGGTGATGCGCGCCGTCGCCCAGCGTCTGCGGGACGGTGGGCGCGCCGTCGTCGAGACGCGCGAGCCGGGCGGCACGCGGGCCGGCGAGCGTGTGCGCGCCGTCCTCCTCGACCAGGATTCGGGCGGCCTGCAGCCCACCGCCGAAGCGCTCCTGTTCGGCGCCGCGCGCGCCGAACTCGTGGCGCAGATCATCCGCCCGGCGCTGGCGAACGGATGCGTCGTGCTGTGCGATCGCTACACGGACTCGACGCTGGCCTATCAGGGCAATGGGCGCGGCCTCGACTTGGATGCGCTCCGAGCGATGAACGCCTTTGCCACCGGCGGGCTCGAGCCCGACCGGACGGTGCTGTTCGACGTCGACGTCCAGGAAGGCCTGCGCCGCCGGCACGCGGAGGGTGGGGCGATCACGCGGCTCGACGCCGAGAGCGTCGCGTTCCACGAGCGAGTGGCAGCGGGCTACCGGGCGTTGGCGGCGGCGGAGCCGGGCCGATGGCGGGTCGTCGATGCGGGGCTTGCGGTGGACGACGTGGTCGAGGCGGCGTGGGGGGTGGTGCGCATCGCGATCAACGGCTGAAGCCGTCGTTGCGGGCGGCGCTGGGCATCACAGCGCGCCTGCCTTCGCGGGCGCCGGGACAGGGTTCGGCGTGCGCCGCAGGTGCAACCCGGCGACCAGGCTGCACCTGCGGCGACGCCTGCGTCCCGCTCGCGACTACGGACGAACGACGTACAACGGCCAGGTCGGTGCGAACGCGCCCAACCGCTCGATCGTCTCGTGGTAGCCGCCGTGGATCCAATCGCGCAGCAGCCATTCGCCCAGCTGGTCGCGGCAGATGTGGAGCGCGGCTCCGTCGAGCGGCACCGTCGCCGGCGGCTGCCCACCGACGGGCTCGGCACCGCCGACGTCATCGACGCCGGGGTACGGCACGTCGCCCTGCCAGGCATGGGTCAGCACGTAAAGGCACACCGTCGTTTCGCCGACGCCCTCGAAGTATGCTTGGATGCGTGGCCGCGCACCGGCCCGGAAGAACGCGTCGGCCAAGGCGCCGATCGCCTCGCCGTCCGCGCTCGTGCCGCCTTCGCTGTCCATTTGGCCGACGCCGAACACGTGCACCCGGCGGCCTTCCGGCGTGCGATCATCGAACCATGCGCCGTCGCCGCCATCGATCGCGTCCTGGAGCCCGCCGAGCACGTCGGCGTACGGGCTGTCGGAGAGGCGCACGAGCTGGCCGGGCGGCGCGTCGGGTGGCGGCAGGAAGCCGTCGGCGTCGGCAGTCGGCGTCGCGGTGGCGCTAGGCGGTGGCGTCGACGTGCCGGGTTGCGGATAGCCTTGGGCGGACAGTGGCCGCAGCGACGACGACCGCGGCATCGGCTGACACGCGGCTGCCAGCACGGATGCGGCGGCGAGGACGATCAGCGGGGCGATGATCCGGCGGACCATGGCGATGTGTTCCTTTCGTGTGGTGCGGCGAGGCTGTGGTGTTGCGACGGTCCTGCCCATCAGTGCGGCTCCCCGGTGGCGACCGAGGGGGTCGTCGTGCGCGCATCGTATGCGGTCGGGGTGGTCGGCACGTTCGGTGTGGCGGACTTCGTCGACGCGGGGCTGGCCGTCGTCATCGGCGTCCCACCGCCGCCCGACCCGCCGCTGAAGCCGCCGCCCCCGCCGCAGCCGACCCGGTGAAACCGCACGGCATCCGCGCCGATCCGCATGTCCGCCGGCGCGACATAGTCGTAGCGATCCGTGCGGTCGTTCAGCTCGACGACCGGCTCGCCGTCGAAGGCGAAGAGGCCGACCGGCTGCCACCGGTCGCCTTCCTGGTGCTGGTCCATGACCGAGACCCGGTCGCCGACTTCCCAGCGAGCGATGTGCGTGTTGGCGATGTCGGCGCCGAACGGCACGAATGCCTCGACCAGATACGAACCCGGCGCACAGCCCGGGCATCGGTAGCGGATCCAATAGTCCTTGCTCGAGCCGTTCGGATGGGTCCAGAAGTGGCCGCCGCCCCGGCCGCGCGGGTCGTGGAACCAGAACGGGCAGTCGGCGGGCGTGTCGCCTGCCGCGCAGCCGCGCCGGACGGCCGGATCGTCCTCCTCCACGACCCGCTCGCCGCACGAGGCGGGACATGGCGGGCCGCCGGCGCCCGGTGCGTAGACGCGTAACGGCCAGCCGTTGCCGCGGTGAGGCTGCGGAAAGCCCGGGTAGCGGTACCCCGCATCGAAGCGGGCGTTCCAGCCGAAGACGTCGAACGTCTGGTCGCTGACATCGCCGCGCCCACCCTTGGCCCCCTGGAAGTGGAGATGCGGCCCGGTGCTGTTGCCGGTCGTGCCGACGGCCCCGATCGGCTGGCCCTTCTCCACCGCCGCGCCCTCCTCGACGAACACCGTCGCCAGATGGCCGTACAGGTGCGACAGCTCGCCATGGCCATCGTCCGCGGCATGCAGGTCGAGGTGGAGACCGTAGCCGGCCGCGTTGCCGTCGTGCCGCTCGGCGAACCAGCGCGAGCGGCGCACCGTGCCGGACGCGCTGGCCAGCACGATGCTCGACGCGAACGCAGGGCGCTCGCCGCCGCCGCATGCCTGGCGGCCGCCGCTGCGCGCATAGTCCCAGCCGCTGTGCCCGTCGTACTGCAGGCCGCACGGCTGCACGTCGTGGCCGCTGAACAGGACAGTCCGGCCGTTTCGGCCGTACAACGGCACGTCGTTGTCGTACACCGCCGTGATCCGCGGCTGCTCGCTGCAGTAGGGCGGGTCCCAGTCCGGCGCCGGATGGTCGCTCTGTGCCCCGGCGCGGCCGACGGCGACCAGCCACACCACGCCCACGACCCAGCACGCGAGCGCCCAACGCCTGCCGGCCGCGCCGCGCCGCCGCGCTTTCGGCGGCGCGGACGACGCATACGACCCGATCGACACCATGGGGATTCTCCTGAAAGCGAGCGGCCGTCGATGGGGGCGACGGGCCACGGTGATCAGGGGGCGCCGGACAGGGTACCGGACGGGCGTTGCGCAGCCGTCGCACGGCGGACCGCGCGGCTGCCTGGGTGTGCGGTCACCGGCCGGCTCGGAAGCGACGCGCCCGCGTCATGCTCCGCCGCGGCGCGCGCTGGACACGGCCGACCCGCTCTGGAACAATCACGTCTTCACCCGACCGCCGGCAAGGATCGCTTGATCGTTGGATGCTGATCCCCAAGCGCCCGCTCTCCCCGAACCCGACCGCGCCATCGACGGCATCACGCGTGCCGACGGCATCGCGTCGACGCTCGGCACCGATGACGCTGCGATCGACGCGCGTGACGAGTTCGTCGAACGGTTCCAGGACCCGCCGCCGCTGCTGATCGTCATCTCCGGCCCGTCGGGCGTCGGCAAGGACGAGGCGCTCAAGGCGATGAAGTCGATCGGCTTCCCGTTCCACTTCGTCGTGACGGCCACGACGCGGCCGCGGCGGACGACCGAGGTCGACGGCGCCGACTACCATTTCATCAACGTCGCCGCGTTCGCCGAGATGATCGACCAGGGCGAGCTGCTGGAGTACGCGCTCGTCTATGGTGACTACAAGGGCATCCCCAAGCAGCAGGTCCGCGCAGCCCTCGCCAGCGGACAGGACGTGGTGCTGCGGATCGACGTGCAGGGCGCGCGGACGATCCGCAAGCTCGTGCCCGACGCGATCCTGATCTTCATGGTGGCCGAGAGCGTGGCCGAGCTCGAGCGGCGGCTGCGCGAGCGCAAGAGCGAGCCGGCCGACCTGCTGAAGATCCGGATCGCCACCGCCCGCGAAGAGATGCGCCTGGCCGTCGACTTCGACTACGTCGTCGTGAATCGACGCGACCAGCTGAACGTGACCGTCGACACGATCACCGCGATCATCCGCGCCGAGAAGCACCGTGTCGCCCGCGTCGCACGCGGGGCGCCCATCGTCTTGTGATGGGCGGCTGGCCGTTCGCCGAGGTCGCCGTCGACTTACCGACCGACCTCGGTCGACCGCACCCGGCCGCGCCGGATGCGCCGTCCCCGGACGTCTTCACGTACGCCATCCCCGGCCCGCTCGCGGACGCCGTTCACATCGGCAGCGGCGTCCGCGTGCCGTTCGGCCGGCAGCGCCTGATCGGCATCGTCGTCGGCTTGGCCGCGCGCACGGACCTCGGCCGCGTCCGCGACATCGAGGCCGTCGTGGACGGGGATCCGTGGCTGACGCCCGAAAGCGTGTCGCTGGCGCGCTGGATCGCCAGGCACTACCGAGCGCCCTTCTTCAGCTGCCTCCAGCCCTTCCTGCCGCCCGGCACGGACACCGCCGCCCCGCGCCGCTACCGCCGCACGGATGCGCCCGTGGCCGCGTTCGGCGCGGACGCGGACGTGCTGGCCCTCGTCGGTGCGTTCGGCCGGCAGCGCCGCCGGACGGAGTCCGCCCTCCGCAAGGCGGTCGGGTCGCGGAAGTTTGCCGCGGCGCTCGCCGCCGCGCTGGCCGGCGGGCTGATCGAGCTGCTCGACGATCCAGATCTCGCGCCGCGCGCCAGGTCGGCTGTCTTTGCGCGCCGCCTCGTCGCCGACGGGGCGACCGTGGACGCCGCCCTCGCCAAGCTCCGCCCGCACGCCGCGGCCGACGCGCTGGCGTGGCTGCGCCGGGCGGACATCGTGCTGCCCACGTCGGCCGAGCTTGGCGCGGCGACGGGCGGCGTGACACCGGGCGGCGGTGCGCGTGCGCTCGCCCGGCTGGCGGCGGACGGCCTCGTGCTCGTCGCGCCGCCCGCCCCGGCAGACGAGGCGGAGGCGGAGGCTGCGGCGGTGGACGGAGTGCAGCGGGTGCGCGGGGTGACCGCGGCGGACGTCGTCGTGCTGCAGGTCCACGGCGCCCGCGCCCGCGCCGCCGAACACGCGCTGCGCCGGGTGACGGCGCACGTCGAGGCCCTGGAGTACCTGGCCGCATCGGGCGGCGCCGCGCCGACGGCCGACGTCGTCCGCCGGACGGCGGCCACGGCGGCGACGTTGGCGGCGCTCGAACGGGCCGGCCTGATCGCGATCGTGCGGGCGGAGGCATCCGCAGGATGGCCGCCCGCGTCGCAGGGCGCGTCGCCTTCGGGCGACGGGAACGGACGCGGCGAGGCCGTTCCGCCGTTGACGGCCGACCAGACGCGCGCCTGGGCGCAGCTGGCGCCGTTGCTGGACGGCGGCGACGGACCGGAGGCCGGCGGACCGCCCGTCGAGCCGCCGGTGGCGCTGCTCCACGGCGTGACGGGCAGCGGGAAGACCGAGCTCTACCTGCGCGCGATCGCGCACGTGGCCGCGCGCGGCCGACAAGCGATCGTCCTCGTGCCGGAGATCGCGCTGACGCCGCAGATGGTGGATCGATTCGAAGCCCGCTTCCCGGGCATGGTCGGGCTCTGGCACTCCGAGATGTCGCCCGCCGAGCGCCGCGAAGCGTGGCAGCGCGCCCGCTCCGGGGCGGTGACCGTCGTCGTCGGCTCACGATCCGCCGTGTTCAGCCCGCTGCCGCGCCTGGGCCTGGTGATCGTCGACGAAGAGCACGCCGACGCGTACAAACAGGACCGCACGCCGCGCTACCATGCGCGCGACGTCGCGATCGAGCGCGCCCGGCGGGTGGGCGCCGCCGTCGTGCTCGGCAGTGCGACGCCGGCCGTGACGTCGTACTGGCACGCCCGGCGCGGGGTCTGGACGCTGATCGAGCTGCCGCGGCGGGTGATGACGGCGGATCCGCGGGCTGCGGCGGGCGGCGGGGCAGCGACGACGGCGCCGGGCCATGGCGAGCTGCCGCCGGTCCGCATCGTCGACATGCGCTCCGAGCTGCGGGCCGGAAACACGTCCATCTTCAGCCGGCCGCTGATGGCGGCACTTCAGCACGCGCTCGTCGCGGGCGAGCAGGCGATCCTGTTCCTCAACCGACGGGGCAGCGCGACGTTCGTCCAGTGCCGGGACTGCGGCCACGTCCAGGTCTGCCCGCGCTGCGACGCGCCGCTCACGCAGCACGTGGCCGGTCTCGATGCGGCCCGTCCGGGCCGGGTGACGGCGCGGCTGGTGTGCCACGCCTGCGGCCACACCGAGCCGCCGCCCATGCTCTGCCCGGCGTGCACGAGCCACCGGATCCGCTACGTCGGCCTGGGGACGGAGCGGCTGGAGCGCGAGACGCAAGCCGCCTTCCCGGGCGTCCGGACGCTCCGCTGGGATGCCGACACGACCGAGGCGCGCGGCGCGCATGCCGCGCTGATGGCGCGCTTCAGCAGCGGCCAGGCGGACGTGCTGATCGGCACGCAGATGATCACGAAGGGCTTGGACCTGCCGCTCGTCACGCTCGTCGGTGTCGTCTCGGCCGATACCGCGCTGCACTTCCCGGACTACCGCGCCGGCGAGCGGGCGTTCCAACTGCTGGCGCAGGTGGCAGGGCGGGCCGGTCGATCGGCGGCCGGTGGGCACGTGATCTTCCAGACGTACAACCCCGACCACCCGGCGATCACGCTCGCCGCGCAACACGACTTCGCCGGCTACTACACCCGCGAGATCGCGTTCCGCGCCCAGCACGGCTACCCGCCGTGGCGGCCGCTGTGGCGCCTGCTGTGGGTCACGGATGCGCACGACGCGGCGGCCGAGCCGGCCGCGCGGGCGTACGCGCAACAGCTCGAGGCCGCCGCCGCCCGCCTCGGCCTGCCCTACACGATGGTGCGCGGTCCGGCGCCGGCGTTCTTCCACCGGCAGCGCGGCAAGTGCCGTTGGCAGATCGTCCTCAGCTCGCCGGACGGCCACGCGCTGCTGGCCGAGGCACCGCCGCCGCCGGGGTGGCGGGTGGACGTGGATGCGATCGACGTGCTGTGAGCGGACCACGAGGACGTCGATCCCTGGCGGGTGACGCCCTCGTGGTTTGTCTGCGGCTGCAATGTGTCCGACCGCCGGCTCACGCGGCCGTGCGCTTGGCCCGGCTCCGGTAGTTCGGCGGCAGCTCGAGCGGGTCGTCCGGGTGCTCGGCGTCCCACCGCTCCTTGAGGGCGATGAGGTCGAGCCCGACGCTCTCCCGGCCGGTGATGCCGCCGAGGAAGGTGCCGACGTCCGTCACCGCGTCGCGCAGCTCCGGGGCGAGGCGCAGCGTGGCGCGCATCGTCCCGTCCAGCCGGATCCGCGGGCCGAAGGTGCCGATGCCCGGCAGCTTCACGCGGTGGCCCGTGCGGAGCTGCTGTCCGATCTCGTGGCCGAGCTCCTCCAGGACCATCCGGGCGACGCGCGGCGTGAGCAGCGTGCCGGAGGCGAGGCGTTCGGCCAGGGCGTCGAGGTCGAGCGTGGGCAGGGTGGAGACCCGCGGGCGGTAGGCGCTGATCGCCTCGATCCAGGTTGCCATTAGCATGTACTCCTGTTCCGTGTTGCGCCCGCGGAAGGTGCGGGCGCGCGGACAGCGTAAGGGGTGCGACGGCCGTATGGAAGGGGGTTCGACCGCCGCGCGACCGCCGTTTGCCCGACGCTGGGGTGGCACGGAGCAAGCGGACTGAGGTCCAGCGGTCCAGCGGTCCAGCGCCCGCCGACGAACGCACGGCGCGCTCCGGGAGCTGCATGGGCGGTGCGGATGACGCTTCTTTAGGACTCGGCCGCGGTTTCTTGAAGAAGTGCGAGCGCGTTCTTGAAGAACGGGCCGGCGTTTCTTCAAGAACGCGGGCGCATTTCTTCAAGGAGACGAATCAACGGCTGAAGCCGTCGCTGAGGGCAGCCTCCGGCTGCCGCGCGCCTGCCTTCGCAGGCGCCAGACCCAGGTGCCGTGTTTGTCGGTAGCGGGGGGCGCACCGCTTTGGCGCCTGCGAAGGCAGGCGCGTGGTGGACCGACAGGTCCACCCTCAGCGACGGCTTCAGCCGTTGAGCCCAATTCGCTCAGCTTTCCATCGGCGCTGCGGGATGGACGGCTGAAGACGGCTGGTCGCCGCCGGAGCCGGCGCACCGCGACTACAATGTGCCGGACAGCCCCCTTGACCCCAAGGAGCCGAGCGATGCCGATGTACCTGACGCGCTTCAGCTACACCCCCGAAACGTGGGAGCGACTGGCCAAGCATCCGGAGGACCGGCGAGAGGCGGCGCGGGCCTACATCGAGTCGGTGGGAGGCAGACTCCACGGCTTCTGGTACGCGTTTGGCGCGTACGACGGTTATAACCTCTGGGAGGCTCCGGACAACGTTTCGATGGCGGCCGTGGCGATTGCGATCGGCGGAGGCGGAGCGCTCTCGAAGATCGAGACGACCGTCCTGCTCACGGTCGACGAGACGCTGGCCGCGCTTGGGCGGGCCGAGTCGATTCGCTATCGGCCCCCGGGCGAATGAGAGGTCGTTCGCCGGAAGCGCCGTCGACGGCATCGTCCTAGATCCGTAGATCCCCGCCCATGCGCCTTGGCCTCCGGCGGCGCGCGTGTTCGGCGGGCCTCGCCGTGCCGTCCGTATGCCTCGCCCTGGCCCTCGGCCAAGCCGGATCGGCGTCCGCCGCAGCCGCCGGCCATGCATCGACCCCCGCCGCACCGGCCACGTCCCCACCACCCGTCGAAGCGCGCCTCCTCTTCCTCGGCGACATCATGCTCGGCCGCTACGTCGGCGCCGCCATGGCCGCCCACGGCCCCGACGCCCCCTTCGCCCTTGCACGCACCTGGCTGTCGGCGGCCGATGTCACGATCGCCAACCTCGAGGGGCCGCTCGTGCCGCCGGGAGCCTTTGCCATCCCCCCGCCGTCGCCCGGTCTGCTGAACCTCACCGGCAGCACTGCCTCTGCCGCTGCGCTCGCCCGCGCGGGATTCGACGTGCTGTCGGTGGCGAACAACCACAGCCTGGACGCCCGCGAGGCCGGGCTGGCCGCCACGGTGCGCGTCCTCGGGCGCGTCGGCATCGCGCCGATCGGCCGGCGGGACGGCGCGCCGGGCGGCCAAACGGCGGCGGTGCGCGAGGTGCGCGGGATCCGGGTGGCGTTCCTGGCCTACACGCTCGTTCTGAACAGAAGCGCGACGATGCCGGAGGACCGCGCGGCGGCCGTGGTGGCCTACGTCCGGCCGGGCGTCGACGCCGACGTCGCCGGTGTCGCACGCGAGGTGGCGGCGGCACGGCGCGGCGCCGATGCGGTGGCGGTCGTCGTGCACTGGGGCACGGAGTACGCCAGGCGTCCCGATCCAACGCAGCGACGGTTCGCGCAGGTGCTGGCGGTCGCAGGCGCCGACGTGATCGTGGGCGCCCATCCGCACGTCGTGCAGGGCGTCGAGGCGATTCAGCCGGGCGTCGATCCGTCGGCGAGCCCGCGGACCGGTCCGTCGCCGAGCGGGGCCGAGCGCCGCACGGCGATCGTGGCGTACTCCCTCGGCAACGCGCTGTTCGACCAGGGCGGCGACGCGGCGACGCGGGAGGGGGCGGCGCTGGCCGTGGACATCGGCCGGAACGGCGTGACCGGGGCCAGACTCATCCCGCTGGCCATCGCGGCCGGGCCGACCGGCTTCACGATGCGGCGGGTAGTACGGGCGGATGACGTTCCGCCTGCAAGGCGATGACGAAACGCGCTCGGCGCTCTTGCTGAAACACCGTGCTCGGCAGCTGGTCCGAGCTGAAGCACGACACGATCCTCTACGCCAAGCAGGGCATGGCCGAGATGGGCGGCGGGCCGCCAGAGTTGCTCAAAGGCTATGTCGAGCCCGAGCCCGTGTCGTCCTCGCGCGCGGCGGGATCTACAGCCAGTACGCGTTCGTCCAACCGTCCGGCGATCGGTTGACGAACGAGCAGTGGCGGGCGCGGCTGGGATGCGGGGGATGTGCCGGAGATCGATGTGTGGAAGACGTTCGTCGTGCGGTGAGTCGTGCGGTTTCCGGCGGCCGGGCGACTACCGATCGGCCGCCGCAGCCACATCGAAGAACGCGCGCGCCGGATCTGAATCGAGCGCCGGACCCTGCCACACAAGACGGCTGCCATGGTCGCAACCGGCCTGGCACCCCCACGACGCGCTGGCAATCAGGAATCCCGCGAGATCGAAGTAGAGATAGTCACCCGCGAAACCTTCGCGGCGCAGCATGATCCACACCGGCCGACCCGCTCGCCAGCGCAGTTTGTACTGAAGGTCCAGCGGGTGACGCGAGAGGGCGTTGCCGACGACGTAGAACTGAAGCGGGAGCGGGCTCACCAAGTCCCACGGCCGATCGAGCGATCGGCGCCCGTTCGAGAAGTGGCACACGTCGGTCACCGCCCAGGCCGGCGAGTGCGCGTCGGCCAGGAAGGCCAGACATGCCGCGCCGACCCACTTCATCACGTGCCGACCTCGAGGCCGCTTGGGCCGGTGCGCCGGATGGAGCGCTGTCCGATGTTCGATGGACGCGTCGACGGTCATGCTGTGCCTCCCGCTTGCCCGGCGATGATCGCTGCGCAACGATTGGACGATTGTATGGCGAATGCGCGGCGGGTCGCCGAGAGCAATTCACGGGCCAAGATTGCGCGTGACCCGGTCCGAAACACAACCGGCGGGCGCGGGCGGGGCCGGCTGCTGCCGGCCGCGGGAGGAGGGCGAAGTGGAGCGCGCACGTGGTAGATTGCGCCGGGCCGCGTTCGCGGCCCGGCGGATCATCGGCGTGCGGGTCGCCCCGCGCGAACACATCGGCTTACGCATCGGCGCCTGCATCGTCGCCTGCATCGTCGCTCGCCTCGCCGCCGCCCCCCGCGTCGCCCACGCCCAGGAGTGCGCCGACGCGGCATCCCACCCCGCGTGGATCTTCTGCCACGACTTCGAGGTCCCCGACGCCGCCAGCCTCGACCGCTACTGGGACGACGTCTACGGTGCGCCCAGCCGGACGTTCCTCATCGGCGACAACCCGGCGGGTGTGCCAGGATCGCACAGCATGCGCCTGCAGGTCGTGAACGACGGCGACGCGGCGCTCGCCAACGGTGTGACGTCCGGCCCGTCCAAGTTCCTCGGCCGGAACGTCGACTGGGACGTGATCCACTATCGCCGCTACCTGCGCTTCGACGCCGACTTCCACCAGGGCAACTTCATGCACCTGGGCGGCCTGATTGCATGCAGCGCCGCCCTCTACCCGTGGGGCTGCCTCGGCCACGCCGGCGAGCGGCCGAGGGGCGACGAGCGCTTCACGTCCAACCTCGAGCCGTGGTCCAACTACCAGCGGCTGCCGTGGCCCGGCAAGTGGGGCTTCTACAGCTACTACCACCGGATGTCCAAGGACTGCGGCCATCCGGGTCCCGACGACTGCTACGGCGACCTCTTCGCGCCCGAGACAGACGTACTCATATCGCGCGGCGCGTGGCACGTCCTGGAGATGGCCATCGACCCCGGCACGCCCGGCCTCCCCGACGGCAGCCAGACGTTCTGGGTCGACGGCCGCAAGGCGTTCACCCAAAGCGGCATCGCGTGGCGGACGTCGCCCGACCTGCGCGTGAACGAGGCCGGCGTCTACCTCTACATCCACAACAACCCGGCCCGCACGACGAACATCCTGGACGTCGACAACGTGCTGTTCAGCCGTAGCTACATCGGGCCGGCGGTGTGCGAGGAGGGGGCGGCGATCGGGGCGCCGTGCGTGTGCGGGGGGGCTGCGGATCCGGAGCGGGCGGACAACGTGGTGGTGGAGGGCACGTGCGTGGGCGGGGTGTGGCGGGGGGCGGGGGGGACTGGGACGATGACCGCTGAGCCGGCGTCGACCTCGACGGGAACAGCGACTTCCACGGTCGCGCCGACGGCAGTCACGACGCCGACCGCAACGGCCATCGCTCGTCCGAGCACGTCGACAGCAACGGCGATATCACGGAGGGCGTTGTTCCTCCCGTGGGCGGGTCGGCGAGGCGGCAGCGAGGCCAGCATGTCGATGCGCGCCCTCGGGGTTGTCGAAAGCTCGTCGCCTAGCCGGGTCGCCTGGCCAGCGGGTTCTCCCAGCGAATGCCGTTGAAGCGGGCGAAGTCGCCGTCGGCGGAGCAAAGGATCAGACCGTGCTCGATGGCGAGTGCAGCCAAATGGGCATCCGGTACGAGATTTCCCGTCGCACCAGTGGCCGTGAGGAGCGCACCCAGGACGGACGCATGGCTGTCGGTCGGCGCAGGCACCCAGGCCACGGGCGAGGAAAGCCAACGCTCGACCTGCCGCCATGCCGTACCGATGTCCGTCGGCCGGGCGAACACCCGCGGGTTCGTCACCAATCTTATGAACGCGAGAAGCGACGGCCACGGCAGTCCAACGCGTACGGTTCCGTTGAGCTGCTCGTGCAACCATCGGTGAGCCGCGCCGTGCTGGGGTGAGGTCTCATCGAACGCATAGATCAACAGGTTGGCATCGACAACGATCACCGGTAGGCCTCGCCCTCAATCAGCGCGAGAACGTCGGCGACGCTGTCGATGGAGGGAAGCAAGCACGGGCCCAGCGGCACGGGCTGCGTGTAGGCCGCATCCGGCGAGCGCTTGGACGATTGGAGTTGCGCCAACCCAAGCCTGAGCAGCCGGTTGACGATGTCTCGCAGCCGGCCATCATGTTCCGCCTGCAAGCGCTTCAACTGCGCCGCCACATCGTCGTCGAGCGTGAGGGTCGTTCTCATGAATCCAAACATAGCGGTTTTGATGTCGTGATGCCAGGGCTTGGCCGGCGCGTGAGGGCGTCGGGAAAGATGTGTAACCGGAAGGTGACGTAGGGTCGGAGGGAGAACGGTCTCCGGACGATGGCGATCCGGGCCAGGGCGCATGGGCGCCCCGGCCCGGCTCCCCCCCGCCCGGAC
>JADYYS010000027.1 GCA_020853525.1 Ardenticatenales bacterium | reverse complement strand
GTCCGGGCGGGGGGGAGCCGGGCCGGGGCGCCCATGCGCCCTGGCCCGGATCGCCATCGTCCGGAGACCGTTCTCCCTCCGACCCTACGTCACCTTCCGGTTACACATCTTTCCCGACGCCCTCCGCAGCGACGGCCGGGTCAACACCATTCGAAGTGGGGGCATCGGTCTTGGACATCACCACCTACTACAGCTCGTCGTCGAGACCACGCGCCTCGCTTACGCTCCCCCACAACTCATACTCCCCCCGCACGCCCGCGTCCAACCGCTCGGCCAGCCGATGGAGCGTCTCGTGCAACGCTCCACCGCCGCCGTAGTACGCGCCGGACTCCTGCACGGCGAACGTGAATGACTGCCGCAGCCGGACCTCGTACGTCTCGACGTCTGCCACCGCGTCCATTGGGTTCGTCGGGTGCGTCGCGTCGTCAGGAGTGCTGGGCATGGGACGATTCTGGTCCGTGCCACTCGTCGTTGCGACCGCCACAACGCAGCGCATCGCCACGACTCACACGAGGGGCGCTTGCGACTGGCAGCGCGCCAAGCCATGATACCGCCGATCGCCGTTCGTCCGATCGACCCTTCCCGCCCCGCCCGGAGCCCAACCCATGCCCACCCCCCAAGACCGCGCCCGCGTCCCCGACGAGCTCCACCGCCTCGGCGGCCTGCGCCCCGGCGTCTCGCGCGAGGTCGCCCGCCGGACGGGCGTGCCGGAAGCCGATATATATGGCGTCGGCAGCTTCTTCCACCTCCTGGCCGAGCCGGACGTCGACGTGCGCGTCTGCCAAGGGTTGTCGTGCCAACTCGCCGGAGCCGACGCACTGCTCGATGCGGCGCGCGCCAGCGGCCTGCGCGCGGAGGGCTGCCAGTGCCTGGCGGCGTGCGACAAGCCCGCGGCCGTCCTGCGCGGCCGGCGCGTGCTGCCGGCGGTGACGCCGGCCGAGATCGCGGCGGCGGGCGGCGACTTCACGGCGCTGTTCTCGGCCCAGGCGCCGGCCGACATGTGGATGGGCACGATCGGACCACTCGGTGCCGACCCGGAGTCGCTGGCGATGAACCTGATGGCCGAGCCCGACTGGTCGGGCGCGGCGCTCGCGCGGGCCGCCGAGATCGGTCCGGACGGCCTCGTCGCCGAACTCGAATCAGCGGGCCTCCAGGGCCGAGGCGGGGCCGGCTTTCCGGCGCACATCAAGTGGAAGGGCGTGATCGGCCAACCCGAGACCGTCCGCTACGTCGTGCTGAACGCCGACGAGGGCGAGCCGGGGACGTTCAAGGACCGCGAGGTGCTCCTGCGCCGGCCGGACCTCGTCATCGAGGGCCTCGCGATCGCCGCGCGCGCCGTCGGGGCGAGCGCCGTCTACCTGTACCTGCGCGGCGAGTGGGAGATCCCGTGGGGCATCGTCGAGGACGCCATCGCGCGCTTCAAGGCCGGCGGCCACCTCGATGGCATCGCGTTCCACATGCACGCCGGCCAGGGCGCCTACATCTGCGGCGAGGAGACGGCGCTCATCGAGGCGCTCGAGGGCAAGCGCGGCATGCCGCGGCTCCGGCCGCCGTTCCCGGTCGAGGTCGGGCTGTTCGGCAAGCCCACGCTCGTCCACAACGTCGAGACGATCGCGTGCGTGCCCGGGATCGTCCGACGCGGCGGGGCGTGGTTCAAGGCCCTCGGCCGCACCGCCCCCGGCACGAAGCTCTACTGCGTGAGCGGCCACGTCGCCCATCCCGGCGTGTACGAGCTGCCGATCGGCATCACGCTCGACGAGCTGGCGGAGGCCGCCGGTGGCTACGTCGGCACGCTCCTCGCGTTCTCGCCCGGCGGCGCCAGCTCCGGCTTCCTCCCGGCGTCCAAGCGCGACATCGCCCTCGATTTCCGCGCGCTGGCCGACGAAGGCTCGATGCTCGGCTCGGCCGGCGTCGTCGTCCTGAACGACACCGTTAACATCCCTTGGGCCGTCGCGCACCAGCTCCGCTTCTTCGAGGCCGAGAGCTGCGGCCAGTGCGCTCCGTGCCGGATCGGCACCCGCTTCCAACGCGAGAGCTTGGATCGCTACCTGGACGCGACGCGCGCGCCCGTGGGTGCCGATGCCCTCGCCCACGTCGCCGAGGTGGCGTGGCAGATGAACGAGGGGTCGATCTGCGGGCTCGGGCAGGCGGCGTCGTTGCCGCTGACGACGGCGCTCAGGTGGTTTCCGGAGGCGTTCGATTCGAAGGGCGATGCGATGGCGCCATCATCCTCGTGAACCGAGCAATCGGCGGCTGAAGCCGGCCGGCTGGGGGCCTTCGGCCAATGCGCCTGCCTGCGCAGGCGCCACCGACGTTTTGGGTGCCCGCGCAGGCGGGCACCATGGCGGCCCGTCAGGGACGCCTCCAGCCGGCCAGCTTCAGCTGCCGGTGCTCGTCTCGGTGGATCGCCGATCGTTTGGCGGATAGAATAGCCCTCCGCATCCCCGCCAGGAGCGCCCCATGGACCCGAACCCGAACGCCACTGCGTCCCCAACCCTGACCGTCGACGGCGAAGCCATCCCCTTCACCCCCGGCGAAACCGTCCTCGAAGTCGCCGCCCGCGCCGGCCGCGTCATCCCGACGCTCTGCCACGACCCACGCCTCGACCCTGCGGGCGCGTGCCGGACGTGCCTCGTGGAGATCGAGGGCTGGCGGCGCATGGCCCCATCGTGTGCCACACCGGCCGCGGCGGGCATGGTGATCACGACGGACAACGAGCGGATCGCACGCCATCGGCAGAGCCTGATGGCGCTCTATCTGGCGGATCATCCCGAAGGTTTCGTCGGCAGCGAGCTCGGCGCACCGAGCGAGGTCTACCAGCTCGCCGAGCGCTACGGCGCGCCGCGCGACTGGCCGCGCCTCGCGCCCGTCCGCGCCGGGCGGCCGCTGGACGAGAACCCGTACATCCTCTTCGACGCGACCAAGTGCATCGCCTGCGCCCGCTGCACGCGCTACTGCGACGAGGTCGAGGGCGTCACGGCGATCACGCTCTCCGGCCGCGGCAGCCACACGACGATCACGACCGTCGACCAGGTCTCGCTCCTGGACAGCACGTGCGAGATGTGCGGCGGTTGCATCGACACCTGCCCGACCGGGGCGATGGCCGAGAAGATCCCGCTGCTCACAAAGGCCAAACCGGAGCGCGAACTCGTCAAGGTGCGCACGACGTGCAACTACTGCGGCGTCGGCTGCCAGATGGACCTGAACGTCGACCCGGCGGGCAACGGCGGGCGCGGGCAGGTCGTCAAGATCTCGAGCCCGCCGCCCGGCACCACGACGAACGACGGCAACCTGTGCGTGAAGGGCCGCTTCGCCTACGACTTCATCGACCACGAGGACCGGCTGACGACGCCGCTCGTGCGCGCCGCGGACGGGACGCTGCAGCCTGCGTCGTGGGCGGATGCGATCCGGCGCGCCGCCGACGGGCTGATGGGCGTGGCGGCGAAGCACGGTGCCGACGCGCTGGCGTTCGTCTCGTCGTCGCGCTGCACGATGGAGGAGAACTACCTCGTCCAGAAGCTCTCGCGGGCGGTGTTCCAAACGAACAACATCCACCAATGCGCGGCCACCTGACACGCCCCCACCGTGGCCGGTCTGGTCACAACGTTTGGTGCGGGCGCCATGACGAACTCCATCGGCGAGATCCGCGACGCGGATTTCCTGTTCGTCATCGGCAGCAACACCTCTGAGGCGCATCCGATCATCGCCATGGAGATGAAGCGCGCGGTGCGCCGCGGCGCCAAGCTCGTCGTGGCCGATCCGCGCTCGATTTGGATGGCGTCCATCGCCGAGCGGCACCTGAAGCTCCGACCGGGCACGGACGTCTGGCTGCTGAACGCGATGGCCAACGTCATCGTCACCGAGGAACTGTACGACGCGGCGTTCATCGCCGAGAGCACGGAGAACTTCGAGGCGGTCGCCGCGGCGGTGAAGGACTTCACGCCCGAAGAGGCTGAGATCGTGACCGGCATCCCGGCCGAGGACATCCGCGCCACGGCCCGCGAGTATGCGACGACGAAGAAGGCCGGGATCTACTACACGCTCGGCATCACCGAGCACAGCCACGGCACGGACAACGTCTACGCGCTGGCGAACCTCGTCCTCATGACCGGCCACCTCGGCTCGGAATCGATGGGCATGAACCCGCTGCGCGGCCAGAACAACGTCCAGGGCGCGAACGACGCGGGTGCGACACCGGTCTACTTCCCGGGCTACCAGCGCGCCGACGACGAGGCGGTCGTGGCCAAGTACGAGGACATTTGGGGCGTGCCGCTGTCACGGACGCGCGGCCTGAACCTGAACGAGATGATGAAGGTGGCGGGCAAGCAGCTCAAGGGCTTCTTCATCATGGGTGAGGACATCGTGTTGTCCGAGCCGAACGTCAGCTTGCTCGAAGAGGGCCTGAACAAGGTCGATTTCCTCGTCCTCCAGGACATCTTCCTGAACGAGACCGCCCGCTTCGCCGACGTCATCTTCCCTGCGGCGTGCTTCGCCGAGAAGGACGGCGTCTTCACGAACTCCGAGCGCCGCGTCCAGCTCGTGCGCAAGGGCGTCGAGCCGCCGGGCGAGGCGCGCGCGGATTGGGAGATCCTCGTCGAGCTGGCGCGGGCATGCGGCGCGGACTGGAACTACAACTCGGCCGCCGAGATCTACGCCGAGATGGCGCGCGACGTGCCGCGCTTTGCGGGCATCAGCCACGCGCGCATCGCCGAGGACGGCGGGCTGCAGTGGCCGTGCCCGACGCCCGATCATCCCGGCACGAAGTTCCTGCACGAGGGCGGCAAGCTGCTGCGCGGGCGGGGGCTGTTCACGGCCGTGAGCTTCCGGCCGTCGGCCGAGGCCGAGGACACGGACTATCCGCTGCTCCTGTCGACCGGCCGCACGCTCTACCACTACAACTCGGCCACGCAGACCCGGCGCGAGCAGGGTGCGCACCACAAGCAGCCCGAGGCCTACATCGAGCTCCACCCCAAGGATGCGGGGCGGCGCGGGATCGTCGATGGCGACATGGTGACGGTGTCGACACGGCGTGGGCACATCGAGTGCCGCGCGCTGCTGAGCCGCCAGGTGCGCCGCGGCTGCATCTGGATGCCGTTCCACTTCGCCGAGGCGCGGGCGAACCTGCTGACGAACGACGTGGGCGATGCGGTCACGGGGACGGCGGAGTACAAGGTGTGTGCGGCGGAGGTCCGCAAGGTGGCCGTCGAGGCGCAGATGAACGGGGCGGCGACGATGTCGGTTAAGCCCGTGTTGTTCCGGGGCAGCTATTACGCCGTGGACGGTCCCGGTCCGGGTGAGGTGGACGAGGTGTCGATGGCGGGTGTGCCGCCGGCATCGTGACCTGCCTGGGCGGAGGGGTTGGGTTCAACGGCTGAGGCCGTTGATTTCATCGTTGCTGAACGCTATTCCTCGCCATGGAGTCTCCCACGATGCCGTACCCCGCCAGAAGCCCGATGCCGACGTTCATCACCACCCGGCCCGCACTCGCTCTCCTCCTCGCCGCGTTCGCCGTCGTGACTGCCGGCGGCACGGCACCGTCGTCGGGTGCGCGTGCCCAAGGACAGGTCGCGCCGGTCGTGCCGATCGCCCCGATCGCCCCATCCCAACCCGCCGCCGCCCTCGACCAATACACCGTCCACGTCGACGCCGCGGCCTTCGAGCGCCTCCGCCGCGAAGGCCGCGACATCGCCGCCGTCCGGCCCGCCGCGGGCGGCTTCGACGTCGACCTCGTGGTCACGGCCGACGACGCGCGGATGCTGAAGGCGGATCGCCGGTTGCCCGTTGCGCTCTGGCGCGATCCGATAGGGCGCACGGCCTCACAGCTGGCGGCCGAGCAGGCAGAGGACGGCTACGCGGTCTGGCGGAAGTACGACGGGCCGGGCGGCTTCCGCGAACTGGCCGACGAGGTCGCGAAAGCCCATCCCGAGCTCGTGAAGCACGTCGTCATCGGCACGTCGGTCCAGGGTCGGCCGATCGTCGCCCTCAAGGTGACCAAGGACGCGAACTCGACGCCGGACGGGGCGCGGCCCGCGGTGCTCTACATGGCGTTGCAGCATGCGCGCGAGTGGATCGGACCGGAGGTGGCGTGGCGGCTGCTCGAGCACTTCGTCGACGGCTACGGCACGGATGCCGCCGTGACCGCCCTCGTCGACAGCCGCGAGTTCTGGTTCGTCCCCATCGCCAACCCGGACGGCTACGAGCACACGTTCACGCCCGACAACCGCTTGTGGCGCAAGACGATGCGCGACAACAACGGCGACGGCGCGTTCGATCCGAGCGACGGCGTCGACCCGAACCGGAACTTCCCCGAGCACTGGGGGTACGACGAGGAAGGGTCGAGCAGCCAGCCGGGGGCGCAGACCTACCGCGGACCGGCGGCGGGGTCGGAGCCCGAGACACAGGCGATCGTCGGCTTGCTCGCCCGTGTCCCGTTCCGGTTCCTCGTCAACTACCACTCGGTAGCGCAGCTCCTCCTCTACGGCATCGGCTGGCAGGTCGAGACCGTCAGCGCCGACACGCCGATCCACGAGGCGCTCGCCGGCACGCCGGCCGAGCCGGCCGTCCCGGGGTTCGTGCCCGAGCTCAGCGCCCGCCTGTACACGACGAACGGCGAGACATGCGACTACGCGATCACCGTCGCGCGCGCGACGTGCTTCACGCCCGAGTTGAGCGACGGCGGCAGCGGCGGCGGGTTCGTCTTCCCGGACGACGAGGCGCTCGTGCAGGCCGAGTTCGTGAAGAACCTGCCGTTCGCGCTCGACGTCGCCATGTCCGCCGCCGACCCGGCGCGCCCCGTCAGCCACCTGGGCAACACCGTCACGCCGTTCTACGTCGACGCCTTCGGCGTGTCGTACGGCGACCCGCAGCCCGTCCAGGTGAACGCTGCGCGCTACCTGGGCGAAGTCACGCTGCACTACCGCGTCGCCGGCGGCGACGAGCGGACGGCGACGACGGCGGAGTGGGACGGTGGGGAGCGCTACGGCGATGCCGGCGACATCCACTACCACCGCGTCCGCGGCACCGTCACCGGCGCCAGGCCGGGCGACCGC
This sequence comes from Ardenticatenales bacterium, assembly GCA_020853525.1. Classification (GTDB taxonomy): domain Bacteria; phylum Chloroflexota; class Anaerolineae; order Epilineales; family Epilineaceae; genus Avedoeria. The sequence continues at coordinate 123,916 of JADYYS010000027.1, read as the reverse complement.
GTCGAGGTCTGGTTCACGGCGGGCGACGCGGCGTCGACCCCCTTCGCCTACACCCTGGCGTCCGTCCCGACCGCGCGCGTGCTCGTCGTCGCCGCCGAGGACTACACCGGCGCGTTCCCGACGCCGTCCAAGACGGACGGCCCGAGCCACCTCGCCGCCCACCTCGACGCGCTGGCCGCGAACGGCATCACCGCCGACGTATATGACATCGACGCCCGCGGTCGCGTCGCGCCGGATCCGCTCGGTGTCCTCGGCCACTACGACGCCGTGCTGTGGTACACGGGCGCGGACAGCGCGACGGCCGCCGCCGGCATGGTGGACGGCACGGTGTCACGTCTGGCCAACGACGCCATGCTGGCCATGCGCGACTACCTGAACGAGGGCGGCCGGCTCCTGTACAGTGGCCAGTGGGCAGGCAGGCAGTACGCGCAGCAGCTCCAGTATGATCCCGACCGCGACGACGCGCCGTGCGGGCCGGACCACCCGGAAGCGCACTGCGTCCCGCTGTCCAACGACTTCCTGCAGTACTACCTGGGCGCCTACACCTATGCCGACCTGGCACGGCCGGGGTTCACGCACCCGAACCGGGCCGGCGACGGCGCCGGCGGAGGGTTGTGGTCGAGTTGGGGCGATGTCGCCGAGCACGCCGCGTGGCGCGACTTCGACCTGACCGATATGCAGGCGCCCGTCGTGGTTGCGTTCGACGCGGACTGGAACCTCGAGGCGGACTGGGACTTCGGCTACGTCGAAGTGTCGGCGGACGGCGGCACGACGTGGACGGTGCTGCCCGACATGGGCGGACGAACGGTCGTCAGCACCGAGGCGTCGGATACCAACCTGGGACCGGCGCTCAACGGCGTCGGGCACGATCGCCTGCGCTACGACCTTTCGGCGTTCGCAGGCCGAACCGTGCGGCTCCGCCTGCGCTACCTCACCGACTGGGGCACGATCTCGCCCGGCTGGTGGGTCGACGGCCTGGCCATCACCGATGCGACCGGCGAGCGCTTCCGCGATGACTTCGACGGCGACATCGCCGGCTGGACGCTGGACGGCTGGGCCCGCACGCCCGAGGTCGTCCCGCCCGTGCCGGTGGCCGACGGACTCGGCAACGGTGATCCCCTGGGCGACCTGCGCTGGTCGTTCGGCGGCGCCGGCGTCGTCACCCCCACGCACAGCGCGGCACTCTCGCCCACCAGCGGCACCCTTTCGATCGACCTCCACCCGCAGTTCGAAAGCCGCCAGACCGTACTCTGGGCAGGTGAAGACGCCCCCCACGGCCGGTACTTCGTGGACTCGGGTCGGGTCGGCGAGGGCTACCTTCGGCTCACACGCACGATCGATGTGCCGGCCGCCGCCGATGCGGACAAGCACATGACACTGCGCATCAAGTACGGCGGCTACGACCCATGGAACACGGTGTTCGTCGAGGCCCACACCGTCGGCCAGGACGATTGGACGACGCTACCCGACGCCAACGGCCACACCCGGCCCGGCGCCCAGCTGTCGGCGTGCCGCTACGCGGACTGGTTCACGCGCCATCCGCAGCTGGCGCACTACCTGACCCTTCAGGCCGCGCGCGTGCCGGTGAACTGCAAGCCCGTCGGCACAACCGGGGTTTGGTACGCCAGCACCGGCGCCTCCGACGGCTGGGAGGAGTGGTCGATCGACCTCGCCCGGTTCGCCGGCAGGCAGGTCGAGATCGCGATCAGTCACGTCAGTTGGGCGGAGACGACGGGCGTGGCCATCGACATGATCCGCGTTCCGGGCGGCGCGATGGCGTCGTTCGAGGCCGACTTCGATGGCTGGCGATCCGCCGGCCCGCCGGAGGGCAGCCCCGCCAACGCCAACGACTTCCGTCGCGTGACGGCCGCCGACAACCAGCCGGGCGCCGGGATCTCGACGCCGGACACCGTGTTCCTCGGCTTCGGGCTCGAGGGGATCGCCTCGGCCGCAGCGCGCAACGACGTTGTCGGACGCCTGATCCGCGGCCTCCTCGGACCGGCGGAGCGGCGGCCGACGGTGTGGTTGCCGTGGGGCGAGCGGCCGTGAGGGCGACTACCGCAACACCATCCGGCTCACCCCGTGAAACAGGTGCCCGAACCACACCGCCGTCTCCCCCACCCCGATCGACCGGACCTCGACATCGCCCAGCCCCTCTGCCGGGCCATACGTGTCGATCGTGCCGTCGGGGTGCAGCCGGCCGGCGCCGTTCGATGTGCCGACCCAGAGGTCACCGTCGCGGTCGAGTTCGATCGCCGCGACCTCGCCTGAGGGCAGGCCGTCGCGGCTGCCGAAGTACGTCCACGTGCCGTCCGCGTCGCGGCGCCGGACGCCGTCGGTGCTGCTGACCCAGATCACGCCGTCGTCGCCGGCCGCGATGCCGGTCGTGAAGAGCTCGTCCAGGCCGTCCGCTTCGTCGAACGTCGACCATGTGCCGTCCGCGTTGCGCCGGCTGACCCCGCCGCCGACCGTCCCGCTTTCCGTCTCGGGCTCGGTGGCGGCCCACAGCACGCCGCCGGCGCCGAGCGCGATGTCGTTCACGCGGTTCGATGCCGGCCCGCCTGGCCGACCCCAGTGCGCCCACGCCCCGGCGACGTCGAGGCGGGCAACCCCGCCGCCGGCGGTCACCGCGCCGCCGTTCGACTCGCGCTCGGTCAGGCCGAGCCATACGCTGCCCGCCGCGTCGACCTGAATCGAGCGGATCTCGCCGTCCGGCAGGCCCTCGTGGGCCGTCCACGTCCGCCACGTCCCGGCGGCCGACCGCCGCACGAGGCCGCGCGGCGTGCCGAAGTAGGCGTTGCCCGCACCGTCCACGGCCGCCGCGCGCACGCCGACGAGGTCGACGCCGGCGAACGCCCCGCGGCGCGCCCCGTCCGGGGCTTGCCAGACCACGTGATTCAACCCGCTGAAGACGACCCCGCCCTTTGCGTCGGCCGTGACGGAGCGGATGCGGTTGTCGTCCGTCGGTCCGATGTGGATCGAGAGGCTTTCCCATCTGCCGCCTTTGGGAAGGTGACCGATGTGGGTTTCGGGGGCCCCGGGGGTGCCGGGGACCACGGCCCAGACGTCGCCGTCTTTGGCCACTGCGACATCGAGCACCGGGCCTGCCGGCAGCCCGTTGGCCGTGGTGTGGCTGGTCCACGCGCCCGCGCGGTCGCGGTAGCTCAATCCGTCCTTGGTGGCGATCCACGTGCCGCCGTCGTCGTCGAAGGCCACGGCGTTGACGTCGCCGTTCGCGATCAGGCCGTCGGCCTTGGTGTACCGCGTCCACGTGCCGTGGTCGTACATGTGGAGGCCGCCGTCTTCCCACTGGAGGTTGCTGAAGTTGTAATCGCCCAATGTTCCCACCCAGACGCGGCCTGCGGCGTCCACCTCGATGCATTGGATGAGGTCGGAGAACAGGCCGGTTCGCGTGGAGAACGCCGTCACCGAGCCGTCGGCCTCGCGGCGCACCAAGCCGGAGAGCGAACCGACCCACAGCGCGCCTTCCAGGTCGAATGCGATCGCTCCGATGTAGGGAAAGCGCCGACCGCTCAGTCCGCTGCGCAGTTCGACGGACTGCCACCGCCCGTCCGCTTCCCGCCACGCGACGTTGGGACCGGTCGTGCTCGTGCCGATGCCGATCCACGGCCGCCCGCTGCGGTCGAGCGACACGGCGTCGATGTGCGTGAATGGCAGCTTGCCGTCGACATGGTGCAGAAGCTGTTCCCCGGACGGATCGATTTCGATAAGACCGTCGCCTCCAACGACCCAGGCGTGGCCGTCGGCGCCTACGGCGATCGGTTCGCCTCCCCACCCGTCGGCAGACGAGACGATCTGGCGCCAGCCGCCGTCGGGATCCGACCAGGCGATGCCGTTCGCCGTGCCGAACCACGTCCGGCCGCTATGGCCGACGGCGATCGCCTGTACCGCGGCGGCGGGAAGGGCGTCCGCGGTCCGCCAGTCCGTTCGCTCGCCGCCGGCCGCGCGGCGCACGAGCGTGTGCTCGAGGCCGAACCAGACCGCACCGTCCGGCGTCGCGGCCATCGTTCGGGCTGCGCCGATGCCCTCCGGGCGGCTGTCGACCGCCTCGCGCATGCCGGCCGGCAGCCGCAAGGCGATGTCGTCGCCGGTCAGCCAGACATCGCCGGACGCCGCCACCGCCAGCGCGCCGACGCGGCCGATCGGCTTCGTGCCGTCATCGCCGCGCCACTCGTCCACGACCGTCCACTTGCCATCCGACTCGAGCCGCGCCAAGCCGGCGCCGGTGCCGGCCCACAGCCGGCCCGTGTCGTCGCGCGCCAAGCTGAAGACGCCGGCGTCCGGCAGCCCGTCGGCGTCGGTGAACGTACGCCAGGCGCCGATGGCGGCGCGCATGGCCAGCCCTTGACCGTCCGTGCCGAACCAGAGGTTGCCCGCCGCATCGCCGAGCGCGCTCGTGATCGGTGCGTCGACGACGGACTCGAGCGTCTCGACGCGCGCGAAGAGCCCGTCGGGCGTGCGCTGCACGAGGCCCGCCGCCGTGCCGAACCACGTCCCGCCGTCCGCGTCGCCGACGATGGCGGTGACGGCCACATCGAGCACGAGGTCCTCATCGCGCAGCGCCTGCCAGGCCCGGCCGTCCTCCGCCATGCTGACGCCAAGGTCGTGGCCCACCCAGACCCGGCCCTGCGCATCGACGGCGACGGCGGTGATGTAGTTCGTCAGCAGGCCATCGGCCACCGTGAACTTCTCGCTTGCACGGGCCGCAACGTCCCACGCCACGAGCCCCGACGTCGTGCCCGCCCACAGCCGGTTCGCCTTGGCGTCGAACGCCAGCGCCGTCACGTCCCGGCTGAGCGTGAAGTTGGACCACGAGCTGCCGGTGCCGCCCGACGGGCGCGATGCGGTCGGGCGGGGCGTTGGCGGCGGTGCCGTGGCGGGGCGGGTGGCGGTCGATGTCGGAATGCCGCTGCCCGTGGCGACGCCTGTCGGCGTCGAGCCAGCGGCCGGCAGCGGCGGGACGAGCTGGTCGCGGGTGTAGTGACCGACGAGCGGGAGGTAGATCTTCGGTGTCGTCTCGGCGGTGCGCGCCGCCGCGTACGGCGCGGCCGGCGAAGGGGCCGCCGCCAGGATGCCGAGGAGGATGGCGGCGGCGAAGGGAGCGGCGATGGGGCGCACGATCGACGCAGACATGACGGGACCTCCGCGGCGGGGATGGTGGGCGCAACTGGGACGACGTTACCACTGTGGGCGCGAAGGGGGTAGCGCGAGGCGGCAATGCGGGGGCTCGCCGGCTACGCGGTCGCGCTTCAGCCGATCACGGGACGGCTCCGGCCGCATTGCTCCGCCGACTCCACCCCGATATCATCCGCCCACAATGCCCTCTCCGCCCACCGGCACCGTCACCTTCCTCTTCACCGACATCGCCGGCTCCACCCAGCGCTGGGAGTCCGGCCGCGCCGCGATGGCGTCCGCGCTCGCGCGCCACAACGCCATCCTGGACCGTGCGATTGCATCGAACGCCGGCCACGTGTTCAAGACGGTCGGCGACGCGTACTGCGCGGCATTCGCCGATGCGGCGAGCGCCCTCGCGGCCGCCGTCGACGCCCCGCGGGCGCTTCACGCCGCGCTCTGGGACGAGATCGTTGCCGCCAGTTCCTCCACCTTGAGACATGTCCGGCCGACATGCCTCGCCCGGCGGAAGTCGCGCCATAGCCCACCCGTCAAGCCGCCGTGGCGCTCGCAAGCCGCTGGTTGATGGTGCGCCAGAACGTTGTGACGGCTGCCGCCTGGGTATCGAAGTAGTCCTCGAAGAAGCCGGGTGCATTCAGCGGCGCGGGGTAGGCGTAGCGCTCGCCGTCGTCTCCCAACTCTGAAATCCAATCGGTCGGCTCGCGTGGATCTGCGACGGTGAATGCGGCGGCGGGATACAGGTACGGGCGACCCTCGTCATTCAGCAAGCGGTAGTCGTCGGCCTCGATGCCGATGACGACGTATGCCTGACCCGGCGTCAAGTCGGCGTGTTCGGCGCTGGTACCGACAAATTGGACGACCATGGCTACGTGACCTCTTTTCGCTTGATCTCCACGCGTCCGATGCCAGGATGCTCATACCAATGGAACTCGAAAGTGCGCCCATTCTCATCGAACTGCGGGCTGCTCTTCTTGACCCACCGGCTCACCTGCCCCCCGTACGTGGCTACCAGCCGCTGCGCGTCGCGGATCCGACGCCCGCGGGCGATGACGCGGGACGTGGCAGTCATCCAGGGCAGTAGCTCGTCCACGGGCTGGCTCCGGAGGTTTGCGACCCGCATCGTCACCTAGCCGCCCGGCAGATCGCGGCGCAGGTGTGATCGTCCAAGTCTAGGGACCGTTGCATCGTGCGTCAACGACGCCACTTGGCGAACAGTGTCTCGGACTCGGATTTCAGCAAGGGCCGTCGCCTTGGCCCGGAACTGACCGGCCTTGCGTCCGTCTCTTCAACGCCGTATCGTACGCGCCCATGCCCACACCGCTCCCGCGGCCATCGCCCTACGCCCCGCCCACCGGCACCGTGACGTTCCTCTTCACGGACATCGAAGGCTCCACCACGCGCTGGGAGCACCACCGCGCCGCGATGGAGCGTGCCCTCGACCGCCACAATGCGATCGTCGGCGGTGCGATCCACGCCCACCACGGCCACGTGTTCAAGACCGTCGGCGACGCCTACTGCGCTGCCTTCGCAGCCCCCGACGATGCCGTGACTGCCGCCGTCGCCGCGCAGCGGGCGCTCGCCGCCGAGGACTGGTCGGCGTGCGGCCCGGACTTCCCGTTCGTGCGCGTGCGCATGGGCCTGCACACCGGCGCCGCCGAATACCGCGCCGGCGACGACGACTACGTCGGCCCACCCCTGAACCGCGCGGCGCGCCTGATGTCCGCCGGCCACGGCGGCCAGGTTCTCCTGTCGCTCGCCACCCAGCAGCTCGTCCGCGACAACCTGCCCGACGGCGCCCGGCTCGTCGACCTCGGCGTCCACCGCCTGAAGGGCCTGCGCCACACGGAGCACCTGTTCCGACTCGTCGCGCCGGGGATGCCGGACATCACAACGCCTCCCGACACCGCCGAGGCCCTCGGCGCCACCGCAAGCGCGCACGCCCACGTCGACGTCGCATCCCTCCCCGCCGCGTGCCCGTACCGCGGCCTCCACGCCTTCCGCGAAGCCGACGCCCCGTTCTTCTTCGGCCGCGAGGCGTTCACGGATCTGCTTGTCGATGCCGTCGCGACGGCTCCGATGGTCGGGGTGATCGGGCCGTCGGGGAGCGGGAAGTCCAGCGTGGTGTTCGCCGGGCTGGTGCCGCGGCTGCGCACACGGACAGACAACGGGTCGTCGACGCCGACGCCGTGGACCGTCCTCGAGCTCCGCCCCGGCAGCCGCCCCTTCCACTCCCTGGCCGGCGCGTGGCTGCCGCTGCTCGTCGACGACGGCACCTCCGAGATCGACCGGCTGGCGGAGCTGAACAAGCTGGCCGAGCACCTGCGCGCGGGCTCGATCGCTCCGCACGACGTGCTGGCGCGGATCGGCGACCGGCGCCCGGACGTGGGTCGTCTGCTGCTCGTGGCCGACCAGTTCGAGGAGCTCTACACGCTGTGCGCCGATGAGTCGGAGCATCGATCGTTCCAGGACCTCTTGTTCGCTGCGGCCTTCGAGCAGCGCACCGGCCCGCCGCTGACGCTGGCCCTCACGCTGCGCGCCGACTTCATGGGCCACGCGCTGGCCTACCGCCCGTTCGCGGATGCGATTCAGAAGCACGACGTGAAGCTCGGCCCGATGAACCGGGACGAACTGGCCAGAGCGATCCGGATGCCGGCCGAGGCGCAAGGGCGCGCGTTCGAGAGCGGACTGGTCGAGCGGATCGTCGACGACGTGGGCGAGAAGGCCGGGACGCTGCCGCTCCTGGAGTTCGCGCTGACCAAGCTGTGGGACGAGCAGCATGCCGGCTGGCTGACGCACGAGGCGTACGAGGCGATCGGGCGCGTCGAGGGGGCGGTGGCGCGGCATGCGGATGCGGTGTACGCGGGTCTGGCTGAATCGGACTGCGAACCGGCAAGGCGGGTGTTCGTCCAGCTCGTCCAGCCTGGCGAGGGGACGGAAGACACCCGGCGGCTGGCTGTGCGCGAGGAGTTGGACAAGGACTGGGGGCTGGTTCAGCAGCTGGCGGACGCACGCCTGGTGACCACGGGCCGTGACGACGCGGGGCACGAGACGGCGGAGGTGGTGCACGAGGCGTTGATCCGCAGCTGGGAGCGACTGCGCGAGTGGATCAACGCCGATCGGCGTTTCCGAACCTGGCAGGAACGGCTCCGCATCGCGCTGCGGCAGTGGGAGTCCGTCGGGGACGACGAGGGTGCGCTGCTGCGTGGGGCGCCGCTGGCGGAGGCCGAAGGGTGGTTTGCGGAGCGACGGGCGGACCTGACGGATGCGGAACGGCGCTTCATCGAGGCGGGGGTCGAGCTGCGCGACCGCGAGGTGCGTGAGCGGCACGCGCAGCTGGAACGGGAAGCGGACGCGGCGACGAGGTTGCGCCGGCAGCGCGTGTTCCTCAGCGTCGCGCTCGTTGCCGCCGGAGCGCTGGCCGTGGCGGCGCTTGCGCTTGGTCAGGCGGCACGCACGAATGCGGGGCGGGCCGACCAGGAGCGCGACCGAGCCTTGGCGCGCGAGCTGGCCGGGGCGTCGGTGGCCAACCGGACAACTGACCCTGAACTGAGCGTGCTCCTGGCGCTGCGGGCGATTTCGGTGAGCCAACTGGCGGGCGGTGTTCCGGTGCCGGGACCGGAGCGGGCGCTCCACCTAGCGTTGCAGCACACGCGCCGCCGGCAGACGCTGATGGCCCATGAGGGGGGCGTCAATGACGTTGCGGTGAGTCCGGACGGGCGGCGTTTGGCGACGTGCGGCAAGGACGGCATCAAGCTGTGGGACCTCGCCACGGGGCAGACAGTGCTGACGATCACGCAAGCGATCACGACGGTAACGACGGTGGCGTTCAGCCCGGATGGGGCCGTGTTGGCATCCGGTGGGCCGGATCGGGTGGTTCGGCTCTGGCGCAGCGCGACGGGGGAGTCTGTCCGCCAGCTTGAGGGTCACACGGACGCTGTGATGCAGGTGGCGTTCAGCCCAGATGGCTCGCGCTTGGCATCGGCTAGCAGAGACAAATCGGTCCTGGTGTGGGATGCCCGGACTGGCGGTAGGCTCCTGAGCCTGAAGGGCCATCGTGCTGTTGTGAACAGTGTGGACTGGAGCCCAGATGGTGCGCGATTGGCGACGGCAAGTAAGGACTTCTCCGTACAATTGTGGGATGCCACGTCCGGGATCGTACTGCTCAGGCTACTGACACCGAGCGAATGGGCAACCAGCTCTTCCGTTGCATTTAGCCCGGATGGCACCTGGCTGGCCGCGGGAGGCAGTAGCCTACGGATCTGGGATGCCGAGACCGGAGACCTCCGACAAGTTCTGCAGGGCCACCGGGACGTTGTCTCCGAGATTGTGTTCAGTCCGGACGGTACAAGACTCCTGTCGGCCAGCGCGGACAAGACGGCAGGTGTCTGGGAGGTTCGAGGGTACGGGTCCAGCGTTGAACCTTTGTCCTTCCGATTGGGGGGCCACTCAGGCACCGTTGGGGACGTGGCAATCACGCCCGATGGTCAGCAGGCCGTTACATCCAGCGCCGACGGCACAATCGGTGTCTGGGATCTCATGCGCTCCCAGGCGTGGCGCACGCTGCGCGGCACCGCTTCGTCGCCGGCGGTAGCGTTCAGCCCGGACGGGCGATCCGTGGCTGCGGCCAGTCGCGACGGTGTGGCGCGGATCTGGAGCCTCGAGAACCTCTCGACGACCGCGGCGATCTCGCTGACGGGCCATGTGAGCGATGTCGTGGATGTGGCGTTCAGTCCTGACTCGGACCGCGTGGCGACGGCCGGCTACGACAAGACAGCAAGACTTTGGGAGACGGATACGGGCACGCTTGTAAGGGTCTTTGCAGGGCACTCCGACTGGGTCACTGGACTTGCATTCAGCGCTGACGGCCTGCGCTTGTCCACCGCAAGCAAGGACCGGACGGCGATGGTGTGGAATGTAAACACAGGAGCTTCGCTGTTGACACTTACGGGACATGGCGCCTGGGTGAACAAAGTCGCCTACAGCCCGGATGGCAGTCAGCTCGCAACAGCCAGTGATGACCGCTCGGCGAGGACTTGGGACGCGGTATCCGGCAAAGAGCTGCTGACTCTGACCGGACATGCCGGGAACGTGGTCCGAATCGCGTACGCGCCGGACGGACGCCGGATCCTGACGACCAGCGACAGTGATCGAACGGCGAGAGTATGGAGTGCGGTCACGGGCCGCGAGTTGGTCGCGATTCGTAGCCACACGCGGCCCATTCAAGGTGGCACCTTCAGCCCTGATGGGCTTCAGCTGGCGACCTCGAGTTGGGACGGTACGGTCAGCGTCTGGGATTCGAACTCTGGGGAGGAACTGCTGACTGTGGCGGAGGCTTCGGGCCTTCTGCTCGACGCGGCCTTCAGTCCGGACGGCGCTCACTTGGCGGTCGGCTCGTTGGCCGGCAACGTCTATATCTACACCCTCCGCCTGGACGAGCTCATCGCCCTCGCCCACGAGCGCGTCAAGCGGTCGTTGACGGAGGAGGAGTGCCGGAAGTACCTGCACGTGGAAGCGTGTCCCGCGGACCTGACGCGACCGGGCGCGCGATGAGTCGCCAGGCGATCCGCCATGCGCAGGCGAGCCGCACGCCACTCGGGCGGTGGTTGGTGACAAAGGGCGACCGGACTACCATTCGGCGACCAGAGGAGATCACGCATGAACGGCCGACGGCGATGGACGGCGATTATCGAGCGCGAGGGCAGCGGCTACGTGGCCCTTTGCCCCGAACTGGACGTGGCCAGTCAGGGCGATACAGTCGAGGAAGCTCGCCAGAACCTGACAGAGGCGCTCGAGCTGTTCTTCGAGTTCGCGGATCCAAGCGAGATCGCGGAGAGGCTCGGCGGCGAGGTCTTCGTGACCAGCGTCGAGGTCATGATGGGTGGCTAGGCTGCGGCGGCTCGGAGGCCGTGAAGTGTGTGAAGTCTTGGGCCGGCACGGATTCATCGAAGTACGCCGTCGCGGCAGTCATATTGTCATGCAGCGCCGCACCGCGGATACGACGATCACCGTGCCGGTGCCGGATCATGCTGAGCTTCGTATCGGAACACTTCAGTCCATCGTCCGCCAGTCGCAGGTTCCGCGGGCGGCATTTGAGGAATGAGCACCGCACGCCCGTGAGCGGTCGATGGGGCCGGCGTTGGCTGAGATTTGCCGATCGATGCTGCGACCCTTGTCCGCGTGGCTTGTTCCCATGACCACCCCGCCCACCGGCACGGTCACCTTCCTCTTCACCGACATCGCCGGCTCCACCCAGCGCTGGGAGCAGGACCGCGCCGCGATGGCGTCCGCGCTCGCGCGCCACAACGCCATCCTGGACCGTGCGATCGCATCGAACGCCGGCCACGTGTTCAAGACGGTCGGCGACGCGTACTGCGCGACCTTCGCCGACGCGGCGAGCGCCCTCGCGGCCGCCGTCGACGCCCAGCGGGCGCTTCACGCCGCGCTCTGGGACGAGATCGTCCCCGGCTTCGAGCCGCTGCGCGTCCGCATGGGCATCCACACCGGGCTGGTCGATTGGCATGACGGCGACTACTTCGGCCGCCCCGTGAACCGCGTCGCGCGCCTGATGGCGGCGGGCCACGGCGGACAGGTGCTCGTGTCGCTGGCGACGCAGCAGCTGGTGCGGGACGCGCTGCCGGCGGGGCGAACGCTCGTCGATCTCGGCGTGCACCGCCTGCGCGACCTCGAGCACACCGAGCACGTGTTCCGCCTGGTGGCGGACGGCTACCCGGACATCGACACGCCGCCCGACACGGCGGAGAAGCTGCCCGCCGGCGACCGCGTCGCGGTGGAGGGTGCCGACGTCGACGCCGCGTGCCCGTACCGCGGCCTTCACGCCTTCCGCGAATCGGACGCACCGTACTTCTTCGGCCGCGAGGCGTTCACGGATCTGCTTGTCGATGCCGTCGCGACCGCGCCGATGGTCGGGGTGATCGGGCCGTCGGGGAGCGGGAAGTCCAGCGTCGTGTACGCCGGGCTGGTGCCGCGGCTGCGCGCCGGCGGCAACAATGGTCGCGCCGCGCCGCCCTGGAGGGTGCTGGAGATGCGACCGGGCGCCCGCCCGTACCACGCCCTCGCCGGTGCGCTGCTGCCGCTGTACGAACGCGCCGACCTCACCGAGACGGACCGGCTGACCGAGATCGGCAAGCTCGCCGGAGTCCTCCGCGACGGCACCGTCTCGCCCGCCGACGTGCTGGCCCGAATCGCCAACAAGCACCCCGACCTCGGCCGTCTCCTCCTCGTCACGGACCAGTTCGAGGAGCTCTACACGCTCTGCCCCGACGAGGATGAGCACCGCGCGTTCCAGGACCTGCTCTTCGCGGCGGCGTTCAACGGCAATAGCGGACCACCGGTCACGCTGGCTCTGACGTTACGGGCCGATTTCATGGGCCACGCCCTGGCCTATCGGCCGTTCGCCGACGCCATGCAGCACCACAATGTGATCCTCGGCCCGATGAACCGCGAGGAGCTGGCCCGGGCCATTCGCCTCCCCGCCGAGGCGCAAGGGCGCGCGTTCGAGAGCGGACTGGTCGAGCGGATCGTCGACGACGTGGGCGAGAAGGCCGGCACGCTGCCGCTCCTGGAGTTCGCGCTGACCAAGCTGTGGGACGAGCAGCACGCGGGCTGGCTGACGCACGAGGCGTACGAGGCGATCGGGCGTGTCGAGGGGGCGGTGGCGCGGCATGCGGATGCGGTGTACGCGGGCCTGGCTGAATCGGACCGCGATCCGGCAAGGCGGGTGTTCGTGCAGCTGGTGCAGCCGGGCGAGGGGACGGAAGACACGCGGCGGCTGGCGACGAAAGGCGAGCTCGGCGCGGACTGGGAGCTGGCGCGCAAGCTGGCGGACGCACGCCTGGTGACCACGGGCCGTGACGACGCGGGACACGAGACGGCCGAGGTGGTGCACGAGGCGCTGATCCGCAGCTGGGAGCGGCTGCGGGAGTGGATCAACGCGGATCGGCGCTTCCGAACCTGGCAGGAACGGCTCCGCATCGCGCTGCGGCAGTGGGAGGCCGTCGGCGATGACGACGGCACGCTGCTGCGAGGGGCGCCGCTGGCGGAGGCCGAAGGGTGGCTGTCGGAGCGACGGGCGGACCTGACGGAGGCGGAACGGCGCTTCGTCGAGGCGGGGGTCGAACTTCGCGACCGCGAGGTGCGTGAGCGGCAGGCGCAGCTGGAGCGGGAGGCGGCGTCGGCGAGGAAGCTGCGGCGGCGGGCGCTGCTACTTAGCTTTGCGCTCATCGCGGCGGGCGTGCTGGCGGTGGCGGCGCTCGCGCTCGGTCAGGCGGCGCGTGCGAGTGCGGGGCGAGCGGATCAGGAGCGGGACCGCGCCCTGGCGCGCGAGCTGGCCGGGGCGTCGCTGGCGAACCGCAACGTCGACCCCGAACTGAGCGTGTTGCTCGCGCTGCGGGCGATCTCGGTGAGCCAGCTGGCCGGCGGTGTGCCGGTGCCGGAACCGGAGCGGGCGCTGCACTTGGCGTTGCAGCACGCCCGCCGCCGGATGACGCTGATGGCTCACGAGGGGGGTGTCAACGACGTTGCCGTGAGTCCGGACGGGCTGCGTGTGGCGACGTGCGGCAAGGACGGCATCAAGCTGTGGGACCTCGCCACGGGCAGGACCGTGCTGACGATCACGCAGGCGATCACAACGGTGACGACGGTGGCGTTCAGCCCGGATGGGGCTGTGTTGGCATCCGGTGGGCCGGATCGGGTGGTGCGGTTGTGGGATAGCGTGACGGGGACGAGCGTCCGTCAGCTCACTGGGCATACGGATGCGGTCACGAAGGTGGCGTTCAGCCCAGACGGCTTGCGATTGGTATCGGCAAGCAATGACAAGACGGCCATCGTATGGGATGTACATACTGGGGACGTGCGTCGCGCATTGACGGGGCATACCGGGGTGGTGTACTCCGTGGCATGGAGCCCGGACGGTGCGCGCGTGGCGACGGGAAGCGGAGACAAGACGGCGTTGCTGTGGGATGCCAATACGGGGGCTCGCGTGATGTCGATATTCCCGTACGGCAGCACTCCATTATTCAACTGGCCAGTATTCTGTGTCGCCTTCAGTCCGGACGGCATGCGACTCGCTACCGTGGGCGGCGATGCACGGATCTGGAACAGTACGACCGGTGAACTGATACAAACGGTTGACGCCCATGAGGATCAATTGGCTGAGGCTGTCTTCAGTTCGGATGGGAAACTGTTGCTGACTGCCAGCTCGGACAAAACGGCCCACGTTTCCGGGGGAACCGGCGTTCTGGTTGAGCAGAGCTGGGGGTTTCCGTTGGAGGGGCACCGTGGTGAGGTCGGTGACGTTGCCATGACGTCCGACCGACGGCAGGCGATTACCGGGAGCAGCGACGGCACGGTTGGGGTGTGGAATATCACGGGCGCTGAGTCTTGGCGCACAATCCATAGTCCGGATCCGTATGGGTACGTTATCGCTGCCGCCTACAGTCCTGACGGGTTGTCGATGGCTGCCGCCGAGTTCGAGGTCGGCGTCAGAGTCTGGGATCTCGCAACTGGGACGGCGGCGGTCACACTTACGGATGCGATCACCGATGTGCAGCGCGTCGCGTACAGCGCCGATGGTCGGACCATCGCTACCGGTAGCAAGAACGGCGCGGTCAGGCTGTGGCAAGCTGAATCCGGCCAGCTCCTAAGTGGACTGGTCGGCCATTCCGGTGCCATCAAGGGCATCGGATTCAGCCCCGATGGCACCCGGATCGCCACTTCAAGCAGCGACCAGACCGTCAGGGTGTGGAATGCCAAGTCCGGCGTGATGCTGTTGACGTTGTCTGGCCACAAGGACTTGGTGAACCACGTTGACTTCAGCCCGGACGGTTCGCGATTGGTCACCGGAAGTGAGGATGAAACGGCACGGGTCTGGGATGTCGCCGCGGGTAACATGCTGTTGACACTGTCCGGACACACCGGCAACGTGCAAAGGGTCAGCTACTCTCCAGACGGCAGCATGATTGCCACAGCCAGCGACGAAGATCGAACGGTGAAGGTCTGGGATGCGACCAGCGGCCGCGAGCGATTCTCGATCATCAGTCATGTGCGCCCCGTGTCGGGTATCGACTTCAGCTCCGACAGTTCGCAACTGGCAACAGCCAGTTGGGAGGGCACGGTGAAGGTCTGGGATGCGAAGACGGGTGAGGAGGTCCTTTCGGTCGCCGAATCCGCCGGCGCTCTATATGGGCTCGAATACAGTCCGGACGGTCATCATCTGGCGGCCCGGTCCGTCATGCCGTACGGCAACGTCTACATCTTCACCCTCCGCCTAAACGATCTCGTCACCCGCGCCCATGAGCGGGTCAAGCGGGCGCTGACGGAGGAAGAGTGCCGGAAGTACTTGCACGTGGAAACTTGCCGACCCGACGCCTCCAAGCCGGCGGACCGATGAGCCACCTGCCTTCGCCCTCCGTCGGAGCCGGTCGGCCGCCGCCACGACAACGGTTGGATTCGCCTTCCGAAGATCTACCATTCGGTGTCGCGAGGTGGCGTTCGATTCAAGATCGAGGGTGACCGATGTCCCAGGTGACCATTGACCTGCCGGAGCCCGTACTGAGACGATTCCGCCAGGGCGCGACGGCCGCTCACATGGCTTTGGAGGCGTTCGTCGCTGACCGCTTGGCCACCACACCTCTGCCGCTGTCGGACGACTTACCGCCGGACGTCCGCGCCGACCTCGCGCCATTGGAGCGCCTGGACGATGCCGGCTTGTGGCGCGTTGCCCAGGAGCAGTTGGCGGACGCCGAGCAGGCGCAATACGATGCGTTGTTGGACGACAATGCCCGCGGCGCCTTGTCGGCGCCCGACGCGGAGCTCCTGCGCTGCATCGGCGACAAGGCCAGGCGGCTCACGCTCAGGCGCGCGCACGCGTTCATGATCCTCCAGTGGCGCGGGCATGTGCTCCCCAGCGAAGCTGGGCTCCGAGATCCGTCGTGACCCGACGGCGCGTGCCGGCGCCTCTACGGCGCACGCTTGTTGCGGAGTCTGACGGCCGCTGCGCCTATTGTCATTCGATGACGGCAATCACGGGTGCCCGACCGGTGATCGACCACATCCAACCGAATGTCACTTGGCGGCCAGACGACCCGTGAGAATCTGTGCGTCGCCTGCCATTCCTGCAACGAGTTCAAGCGCGATCTCACGGTCGCCACAGATCCGGACACCGGCACCGATGTACCCCTGTTCCATCCCAATCGCACCCCTTGGCGAGACCACTTTCGGTGGAGCGACGACTTCACGCATGTGGTGGGCACAAGCGCCACCGGCCGCGCCACCGTCGGTGCGCTCCACCTGAATCACGACGACATCGTCGAAGCCCGGCGGCGATGGACGCTCGTGGGATGGTACCCTCCCGTCCGTGATCTCTGACGCCCGCGCTAGCCGGTGGTCGTCACGCTCAATGCGGACGCGCAGGCGATGATTGTGTGGCCCTCGCCTTGACTCGACGAACTCGTGGACGTGGCCCGCCGTCGTCTCACGCGTCATCTCACGGTCGACGAGTGCCGGCAGTACCTCCACCTCGAGACCTGCCCATCTGGACCGCCCGGGACCACCGTCGCGCCATAGAGTGAACGCGTAAACGACCAGGGGCCCACTTGAGTCTCGGTTAGACACGCCCCGTATCTCGGTTAGACACGGACACGATCTAACCGAGATAAGAGCCGAGTCTAACCGAGACCTGCCGCCCCCCTCGCCGAGCTCCGCGATCGCCCGTCCTCACGGCCAGTCCAACCCAAACATCACCCGCCGCTGCACGATCGGCAGATACACCACTCCGCCGCGCGGATCGCCCGTCGGCTGCGCCGTCGCGCCGGTCGGCGACGGCGTGTACGTCGGCCACGGCGGCGGATCCGTCGGCGTCGGCGTGCTCGTGATCGTCGGCCAGGGCGGCGGCTCCGTGGGGCTCGCGGCCGGATCCGGCAGCGGCGTATGGGTGGGGGTCGGCCCGGGGGTCGGCGGGGTGCCCTGCGTGGCCGTCGGACGTTGCGTCGGTGTCGCTTCGGGCCGCGTCGTGGCGGTGGGCGAGCGGGTGGGCGCGATCGTCGGCGACGCCGCGGCGGTGGGGGCGGTGCGCGATGCCGTGGGCGTCGGCCCGCTGCCGCCCGTCGGCGAACTCGAGGGGACGGGCGTGACGTCCGGGGACGGTGATCCGCCCGGCGTCCCACTGCCGGTCGGCGTCGGCGACTCGTTCGGCACGACGATGAGGCGGCCGGTCATCCCGAGGGCGCGGTGGTTGGCGACCGAGCAGTAGAACGGGTACTCGCCTGGCGTGGCCGGCGACGTGAACTTGAGGGCAAATGACTGGCCCTGGAAGATCACGGGTGTGAACACCACCTGTCCGCCGCCGAGCTCGAGCACGAGGTCGTGCGTCCCGGAGTCGCTGCGCACCGCGATCGAGATCGGCTGGCTCGGCGGGACCGCGACGACGTTCGGGACGAACGCCATGTTGGAAGCGCGGATCGTGAAGGACGTCGACGGCACGATCGGGGTCGGGGTGAGGACGGCGGTCGGGGTCGAGGTCGACGTCGGCGGAACCGCGTTCGTCGGTGTCGGACTCGTGGCCGTCGGCGTGGCGCTCGTGTTCGGCGTCGGGCCGGTGGCCGAGGCGATCGATGTCGGCGTCGGTGCCGTGCTCGTGGCCGGAGCCGATGCGGTCCGGGTGGGCGTCGGGCTCGTGGCCGTCGCGGTGCGGGTGGGCGTTGGACCGGTGGCCGATGCTGTCGCGGTCCTGCTGGGCGTCGCGCTCGCGGCCGATGCCGTCGCCGTCCTCGTGGGCGTCGGACTCGAGGCCGATGCCGTCGCGGTCCTGCTGGGCGTCGGGCTCGCGGCCGATGCCGATGCCGTCGCCGTCCTGGTGGGCGTCGCGCTCGCGGCCGACGCGGTCGGCGTCCTGCTCGGCGTCGGGCTCGCGGCCGAAGCGGACGCGGTCGTTGCCGGCGTCGGGATCACGGTGCCCGTCGCCAACGCGGTGGTTGCCGATGCGGCCGGCGGTGTCGTGGCGGTGGCAGTGGACGACGGTGGCGGCGCCGTGGGGGTGATCGTCTGGGTCGGCACGGTCGTGGACGTGCGCGTGGTCGTCGGCGTCAGCGTCAGTGTCGGCGTCGGCGTCAGGGACGGGGTCGGCGACAAGGTCGGCGTGGTGGTCGGCGTTCGTGTCGGCGTCGTCGTGCGCGTGGCCGTCGGCGTCTTGGATGCGGTCGGCGTGCGCGTGACGGTCGGGGTCGAGGTCGGTGTGGCCGTCGCCGTCGGTGTGCGTGTCGGCGTCCACGTATGCGTCGGCGTCGCGGTCCGCGTCGACGAGGGCGATGGGGTGGCGGTCGACGTTCGCGTGGGGGTGCGCGTCCGCGTGCTCGTCGACGTCGATGTGCTCGTCCGGGTGCTCGTCGGCGACGGGCCGGGGCTCGGCGTCGTCGTCGGTACCGGGGTCGGGGTGGTCGTCGCTGTCGCCGTGCGGGTTGGGGTGGGAGGCGGGGTGATGGAGGGCGTGAGCGTGGGCGACGGGGTGAGCGTCGGCGAAGGCGTGGTCGATGGGGTGAACGTGGCCGACGGGGTGTACGTCTGCGACGGGGTGGGCGTGGCGGTGGACATCGGGCCGGCGGTAGCCGTGGGCGGCGGCGGTACGTAGCGCGCCACGAGGCCGTTCCCGATCCCCCAGCCCGCTTCGGGCGGTGCCATCGCGATCGTGTGCAGCTGATGCGCGACGGGATCGTTCACGGCCGCCCACTGGATGCCGTCCCAGCGGAGCGTCACGGCAGGACCGCCGACCGTCCAGCCCTCGGTGCGCGACGCGAGGGCCACGTCGGACACACCGCTGGTGATCGGGCTCGTGACCGTCTGCCACGTCGTGCCGTTCCAGTGCCGGATCTCGCCGAAGATGCCGAACGCCACGCCGAAGTCATCCGCGACGACGGAAAGCGTGGAGAGCACCGGGTCGCCGGTCACCGGCCACAACGACCACGTGCCGCCTTGGAAGCGGTATAGCGTCCCCTGGCTCTCGACCGCCCACGCCGATGCGGCGGACGAGGCGGACAGCGCATAGCCGTAGCCGGGGAAGTCGACCGGCTGCCAGCTCGTCCCGTCCCACTTGTACGAGCGCGCCCCGCCGGCCTGCGCTTCGTAGCCGATGGCGAGACCGAAGCCGTCCTCGGGCATGGAAACGGCCACGATCAACAGCGGGATCACCTCCTGCTCCGCCTCCCAGCCGCCGTTCTGCCAGCGCAGGAGGAAGCCGCAGTTGCACGGGCTGCCGTCCACGTTGATCCGGCGCCAACCGGCGATCCATGCGTGGTCGGCGTCGCGGACGTAGATGTCCGTGAGGTGCTGCCCCGTCCAGTGCGGGTTGGAAACGACGGACCACGTGCCGGATTGCCAGACGTACGTCTGATCGCCCGCGATCGCCCACGCCAGGTCGGCGTTCGCGACCGCGATGTTGCCGGTCGAGGCCGGCGCACCCGCGTCCGCCACCCACGTGCCGAGCGCCGCGACGCGTAGCGCCCCAGCCTGAACGCCGTCGGGCGGCGTCGGGCGCGCGGTCGCGAGCGCCGCAAGGGTGCAGGCTACGACAGCGGCGAGGAGCGGGCGGCGACTTGCCAAGCGGATCGGGCGTCGGTCCGACATCGAGGCCGTTCTGGTGCCTTGACGGAGCGGTTGGGTGCACGGTAGAAGACGCAGGACGGATGAAACGGATGCTCCGACCCACGACGGTAGCGGCCAAAGCGAGCGGGCGCAAGCGGCGCGACGCTCGGTTGCGCGGCCTCAACTGCCCGTTGTGTCGTCCGTCCTCGCCCAGCGCACGAACATCCGGCCGCCCACCCAGATCGCCACGGCCGACACCGCGCCCGCCGCCAGCGCGAACACGCCCGCATCGCCGATCTCGGTGGCCGGGTTCCTCGTCTGGATCACGGTGATCGCCGTGCCTTCCATCACGAGGACCGCGGTCGCGACGAGGCGCGCGACGTCCAGGCGGACGTGTCGGCGCCGCGTCGACGCGAGGTCGCGGATGGCGTCGACGACGAGCGCGACGAGGCCGGCCGTGAACAGCGCTCCCACAACGGACAGCAGGGTGATGGCGAACGTGAACTCGGAACCGCCGATCGGCCCGATGGCCACGCCAAGCGTGGCGAACGCCGCGAGAAAGCCGCCGACGACCGCCAGGCCGGCCACGATGCCGACCGCGAGGCTGATCGCGAGGCGGATCGCCGTTGCGCGGCTGACGCGCCGGCCGTGCAAGAGCCAGGACGCGGCGGGGCCGATGATCAGTGAGAGCGGGCCGGTGAGGATCGTGATCGCGGCGAAGAGAGCAGCGTCGCCGGCCATGGCGGGGGTGGTGGGGCCGGTGGGACCGGCGGGAGCTTCGTCGGATGACCGCATCACGTGCATGACCTCCAGTGTGGGCGCGCGCCGCACCCCGCCCACTAGGCGCCCAATTTCGCCTCGAAGAACTCCGCAATCGCGTCATAACACCGCACCCGGTTCGCGAGCTTGAGGACGTCGTGGCCCTCGTCCTCGAACAGCAGGAACTCCACATCCTTGCCGTCCGACTTGAGGCGCTCGACGACGTCCCGGCTCTCGGCGGCCACGACGCGCGGGTCGTTGGCGCCCTGGATGACAAGGAGCGGGCAGTGGATCGCGTCGAGGTGCGTCTTGGGCGAGCGCTCGGTGAGGAAGGCATGGTCGGCCGGGTCGTTCGGGTCACCGAGGGAGAGCTTGAAGTAGGACTTCCAGGTCTCGGGGATCCGCTCGAGGAACGTGAACAGGTCGTACGGACCGAACATGTCGCACGCGGCGGCCCAGAGCTCGGGGTGGCGCGCCGCCAGCGTCAGCGTCATGTAGCCGCCGTACGACCGGCCGACGACGGCGGCCCGCTGCACGTCGACGCGCCCGTCCTGCGGCAGCACTTCGGTCATCGCATGCACGTGGTCCAATCGGTCCTGGCCGCCCCAGTCGCGGTCGACCCGCTTGGTGTACGACTGACCGTAGCCCGTCGAGCCGCGGGCGTTGGGCACGAAGACCGCGAAGCCGCGCAGCGTGAGGAGCTGGATGAGCGGCATCGAGAACCACGCGAAGTCCGGACGCTCCTGGCCCTGCGGGCCACCGTGGACGTAGTAGACCAGCGGCCGCGGGCCGGTGAAGCCGAGCGCGTCGACCGGAAGGTAGAGCCGCGCCGAGACGCGCAGCCCATCGTGGCTCGTGAAACTGGCGTCCTCGCCGGGGCTCAGATGGGCGCGCGGCAATCCGAGCAGGCGCTCGCGCGTGTGCTGCTGCGGGGCCGGGCTGTCGCCGCCGATCGTGTAGATCTGCGTCGGCGACGTCGCCGTCGAGAACGAGAGGGCGTGGGTCCGGCTGTTCTTGTCATAATGATGGGCGTCCACGACGCCGTCGGACAGCACGCCGCGGCCGGCGACCACGCGGTCGAGGCGGATGCACGGCGCCGCGGCATCGTACTCCCCCTCGTACAGCCAGTCGCAGCCGTCGATGTTGTAGCCGAGCACGAAGCGCTCGCCCTTCAGGCGCTCGAACGTCGTCAGCTCGCCCATGCCTTCGTGCACCGTGCCCTCGACCGCCACCGGCCGCAGCTCGGCGGGCGCGGCCAGGTTCAGGCGAGCGATGCCGCCGCGGTCGTCGTGGGCGGTCGTCGTGACCAGGATGGCGCCGTCCGCATCCACGAACGCGCACGCGCCGAGGCCGAGGAGCGGCACCTCCTCGCCGGGAACGCGCTCCTCGATCGGCGTTCCGAACAGCAGGTCCGCCGTGCCCGTCTCCGCCCGCCACAGCCGGAGGATCCCGTCGCCCAGCGTGTAGCCCTCGCCCAGAACGGCCAGCGTTCCGTCCTCGCTCACACCCGCCACGCCGCCGCCGAATGGGCTGGCGTGCATGCGGACCGCCGTGCCGCCGGCGATGTCGACCTTCCAGGTCTCGATGAGCGGCGTGTCGAGCCGTTGGGCGCCGAAGTAGGCCGTGGCCGCCGCGTCGTCGACGTGCCGCAGGTGGACCCGGTGCCGGTCGAAGACCTCGGCGGCGAGCGGCTCCGGGTAGCCGCCGTCGATCGGAACGATGTGCGGCCGATAGACCTCGTCGCCGTCGCGATCGATCATGACGACGATCTTCCCGAGCCGCGGCAGGACGTAGAACGGATGCCCGCCGATGAGGTGCGGGTTGTGAAGGGCGATGTCGGACGGCAGGAGCGGCTCCGGCACGCTGCCGCCATGATCCATCGCGTACAGGCTCTGCTGGCCGCTCAGGTTGCTCAAGAAGAACAGGCGATCGCCCACCGTCTGGGGCGACTGGAAGAGCCGTGCGGCGAGCAGGGATTGGACGCGGACAGAGGACATCTGTCGATCTCCGGGGAGTGGGATGGATGCGGCGCGCCAACGCCGCACCGAGGGGAGACGAGAACGATCGCCCGGCGATGCAGCGTCGGGCTACAATGACTGCGCTCACCAAACAGGCTTCCGGCCTGCCGAACAGGATTCCGGCCTGCCAAACAGCACTCCGGCCTGCCGAACAGGACTCCGGACAGTAGCCGGCTTCAGCCGGCGTCGTTATTGTAGCCCGGCGATTCATCGCCGGGCGATCGCCGGCCATGCTTCATGCGATTGCCTTGCGATCGCCGACGGAGCATTCCTTCCATGTCGCGATTCGTCCCCCCCGACATCACGAACGACGGCGAGCGCGTCTCGCCCGACGTGCCGAACGCGCTGTTTCTCGCCCACCTGAGCATCTACCGCTTCGCCGGCCGGTGGGCGAAGGGCGCGCACGTCCTCGACGCCGGCTGCGGGACCGGCTACGGCGCGGCGTGGCTGGCCGACCACGGCGCGACGTCGGTGCTGGGCGTCGACATCGAGCCGGAGGCGATCGCGCATGCCCGCCGCCGCGCGGTGCGCCCGACCGTCAGGTTCGCCGTTGCCGACCTCGCCCGCATCGTCGACGTCGGCGCGCCGCCGGGCGGATGGGGCCTCATCGTCAGCTCGAACGCGCTCGAGCACGTCTGGGGTGTCGATGACTTCCTTCGCGGCGCCTGGACGCGGCTGGCGCCCGACGGCACCGTCGTCATCGCCGTCCCGGGCGTGCTGGACGACGCCTCGCGCGTTCTGCAGATGTCCAACCGGTACCACCTGAACATCTGGTCGCCGGAACAGTGGCGGCATGCCCTGGCCCGCTACTTCGCCGACGTAACCGCCTTCCGCCACTGGCTCGATCGCGCCGATGTCGCCTTCGATCCGGCCTTCGATCCAACGTCCGATCCCACGCTCGATTCGGGCGTCGACGGTCTGGACGAGGCCGACTTCGCCTTCGAGGCGATGTCCCCCGATGACCTGCGGGCCCCGACGCTGTCGCACGTCTTCGTCGCCTCCCGCCCGCGGGCGCCGTCCGACGTGCCCGACGCCGGAACGCCGCTTGCGTTCATCGACGCCTCGTTCTCACGCCGTCCGCCCCGCATCACGCCGCTGCCGCCCGACGAGGCGACCGCAGGAGCGCCCGTCTCGCCGGCCCACCTGCCGGCCAAGGCACTGCGGTCCTGGCGTGAGCACGGCGCGCGCGCGCTGTTCGCCGAGGCCAGACGGAGCGTCGTCTGGCGGTTCCGCCGCCGCTACGCGTTGTGGTTGCTCGGCCCGCGTTCGCGCGGCCGGTAGTACGCGCCCGCCGGATCGGCGCACGCCGCGCACGATGTGCCGGCGGGCCCGACCACCTCGCGGCCGTTGGAGACCTCCTCGCCGCAGACCGCGCAGACCGCGCGGCGATCGGGATGGCTGATGATCGCCGCCGGGTCGATGGTCAGCGTCACGGGCAGCACATCGACCAGCTCATCGTCCGGCATGCGCTGGTAACCGAGCACGTACGCCGCCCAGCGGGGCGCGACGGCGTCGGCGGCGATGTCGCCCGCGGCGCTCGTGGGGGCCATGCCACGCCCAGTGTCCCTTCCACCGGCGGCAAGGGCCGCGGCATCCGCCGCCCACGCCCCAACGCGCGTGCGAACGTCCAGCTGCGGCCGGCACCGCACCGCAGCCCCGCCGTGCGTGTCGACGAGCGTCACCGCGACGCGCCCGTAGTCCTCGACCCTCATCGTCCGCCGTCCGACCCAGCAGTTGGCGGTCACCGCGACGCCGTCGCTGAAGCACCCGTCGCTCTCGACGACGGCCAGCAGTCGCTTGTCGGCCTGCGGCAGCGGGATGCCGAGCGCGGCCGCGCCGGCGAGCGCAAGGCGCGCGCCGAGGACCTGGCGCGGGCAGAGGTGGGCGTGGCGCTCGGCGGAACGGCGGAGCGCCTCGGGCAGGGCGGGGTGGGCGGGGTCGCGGGCGATCAGCGCGTCGAGTCCGACGGGCGCGGCCGCCGGGTCGCGCCGATCGCCCGCGGCGAGTTGGCTCACGCTGCCAGGAGCGTGAGGATCACGGCGAACAGGACCATCTGCACCAGCACATAGCCCTCGTTGAGCGCCCACAGGCGCTTGTCCGTGTCGCTGAACATCGCCGTGCCGAGCGTGGACGTCGCGACGAAGCCGAGCCAGAGCAGCGCGGCGACGATCACGGCCGCCCCGACCGTCGCGGCCCCGGTGGCGTGGAGCACCGCTTGGAGGACGAGCGCCATGACGGCCGCGCCGACCGCCATCACGGCGTAGCCGGGCATCGCCTTGGACTGCATCTCCTTCAGCTCGGCCTCGTTCTTGGTGCCCCAGCCCATCAGCTCGAGCCAGAGCTTGCCGAAGAGCGGGCCGTACCACACGAAGCCAAGCGCCATCGCGGCCACGACACAGACAACGATTGCGATCCAATTCACGTGCTCGAGCAGCTCCATCCCCGTCCTCCTCGCGTAGCGGCGCAGTCGATGGCGCGGCCCGGATGCCGGTATCGCCGCAGTCGGGCGGCATGATGAAACGCATGTTCAGTCTTGTCAAGGCGCTACAATCGGCGATCGCCATGCCCCGCCAACCTGGACGCCAACCCATATGCCCCTCCGCCTCCACTTGATCGCCGCCGGCGACCGTCCGCCCCGCTGGGTGGCCGAGGGCTTCGATGACTACGCCCGTCGCCTGGCCGGCGAGGTGTCGCTGCGGCTCGTCGAGGTCGACGTGGCGCGCCGGGTGAAGGGCGCCGACGTCGCGCGGGCCGTGGCCGACGAGGGCAGGCGGATGCTGGCCGCCGTGCCGCCCACGGCCCGCGTTGTCGCACTGGCCGTCGAGGGTCAAGCGTGGTCGACGGACGACGTCGTCGCACGGCTGGCGAGGTGGACGACGGACGGACGCGACGTCGCCATGCTCGTCGGCGGACCCGACGGTCTGTCGCCGGCCTGTCTCGCACGGGCGGAAGACCTGTGGTCGCTCGGGCCGCTGACGCTGCCGCACATGCTCGTGCGGGTGATCGTGGCCGAGGCGTTGTATCGGGCGTGGAGCGTCAGGGCGGGGCATCCGTACCATCGGGCCGGCTGAACACACGTCACCGGGCCGGCGGAACGCCGTGCCCCAGCCCTACGCGTCGGGCACCGCTCGCCAAAGGCGCAGGGCACCCTTACGGGGCAACACCCTCCGGCAGCGTGCCGGCGCGAATCGCGTCGGCCGAGGTGATGCTCTCCGCCTTCGACTTCTCGACGATGGTCACCTTCGTCATCACGTCCCCGACCGCCAGCTGACGGACGACGTCCATGCCCTTGGTGACCTGGCCGAACACGGCGTAGCTGCCGTCGAGCTGCGCCGCGCTCTCGCGGTTGAGCACGAAGTAGAACTGGCTGCCGGCGGAGTCCGGGTCCGACGAGCGCGCCATCGCCAGCGAGCCGACGCTGTGCGGGATCGGGTTGTCGGGGATGAACTCGCCCGTGATCTCGTAGCCCGGACCGCCCATGCCGGTGCCCTGCGGGTCACCGCCCTGCACGACGAAGTCCGGCACGACGCGATGGAACGTCAGGCCGTCGTAGAACCCCTCGCGGGCCAGGAAGGCGAAGCTGTTGACGGTGATCGGCGCCTCTTCGGGGAACAGCTCGGCTTCGATCGTGCCCTTGCTCGTCTCCCACGTGACGAAGTAGCTCTTGTTCGCCGCGTCGAGCGCTTGATCCGCTGCCTCGGTATACGTCTTCTTGTCCGTCACCGGCGCGGCCGGCGCGGCGGCCGTCGGCACCTGCACGGTGCTGACCGCCAGCCCGCTCGCATCCGTCGGCACGGCGGCCGCGGCCGTCGGCTCCGCCGTCGCCGGCGTCCCGTCGCCGCGCCGCATCATGAAGCCGACGAGCAGGATGGCCGCGAGCGCGAGCGCGCCGAGCGCGATCATCGCGAAACGGCGGGCGCTGTCGTCGCCGCCGGCGGTGCTTCCGGACGCGGTCGATGGGCCGCTCGAGCTGCCGCGGTACCGCGGATGGGTGCGCTCGGTGAGGCGGGACGGCTTGCGGTTGGCCATGGTCAGCTCCTGCACGGCGGATCGGGGTGGGTACGGGGCGGGCGGCGAACGATGCGGCAAACGATGCGCCGGATTGTAACACGGAGGAGCGGGGGGCCGGTTCTCCGGCCCCCCGCTCCTCCACCCTTCGTGCTCGCGTCGCGGCTAGCGGGACACGATCACGCTCGGCAGGTAGTTCAGATGACCCGGCCTGACCGGCGGCGTCACGATCTCACCGTCGAGGGTCACGCCGTACGGCCGGCCCTTGGCCGTCGTCACCTCGGCGCCCGTGATGCGGAGGCCTTCGCCTTCGCCGGCGACGCGGCGGAGGGCGATCCGCAGGAGACCCGCGCCCGTCGTGCCGTCGGCCGGCGCGAAGGCCGCCACCCGCGCGCTGCGGCCGTCGATATCGGTGAGCACGTCGGCATCGATCAGGCGGTTGCCGGCGGTGGCGCCGTCGATCTGCCAACCGGCGGGCACGGACAGCGAGACCTCGAGGGCGCCGACGGCCGTGTCGCCCACCGCCGTGATCGTCAGCTCGGTCACCGTCCCGACGCCGACGTCGGCGCTCGGGTAGGCGGCGTGCAGCGCCGCGGTCCCGCTGACCGTCGGCGGCGGGGCGACGGCCTGTCCGCACATCGCCCCGGCGCGCCCGCCTGCCAGCGCGACGTCGGCCACCGACGTCCGGCCGTCGCCGTTCACATCGCGCCCGATGGCGCCCGTCCAGCTGTCGGCCACGAGCGAGGCGTCGAAGCCCGTCAGCCGGCAGTCGCGGTCGAAGTCGCCGGCCAGCGGCGGTCGCTCGCGGACCGCGGACGGCGCGATCGCCACCTTGGCCGAGGCCGAGCGGCCCCAGACCTCGGGGCGGTACATGGCATACGCCTGCGCCGGTCGGGCGCTGAACTCGCCGGGCGTGATCGCGCGGGCGGCGTAGTCGAAGTTGTGCGTGCCGGCGGGCAGGTACGTGCTGAAGAACGTCGCGCCCTCGTCGCGCACCTCCTTGCGCTCGTAGCCCCACCAACGCCAGTGCCACGGCCAGTCCTGGCCGTCCGGTACGCGCTTGGACTCGGTGTCGAGGGCTTCGTTCAGCGCCTCGAGGCCGGCCGGGAGGAGGTCCTCGATCAGGACGAACGAGAGGTCTTCCTTCGTCGTCAACTCGACATGGACGTTCACGATGTCGCCGACCGCCCAGTCGGTGGCCGTGTCCACGTCGCCCTTGGCGCGCAACGGCGTGTAGCTGCGCGCCAGGTCGATGCCGAGCCCGGCCGCCTTCGTCTCGGCGAAGCCGTCGTAGTAGAGCGCCAGCTGGCCGACCACGGTGAAGTACGCCGCGCCTTGGCCGGTCTTCTCGATCGTCAGCTGGTGGACGCCCGGCTGCAGCGCCGCGCCGGAAAGGCGAATCGGCGGGATCTGGCGGGTGACGTTCGTGCGGTCCACATGGCCGCCGGCAACGGTCTGGCCGTCGACGATGACCTTCCACGCGTAGTCGGACGCCAACTCGCCGCGTTCGACCGCGAAGTCGGTCAGGCCGAGGACGGCGAAGGCGGTGTCGTGCGTCGTGTACCAGCCGGCGCCGTCGCGGTGGCCCATCAGCCAGTGGGCGGCCTTCACGGCCAGCGGATCGTTCGGGCGACGGGCGAGGATCGCCTGGAGCGCGGTGGCGGTGTACTTCTGGGTCGAGGCCATGGTCCGCCAGTGGTAGCCGTCCCACTCCGGGTAGCCCCATGGGCTCTTCTTCGTGATCATCGGCCAGAATGCATCGGCGCCGGTCACCTCGGCCTGGGCGATCAGCTCGCCGAGCGCGATGTCCGCTTCGGCGTCGCGGCCGAGCCGGTCCAGCGCCAGGACGAGCATGGCGCGCGCGAACGGTTCGAAGTCGGCCCGGGCGGCGTACACGCCCATCGTGAGGTCGACGTTTCCGCGGCCGGCTTGGGCCAGCACGAACGCGGCGTATGCCCTGAGGCGCGCGTCGGGCTCGTCGGCCGTGTTCGTCGCGAGCCACGCGAAGCCGCGGTCGAGCGCGGCGGCATCGACGTCGAAGCCGGCGTCGCGAGACAGGACGAGGCCGTGGAGGACGTAGGCGGTCAGGTAGGTCGGTCGGGCGTAGTAGTTCTCCGGCGTGCCGCCCCACCAGCCCCAGCTTCCGTCGGTGTTCTGGAAGCCGTACAGCTTCTGCAGGCCGACGTTCATGTACTCCGGGAGCACGTCCGTGATCGCGGGCGCCTCGATGCCGAGCTGGTTCACCAGCCGGCCGACGATCGCGTTCGGCAGCATCCGGCTCATCGTCTGCTCGACGCAGCCGTACGGGTAGCCGATCAGGCTTTCGACGCCGTCCAGGATCGAGGCGGCCACGCCGGGCGCGAGGCGGACCTCGATGGACGACGCATCGGGATGGGCGTTGTAGGGAACATCGTACGACTCGATGACCTTGGCGCTCTCGACCGCACCGGCGCGGACGAAGCGCTCCGGCACGGCGAACGGCTTGATCGGCAGCGGCATCTCCAGCGCATCGTTGCCGGCGTCCGTCGTCAGCGCCGCAGTGACGATCGTGTCGCCGACCTGGCTGGCGACGACGCTGTAGCGCGCCGACTGCGTCGTGTTGAACGGCAGCGTAAGGTCGCGCGCACCCGGGTCGAGCTGCACGAGGCCGGGGGCGTCGAGCGTCGTCCGGGCGGCGAGGGCGCCGTCGGGACGGGCGTAGTTCCGACCGAGGATGTCGACGGCGAAGCGATCGCCCTGGACGGCGAAGCGGGGCAACGCCAGATCGGCCTGCACGTCCTTCGTCACCGTCACCTCCCCCTTGGCCTCGCCCACCCGCGCATCGACGGCGATCGCGCGGGCGAAGCCGACCCAGGTGGTCAGCGTGTCCGGCAGCGTCAGGCTGATCGTGACCTCGCCGTTCGCATTCGTCTCGAGGTCGGCCTTCCAGAAGGCGGTGTCCGGGAAGGCCTTGCGGGGCGCCGGCTCGGTGGTTGACGCGTCGTCGCCCTTGTTGCCCGGCTCGGGGGTCGCCGCCGGCGGCGGGTTGCCGCCTCGCCCCGGCCCGCCGGCATCCGCCTCCGGGAACCCGTAGCCCTGCGTCGGCCGCAGGCTGTCGAATGTCCCGACGGTCTGTGTCCAGTCCTTCCAGAACGTGTCGAAGAGACTGCCGGACGTGTCCTTGGCCAGCGCGAGGACCGCCTTGTCCACCAGGGCGAACGAGAGCTGGGCCTGGACGGGCGTGCCGGCGGCGTCCGTGACGCGCAGCGTGAATCGGCCCTCGTCGCCCGGCGCGTGCAGTGCGCTGTCCGGCACGACCTCGACCTTGAGCCGCTTGTCCTCGGCCGGCACGACGAGCGCGACGGACGACGTGAGCAGCTGGCCCTCGGCCCGGTTGTAGCCCGTGCGCACGTCGTTCTTCTTCCAGAGCGAGACCGTGACGTACGCGTTCGGCGCGAACTCGGCCGTGACCGGGATGGCGACCGTCGTCGCGCCGCTCACCGGCACGACCATGGACGTGTGGACGGCATCCCGCTCGATCGTCACGAGCGCGGTCGTCGTGACGGGCGACTTGATGAGCAGCTGGGCCGTTTCGCCCGGCCGGTAGCTGTCGCGGTCGAGGCGCAGCTCGACGGACTCACCCCACCAGTACCACGGGCGGAAGGCGTCGTAGAACCATGCCCAGCCGTAGCCCTGCACGGCGTTGCCCGCGCCGTCGGTGGCATCCGCTTGCAGCTCGTACCAGCCCTCCTTCAGATCCTCGATGCGCACCGGCGCCGTGCCGTCGGCGCCCGTCGTGACGGTGACGGTCCGGCGGACGACCTGACCGTTGCCGTCCCACTGCTTGAGCGCAACGGTCGCCTTCACGCCTGCCACCGGCGCCCCGTCGTGATCGCGGGCGCGCAGCGTCATCGCCAGCGTCTCGCCGACCTTGAGGCCGTAGCGCTCGTTCTCGAGCGTCAACTCGAAGCGCGCCGGATAGACCATCGCACTGGACTCGGCCACGACGGGCCGTCGGCTGGCGTCCGTCACCTCGGCCTCGAACGCGATCAGCTGGTTGGCGGCGTCGGCCGGCAGCGCGATCGTCGTTACCGCCTTGCCCTCGGCGTCGAGGACGGCCTTGTACTCCTTGAGCGGCATCTGGTCCGATCCACGCCAGCCCCAGCCGTAATACGTGCGGAGCACGACCTCGGCGCCGGCGGCCGGCTGGCCGAAGTAGTAGCGCGCGGCCACGGTCACGTGGGCCGTGTCGCCCTTGACGTACCACGGCCGATCCGTCGTGATCGTCACCTCGTAGTCCGGCTTGACGTAATCCTCGACCTTGAACGAGCCGTAGAACGTCTGCTCGGCGGTTGCGACCTCGAGGCCCCAGTTGCCGCGCGACGCGTCGCTGTCCAGCGTCAACGCGCCGTACAAGCTGCCGTACGCGTCGCTGGCATGCTGCGTGCGGCTGACCTGGTTGCGGTTCGCGTCGCGGATCGTCACCGTGACGGGCGTCGTGGCGTCGAGGACGCGGTACCCCTCGAGCGCGATCGCGCGCACGGACGCCTTCCAATGGACGGTGTGGCCCGGTCGGTAGATCGGGCGATCCGTATGGATGTGCGCCGCCTGGCGGGCAAGGCCGGGCGCTCCGGCGCCGACAGGCCCGGCGAAGTCGCGCCAGCCCCACCAGAAGCCGCCGCTCTGCCACGTGCCGGACAACCCGACCACCGTGAATGCGCCGCCGACGCGACCGACGATGTAGGCGGCCGGGTGATCGGCGCCGAACGTGCCGACGCCGTCCGCGTTCGTCGTGCCGTCGCCGATGCGCTGGCCGGCGGCGTCGTAGATCGAGAGCGCCGCACCGCCCGTCGGCGAGCCGGCGGGCACCGTGGTGAGCCAGGCGGTCAAGCCGTCCAAGCCGCGCTTGGCGACGAGGCCGTGGTCGGTGACGATGAGGAGGCCCTGACTGCGACCGATCCGCGGCGCGCCGGCGTCGATGACGTAGGCCCCCGTGCCGATGGCGGCCGGCAGCACGAGGGCGTGCGCGGCGTCGTTCGTGTCGACGTGGCTCTGCCACTCGGCGACCACGGGGAGTCCGGCGGTCGGGATCGACTGCTCCTTGCCCGTCGTGCGCGCGAGCTCGACGGCCGAAAGGCGCGCGATGAGGCCGGCCTCATCCAGCGCGAACAGCTTGGCGTCCAGCGTGATCCGCGGGTATCCCGGTTGAACGGCGATCCGGCGTGCGCCGCCCGGAGAGAGGAACTGCAGCGGCAGCGAGCTCCAGCCGAAGCTCATCGACTGCCCGCCGTCGGCGGCCGTCGTGAACGACCATGCGTACGGGCTTGGGAGGACGTCGTTGCCGCGCGCGTCCTTGAGCCCGGCAGCCAGCGTCGCGGTGTGTTTGGTGAGCGCCGGCAGCGGCTCGGTGGGCTCGAACGCAAACGATTGCTGCTTGTCGTCGAAGGCGCGCATGCGGCCCGCGACGGCAGGCTGGAGCGCGAACGACGCCGCAACGCTCGCCGGGTCCATCGCCCGGTCGAACGAGATGCTCAGCGACGTTCCCGCCCACACGCTCTGGTCGCCGGCATTCGGGTACGTACCGGTGATCGGGCCGCGCTGCGCTTGCGCTGCGCCGCCGGATGCTGCGATGGTGGCCGCGGCGGCAAGCGCCGTGAACGCCGAGAGGCGTCCGGGCCCCGCGCGGCGGACGAGCGACGGAACGAAGAAGGAACGGAGGTTCATGTCGACGCACTCCTTTGGTCGTGCCGTTGCGCACGATGTCCGTTGCCGCGAGGCGCCCCCTCGGGCGGCAATCCGGCAACCCATACGCCCGGGGGCGCGGGAACGTGACGGACGCGCGCGGACGCAGGATAATCCGCACCGTCGAACGAACCAGTACCTCACCACTGAACGGGCTCGTGGTGGCCGCCAGAGTGGGGAACCCCCATGACTCTGCAGTGGTGGGGTACCAGGGCATCGGGGGAGGATCACATGGTGGCCGAAACGCTGAGCCAGATCAAATGGCGGCTCGTGCTGTTCGTCGTGGCGCTCGGCTGCGTCGTCGTGCTCATCGCGCGCGCCGGCGGCGCGGTTGTGCCGTTCGTGCTCGGCCTCTCGTTCGCGTACTTCGTGGCGCCTCTGGTCAACCGCATCGACCGAACGCTGCGGCCGTTGGCAGCGCGGATCCCGCGCCTGGACGGGATGGTGCGCCCGTTGGCGATCCTCGTCACCTACGCCGTCGTCGGCGCGGCGCTGTTCGTCGGCATCCGTCTGGTCACGGCACCGCTGCTGCGCGAGGCCGGCGCGCTGGCGGCGAACTCGGACACGATCGTCGACGATGCCGAGCGCTTCGTTGCCGCCCAGGTGGCGACGTACGAGCACTACATTCCGGCCGAGGTGCAGGCCGAGATCCTGTCGTTTGCGACGCGGGAGCGGCTGACCGAGGCTGCGCTGCGGGTGTGGGGGGTGGTGCAGCAGGCGCTTCAGTCGACGTTCGGCGCCGTCACGCGCACGCTCGGGTTTGCGCTGGCGATGCTCGTCATCCCGTTCTGGCTGTTCTACATCCTCAACGACACGGGTCGTTTCATGTCCGCCATGATGGGCCTGATCCCGCACGACCTCCGGCCCGATGTCGAAGCGGTGCGGATCATCTGTGACCGCGTGCTCTCGGGCTACATTCGCGGTCAGGTGATCATCGCGTTCGTCCTCGGGACGCTGTTCACGTTGCTGCTCGTGGTGCTGAAGGTGCCGTACGCCGTCACGCTCGGCGTGCTGGCCGGCGTTCTGGCCGTCGTGCCGTTCATCGGCACGATCGTCGGCGCCGGGATCGCGACGCTTGTCGCGCTCATCTCGGCCGGACCGGCGCTGGCCGGCAAGACGGTCCTGGGCTTCGTCGTCGTCCAGCAGATCGACAACATGTTCATTTCACCGCGTGTCCAGGGTAAGAGCGTGGCGCTGAACCCGGGGGCGATCATCTTCGTCCTCGTCCTCGGTCAAGCCGTGATGGGGCCGCTCGGCCTGCTGGCCGCCGTGCCGTTGGCCGCGATCGCCCGCGACATCGTCCACTACCTGTACCTGCGGGTCGGCGAGGAGCCCGTCGCGCCGCCGGACGCACTGGCCGCCGTCGGCTACGGGGCCTACGTCACGGCGCGAATTCGGGGCGTGGTTTAGCCCCCCGACTTCGTACCGACATGCACCGCCAGCGCGCCGGCCATCAGGACGCGCGCTGGCAGCGGCGTCAGGCCGGCGGCGCGCATGATCCCCGCGATCCCGTCGGGTGTCGGGAACGCCGCGGCCGATGCCGGGAGGTAGCGGTAGGCGCCGCCGTCGCCGGAGACGAGCCGGCCGATGATCGGGACGACGCGGTTGAAGTAGAGGCCGAACGCGAGGCGCCAGAACGCGCTGCGCGGCGGGCAGATCTCGAGCGCCACGACGCGGCCGCCGGGGCGGACGACGCGGGCCATCTCGGCGTACGCCGCGACCAGGTCACTGAAGTTCCGGAGCACGAACGCGCTCGCGACGGCGTCGAACGACGCATCGGCGAACGGCAGGCGGTGCCCGTCCGCGCGCGCGAACGTCGTTCGCTCGGCCAGCTGCGCCCGGTCCGCCTTGGCCGGGGCGAGCGCCAGCATCGGGCCGGTGTAGTCGATGCCGACGACACGCGCCGTCGGATCACTGCGCGCCCACTCGATCGCCAAATCGCCCGTCCCGGTGCCGACGTCCAGCGCGTCGCCGCCCGGCGGCAAGGCGGCCGCCGCGACGGTGGTGCGCCGCCACGCACCGTCCAGGCCGCCCGTCATCAACCGGTTCATCAGGTCGTACCGGCCGGCGATCCGACCGAACATCGTCTGGACGGCCTCGTGCTTGTCCGCCGCACCGTACGGCGTGACGGTGCTCATGACAGCGCTTGATCGAGGTCGGCCATCAGGTCGGCCACGTCCTCGATGCCGACCGAGATCCGGATGAGGTCGACGGGTACGGCGATGTCGCTGTCGGCCGTCGAGAGGTGCGTCATCGCGCTCGGCAGCTCGATCAGACTCTCGACGCCGCCCAGGCTCTCGGCCAGCTTGAAGTAGCGCGTCCGGGCCACGACATCCCGCGCGCTGCGGCCGCCGGGACGAAGGGTGAACGAGATCATGCCCCCGAAGCCGTGGCGCATCTGGCGCGCGGCGACGGCGTGGCCGGCGTCGCCCGGCAGCCCTGGGTAGATCACGTGCGCCACGGCCGGCTGATCCTCGAGCCATTCGGCGATGGCCTGGGCGTTCACGCAGTGGTGGCGCATCCGCAGCGCGAGCGTCTTCAAGCCGCGCAGGACGAGCCAGCAGTCGAACGGCCCGGGCACGGCGCCGGCGGCGTTCTGCAGGAAGCGCAGCCGCGCCTCGATGTCGCCGTCGTTGCCGACGACGATGCCGCCAACGACGTCGCTGTGTCCGCCGAGATACTTGGTGGCGGAGTGCATGACGAGGTCGGCGCCGAGCGCGAGCGGCTGCTGGAGGTAGGGCGAAGCGAACGTGTTGTCGACGACGACCCACGCACCCGCTGCTTTCGCCCGCGCGGACACGGCCGCGATGTCGACGATCTTCAGCATCGGGTTCGTCGGCGTCTCGATCCAGACGATCCGCGTCGTCGGCCGCAGCGCGGCCTCGAATGCCGCCGGGTCCGTCAGATCGACGAACGAGAACGCGATCCCGAACCGGGACAGGACCTTGTCGAACAGACGGAACGTGCCGCCGTAGACGTCGTCGGCGACGACGACGTGGTCGCCGGCCGACAAGAGCTTGAGAATCGTGTCGATCGCCGCCATCCCGCTGGCAAAGGCGAGGCCCCACGCGCCGCCCTCGAGCGACGCGATGCACGTCTCATACGCCGTGCGCGTCGGGTTGCCGGTGCGTGCGTACTCATATCCCTGATGTTCGCCGACGCCGCGCTGGACGAACGTGCTCGTCTGGTAGATCGGCACGGTGACCGCGCCGGTGGTCGGGTCGGGGGCTTGGCCGGCGTGGATGGCGCGGGTGCCGAAACCGGCGGACTCGTCGGGCGTGCTGGACATCGGGTCTCCGTAACAGGTGTTCATGGATGAGGGGTGGGCACGGAGCCCGCCCGTCCCGGAAATGTCGGGATCGCGCGTTCAGGCGAATTGTAGCGCCGGCCGACGGAGCCTGCTCGCGGTGGCGGATCGAAATGTTAAGAGCCCTGCAACGCCTTGTCCCCCCTCCGCAACTCAAGTATGCTCCGCCGCGCCGGTTGCCGGTCGCCCCTTTGCGGTGGCCCAAGCTCGACCGCCCGTGTCCTGTCGCCCCTGACCGGCAGTCATCATCCGGCTCACGAGGAGAAGACGCACCATGTCCGTGTTGCTCAGGAGCGCGGCAATCGCGCGCCGGACCACCCTTGCGCTGCTGCTGGCCGTGGCCGTCACCGGCTGCGCCCGCACCGCCAATGCCCCCGAGACCGGCGGCGAGCCGACATCCGACGCCGGGTCGTCGGGCCCGACGGCCGTCGTCGACGACGCCGCGCCCGCCGGCGGCGACATGGCCACGCTCGGCACCGCCGACAACCCCATCGTCATGACGTTCGTCCCATCCGGCGAGCAGGAAACCGTCATGACCGGCTCCGAGGCGATCAACAGGCTGTTGCAGGACGCGACCGGGCTCGTGATCAAGAGCAACGTCGCGACGAGCTACGCCGCCGCCATCGAGGCGATGGGGGCGGGCAATGCCCATGTCGGGTGGCTGAACACATTCAACTACCTGCTGGCGCACGAGAAGTTCGACACCAGGCCGCTCCTCGTGGCGGAGCGCTTCGGGTCGACGAGCTATGCCAGCCTCGTCGTGGCCAACGCCGACGCCGGAATCGCCACCCTGGCGGATGTGAAGGGCAAGACTTTCTGCCGCGCCGACGCGCTCTCGACCTCGGGCTGGATCGTGCCGAGCGTCATGCTGAAGGCGATCGGCGTGGCCGAGAGCGATGTGACCGTCGTCGACTCGGGCTCGCACGACGCCGTCGTGGCGGCCGTGTATGCCGGCAAGGACTGCGTGGCCGGCGCCGTGTTCGATGACGCGCGCGACGGCGCCAAGGAAACCTATCCCGACGTCATGGACAAGGTCCTCGTCATCGCCACATCGGACGACATTCCGAACGACAACGTCAGCGTCATCGCCGGCGTCCCGGAGGATATCGCCAAGAAGCTGGCGGAAGGGTTGCTGTCGATCTCGGCGACCGAGGCAGGCGCGAAGGCGCTGACGGACACGTACGGCATCGAGAAGTTCCAGCCGACGACGGATACGTTCTACGATGCCTTCCGGAGCACGCTGGACCTGGCCGGCGTCGATGTCGCCGAGCTGGCCGAGGAATAAGCGTTCGGATCCGGTACAGGGCGGCACGACGCGCCCCGCCACCCGGTCGATCGGCCGGGTGACGGGGCGCGTCGAGGCGTCAGGAGACCCCATGCTCGACATCCGACATCTCTCCAAGGTCTACCCGGACGGCACGAAGGGGTTGGACGACGTCACGTTCAGCGTCGCGCCCGGCGAGTTCGTCGTCATCATCGGCCTCTCGGGTTCGGGCAAGAGCACGCTCCTGCGCTGCATCAACCGCCTCATCGAGCCTTCGAGCGGCCAGGTCGTCCTCGACGGCGTGGATGTCACGGCCGCAAAACCCGGTGCGCTGCGGGCGATCCGGCGCGACATCGGGATGATCTTCCAGCAGTTCAACCTCGTGAAGCGCAGCTCGGTGCTGACGAACGTCCTTACCGGCCGACTCGGCTCGGTCGCCACGTTGCCGAGCGTGCTCGGAATCTGGAGCGCCGCCGACCGCGCGACGGCGCTGGCGAACCTCGAGCTCGTCGGCATTGCCGCCAAGGCGGACAGCCGCGCCGATGCGCTGTCCGGCGGACAGCAGCAGCGCGTCGGCATCGCCCGCGCTCTCATGCAGAATCCCAAGCTCATCCTGGCCGACGAACCCGTGGCCAGCCTCGACCCGGCGACGAGTCATACCGTCCTCGACTATCTGCGCACCCTCAACACGGAGCGCGGCGTGACCGTCCTGTGCAGCCTGCACTTCCTCAGCCTGGCGCGCGAGTACGGCACGCGGATCATCGCCCTCAAGGACGGACGTCTGATGTTCGATGGCCTGCCGCGCGACATCGACGAGGCGCGCTTCAAGGCGATCTACGGCGAAGACGCTGTCGAGGTCGAGATCCGCTGACGTGGTGATGAAGGACGGCCGGCGTCGCGGTTCGCCTGCGCTCGCGCTCGGTGCCGGCCTGCTGCTGCCCGGCCTCGGCCACGCGCTGACCGGCGCGCGGGCACGCGGCCGGATCGTGTCCGCCGCGGCCGTCGCCGTTGCCGTCGTCGCCGTCTGGTACGCGCTCGAGCCGGGCGTCCCCGCGTCGGCACGTGCCTGGCTGGCGCTTGCCGCGGCCCCGTTTTGGATCGCACAGGCGCTCGATGCGGCGGCGTGCGCGCGCGGTGCCGAGCCCGGCCCGTGGCGACTTGGACTGCTCGCCGCGGTGCCGATCTACGCGGTGGGCCTGCGCGCGACGGAGCCGAACGTCGGCGAGTTCGCGGCGCGCTGGACGTACGTCCGGCCGCTCTTCGCCGGGCTCGCGTCGCCCGATCTCATCGCGCCGGTCCTGACGACCGGCTCGGCCCAGGCGCGGGTCCACACGCCGTGCGGCCCGGATGAGCCGCGCTCGGCAGCCCCGTTGCCGAGCGCCCCCGCTGCGCCCGTCATCGTGGCCGACCCGCCGTGCGTTGCCCTCGGCGGCCGCGTCACGGTCCGCGGCTCGGGGTTCCCGCCGGACGCCGCCGTACGGGTCCTTTGGATCTCGTCCGTCGGCGGCGAGAGCGCGGCCGGCGCGGCGCGGACCGACCCGGGCGGCGTCTTCGAGGCCACCGTGACGGCGCCGCCGGACTCCGTGCCGCAGCGGATCCGCGAGCGCAGCCCCAATGTGCCGCAGAACCAGGCCGTGCGCGCGCTCGTCGAGCTGCCGACGGGTCGGTGGGGTCCGTCGCAGACGCTCAGCACCGTTCTCTCGTTTCTGGGTGTGACGGTCGCGCTCAGCTTCCTCGCGACGCTGCTGGCCGCCCTGTTCGCGCTGCCCCTCGCCTTCCTCGGCGCACGGAACCTGATGGGCGGGCGGTGGTGGACGCGCGGTGTGTACCGGCTCGTGCGCGGCGGTATGAACGTCGTGCGTGCCGTCGAGCCGTTGATCATGGCCATCGTCTTCGTCGTCTGGGTGGATCTCGGGCCGTTTGCCGGGCTGTGCGCGCTCGTCGTCCACGGCGTGGCGGCGCTCGGCAAGCTGTTCAGCGAGACGATCGAAGGGATCGATCCCGGTCCGGTCGAGGCGATCCGCGCCGCGGGTGCGACATGGCTGCAGGTGGCGCGCCACGGCGTCCTGCCGCAGATCGTCCCGCCGGCCGTCGGGTACGTCGTCTACCGGATGGACATCAACCTCCGGCTCGGCACCGTCATCGGCCTCGTCGGCGGCGGCGGCATCGGCATGCTCCTGAGCCAGTGGATCCGCAAGCCGGATCTGCTGCCGCAGGCCGGCACGGCGCTGTTCGTCATCGCGCTGCTCATCGTGCCCCTGGACTTCGTGAGCGGCGCCGTGCGCGAGCGGATCGCCGACGGTCGCCCGCTCGGGCCACGGTGGACGCGCCCGGTCATCTACTTCGCCGTCGCGGCCATGGCGGTGTGGTCGTGGCGGACGGCCGAGGTGGACCTCGCGAAGTTCTGGCCCGTTCCGGATCGCGTGGCGACGATTGTCCGCCAGCTGGCGCGGCCCGAGCTCGTCGAGCGCGGGGCGGACGAGACCGTCGCCTCGGCGGATCTCATCGTGCCTTGTCCGGCCGGCTTCGACGAGACGACCGGACGGGAAGCCGTGCCGATCGGTGCCGGGACGCTCGCGCTCGACCGCGGCTGTGCGAATACCGGCGACGGCGTCGGCGTCGTCCTGTCCGGACTGCCGCCCGGTGCGGCGGTGCGGCTGCGCTGGCTCTTCGCCGACGGCAGCGGCCGCCTCGACGCCGTCGGA
This sequence comes from Ardenticatenales bacterium, assembly GCA_020853525.1. GTDB lineage: Bacteria > Chloroflexota > Anaerolineae > Epilineales > Epilineaceae > Avedoeria. Next base: position 84,388 of record JADYYS010000027.1, on the reverse strand, counting down.
CCGACGAGCGCCGGTCAGGGGAGCGGGGACGTCGGGACCGTGATCGAAGTCCGCCAGATCGTCGAAGATCGCGCGGCCGCGGCGCCCGGCCGGCCGACGCAGATCGAGGCGACCGTGACCGTGCCTGCCGGTCCGCTGCGCCTCAGCCAGCCCTTGCGGATCACGCTCTCGAAGATCGTCCTCACGATCCTCATGGCGCTCATGGCGACGACATTCGGTGCGCTGCTGGCGATCCCGCTCGCGTTTCTGGCAGCGCGGAACATCATGGGGACAACCGTTGTCGGGCGCGCGGTGTACGGCGCCGCCCGCCTGTTCCTGAGCACCGTGCGGGCCATCGAACCGGCGCTGCTGGTCCAGGTCTTCGCGACGTGGGTGGGCCTCGGCAAGCCGTTCCCGGGCGTGTTGGCGCTGATCGGCGTGACGCTGGCGAACCTCGGCAAGCTGTTCAGCGAGGCGCTCGAGGACATCGACGCCGGTCCGGTCGAGGCGCTGCGCGGGGCCGGCGCGAACCGGCTGCAGGTGCTGCGCTACGCCGTCGTGCCGCAGGTGGTGCCGTCGTGGCTTGCGTTCGGCTTCTACCACTGGGACATCAACGTCCGGCTCTCGACGATCGTCGGCTTGGTGGGCGGCGGCGGGATCGGCTACCACCTCAGCCAGTGGATGAACACCACGCAGTGGCGGAAGGCGTCCGTGGCGCTCCTCGGCATCATCCTCGTCGTGACGGCCATGGACACGATCAGCGCGCGTCTCAGGGAGCGGCTGGCCCAGGGGGTGTCGCGCCGTCCGGCGTGAAGATCGCTTCGATCGCGAGGCCGAACAGCGCCGCGATTCTGAAGGCCAGCGGCAGGCTCGGATCGTACTTGCCGGTCTCGATCGCGTTCACGGTTTGGCGGCTGACGGCCAAGCGTTCGGCGAGCTCGGCTTGCGACCAGCTGCGCTCGGCGCGGAGGACGCGGAGACGGTTGTCCACGGGGCGCCTCAGGCGTAGCGGCGCGAGGCACGCCAGATGCCGAACGCGAAGGTCAGCGCCATGACCACGATGCCGTCGTTGACATCGAGCTCGGGCAGTCCGGCGCGCGACAGCAGGCGGGCGCTCATCATGAACAGGATGCCGACCCCGAAGCCGAGCGCCAGCGCCTCGAGGTGGATCTTGCGCTGGAGCTCGTCCGCTTCGCGCAGAAAGTGGTGGTAGGCGCGCAACGTCTGCACTGCCGCCACCGTCGGCACAACGACGAGCAACCAAGCCGCCGGCGAGAACGGCGCCACGCCGCCGCGCGCGAAGGCCAGTGTGGCGGCCACGAACGCGATCGCCCAGACGAGGCACCAGACGTTGAAGCGCTGGAGATTGCGGTTGTCGTTGGGTGAGAGCTCGCAGCCGAACAGGCGCTGCTTGGCGCGAATGAGGTCGGAAGAGGAGGACATCTTGTGCTCCTGCGGGCGTAGCGGATCGAGGCGGCAAATGTAATGGAAGCTTGACATGATGTCAAGTAGAATTTACAGACGACCGGCCTGGCGAGGGTCGGCGTCGGACGCGAAACCGCCCGCCGGGGATGCCGGCGGGCGGTCGTCAATCGAGGCACTGGACAGGCGAGCGGACGTCGTCGCTTGGAATCACGACGCGCCACCGCCTGCGGGATCGCCTACGGCAACGGCGGCGGCGGAGCGGGCGGGGTCGGGAAGCCCGGGCCCGGGACGACGGGCGTCACGGCGCCGGGGCCGGCGCCGCCGCGGACGACGAGGCGGTCCGGGCCGATCCGGCGACCGTCGCGGTTCAGCTGGGCGGACAGGATGCTGTGGTCGCCGGCCGCGTTGCGGTCCAGCCAGACGATGACGGTCCCGACGCTGTCCGTCGAGGCGAGGTCCGGCGCGAAGCTGAACGCCGGTCCGCCGGCAACGGCCGACTGGTAGCCGTACGGGATGCCGTTGATGTTCAAGCGCCGGATCTTGACGTCCGGCGACTCGGCGCCCGTGCGCTCCTCCCAGGCTGCGAGGTAGCCGCCGTATGGGCCGAGCGAGCTGATCGTCGGGTAGACCTGGTCGGACGGCCCGGAGGCGATCTTGACGACGGGCTTGTACGGCACGGCGTTGTTGTTCATCCGCCGGCCGAAGATGTCCCGCTCCGGCTGGTCCTTGGGCGTCTCGGACCACACGACCATGTACTCGCCGGCGTTCGGCTCGGCCGCGACGGACGGGCGGCCGATGTCCGTACCGGCGACGACGACGCGCTCGTACTTCACATAAAAGTAGCGACCGACGCCTTCGAGCTCAACGGACGCGAGCGCGACGTCGAGTCCGGTGACCTTGCGCCAGACCAGGACGTAGCGGTCCGAGGCCGGCGTCAGGCGGAACGTGATGTCCGGGAAGGTCTCGTCCGCCGGCGACGTGACGAGCGGGAAGACGACGCTGGTGCGGGTACCGTACGTGCTGAGGAACGTGCCGTAGATGTCCCGCGAGCCCGGCGTCGTCGGCGGGATCGGTGTGCCGCCGGGGCCGCCCGGCGCCGGGGTGCCCGGCGGCGGGAACGTCGGCGATGGACCCTGCAGGGGCGAAAGGCCGCGCGCCCCCGCATCGTCACCGGCAACGATCGAACCCACCGTGGCGTCCGTGCCGTCACCCACCCGCCCGAGGATCCCGGCCGACGCGAGGCCGGCGGCGGCCGGCGGCAGCGGCGCAGCGACGTCGCCGATCGGTCCGAGGGTCAGGCGGGCGAGCGGTACGGGGGTCGGAAGAGGAGGCGGCGGCGCGACGGGCGTCTGGCCCGGGATCGGCAGGCCCGAGGTCGGGTTGCTGCCGGGCACGCCGCCGAGCGAGCCGCTGTCGTCCGTGAAGACGAGGAAGTACTCGTTCACGCGCGGGCTGAAGATGAGGGCAGGATCACTCTGGTTGCCGGGGGCCACGAGCACGGGCACGATCCGCCCGGTCGGCAGGCCGGACGCGCTGAGGCGCAGGCCGAACAGGTCAAGCCCGGTGCCCGCACCGGTATCCTCGGCCCAGACGAGCAGGTTGGTGTAGCTGTTCGGCGCGAAGGCGACGGCCGGGGAGATCGGACGGCCGCCGACGGGCAGCTGGGCGGTCGGTGATGCGAGGGCGGGCGCCGCGGCGGCCAGCGCCAGGCCGACGATCGACGCAAGGCCGCCCACGCGGGCGGCGCGCCTGGCGGGGCGCCTGCCGGGGGTTGGGATGAGGGGATCGCGCATGATGTGCTCCTCTGCTGATGACGGCGACGGCGCCGTCAACTGGTGAACGCATTGTCCGGTCACGATGTTATGGCCGGCTCCCGGTGATCAGGGGTAGATCGTGTCGAGCATGCGCGGGAAGGCCGTGGTCTCGCGCACGTGGCCCAGGTTGCAGATCCAGGCCACCGTCCGCTCCACTCCGAGCCCGAAACCGCTGTGCGGCACGCTGCCGTAGCGCCGGAGGTCCAGGTACCACAGGTAGTCGTCGCGGTTCAACCCGTGCTCGACGATCCGCTGCTCGAGCAGATCGACGCTCGTCGTGCGCTGGCCGCCACCGATGATCTCGCCGTAGCCCTCGGGGGCCAGCAGGTCGACGGAGCGGCAGACCTCGGGCCGGTCGGCGACGGTCTCCATGTAGAACGCCTTGACCGCGGTCGGGTAGTGATAGACGAAGAGCGGTCGATCGGACTGTTCTGCCAGGAACGTTTCGTGCGGCGCGCCGAAGTCCTCGCCCCACGGGAAGTCCGGAAACGGCCCGGCCTGCAGCTTGGCGACGGCGTCGTCGTAGCTCAGCCGCGGGAACGGCGCGACGATCCGCTCGAGGGCGCTCACGTCGCGCTCGAGGACGTCCGTCAGCAGCGAGCGGTGCTCCGCCAACACCGTCTGGACGATGTGGCTGACGAACCGCTCCTCGATGTCCATGATGTCCTCGAGGTCGGCGAACGCGATCTCGGGCTCGACCATCCAGAACTCGGTCAGGTGACGGCGTGTCTTGCTCTTCTCGGCGCGAAAGGTCGGCCCAAAGCAGTAGACCTTGCCGAGCGCTGCGGCGTTCGCCTCGTTGTAGAGCTGGCCGCTCTGCGCCAGGAAGGCCGGCTTGCCGAAGTAGTCCGTGGCGAACAACGTGCTCGTCCCCTCGCACGCGGACGGCGTCAGGATCGGCGTATCGACGCCGACGAAGCCCTCGCCGTCGAGCCAGCCTCGGATCGCACGGATGATCGTGGCGCGGATCCGCAGGATCGCCACCTGGCGCGGCGAGCGGATCCAGAGGTGGCGCTGGTCCATCAGGAAGCCGGTGCCGTGCTCCTTGGGCTGGATCGGGTAGTCCGGCTCGGCCAGCGACACGACCTCGATCGCCGCGATGCCGAGCTCGATCCCGCCCGGCGCTCGCGCGTCGGCCCGCAGCGCGCCGGTCAGGACGACCGCGGACTCCTGGGTGAGCGACCGGATGGCTTCGAACGCCTCCGCTGATACGTCCTTTTCGAACGCGACGCACTGCATCGTGCCCGTGCCGTCGCGCAGCGAGATGAACTGAAGCTTGCCCTTGTCCGTGCGATTGTTCACCCAGCCCTGAACGCGCACGTCCACTCCGACGTGCGCTCCGGCGGCGGCGATCGTCGTCGTCACGGGGGCGGGCTTGGGATCGGACATCAGGTTGGCTCCAGAGCGGGCGGGTTGGGGCGACGGAGCGTCCGCCGCACGATCGAACGAACGTAGCACCGGGAAACGGCGCACGAGGATCCGATGCGCCATTATAGGAGGATGGCCGGAGCGCGAAACCTTTCGCTGCGCGCGCGGCACCCAGTCTGTTGCCAACGCCACCACCCGCCCGAGAGGACTGCATGGTCGTGCCCGGGACGTTGAGGTTCGCCCAAGCAGCGCCCATCGATGCGGACGCGGCGGCCGAAGTGGCGCTGCTGCGCCGCATCGCCTCCGGCGACGTGGAGGCGCATCGGCAGTTGTACGAGCGGCATGCCGCCGCCTCGACACCGTCGCCGGAACCGTCGGGCACGACCGAACGGCCTGGGCCGGAGACGCGGCTGTATCTGCCGGTGGCGATGCGGGTGCAGTGAGGGTTGGGGGAGGATCACGCGTTGCACGCACGGCAGGAACGCGATCGGGTATCCTGATTTCGTGGAACCGGCGGACGTTGTCCGGAGACCCATTGCCAGCCACCGTCGCGACCCGAGGATCCGCATGGTCGTGTCCGGACGATTCGTCGCACCCATTGCCTCGCCCATTGCCTCACCCATCGACGGGCCGAGCACCGCAGGGCAGTGCCCGGTCGACGCGGATGCGGCGCGTCCGGGTGCGCTTGACGGCGACGTCGAGCGCGAGCGAGTCGCCCGTGAACGGATCGACCGCGAGTTGCTCGTGCGCGTTGCGCAGGGCGACGCGGATGCCCACCGGCAGGTGTACGAGCGGCACGGACCGGCCGTGCTGGCCTTCCTGATCAGCCGCACGGCCGACCGCGCGTTGTCCGAGGACCTGCTGCACGACGTCATGCTGGCGGCGTGGCGCGCGGCCGGGACGTTTCGCGGGGCGAGCGCGGTGCGGACGTGGCTGCTGTCGATCGCGCACAACAAGGCCTGCAACGCGCTGCGGCGGCTGAAGCGCGAACGGCTGGGGGCGTGGATCGGATCGGCAGCGGTGGCGGCGTCCGGGGCTCGCTCGTTCATGCACGCGGCGGCCGAGCCGCACGGCATCGAACCCGACGCGCGCGTCGAGCTGGCCGCGGCGGTGGCGGCGCTGCCGGAGGACCAGCGGACGGCGCTCGTCCTCTACTTCTATCACGGGTTGAGCGTCGACGAGATCGCTCAGGTTGTCGGCGCACCGGGCGGCACGGTGAAGAGCCGGATGAGCCGCGGCAAGGCCAGTCTGCGGGCGCGGCTCGGTGAGCGCCAACTTGGTGAGCGCCGCGACGGAAAGCGCCAAACGGATGCACCAGGGTCGGTCGAAGGTGAGGTGGGCGATGTGGGCGAAGTGCGCTGACGTGAAGCTGCTCCTGATGGAATGGGCCGCCGGCACGCTCGACGATGCCGCCCGCTGCCGTGTCGACGCGCACATCGCCGACTGCGCGGACTGCGCCCGCGCGGCGGCCGACTGGCGATCCGCCGGCGATGCCGCGGCCGCGTACGGCTCGTTCGCCTCGGCGCCCCTGCCGGCCTGGCGCGCGCCCGGCGAGCGCCGGGCCGCCGTGGCCGCACCCCTGGTGCCGGTGCCCCTGGTGCGGTCCGCCCGCGCCTGGCTCGCCGTCGCCGCCGCCGTCGCCTTGGCCATCGGTGCGACCGTCCGCCGGACGGGCACCGTGCCGCCGCCGACCCCCCTTCGGTCCGCCGCGCCCGCCTCAGCCTCCGCCGAGGACCGCGCCGGGCCGACGCTGGCGCTCCGAGCGCCGACGCCGGTACGCCGGCTGGCGGCGTCCGCCTCCGTCGCGGAGCGCCCGGTGATCACGCGAGTCGATGGGCGTCCGGCCCGTCCCGTGGCCGCGTCGACGCCGGGCAGTCCGTCGTCTGCGCCAGCGCCGCTGTCCACCCTGCCGAGCGATGCCGCCGCTCTCCCAAGCGCCGCCGCCGCCCAGCCGCCGTCCTCGCCCCCGCAACCGCCCGACCGCGGCGCGCCCGTCGATCCGCCCGTCGTCGCGGCCACGCCGAACAGCGTGCCCACCGCACCGTCCCCGCCACCGCCCGATCCGACCGCCGCCGCGCCCGATCCGACGCCCGCGACGCTCGTCGCCGTCGTCACCGGCGGCGTGGCCGGCCCGGACGGCCTCGCCCGCGCCGAGGTGCGCGTCATCGCGCGGCCGGTTGCCGACGGTGTCGGTGCGGTCGAGACGACGAGCGGGGCGGACGGGACGTATGCCCTGACGCTCTCGCCGGGCACGTGGTCGATCGCGGCCGAGGGCGCGGCGTACGTGACCGCCTGGAACGGTGCGGCGGCGTCGCCGATCGACGGGGCGCCGCTGCGCGTTGCGGCCGGCGACGCGGTCGGCCTCGACTTCCGGCTCGCGGCCGCGCCGCCCGGACGGATCTCGGGCCGCGTCGTCGACGCCGCCGGCGCGCCCGTGCCCGGCGCGCTCGTCGTGGCCGCCGCGCCGGACGTCGACCGCGGCGGGTATCGGGCGTTCGTCGCGGCCACGCTCGCCGACGGCGAGGGGCGGTATCGGCTGGCGGTGGACGAGGGCGGCTGGCTCGTCGCCGCGGCCGGGGACTGGCGCGCAGCGGCGCCGGCGCTGGCATGGTGGGGCGGGGACGGCGACATCGTGGCCGTCGACCAAGTGCCGGTGGCGCGCCTGCGGCCGGCGGACGGGATCGACTTCCAGCTGCGGGGCGCGCTGGGCGACTGATCGGCGGTGGGCGATGGAACCGGCGGTCGGGGGAGCGGTACCCATCGTCAACCGGCCGCGGCCGGACCGCTCGCACATCCGTCGCACCCAACGCCAGCTGGAGGTCGAACATGTTCATCATCGTCTCATCCCGACGTGCCTTGGCAACCGCGCTTGCCGTCACCATCGCCGCAGCCCTCGCCGCAGGCGCCGTTGTCGCGCTGCCGACGCGCGCACAGGCACCGCTGCCGAGCAAGTCGTCGTGCGTGGCGATCCAGAGTCTCGCCGGTCCAGCGCGGCTGGCGCTCGTCGGCAGCACGTACGAAGTGACATCGACGGTGACCACGCTGTGCGCCGGCGAAGTTGGGCTCGTGAATGTCGTGCTCGTGCTGGACGGTTCGAGCTCGATGGCAGGCACGCTCTCGACGGATGTCAAGCGCAACGCGCGCGAGCTCATCGATCGCCTGGATCTCAAGGACCATCCAGGAACTTCGATCGGCGTCGTGGAGATCAACCAGCCCTCGAAGGTGCTGTGCCAACTGACGAACCGCGCGGCGCAAGCCTCAGGCTGTGTTGGGCGCGTCGGCGCGTCAGGAGGCTCGGACATCGCCGGTGCGCTGCGCCTCGCCCTCGACTCCCTGCGCCGGGGGCGTGATCTCGCCGGCGAGGGTAGCCCGGTCCACGAGGCGATCGTTGTCGTCGCGGACGGCGCCAACAGCGGCGGCTGCGACGAGCTGATCCGGACGGCGGATGAGATCAAGGGGCAGGGCGTGGCGCTCTTCACCGTCTGCGCCACCTCGGACTGTGCGGTCTCGTGCTTTGGGACGATGGCCACCTCGCCGGCACATGCGTTCACCCTCGCTACCTTCCGTGGCGTCATCGACGGGATCGAAGCGTTCCAGCGACGGTTCTTGAACATCGTGATCGATGGCATCGCGATCACCGAGACACTCGGCCCGGCAGTTGAACTCGTCCCCGCGCTCGTGAAACCTGCGCCCGCCGCGAACGACGGACGCACGTTGGCGTGGCAGCTGGCCGGCATTCCGAAAGAGGGCACGACGATCACCCTGGGTGTCCGGACGCTTGCTGCCGGCGTGGACCTGCCCGTGCTCACGACCGCCGTGGGGACGTTCGTCGACTCCCGCGGGCGCGGCGGCGAGTTCAACTTCCGACTGCCGCACGTCGACGCCCTCGACGCGCGCACCGGCCTCGCGCCGACGCCGGTGGCCGACACGACGCCGCTCACGAACGTCCTCCGCGTCGACGCGACGTCGGTCATCGTCGGTGAGCGGTTCCGCGCATCCTATCGGCTTCGACTGCCCGACGGCGATGGGCTCCGTTTGAAGCTCACGGTGGTCTCGCTGCGGGTTCCGGATCACCTGCGCGTCGTCCGAACGTGGCGGGACGGTCGGCCGGAAGGCCAACCGGACTGGGATCCGCGCACCGCGTGGTGGAGCATCATCGGTGTCGACCCTATCGCGCCGGATGCGCTGGATCTCGAGGCGGAGCTCGTGGCGACCGGACCCGGCGACGGCGGCATCGGCATCATGGCCTACGGTTGGAGCGGGACCGACGCGATCCGCCCGATCGCCGCCGCCGTCTCCGCTCCGATCCACGTCGCCGAGCAGCCGGCGACGCCCGTCCCGCCCGCAACCCTCCCGACGGCCACCGTCACCCCGCGCGCCTTCCGTCTCTACCTCCCGCTGGCCCTCTCCGAAGCCTGCCTCGCCGGCCCGCCGAACGACGTCGTCGCCGTGATCGACACCTCGACGAGCATGGCGGAGCGATTGACGGGCGGTGGGACGAAGCAGGCGGCCGCGGCCCTGGCCCTTGCGGCGCTCGTCGAGCGGCTCGACGCGCGTCGCGACCGCATCGCGCTCGTGACGTTCGACCGCACGGCCCTCGTCCGCCGGCCGCTGGGCAGCGTCGGCCCCGACGTCGTCGACGCGCTGCGATCCGCGCCGCTGGCAAACGGCACGGCCATGGGCGCCGGCCTGTTGTCGGCGGGCGCCGTTCTGGCCTCGCCCGATCGCCGCCCGGACGCGCGCGGAACCGTCGTCCTGCTGACGGACGGCCGCTCGTCGCCCGACGCGCCCGAGGCCGCTTTCGCCGCCGCCGATGCGCTCCGAGCCGCCGGTGCCATCGTGTTCGCCGTCGGCCTCGGCGCCGAGGTGGACCGGGCGGCGCTGGACGGGATCGCGGGCGGGCGGGGCGAAGCGCGCGTGGTCGGGGACGCGGCGACGCTCGGGCTGGCCTTCGGGGGCATTGGGGCGCGGTTGGGGTGTCGGGGAACGGGGAGCTGGGGCGGACGACTGGAGTAGGCGCATCGTGGGCATCGCCCGCTCGTTTGACGCGGCTCCCACTCCCGCTATCATCCCGCCACAATCGAACCCACAACAGGCCATGACGGAGAGAGTACGCCGGCAACGCCGCCAGGGATGAGGGGCCGTGACTGCAAGCCCCTCTCGGACGGAACCGACGGAAGTTCACTCCCGAGCCGGCAGGGGGAAGGGTCGTAGTCGACCTGCGTAGTCCTGCCCGGATGCCCACCGTTAGCGGGGCCGCCGATCACGGCACGTGTTCGCCCACAGGTTCGCCTTTGGGGCGACATCGACATGCCGCCGTCGGGCAGAGGGGGCCGCGCGAGCGGCCAACGAGGGTGGTACCGCGGACGAGACGTCCGTCCCTTGATGGGGCGGACGTTTTCTTGTTGCGCGGCGCGCGTATGTCGCGAGGCGACAACGTCGAAGGGTCGCGCGGTGGTGCGAAACAGTGGCGCGAAACAGTGGCGCGAAGCAGGGGCGCGAAGGAGGGTACGGCGATGGGAAGCGAGCCGATCGCGACGATCGCGAGGATCGAGATGCTGCGACGCGAGGCCGAAGTTGCCCTTGACGCGGCGAAGGGCGACGCGGCGCTGACCGCATGGAAGGGCGAGTGGCTGGGCAAGGGCGGCCGGATCACGTCGCTCCTGCGCTCCGTCGGCGCACTCGACGCGGCCGACCGACCCGCGTTCGGGGCGGCGGTGAACGCGGCCAGCCGGACGCTCGAGGCGGCGTACGAGGCGGCGGCGTCGTCGCGACAGGCGGATGCCATGGCCTCCGCGCTGGCGGCCGAGGCGATCGACGTCACGTTGCCCGGGACGCCGCCGCCGCGCGGGCGGCTGCACCCGAGCACGATCATCCTGCGCCGGATGCTGGACATCTTCGCGGAGATGGGCTTCCAGGTCTTCCTCAGCCGCGAGGTCGAGCTGGACGACGTGAACTTCACGCTCCTCAACCACCCGCCGCACCATCCGGCGCGCGACATGCAGGACACGTTCTACATCGCGGGCACGAACGAGCAGGTCCTCCTGCGCACGCACACCTCGCCCGGCCAGATCCGCGCGATGGGCGCGTACGCGCCCGATCCCATCCGCATCGTCCTGCCCGGCATGGTCTACCGCAACGAGAAGATCACGCCGCGCAGCGAGATCCAGTTCACCCAGGTCGAGGGGCTTGCCGTCGGCCCGCACATCACGATGGCCAACCTGCGCGGCACGATCGACGGCTTCGTGCACCGCTACTACGGCCCGAACCGCCGGACGCGCTTCCGCACGAGCTACTTCCCGTTCACCGAGCCCTCCGCCGAGGTCGACGTCAGCTGCGGCCTGTGCGACGGCGCCGGCTGCCGGCTGTGCAAGGACGCCGGCTGGCTGGAGATCCTGGGCTGCGGGATGGTCCACCCGAACGTGCTCGCGAACGGCGGCTACGATCCGGCCGTCGTCAGCGGCTTCGCCTTCGGGCTGGGGCCGATGCGGGCGCAGATGATGGCGCATGGGATCGACGACATACGGCATTACTGGGGGAACGATGTGCGGTTTCTGGAGCAGTTCGGCTAACCCCACCCCTATCCGTCAGCGCCTTCGGCGCTGCCACCTTTCCCCACCGGAGGTGGAGAAAGGATCCAGTTGTTGCGAGGGTGGTGAGTTAGAGGCTCCCAAAGAGCGGTCAATTGAACCTTGGCGCAACCACAGGATTCGGACCCGCCTCAACCCGTCCTGGCTTGGTTAGGCACTTCGACGGACGATGAGACGCTCGACCGCAATCCGTTAGCCCTCTCCAGCGACAGCTGGGGAGGGCAGGCCGCACGAAGTGCGGCCGGGAGGGGTCGGCCACAAGATGAACGGAGGATCCCATGAAACTCGTCTGGTCCTGGCTCTCCGAACACGTCGATCTCACCGGCGTCACCCCCGAGCACGTCGCCGAACGCCTGACCGTCGCCGGCCTCGAGGTCGACAAGGTCGAGCGCATCGGCGACTGGTGGGACCGCGAGCGGCTCGTCGTGGGCAACGTCCTGCGCGTGCTGTCGCATCCCGATGCGGAGCGGCTCGTGCTGGCGGACGTCGACTGGGGCGCCGGCGCGCCGCACCGCGTGGTGACGGGCGCGCCGAACTTGCTGGCGTTTCGCGATGCGGGTGACTTCGACAAGCCCATGAAGGTCGTTTTCGCGCGCGAGGGCGTGGAGCTGTACGACGGCCACGCCGAAGGCTGGGTGAAGGTGAAGCTGAAGGGCCGGCCGGTGCGGGGCGTGATGAGCGACGCGATGGTCTGCTCGGAGAAGGAGATCGGGTTGTCGGAAGATCACGACGGCATCCTGATCCTGGACGACGACGCACCGGTCGGCGCACCCATCGCCGACGTCCTCGGCGATGCCGTGCTCACGCTCGAGCTGACGGCCAACTACGCCCACGCCAGCAACGTCGTCGGCATCGCCCGCGAGGTGGCGGCGCTGCTCGATCGCCCGTTCACGCCCCCCGAGTGGCGGCTGGACGACGCGGACGCCGTCGTCGATGCGTCGCTGCCGGCTGCCGCGACGTGGTGCCGCGTCGTTATCGACGACGACGAGGCGTGTCCGCGGTACAGCGCGCGGATCGTCACGGGCGTCGACGCGACGCGGCCGAGCCCGGCGTGGCTGCAGCGCCGGCTGCGGCTCTCCGGCATGCGGCCGATCAACGCGGTCGTGGACGCGACGAACTACGCGATGCTGTTGTGGGGCGAGCCCTTGCACGCGTTCGACTACGACCGGCTGAAGGCGCGGGCCGTTGCGGCTTCGGGTGTCGGAGCATCGACGGGCGACGCGACTGCCGCGTCTGCGGGCGCCGGCGTCGTGCCGACGATCACCGTTCGGCGCAGCACGCCCGGTGAGCGGATGACGACGCTGGACGGCATCGACCGTGCCCTCGACGCCGGCACGATTCTGATCACGGATGACGCCGGCCCGATCGCGATCGCCGGGGTGATGGGCGGGGCGGAGACCGAGGTGACGGATGCGACGCGGACGATCCTGCTCGAGGCCGCGACTTTTCACTTCCCGTCCATCCGCCGCGCCAGCCGTGACCTGAAGCTGCCGAGCGAGTCCAGCTGGCGCTTCAGCCGCGACGTCCCGCCGGCGCTCATCGACCCCGGCAGCGCCGTCGGCAGCCGGCTGCTGGCCGAGCATGCCGGCGGCCGCGTGGCGCCCGGCATCGTCGACGTCCACCCGCGCCCGCGACCCGCCGTCGAGGTCGTCATGCCGCTGTCGGAGATCGATCGCCTGCTCGGCGCCGAGATTCCCGTCGCGGACATCGAGGCGATCCTGGCGCGCCTCGGCTTCACGGCCGTCGTCGACGGCGATACCCTGGCGGCCGTCGTCCCGCCCCATCGCGTGGACATCGAGCTGCCGGCCGACATCGTCGAGGAGATCGTCCGCGTCTGGGGCCTCGACCGCCTGCCGAGCGTCCCGCTGGCCGACGCGCTGCCGGCGCAGCGCGAGAACCGCACGCAGTGGCTGGAGGAGGCGACGCGGGATGCGTGCGTGGGGGCGGGGCTGCAGGAGATCGTGAGCTACCGGATGACGTCGGTGGTGCACGAGGGAGAGACGGTCGTCGCGGGGATCGCGGGGATTGCGGATGACGTCGGTGCGGGCGGCGACGTGGTAGACGTCGGCGACGTGGGTGGCGTCGGCCACGAGGTGGGCGCCGGCGGCCTGCCGGCGGAAGCGCGCTACGTCGGCATCGCCAATGCGATCAGCCCCGAGCGGAGCGTGATGCGCCAGAGCATGCTGACCGGATTGCTCGATGCCGCTGCCGCCAACCTGCGTTTCACGGATCGCGTCGCGCTCTTCGAGGTCGGGTCGACGTATCACTGGCCCGCCGGGACGTCACCGTCGCCGTCGACGCTGCCCGACGAGCCGCGCCACGTGGCGCTCCTCCTCGCCGGCCCGCAGCGCGCCGACGACTGGCGGGGCGGCGAGGCGCGGCCCATGGATTTCTATGATGCCAAGGGCGCCGTCGAGGCCGTCCTCGGGGCGCTCGGGATCGACACGCTGCACTTCGCGCCCGGCCGGCACGCCTCGCTGCATCCGGGCCGCACCGCCGTGGTGTCGGCCGTCGACGCGGACGGCACGCCGCGCGCGCTCGGGTACGTCGGCGAGCTGCACCCGCAGGTGCGCCGGCGCTGGGACCTGCCGGAGCGCAGCATCGCCGTCGCCGACCTCGACCTCGAGGCGATCGACGCGCTGGCCGGAGCGATCCGACCGATCGCCGCCTTCAGCCCGTACCCGCCCGTCGAGCGCGACCTGGCCGTCCTGGTGGACGAGGCGATCCCGGCCGCAGACGTCGAGGCGGCTGTGCGCGCCGCCGGCGGCAAGCTGCTGGTGGGCGTGCGGCTGTTCGACGTGTATCGCGGGCCGCAGGTGGGGGAGGGGCGGAAGAGCCTGGCGCTGCGGCTGCGGTTCCAGTCGATGGACAAGACGCTGGAGGGGGCGAGTGTGGATCGGGTGCGGGAGCAGATCGTGCGGGCGTTGGGGAAGGCGGTGGGGGGGGAGGTTAGGGGGTAGGTGATGGAATAGGCGTCGAGGCAAGTCAAGCACCGCTCACCACGGGCGTTCGTCAGCGCATCGTATCCAGCAATTCCGTGAACAACGCCAAGCACGCGCGCGTCTCGTCGCCGAGAACTGGCCTTCGGACATCGTCCAGTGATGGCCGGCGGTAGGGGCGCAGCAGGCAGCGCCTCTACCATCTGAACCGTGCAGCCGCAAGGCGGCCAATGGACGTTACGCCCAGTGATGCCAACGGTTCTCCTTGGTGCGAATCAGTCTGTTCATCCGTCATCTCTTTGGCGGATTGACTACTCAGTCTTGCCCTTGAATGTGGCATAGATCGCCATGGCGTGCCCGTGACCCAGATCGAAGTCTTCCTTGAGCCAGGCAACGATTGCCGCGGCCTTCACCCCTGGCTCCAGCAAGCCCTTATCCTCGGCTAGGCGCTTGAAATCGTCCGGTGTCTTGCCGGTTTTTGCCTTGATATTGTCGATATAGGCTTGGAACGACATAGTGGCTCCTGTGTGCGTTACAACTCGGTTGCACATCGTTGGACGAAGTCAGGTAGACCAAGCCTAAGTTGTTCCGGTCGATCACGCAACCGGCGGCCTAGCGCCGGAGCTCTCGCCCATTCACCAGAACGATCGCCGCCGCCACCGCAACGTTCACCCCCGCCAGCACCCAAAAGTACGTCACCCGGCTTTCCCCCCCGAACAGCGGCATGAAGGACTGCCCCGCCGTGTTCGCGGCCGTGTGGTACATCCATGCCAGGAACGCGCTCTCCCGACCGCTGTAGTAGATCCAGTTCGTCACCACCGCCGATGCGATCGTCGCCACCAGGTACGGGCCGAGCGCGCCGGGTTCCGACAGTGCGACCGGTAGATGCCAACCGGCCAGCAGCACGCCCAGCACCAGCGTGTTCGCCAGCGGCGAGCGGTCGGCGGGAAACCGGGGCATGGCGAAGGCGCGCCAGCCGGTCTCCTCGAACAGCGTGTCGGCCGTGAACAGGAGCATGGCGAACATCAGGAGCGGGCTGTACCACGGGCCGAGCCGTTCGAGGACCGGCATCGGCGCGCCGCCGACGACCGTCGTCAGCGCCGCGACGGCGAGGCCGATGGCCACCGGCACGACGAACGCGGCCGCGATCCAGATCCGCTTGACGCGCCAGCGCAGAATGCGGCGGGCGACGTCGCGCAGGCCGCCCATTCCATCCGTGATCAGCGCCGTGAGGATCGCCGCGACGAACGGGCCGATCGTGAAGATCACGGGACCGTCGAGGAGGTAGAACGTTGCCCACGAGATGGCGTAGGCGAGCGTGAAGAACGTGATCAGGGGGTGGCGGCGCAAGAGCGCGAGCGGGGCAGCCGTCGGACTGTCGGTCGGGGCATGTTGCGATTCCATCGGGGCCTCCAGTTGAGCCGATCGTCACCGGGTGTTCGTCGCCAGCCAATCGCTCCGCAACAATCCGTACATGTCGGAGTCCGACACCTCACCTTCGACGATCCAGCGTTCCCGCAGGTGTCCTTCCTTCACGAAACCCAGCCGCGCCAGACTCCTTGCCGATGCCGCATTGCGCGGATCGATGTCGGCTTCGATGCGATTCAGGTCCAGTTCGTCGAACCCGAATGCCACAAGCGCGCGGAGTGCTTCTTGCATGTAGCCGTGCCCCCACATCGCGCTGGCCATGGCGTACCCGAGCTCAGCCCGCCTGCTCTGCGCTACGAAATCGAACAATGTGCATGTGCCAAAGATCACTTCGGTGCCCTGAAGCGCGATGCCCAACCGGATATATTCGCCCGCTGCATGAGCAGCCGTGTCCTTGGCGATGAGTTCGTGTGCCGCGTCGACGGATGACCACGGGGCCGTGCTCCAGTAGCGCATGACCTGGGGATCGGAGAACACGGCGAACAGCGCCTCGGCGTCGGACGGGACCAGCGGGCGCAGGGACAGGCGCTCGGTGGTGAGGGTGACCGTGTCGAACGGGCGCATGATGGTCCTGGGCGCAGGTCGGGGTGTGGGATGCGGCGATCCGCTGATTGTACCGAGCCGCCGGAGCGGACGCCGTACTTGCACCTCCTCGGACACGTTTCCATCCGCACCATGCGGGGGATGCTCTGGGTGACGAGGCTGCCGCGTTACAGCGGATCGACAT
Organism: Ardenticatenales bacterium; assembly: GCA_020853525.1. Taxonomy (GTDB): domain Bacteria; phylum Chloroflexota; class Anaerolineae; order Epilineales; family Epilineaceae; genus Avedoeria. Next base: position 68,118 of record JADYYS010000027.1, on the reverse strand, counting down.
TCCCACGCATCGCCGGGGCGATCCCCTTCACCGGCCTGAGCTCACCCCCACCGACGTACCCGTAGACCATCGCCACCAAGAGTCCCGCCGCCGGCCAGAGAAAGGGCGGCGGGACGATCGCGAGCACGGCAACGACCACGGCCACCCAGACGCGCGCGCGCCGCGTGACGACGAGGACGAGCGGGAAGGCGAGCCCGGCGATCACGACGATCAGGTCGCCCAGCCCGGACGTCTCGTGCCCCCACGCGTAGCCGGCGCCACCTCCGGGATCGCCCGTGGTGCGCCAGATCGATCGCGCCACGCTCCAGTCGCCGGCCACCTGCAGCACGATGCCGACGGCGACGGCCGCCAGCACGAGGAGCAGGATCGCGTTCCACGAACGGCGAAGGAGCACGGCGGCCACGGCCAGGGCCGCCAGCTGCGTCGACTTGAACCCGACCGAGCTCAGATGCTCCACCCAGTGCCCGTGTGGCTCCGGGGCCAGCAGCGCCGTGGCGATCCCGATCGCCGGCGGGAGCGCGACCAGGGCGAGCGCCCATCGTCGTTGCTTCGCGGAGGACGGGGTCCGTATGCCGTCCAACGGTTTGTCCTCAGGCACGCGTGCGTCGCCCTCAGTCCGCATGTCCGATGTCCTCCTGGTGTTTCGTCGCGCGGATCCGTACCGTTCGCTCGATAGGCTGGACTCATCGAGCCATCTGTCGGCGATCAGCCGCCCCTCACGCCGTTCGCGCATCGTATCGTCCCATACGCCGGAAAGTAAGCCGGAGGTTCCCAACGTGGCCCGGACCACCCTGTCCACCAGACCCTCGATCCCCAGCGCTCTACCTCACGGACGATGAGGCGCTCGCCATCCATCACTACCTCGGCGACGACTACGCCCGTGATCCCCCGCTCGGTGTCATCGACGTCGAAGCGCTGCTCTATCCGCTGGCGAGCACGCGCTACGAATGGCTGCGGCGCCGGCTGCCGATCGAGCGGACGATGGCCGGCGGATTTCAGCTGCCGATGCTGCCGGACCCAACGCTCATCGTCCTCGACGCTGCCCTGACGCGTGCCGTCATCGACTACCGCGACGGGCCGTCGACCGGCGGCTCCATCGGGCTGGCGAACGACGGGCAGGGGTGGCGGGTGACGGCGCCGACGTTGGTGGGCTGGACGGAGTGATGGCTGGAGCGAGGCCGGATGCGCGGACTCGTCGCTTACGACCGGCCGCGCGCTTCGCGTCCGTCCGCCCCCGCAAACGACAGCCCCGCCGCCGCAAGCGCCTCGCCCAGGATCCGGATCCCCTTCGGCCCCATGCCGTGAAGCGCAAGCAGTTCCTTGGCCGTCGCGCCCGTCAGCTGCGACAGGTGCGTGTAGCCGGCGCCGGCGAGGGCACGCAGCGAAGGCTCCGACATGCCGGGCGGGAACGCGTCCGTGTCGTCGCCGGCGATCGCGTCGGAGATCCTCCGTGTGATCGCATCGTCGTCCATCGGTTCCTCACGCTCTGTCGGGTTGTCCCATGAAGGCCGGCGCCGCACATGATAGCCAACGCAGTCCGCCCATCGCATCCCACCGCCACCCCGCCCCAGATGCCATGCCGCCGCCCGCGCATCCCACCCCCGCGTAGGGGCGACGCGAACGCGTCGCCCGCAGGCCCCCCGCCCCACAATCGCCCTCCGGCCCACACATCGTCGTCGCGTGGCATGGTGGCTTGCGGGCGGGGGCGCGATGTGGGCGGCCTGCCGGGCGACGCATTCGCGTCGCCCCTACGCGGGTGATCTTTGTCAGGCCGTCGTGGGTTGCATCTGGGTCGGGCGAACCGCTTTGGTTGTTCGCGGTAATTGGGCGATGCGCTTCGTCACATCGCCGCCACCCCCCGCCCCGCCTCCGTCACCCGCAGCCGCTCCCCGTCCCGCACCGCCCACCCGCGGCGCACCGCCTCGGCGACTACGGCGGTGGCCCATGTGTCGTTCCAGCGCAGGTGTTCGCCCAGGTGGGACAGCGTGCACTCCTCGGCTTCGGCGGGGGTGCCGGTGTGGGTCATCAGGTGAACGGCCAGCGTTTCGGCGGCGAACTGGAGGCGTTGGCGGGCGAGCTGGCGGGCGCGCGGCACGAGGCCGGCCTTGGGGGCGAAGAGCCAGCTCAGGCCGAACAGCACGCCGGCGGCGCAGGCCATCGCGCCGGCAACGGACGTGTCGGCGCGGACGGCGGCGGTGAAGCCGAGGACGGCGCTGGCGGCGCCGAACGCGGCGGAGAGCGCGACCATCCGCGGCAGGCGGTCCGTCCAGAGGTAGGCCGTGGCGGCGGGCACGATGAAGAACGACACCGCCAGCACGGCGCCGACGGCCGAGAATGCGCCGGCGGCGGTGAACGCCACGGCGGTCATCAGCGCGATCTGCACGGCGGCGGGCGACAGGCCGACCGTCGCCGCCAGACCGGGATCGAACGTGCTGACCTTCAGCTCCTTGAAGAGCGCGACGACGAGCGCCGTGTTCGCCAGCGCCAGCCCGGCGCCGACCCACACCGGCCGCGGGCCGAGGACGCGGCCGCCGACGCGCCAGACGTCGAGGCCGGCGAACTCGATGTTGCCGTACAGGATCGCGTCGGCATCCAGATGGACGCCGCTGAAGTGACGCGTGATGAGCACCGTCCCGAGCGCGAACAGCGCCGGGAACGCGACGCCGATCGCCGCATCGCCGGCGACGAGGCCGGAGCGCGTGAGGAGCTCGACGAAGCCGACCATGAGCAGCGCGGCCGCGACGGCGCCGAGCAGGCCGGCGGCCAGGCTCGGGCCGTTGGCCAGCCAGTAGCCGGCGACGAGGCCGGGCAGGATCGCATGGCTGATCGCGTCCGCCACCATCGCCATCCGGCGCAGGACGAGGAACGTGCCCAGGACGCCGCACGCCACGGCGACGCCGGCGCCGGTGAGGACCATCGCCAGGCCGTAGCTCATCGCGCTGGCTCCGCCTCGACTTCGACCGGCGCCACGAGCCCGCGCCGCCTTCGACGCACCGCGTCCGGCACGACGCCGCGCCGTGGCGCGAACAGGATCGAGACAAGCGCGAACACCGTCAGGCTGAGGATGATCGCCGGCCCCGTCGGCACGCGCTCGGCGGCCACGCTCACCACGGCGCCCGTGACGCCGGCGCCCGCGCCGATCGCACCGGCCAGGACGAGGACGACGGCCAGGCGATCGGACCACTGCCGCGCCGCGACGACCGGCCCGACGAGCATCGAGGCCATCAGCACGACGCCGACGGTCTGCAGGCCGATGACGACGGCCACGACGACGAGCGACGTCACGAGGACCTCCAGCCAGCGCGGGGCCAGGCCGGTCGTGCGCGCGAAGGTCGGGTCGAAGCACAGGACCTTCAGCTCCTTGTAGAGGACGATGACGACGGCGATCGCCGCCGTTCCGAGCAGCGCCGTGACGGCCACCTGCGTGCCGACGAGCGCCGCCGCTTGGCCGAACAGGAACTTGTCCAGGCCGGCCTGGCCCGCGTCCGGTCGCTTCTGCATGACCGTGAGCAGGACGATGCCGAAGCCGAAGAACGATGCCAGCACGATCCCGAGCGCCGCGTCCTCGTCCAGCGACGTCGTGGCGACGATCTTCAGCAAGAGCAGCGCGCCCAGCCAGCCCGCCACCCCGGCGCCGACCATCAGCACGACCGGCGCCTTGGAGCCGGTGGCCATGTACGCCAGGCAGATCCCCGGCAGGGCCGCGTGCGCCAGCGCGTCGCCGAGCAGGCTCTGGCGGCGGAGCACCGCGAACGTGCCGAGCACGCCGCTCGACACGCCGAGCACGGCTGCGCCGAGGGCGATCGTGCGCAACGTGTAGTCGAAGACGAGGTCGTGCAGCAGTTCGGCCACCGTGCTCACGCCCCGTGCTTGAACGCGTGCGTCCGGCCGCCGTACGCCTTCATCAGGTTCGCCTGCGTGAACGCGGCGGCGAACGGGCCGTCGGCGATCAGCCGGACGTTCAGCAGGACGAGGTGGTCGAAGTAGTCCGGCGCGGAGTCGAGGTCGTGGTGGACGCACAGCACCGTCCGGCCCTGCGCTTTGAGCGCGTGCAGCAGCTCGACGATCGAGCGCTCCGTCGTGGCGTCCACGCCGACGAACGGCTCGTCCATGAGGTAGAGGTCGGCGTCCTGGGCCAGGGCGCGGGCCAGGAAGACGCGCTGCTGCTGGCCGCCGGACAGCTGGCTGATCTGGCGCCGGGCGAAGTCCGCCATCCCGACCTGATCGAGGCAGGCCAGCGCCGTGGCGATCTCGGCGCGCCCGGGGCGGCGGATCCAGCCCAGAGAGCCGTACGTGCCCATGAGCACGACGTCCAGCGCGTCCGTCGGGAAGTCCCAGTCCACGCTCGTGCGCTGCGGCACGTAGCCCACGCGGCGCCGGACGTCGGCGTACGGCTGGCCGAACACTTGGATCGTTCCGGCGGCGCGCGGGATGAGGTCCAGCACCGCCTTGATCAGCGTCGACTTGCCGGCGCCGTTCGGCCCGACGACGGCCGCCAGCACGCCCTTCGGCACGGTGAGGTCGATGTCCCACAGCACGGGCCGCTCGCGATAGGCGACGGTCAGGTCGGCGATCTCGAGGGGTGGTGCGGTGTCGGTCCGCTCCTCGTCCGTCATCGCAGCGCCTCCACGATTGCGGTCACGTTGTGGCGGACCATGCCGACGTACGTGCCGGCGGGCGTTCCCGGCTCGCCCAGCGCGTCCGAGAACAGTGGCGGGCCGATCGCCACCCGCCAGCCGCGGCTCGCGACGGCCGCCTTGAGCGCCTCGATTGTGGCCGGCGGCACGCTGGACTCGACGAACACGGCCTTCAGTCGGCGCTCGGCGATCAGGTCGGCCAACGCCTGGATACTCGATGCGCTCGCCTCGGCGGCCGTGCTGATCCCCTGGATGCCGCGCACGTCGAAGCCGTAGCGGCCGCCGAAGTAGCCGAAGGCGTCGTGGGCGGTGATCAGGATGCGCTGGGCCGGGGACACGGTCGCTGCCTGTTCGACGACCCAGGCGTCCAGGGACGCGAGCTCCGCCAGGTAGCGGTCGCGGTTGGCCGCGTACAGCGCCTGCGACCCAGGATCCCGCGCCGCCAGCGCGGCGGCGATCGTGCGGACGGCCGACTGCCACAACGCGACGTCGAACCAAACGTGTGGGTCGGGCGCGCCCTCGAACGCCGGCGGGTGCCGCAGCGAGCCCGGCGGGATGTCGCCCGTGACCGCCACGGTCGCCGTGCCGCCGTCGGCGATGTGTTCGAAGAGATCGACCATCCGCCCTTCGAGGTGCAGCCCGCCGTACAGGATGAGGTCGGCGTCGCCGAGCGCGATCACGTCACTGGCCGTCGGCTTGTAGAGGTGGGGGTCGATGCCGGGGCCCATCAGGCCCGTCACCACCACGCGCGCGCCGCCGACCTCGGACACCGCGTCCGTGATCATGCCGACGGTCGTCGTCACGCGCAGCGGCCGCGCCGTCACGTCGTCGGTGGCGCGCGGGGCAGCGGGCGTGCAGCCGGCGGCAACCGCGGCGAGGATCACGATCCCTGCAGCCAACCTTCGGTTCATGTGCCGACGTCCCATGGCGGTCCCCGAATGCGGCGCAGGGATCGGCAGGATAGCCCGGCATGGTGTATGTGGCCAGCGGCGGGCGGCGCGGGCACGGTTCGATCGTTGCGAGCGTGCGACTTCGAGCCTGCGACATCGATTGTCGCCGTAATAGAATGTCGCCGTTTCGCCCTGTCGATTGTTCTTACCCATCACGGGCGTTCAGGTGGTCGCCAGCCCAATCCCGTCGTCGCATGCCTTTGTCGCGTACACTGCTGCAACGAACCGGCGACCGCCTGGGCGCCTCGTGCGCGTCCGGCGAGCGCCGAATGCCGAACCGCTGCCGGGCAAACCTGTGTCGATTCCCGGGGTTGTGTCCATTCGTACGCCAGCGCGGCCGTTCGTGAACGCGCACCCTTCGATCGTCGCCGACCCGCAGGAGCCTTGCCCGATGAACCGCCCCCACCTGCGCCCCGTCCACCACCGTCTGCTCATCGCGGTCGCCGCCGCAGCCGGCATCGGCCTGGCCGCCCGCGCCGCGGCGCAGGACCCGGGCGCCGTGTACGCGCTGCAGTACGCCGGCACCGTCGGCGAGCCCGGTGTGCCGTGGTATCGCAGCGCGGCGCAGCTGTCCGGCCCGGCCGGCCTCGGCGCGCGCGGCGATGACCTCTGGGTGGCGGACGGCATCGGTCGCCGGGCCGTGAAGTTCTCGTCCGGCGGCCGCTACCTGGCCGAGATCGGCCGCGCCGGCGACGTCGCCGGCTTGAACGACGAGCCGCCGGTCGGCGAGATCGTGGACGCCGACACGTGGTTCCGCCCGACGCAGCCGCCGACCGCAACGCCGACGGGCGGCGTCCCGACGCCGACCCCGCGCCGCCCCGGCCGGCCGCTCGACGACGTTGACGCCACGCCATCCGACGACAACGGTGCGTCCTCCGCGTCGAGCGACGATGCGGCCGCACCCGGCTCCCTTGCCCCTGACGAAGCGAACCCCGTCCTCGCCTTCGCGCCCGACGCACCGTTCGGCTCCGACGCCCAGCCCGCCGCCGCCGACCTGGCCCAGGCCACGCCGCCCCCGGGCGAGGAGATCGTCTGGCTCGTCGACCGGGCCATGCACGACGTGATCGTCGTCGACCGGGTGAACGGCTACCGCCAGGTGCTCGGCACGCCGGGCGAGGCCGGCACGGACGACGACCACCTCAGCGGCCCGTCGGGCGTCGCGGTCGACGCTGAGGGCAACGGGTTCGTCGCGGACACGGCGAACCACCGGATCCAGGTGTACGGCCTCGGCTTCGGGGTCATGGCCACGCTCGGCGAGACCGGCACGCCGGGCGCCGACGGCGCGCACTTCAACCGGCCCGGCCGGCTGTCGTTCGGCGCCGACGGCCTGTTGTACGTGGCCGACACCGGCAACCACCGCGTGATGGCGCTGGATGTGACGGACCTGTTCGACGTGAAGCTCGTCCGCAGCTACGGCAGCGGCCGCGGCGCCGCGGCCGGGCAGCTCGACGGCCCGACGGGCGTGGCCGCCGACAACCAGTTTGTCTACGTCGCGGACAGCACGAACTGTCGTGTCAGCGTCTTCCGGCGCCTCGAGCGGACGCACTGGGAGGACATCGGCACACCCGGCGCGTGCGGCACGGACGCGTCGCCGATGCGGCGGGTCACGGATGTGGCCGTCGACGGCACGGGCAACCTCTACGTCTCCGACCCGGACCGCCACGTCGTCTGGCGCCGCACGGCGATCACGCCGCGCATCTTCGGTGTGGTCTTCGGCTCGATCGACGTGCCCTACCTGACGGACGACGCCCACTTCAACAACCCCGAGGGCGTGGCCGTCGCCGCCGACGGGATGCGCTACGTCGTCGAGGGCGCCGGTCAGCGGATCCTCAAGCTCGGGGCGGACGATGCCGCGCGCTGGACGACCGGCGAGCCCGGCGTCTCCGGCGCGGACGGGACGCACCTGGACGACCCGGCAGACGTCGCCATCACCGCCGCCGGCCAAGTGGCCGTCGTCGAGCGCGGCGGGATGCGGGTGCGGATCTTCGCCGCCGCCGACGGCGCCCAGGTCGGTACGATCGGCGGCCCGGGAACGGGCCAGGGGCAGTTCGATCGGCCCGAGGGCATCGGCGCCGCGGCGGACGGCCGGCTGGCGGTGGCCGACACGGGCAACGCCCGCGTCCAGATCTTCGACGCCGGCGGCACGGTGATCATGACGCTGCGCGGCCTCAACGGCGTGGACTACGCCGCGCCGACGGATGTCGCGTTCGACAGCGCCGGCCGGGTGTACGTGTCCGACGCGGTGCGTCAGTTCGTCGCGGTGTACGACTCGGCCTACAACCTGATCCGCGTCCTCGGCCAGACGAACACGTCCGGCGACGCGTTCGACCGCTTCGACGGTCCGCGCCGGCTGGTCGTCGGGCCGGGCGACGTCCTGTTCGTGGCCGACACCGGCAACGAGCGCGTCCAGGCCTTCGATCGTGGCGGCGCCTACCTCACGACCGTCGGCGGCGCCGGCGGCAGCGGCAACGGCGCCTTCCGCACCCCGCTCGGCGTGGCGGTCGACGCCGCGGGCGGCCTGATCGTCGCCGACCGCGACAACCACCGCCTGCAGCGCTTCACGCCCGCCGCCGAGCCTTGGACGGCCGGCAGCGTGAACGGCTTCGGGGCGCGCGGCATGGGAAGCGTCAGCGCGCTGGCGGACTACAACGGCGCCCTCATCGCCGGGACGGCGGACGACAGCGGCGGCGCCGCGATCTGGCGGCGGCAGGCGGGCGCGACGGCGTGGAGCAAGGTCGCCGACGGTGGGCTCGGGAGCGGGGACAACCGCGCCGTGACGGACCTGGCGGTGTTCGGTGACAAGCTCTGGGCCGGGACGCTGAACGCGCGCATCGACGTGCCCGGCACGTTCGGTCAGCCGGACGTCTGGGCGAGCGACGGCGGCGAGCTCTGGTCGAGCGCGGATGGCAGCCAGTGGTCGCGGGCCGTCGCGGGCGGGCTCGGCGACAAGACGAACGCCGGTGTGAGCGCGGTGTTCGCGTTCAACGGGCAGCTGTACGCCGGCACGAGCGGCATGATGGGCGATACCGATATCGACGGCGACCTCGCGCCCGATCCGACGGGCGGCGGGCTGATCTACCGCTCGGCCACCGGGGCGGCCGGCAGCTGGACGCGCGTTCTCGCGCGCACCGCCACCACGCCGCGCTACGGGATCACGGCGATGGCGGCGATGAGCGGCACGCTCTACGCATCCAGCTGCGGCTGGGAGCGAGCGGACGGGGCGGGCTCGGGCATCGACGTCGTCCGCAGCGCGAACGGGCAGAGCTGGGCGTCCGCGGGCACGTTCGCCGTCGAGGGGTCGCGGCGCGGCTGCGTCGGCGCGCTGGCGCCGTACGACAACTATCTCTATGCCGCCGTCGGCGGCGACGACCGTCTGGAGGGCGTCGGCACGGCGATCGAGATCTGGCGCTGCGCGCTGTGCGACGGCACGGACTGGGAACAGGTGGCGTCCGGCGGCATCGCCGATCCGGGCAACGCGGGCCGCGTCTCGTTCGCCGTGTTCGATCCGCCGCCGTTCCACTTCCTCTACGTCGCCGTCGGCAACGCCGAGGGCACGCAGATCTGGCGCGCACCCGACGGCCTGCGCTGGGAGCCCGTGGCGCTCGACGGCTTCGGTGACCCGAACAACGCCGACGTGTACGGCGCGCGCAGCATGGCCGTCTGGTCCGATCGCCTCTTCGTCGGCACGGTGAACACGGCGCACGGCGGCGAGCTGTGGTCGACGGCCGGCGGGCGGCCGAGCACGATCCCGACGCCGCCCGGCTCGGGCGCCGGCGCCACGCCGACGCCCCGCCCGCGTGTCGACCCGCCGACGGGCCGAGCGCGCTATGCCTTCGTCGAGCAGTGGCCGATCCCGCAGGCGGTGCCGCAGGACGTCATGGGCGGCGTGATCGACGTCGAAGTGGCGGACGACGCGACCGTCTACCTTCTGGACCGCACGAACAACCGCGTCATGCGGATGGATGCCAAGGGCAAGTGGCTGGCCGCGTTCGGCAACCTCGGCCGCGGGCCGGAGCGCCTCGGGCAGGCCGGGGCGATGGCCGTCGACAGCGGTCTCGGCCGCGTCTACGTCTCCGACCAGGCCAGCGACCGGCTGCTCCTCTACGGCTTGGACGGGACGTTCATGGACGCCTGGCCGAACATCCACGCCGTCGGCCTCGTCCCGCTGCCCGACGGCACGCTCTGGGTGGCCGACCGCCTGGCCGGCGCGATCCGCCATCTGGCGTCCGACGGCGCCGAGATCGAGCGCTTCCTGACGTTCGGCGACCGTGAGGACGACCAGTTCCGGACGATGGCCGACATCGCGCTCGATCCGGCGGACGGCACGCTGTACGTCGGCGATCTGAACGGCCAGCGATTGCGGCTCTTCCGGAACGACGGGACGGGTTGGCGGCGCGTGAAGACGGTGAACTTCGCCACGCGGATGTACGGCGGCCTCGGCTGCTCGAGCTTGCGGATGATCACGCTCGGACCGGGCCGGATCCTCGTCAACCGCTGCCTGTTCGTGGACGACGACTACAACCGCTCCGTGCCCGGCAACCTGACCGGCTCCGACCTGTACGGCATCACGCTGCGTGCCGCGAACCTGTCGGCAGGGCTCTTCTACGCCGTGGCCGTCTATGACACGGACCGCCTGGATGCGTTCAACGAGACCTGGCCGGCCGTGGTCCGCTTCACGGACAACGGCTATGACATCGTCGACCGCTTCTGGCGCGGCCGCAACCCGCTGGGTGCGGCGGCCGAGGGGCTGATCAACGGCCCGGTGCGCCTGAGCACGATGCCGAACGGCAACCTGTCGCTCACGGATGCGGTGGCGCTCCAGGAGCGCGCCCCCAACGGCACCGTCGTCGACACGCTCGGCTTCCAGAGCTCGCCGGGCGATGCCGAGCGCTTCGCCCTCCAGCCGGACCTCTCGATCGCCCAGGGAACGGACCACCACGTGATGGGCTTCGGCGCCTACCAGCGCGTCCGCCGGAACTTCGACGGTACGTTCCGCGTGATCAGCCAGCGCCCGATCGTGGCCTACGGCAAGGCCGTCACGAAGCGCTACTGCTCCGCCTTCCAGACGCCGCGCTGCCAGGTCTATCCCTACTTCGAAAAGGAGTGGGAGACGACGCTGCCGACCGAGCTCGAGGGCGCGGCGGCCGTGGCGCACGAGCCGACGCTCGATCAGTTCGTGTTGCTGGCGCGCGTTCACACGGCGCCGTGGACGCGCGGGATCGAGCAGATCGAGTATCGGCTGTACGCCTACAAGCTCGGTTTCCGCGGCCGCAAGGAGATCGTGGAGCTGCCGGGCGAGGACATCGACGTGATCTGGGCGGACGTCGACGCCGGCCCGGACGGCCGGATCTACGTCCTCGACACGCTGAACGACCGCGTCCAGGTCTTCGATGCGGCGCTGAAGGATCTCGGGATGGTGGCGACGCCCAAGGACAGCTGGCGCGTGGCTGGCGGGCCGAACGGCGAGATCTACGTGATGACGGTGTACGGCCACGTCGTCAGGATGTCCGCCGCCGGAGCGATCCTCAGCCGCTTCGAGGGCATGCCGCACCAGGGCGTCTCGCCGGTGTCGCAGGTGGACCTGACCGTCGACGGGGACGGCTGGGTCTACACCGTCGACAACCTGGCGAACCAGGTGACGGTCTTCGCGCCCGAGCCAGGCACGGAGGACGAGGTGCTGCAGGGCGGCACGTGCAACCTGCTGGGCGACAAGTACGCCGCGCCGACGGATGTGCTGCTGGGCGACAAGCTGAAGGTCTTCCTGACGATCCTCGGCAGCTGCGGCTTCCAGGAACAGCCGGCGGACATCGTGCTGGCCATCAACACGTTCGGCGGCACCCTGGGCGACGATCCCGGTCGAACGCTGGCCAACAACGTCCGCTCCGCCCGCCAGATCGCGGCGCTGACGGACCTGGACCGCCACCGCCTCGGCGTCGTGAGCTACTCCAAGAGCGGCGTGGTGGAGCAGGCGCTGACGAACGACAGCTACAAGGTGGTCCGCGGCCTGCGCAACCCGCGCGCGGACAACGGGATGCCGTCGCGCAACTACGCCGGCCTGAAGACGGCGAGCGACCTGTTCGATGCCCAGAGCGCCTCGCGCCGGCGGGTCATCGTCCTCATGTCCCCGGAGCCGCCGTCGACGTCGACGCCCAACCAGCCGCCCACCGACGATCCCGCAGCCGTCGCGCTGGCCGACAGTCTGCGCGCTGCCGGCGTGTTGATCATCACCGTCAACGAGTCCAGCCCGGTGGCGTCCGGCGACCTCTTCGACGACATTCAAGTCCAGCCGCGCGCGATGGGCGCCGGCCGGCCGGTCCACCGCCGGATGCTGGAGCGCTACCGGCCGGCGTACCTCGTCAAGACCGGCGCGCTCGTCGACAAGCTGCCGGCCAACATGGTCTACGTCCCGGACAGCGCCGACCCGCCCGCCACGTGGGACGCCGCGGCCCGCACGCTGACGTGGAACCTCCTGAACCTCCCGATCTCGACCTCTCTGTTCAGCTTCGAGGTCCGCCCAAGCCAGGAAGGCGAGTGGCCGACGAACGTCGAAGCGAAGGCCGACGTCACGGCCGACGGCTGGGACCACCCGAACGAGGTCCGCTACCCGATCCCGCGTGTCCGCGTCTACGGCGAGCCGCCGCCCACGAAGACCCCGACGCCGACCCGGACGCTGACGCCGGAACCGACCGCCACGCCGCGCCCGACGGGCGTGCCCGTGCCGATCTACCTGCCGATCCTGCTGAAGATGCAGCCGTGCAAGCCCGAGACGAAGGCCGTCGACATCGCGCTCGTCATCGACACGTCGGGCTCGATGAGCGAGACGACGTCACCGGGCGGCCCGACGAAGCTCCAGGCGGCCACGGACGCCGCGCGGACGTTCCTCGGCCAGCTCGTGGCGGGGCGGGATCAGGCGACGCTGGTGCAGTTCAACAACGCGGCCCGCGTCGTCGTGCCGCTGTCCGACGGCGGTGCGCCGGCGATCGCCGGACTGGCGCTGCTGACCCAGGACAACGGCACCCGCATCGACCTCGGGTTGGATGCGGCCGCCGGTGCGCTGTCCGTGCCCGAGCGCAAGGCGTCGAACACGCCGGTGGTCATCCTGCTGACGGACGGCGAGCCGACCGGCGCGACGCCCGACGAGGTGCGCGTGGCGGCCGTGCGGGCCAAGGGTGCCGGGATGCTCGTCTACACGATCGGCCTCGGCACGTCGATCGACGTGGCGCTCATGCGCGACGTGGCGACGAAGCCGGAGTGGTTCTACAGCGCGCCGGACACGGCGGATCTGGCGGCGATTTATGGGCAGATTGCGTTTGAGATTCCGTGCAAACCGGAGTGGCCGTGAGGAAGTACGGGGTTCCTTCGTGTTCGCGGACTGCGGATGATTGGGCATCGGCTCCTACCCGCGCTAGCATGTAGCCACATCTGCGGCTACAACCGCACGGGAGGCGCCCATGAACTACGTCGGCGTGCGCGAACTGAAGAACGATGCGTCCGAGGTCATCCGCGCCGTCCGCGAGGAACAGGCCAAGTACATCGTCACGTACCACGGTCGGCCCGTGGCCGTCATCCTGCCGGTCGACCCGGCGCAGCAGGCGCTGGACATCGCCGTCAGCGTCGCGGGCGCCGGCGATGATGCGGACTACCGGGCCGAGATGGAGGCCCTGCGAGCGGAGATCGACGCCAAGTGGCGGAGCGACAAGTCGGCCGTTGAGCTCGTTGCGGAGCAGCGGCGTTGACGGATCTTGCCCGTGGGCTGGTGATCGACACGAGCGTCCTCGTCGCCGATGCATGGCCCAGCGAGGCGGGGCACGCCGAGTCCAAGGCGCTCCTGGCGGCGCTGGCGGATCATGGAGTGAAGGTACACGTTCCGGCCATCGTTCTCGCGGAGATCGCCGCCGCCATCACGCGCGCCGTTGGCGACCCATGGCTCGCGCAGCGCGCCGCCGAGGCCTACGGCCGGCGGCCCGGCATGCACATCGTGCCCGTTGACCTGGCCCTCGCCCACTCGGCGGCCCGCTTGGCGGCCGAACAGCGCCTACGGGGCTGTGACGCGATCTATGTCGCCTTGGCTCGAACGTTGGGCGCAGCACTGATCACCCTGGACGGTGAACAGCGCGAGCGCACACCGTCCAGCGTCCACGCGCTCACGCCTGGTGATGCGTTGGCTTGGTTCCAGCGCTGACGCGGGCGATCCGGATGACTCCGCAACTTGAGCGTAACCCGACACACCGCCCTCGAACGCACCCTACATCCATCCGCTACGAGGCAGCCATGACACCGCCCAACCGCCCACCATCCCCATCGCCGGCCGCCGCGTGTCTGTTGGCGGCGCTGCTGGCAATCGTCGCGCCGCGCCCATCGGCGGCCGGGGCACGCGGCGTCGGCGACGACGGCGCGGTTGGGATCGCCTACCTGCCCGGCGTGTTGAATGCCGGTCGCTTCCCCCAATCGACGCCACTGCCACCGACGCCGACGGCATCGACGCCATCGCCATCGATCCCAACTCCTTCGATCCAAACGCCATCGACCCCAACCGCAACGCCAACGCCGCCACCACCGCCCGCCGAAGCAGCCCCCGCCCACTACGTCTCGCCCACCGCCGCCGGCACCGGCGACGGCTCGTACGACGCCCCGTGGACGCTGCAGCAGGCGCTCAGCCAGCCCGCGGGCCTCGATCCCGGTGACGTCGTCTGGCTCCGCGGCGGGACGTACACCGGCACGGCCTTCGCGGACCCGTCCGTCGGCCGCGTCTCGTTCACGTGCGGCACCCGCGGGACGGCCGAAGCGCCGATCGTCTTTCGCAACCACCGCGACGAGCAGGTCACGATCGACGGCGAAGGCAACGAGGTCGCGTTGTTCGTCCAGAACTGCAGCCACACCTGGTTCTGGGGGCTGGAGGTGATGAGCTCCGCCCCGGTGCGCACGCCGTCCAGATCGTACATCTACGTCACGGCGCCCGACGTGAAGTTCATCAACATGATCCTGCACGACATGGGCGACGGGATCGACCTCTGGACCACCGCTACGGACGCCGAGCTGTACGGCTCGCTCATCTACCACAACGGCTGGGACGAACCCGACGGCGGCCACGGGCACGGCATCTACACCCAGAACAAAGCGCCGAGCGTGAAGAAGATCCACGACAACATCTTCTTCAGCCAGTACGGTATGAACATCCGGGCGTGGTCGACGAACCAGTTCGTCGACAACTTCGCGTTCGAGGGCAACATCGCCTTCAACGGCGGCTCGCTCTCGGAGAATGCCAGCCGGAAGTTCAACTTCTTCGTCGTCGGAAACAACCCGCGCGCGCCGACGCGCAACCTGGTGGTGCGCCACAACTACACGTACGCCGGCAACACGACGACGACGCCCGCCTGCAACGCGTTCGGACCGAACTACGGGGCGGTGGACATGCGCCTGGAAGACAACCACCTTCTCGGCCAACTGCGCGTCACCGGGCCGTACACGAACGCCGTGATCGCCCGCAACACCGTCCTGGGCGGCACCGCGCTGCCGTTCATCACCGGCACGGGCTTCCGCCTGGAGGACTATCCGGACAACGTCTATGCCCAGGACGTGCCGAAGGCGGGCGTCGAGGTCTTCGTGCGGCCGAACAAGTACGAGCCCGGCCGCGCGCACGTCGCGATCTACAACTGGGGTGGCGCGGACACCGTCGATGTCGACGCGACCGCGCTCGGTCTACGCCAAGGCGACCGGTACGAGATCATCCACGCGATGGACTACTTTGACGACCGGATCACCCGGACGTACGACGGCAGCGGGATGATCTCAGTGCCGATGACGGGCCACACGTTCGCCCAAGCCATCGGGTCGACGAAGGCGCCGGTGTCGCAGTTCCCGGTGTTCGGTGCGTTCGTGATTCGGCGGGTCGGCCCGCCCTCGTAGGCGACGATCACGGGGCCGTTGTGTTGTCCAGAACGTTGTGCGTCATCCGCGGCCTCCCGTATCGACATCCCACCCCCGCACGAGCCCACGCACCGCCTCGCTCTGCGTGTGTCGGCCCACCCAGCGCAGCGCCGGCGAGGCGGCGCCGACTGGCGGTGGGATCCGTTCCAAGAAGGGTAGCGCGGCGTCGCCGAGGAACGTGAGGTAGCGCTGCAGCGGGTAGTCCTGTTCGGCCGCGTCCGGCCACGGGAGCAGGGCGTCCAGGTCGATCGGCTCGCCCAGCTGCCACGGGTCGAACGGCTCGAGGCCGTCGAAGTACCACTGGGCGAACAGCGCGAAGTCCGTGCTGTCCCGCTGCACCGACTCGGCGGGCCGCGCCAGCCGCGCGCCGGCGCGTTCGGCCAGCGCGGCACAGAGTGCCTCCAAGTGGATCTTGACCCACGGCGATCGGCCGCCTCCGTCCTCGTCGTCCTCGTCGTCGTCGTACAGTGCGCCCATGCCGTACGAGTGGTGGCCGAACACGAGGCCGTCGGCGGACAGCACGAGCAGCCGGCGGCCGATGACGTGCCCGCGCTCGTCACGCACGTAGAGTACCCGCTTGTTCACCTCCATCGCGTTCGCGACGGCGGCGAACGCGTTGAAGCCATCGACGGCCAGGCAGGTGTCGAACAAGTTGCCCATCTGCAGGACCTCCAGCGGATCCGTGGCCACGTAGATCCGCCACGCCGCGACGTGGACCACCCGCCGCAGTTCGAGCGGCGCAAGCCATGCCGCGATGTCCACGCCTGCCGCGCCGACGCGGCCGGCGAACGCCGCGTTGGCCGGATGCCCTAGCAGGTCGACGGGTACCCGGCCCGCGGCGACATCGCGCAGGAGGCGGAGCAGCAGCGGCCGGTTGTGCTCCAGGTGGTGGTACAGGAACAGGGCGTTGTCCCAGTCGCGCTCGGGCGTGTCGGCCGGCGGAGCGGCGCCGAGGATCGCCGTCCAGTGGGCGTCGATGACCTGCCGCACCGTCGCCTCGAGCGCGTCGAGCGCCGCCAGGTCCGCCAGCTTCGGCGCGCGCTTGGCGAGGATGCCGTACGCCCGATCCGCCGCGCGCGCCGGGATGTCGTGTTCGCCGCGCAGCTTGGCCAGCCGCGCCGCGGCCGACGGCGACAGCGCGCCCGCCGCCCGCCGCGCCTCGAGCGCCGCGATCTCCGCGCCTCGCCCGCCGTCCCCCTCGAGCAGCCGCCGGACCTCTGCGCCGAACGGCTCGCTGCGGCCAACCAGCGCCCGATACGCCGCCAGATGTTCGAGGGCTGCCCGCACGTCCGGCGGGCAGTCGGCCGGCAGGTCCAGCCCGGAGGGCACGGGCGGCGACTCCCAGTAGGACAGCTCGACCTCGTACGCGCGGCGCTCCGGGAAGCGCGCCGAGAGAGCGAATCGCTCCAGGATGTCGAGGACGCGCCCGATCCACTCCGGCCGCCGGGCAAGCTCGATCAGGCGCGTGCGCGTGACCGGGAAGCGCTCCAGGTAGAGCCAGCCGGCGTGGGCGTGCTCCGGCGAGCGGCGCGGGTGCCCTCTGGCGGACACGGCCGCCAGCAGCGCCGGCACGGCGCGGGCATCTCCGCCGCTCAGCTCGATGGCCAACGCGTGGTCGTCCGGGCGGTCGGGCAGCCACGGGACGTCGATCCAGGCCCTCTTGCCGGCGGCTTGCGCGGCGACGAGGCGATCCGCTTCCCGCCGCGTTCGCTCCTGCTGGCTGCGGCGCAGCGTCCGCGCCAGCCGGTCCACGTCGGACCGGCCGGCGCGGTGCCACGCATGGAGAACGCTCAGGATCTGGATGGACCCGCCGAAGGTCATGTCGGGACCGGTATCGTGTTCAGAGGTCGACTGATTCAACAGGACCGCGGCGTCGACGGCATCGATCGTCAGCTGACGCAGCAGCGGCAACTGTACGGCTAGGAACGCACGCTTGGCGGCGAAGTCCGCCGCATGCGGCGGGTGCATGTCGTCGCCGGGCGGGTTGCCGTGGCGCGGCATCGTGGCTAGGCAGAAGTCCAGGACTTCGTCCAGCATGTCCGTTGCATCGTCCCACCCGATGCCGAACTCGCGCCGCAGCGAACACGCCCAGCTCCACAGCCGCCGCGCCGTGGCCTCGTCGTCGATCGTCCACACGCGGATGGCCGGCCAGCACTGGCGGGTGTCGCCGTGGTTCCGCGTGGCGCGCAGCGGGTGATCCGGATCGGCGGCCAGCGCGGCCAGGAAGCGCGGCGCCGCGTGCGCCGCAAGGCGCTCTACCCGGAGCAGCAGTCGACCCAGCCCCAGCGTGAGGGCCGGCCCGAGCGACGTGGTGCCCAGCGCCGACAGGCGGCCGAGAAGGGCGGTGCGCTCCGCGAGCGGTCCGCGAGCGTCCACTGGTGTCAGGACGCTGCCGCGGCCCACCCCATCGCGCCACTCCAGTGCCGCGGCGATGTCCTCGAACAGCTCCCTGCCGTGCCGTGTCAGGAGCGCCGAAAGCCCGTCAACGCTCATAGGACTGCCGGCTCCCGTCGCCGCCGCGGCTTTCAGGCCGGCCCCGAAACTTTCCAGCGCCGTCGCCAGCATGCCTTCGGCACCTTCGGCAGGCGCAAGGGCTAGGCGGCAAACATGCAGCCAGTCCGCGAGCGCGCCCGGCAGCAGATCCAGGCATCCGACTGCCCACCACCGGCCGAGCTGGCCGCATACGGCGCGCTGCGCGGCGGCCGTGTCCGCGGCCGGATCGTCGGCCGCCGGGAAGCGCTCGGCAAAGGCGGTCCCCAGTCCGGCGGCCGGTAGCCGGGTGAACGCTTGCAGCCACACCGCCACGTCGTCGGGCGCGAGTCGCACACCCGTTACCGACGCCGTCAGCTCGACGATGCCACTCTCGCTGCGCGGGACCGGCGCCGGCCGCATCCGGCCGGCGCCTGCGACGACGTCCGCGTACGCGGCAACGATGGCCGTGCGCAGGTATGCGGTCCAGCGCCGGCCCCGCGGCGCCTGGCTGCCAGGTCGGCGGAGCCGCCAAGCCGCGTCCGCATGCCGCCCGGCGTCGTCGAGCAGCGCGATCAGCTCGGCGCGGCGCCGTGCCGGCTCGTCATACAATTCCCCGGTCGCACGCACGGCCGGAGCCAGACCGGCGAGCAGCGGTCGCGGATCGGACCCCGGCGCCGTTACGAGGCACTCGAGGGCACACGCCTCGGCTCCGGCCGCTGCGGGCACGCGCGCCGCAGCCACCGCCGCCGCCAGCGCCGCCGGCCCTCCTCCGTCACAATCCGCCGCGCGCAGCACGACGTCCGGTGCCCAGTCGTGTAGCACCCGGCCGCATACGGCCCAGTCGGCCGTGTTCGCCGGCAGCCCGCGGTCCGCTCGGCGCTGGCCGAGCACGATGGCCGCCAGCCTGCGGACCGGTTCGGACGCCGCGTTGTCCGTGGCCAGGCACGCGGCGATGGCTGGCGTGGGCAGCCGCTGCGATGGACGTGCGGCGGCCGGGCCGATCCATAGGCAGTGGGACTCGAGGCCCAGCGCCGCGGGCGCGCTCGTGCCGGCCAAGGCTTCGGCGCGAAGTGCCTCGCCGGCGTACTCGATCCGCCGTGCGATGCCCGCCCGCCACGTCGCCAAGGCGCCTACGAGTTCCGGCAGCGCGCGCGGGTAGTCCGCCGCCTGGGTCCAGGCGCGCACGGCGTCGACGAACCGCGGTTCGTCGACGCGGATCGCCTCGGGGAAGCACGGCTCGTCGGCCCCGGCGTCCCGGCGCATGGTGTAGACTCCGGCCGGCAAGCCGGCCAGCCGCTCGGCGATCAGCTGCGAGGCGGGTCGAAAGCCGCCGGTGACCGCGGACGACTCCGGCGGCTCGCCTGCCCAGTAGACGAACAGCCCATCGAGCCATGCGGTGCGCAGCACGATCTTGCGCGCCGACGCCCGGCGTGCGGTGCGTGCGATTCGCGGCCGCGGTGTACGATCGCCGGCGGCCGAATCGTCGTCAGGCTGCTTCTTTCGTGGCATCGTGCGATGGGCCGGTGTCGGACGCGATGCGCCGGTTGCGCCGCCCGGATTGTAGCCGAGCCGTGCCCGGCCGTGGACCGTCGTCTTGGGTGCGCATGGGGAAGCCGTGGATCAGCGCCACCGCCTCGGGTCGCATGCCCACGGCTACAATCGGGGTGCAGCTCGACTGCCGTGCGTCCGCCGAGCCGCGGGCAACGCAACGATCCCTGCGAGCGGCGGATCGATTCCTCACAGGAGCCACCGATGACGAACGACCGGGTGAGCGTCCACGTATACGACCCCTCCGGCCACCTCGTCGGCCCGATCGACGTGCCGCGCGTCGTGAAGTCGGACGCCGAGTGGCGCGCCCAGCTCACGGCCGAGCAGTTCGCGGTCGCACGCGGCAAGGGCACGGAGCGGCCGTTCTGCGGTACGCTGCTGGACAACAAGCGGACCGGCGTCTATGCCTGCGTCTGCTGCGCGCTGCCGCTCTTCGGCTCGGGGGCCAAGTTCGACTCCGGCACGGGCTGGCCAAGCTTCTTCCAGCCCGTGGCGGAGGCCAACGTCGTCACCGACGTCGACCGCAGTCACGGCATGACGCGCTCGGAGATCCTCTGCGCCCGGTGCGACTGCCATCTCGGCCACGTCTTTCCCGACGGGCCACCGCCGACGCGGCTGCGGTTCTGCGTGAACTCGGAGTCGCTCGTGTTCGTGGACGAGGGGGCGTTGGCGGGTCTTGGGGCGTCGGAGGGCTAGTCATCTGCAGTGACAGAGTACTCGTAGCCCGTCACATCTCGATTTGCGGACGACGAACCACCGGCAGCTTAAGCTGGCCGGCTGGTGGCCTTCGGCCATTGCGCCCGCCTTCGCGGGCGCTTCGGACTTCTGGGTGCCCGCGAAGGCGGGCACCATGGCGGCCCGCCAGGGGCGCCTGCAGCCGGCCAGCTTCAGCTGCCGGTGGATTGCGACTCGCCGTCATCCGCAGATCGTCACGTGGCGGTCTACTAGAAACCCCCGTCCAGCGCGATCTCGAGGCGTACGTCGTTCACGCGCCCCGTGTTGAACGAGGCGGCGTCCTCCACCCGCAGGATCCACTCGCCACGCGCCGGGACGCCGGTCAGCCCGTCCAGCTGGCGGTTCTGGCTGCGGTAGGCGGCGAATCCGGCCGGCGGGCAGACGCTGCCGATCGGCTGGGCGGCATCGTCGTCCAGCACGGCTTGCATGCCGGACGTGAAGCCGCACACCCGGTTGGCCAGGTTGCGGAATTGGAGCGCGCCCGGCGGGTTGTCGGACTTCGCCAGCCGGAGGATGAGATCCCCGACGGCCGGGTGCTGGATGTCGAGGCGAATGTTCATGTCATCGATCCGGCAGCCCGGCGGAACGTTCACGTTGATCCGCGCGTTGGCCGAACCGGCGTCCGGAATCGGCAGCGGGCAGTTCAGGCAGCGCGCCGTGACGGTGTCGGGACAGGCGAAGGGGTCGTTCGGTGCGCCGGGCACGCCGGGGCACAGGATGTCGAAGAACGGCGCCGGTCCGTTCAGGCAGCGCTCGCCGCGGATGTCGGCCAGCGCGAACGAGATGCCGCGCTCGCCGGCGGCTTCGTCGCCCGGGATGTCCTCGCCGAGCACCGTCCGGCTGCGCTCGACGGCCATCGCGCCGAGACCGACGAGGTTGCGCTCGAAACGGCCCCACGGATCGAAGACGTCGTGCTCCCAGAACGTGGCGCTGATCACGGCCGAGCCCTTGAAGCCGTTGTTCAGATAGCCCCAGCGATAGAAGTCGATGTACTCGATCTGCTTCTCGTTCAGCTTCTCGCAGATGAAGTCCAGCAGGCCGTTCTGGTCGTAGAGGATGATCGCAAAGTCCGTGAAGCCCGGCTTGGGCACGACGTTCGTGATCGCCAGCTCGCTCGTGATGCCGGCCTTGCGCGTGTCCTTGAACAGGGACGGGATGGCGATCAGGCCGATCCCGCTCTCGAGCCCGCCGCGCGTGCCGGTGGCGATCTGCCAGTCGAAGATCTTGTGCTCCGGCAGGAGGTTGTAGGCGATTCCCTCGATGATCTGCGTCCGCGCCGCGTCCGAGTACTTCACGAGCGTCGCGATGGCGACGATGTTCGGTCCAAGCACGTTCGGCGCGCCGGGTGTGATCCACTCCTGGCTCTCGACGCGCGCGCTCCCGACCCAGTGCCCCGGCAGATCGAACACGACCGGCAGGAAGAACGTCTGGCTGCCGCGCGGGCAGATCCAGTCCACCAGCGTCGTGATGATGTCGCCGCCGCGGTCGAGGAAGTAGACCTTGGCCTTGGCCGCCACCACCGGGCTCAGGTTCTGGACCTGAATGCCCGCATCCCAGCCCTGGTACTCACTGTAGATGAGCGGGGCGAACGCGATCTGGTTGCCGGGCGACGTGTAGGGCGTGCTCGGGTCGAACGTGTAGTTGATCTCCGTCGGCTCGCCGATGTAGGTCATCAGGACTTCGGGGCCGATGATGTCGGCGACGATGCCCATCGGCTGCGACGCGCGCACCCAGGCATTGCCGACCCAGTCCGGCCCGACGCAATCCGCGGCATCGAACTGATAGGTCTCCCCCGGCGCCAGCGTCGCGACATCGCAGATCGAGGCGCGCAGGCAATCGTCCAGGTGCTGGAACCAGATCTCGAGCGACGAGCATTGCAGGCCGCCGTTCTGGATGTAGATGAGGGTGTTGAAGCCGCTGTGGCCGGCGTACACCAGCGGGACGTAGAACGCGTAGCCGCCGTACACCGGATCCGTCGCGCCGAGGTGGTCGCCCGCGATCCCGTTGTACTTGCTGGTCACGAGCACGCCCGGCGTGTCGACGGCCGGGCACTGGCGCAGCACGTCGACGGCCAGGAATCCGGTACCGCGCGCGCGGTCCAACGGCACGCCCTCGAACGTCAACCCCTCGTTGTAGGCCTTCTTGAACCGCCGGTAGTCGTCCGCGTCGCCGACGACGTTGAAGAACAACACCTCGCACAGATAGCTGCCGACGACGTCGTCTTCGCCGAGGTCGACGCCGATATCGTTCAACTGGCGGGCGCTGAACTTGAAGACCATTCCGCCCTTCGAGCCCGTCGGCACCTGTGCACCGGTGAGGTTCCACGTGCTGCCGGGCCGTAGCAGTCCGGTGCACTCCACCTTCAGCGGCCCGGCCGACTGCGGCGGGCAGAACCCGGGCTCGCCCCAGACGATCATCGCCGCCATCGCGTACTCGCAGCCGATGTTCTGCACCTCGACCCACGACGAACAGACGTCGTCCTGGCCGATGAAGTCCAGGATCGGCAGGTGCACCTGACCGCTGAGCTGGGCGTTCGGGTTGACACCCTGGTTGTGGCCGAACCCGGGCGGCCGCTGCGCGAGCGCGACACCGCGCGGCACGAGGATGGCGGCGAGCGCCGCGCACAGCCCGAGCACGGCGCCGAGTGGACCCAGGCGCATGGGCGCGTGGCAGGCGAGTCGCATCGCGGTGACTCCTTGAACGATCTCGCGTGAGATCACTTGCGAGACAAGGGGAAGAGATGGATGGGCACGGCGTCGCCGGGGGGCCGCGGTGCCCGCACTAGATGACGGTGCGGGGGGATCGGTTGATACGGTCAGTTGTCGCGCATCGCCGCGGATGATAGCGCCGCGCCTTCGCGGCGGCAATGGGGTTCCGTATATATAATGTGCGCCGCCGCCCCCCAAGGCCGCCCACCCGACTTCACGCGCGCCGCACGGCAGCGCCCAACGAGGAGCAGACGCACCCATGTCCCGTGGTTACCGACCCAAGCGAACCCGCAACGAGAAGATCGTCATCTTCATCGGCATCCTGGTCGTGCTCAGCATGGTGCTGGGCAGCGTCGCCTCGATCTGGATGCAGTAGTCGACCGGTCTCCGGTCGACCCGACCCCGGTTGTCGATCCCCGGCTGCTTCTCGAACACCGCGCCGGCCCGCACGCATCGGGCCGGTCATCGCACCCATCGGCCCCCCAGCATCACCCGCACGGCCCGGTTCGTCCCGAACCCGTACGCCAGGTCGCGCGGATCGTCGCTGTCCGTGAGCACCGCGTCCGCCGAACGCCCGACCGCCAGCCGCCCGGCGACGCCGTCGCGGCCGACGGCGCACGCGGCGTTGCGCGTGACGGCTACCAGCGCCTCCGCGACCGACAGTCGGCCATAGCGCGTCCCGATCGCCAGCGCCAGCCAGAGGTTGGGGCACGGCGCGGTGCCGGGATTCCAGTCGGACGCCAGCGCCACCGGAGCGCCATGGCGGACGAACGCCGCGCCGTCGGCAAAGTGGGTCGATCCAAGGCCGATCGTCGTCAGCGGCAGGAGCACGGCCACCGTGCCGCTCTTGGCCAGCGCGGCCATCTCGGCCGGTGTCGTGGCCACGAGGTGATCGGCGCTCGTCGCCCCGAGTTCGGCGGCGAGCGCCGTTGCGCCGAGGTTCTCGAACTCGTCGCTGTGGACCTTGAGGCCGAGGCCGGCGGCCTTGGCGGCGGTGAGCACCGCGCGGGTCTCGGCGACGTCGAACGCACCCGCGTCGCAGAAGACGTCGCAGAACAGCGGGCCGTTCAGCCCGAGCGGGTGGGCTGCGACGCGGGGCAGCATGTCGATCACCGCGCGGACGAAGGCACCCCGGTCGGGCGTGGGCTCACCCGCGTACGCGCCCGGCAGCGCGTGCGCGCCGAGGAACGTCGGCACGACGTGCGCGGGGTGCGCGGCCGCCGCCGCGGCGATGACGTCGAGGTGCCGCATCTCCTCGTCGACGGTCAGCCCGTAGCCTGTTTTGACCTCGACCGTCGTCACGCCATGGTCGACGAGCGCGTCCAGGCGCGCCGTCATCCGCGCCGCCAGATCGTCGAACGACGCGGCGCGCGTGGCGCGGACGGTGGCGTGGATGCCGCCGCCGTTCGCCAAGAGGTCGAGATAGCTCGTCCCGGTCAGTCGCGCCTCGAACTCGTCGGCCCGCGTGCCCGCCCAGACGAGGTGCGTGTGGGCGTCGACCAAGCCAGGCAGCACGACGCGCCCGGCGGCATCCAGCACGTCGACGGCGTCCGTACGTTCGTTGCGGGCCTCGACGAACCGCCAAACCTCGTCACGCGGCCCGACGGCGGTGATCCGCCCGCCCGCCACCGCGATCGCACCACCGTCGACGCGCCCAAGTTCGCCCTGCCGGGCCCCGGCCAGGGGACCGGGGCGGCCGTCGTCCATCGTGAGGAGCGTGGCGTGGTCGAGAACGAGGTGGATGGAGAGCGGATCGGCGGTGTTCACTGTCGCTCTCCGTCGGTGATGGCGGCTGTGGACTGCGACTCGACCGCCCTCAGGCGGCTCGACTCGCCTCCCGACTCCTCAATACGCCCGCGCGAACAACGCCACCGTCGACGTCTCCTTGCCGGTGTAGAAGCACTTCCCGGGCGCATCCGGCTGTTCGAACGGCAGGCAGCGGATCGTCGCGCCGTGCGCTTCCTGGATGGCTGCCTCGTCCTCGCTGCCGCCGGCCCACAGCACGCGGACGAAGCCGCCCCTGGCGAGCGCGGCCGTGAAGCTCGCCTCGTCGTCGGCGGCGTGCGTGTTGTCGGCCACGAAGGCCGAGGCCTGCGCGTAGAGACCGTCCTGGACGGCGTCGAGCAGCGCGCCGATCCGTCCGGGCAGGTCGGCCCGCGGCACCGTCGTCTTCGACCCGTCGTCGCGCCGCGCGACCGTCACGACGCCCTGCTCGACATCGCGCGGTCCGATCTCGATCCGCAGCGGCACGCCCTTGATCTCCCATTCCGTGAACTTGAACCCCGGCCGCTCGTCGCGGTCGTCCACGTGCAGGCGCACGGACGTGCCGAGGGCGGCGCGCAACTCGTCGACGGCGGCCATCACGGCCGCCTTGCCGGCGTCGTCGCGATAGATCGGCACGATGACGACCTGGATCGGCGCGAGGCGGGGCGGCAGGCGCAGGCCGCTATCGTCGCCGTGGGTCAGGATGATCGCGCCGATGAAGCGCGTCGAGAGGCCCCAGCTGGTCTGCCAGACGTGCTGCAGGGTGTTGTTCGTGTCCAGGTATTGCGTGTGGAAGGCACGCGCGAAGTTCTGGCCGAGGTTGTGGCTCGTGCCGCTCTGCAGCGCCTTGCCGTCCCCCAGCAGCGCCTCGATCGTGTACGAAGCGTCCGCACCGGCGAACTTCTCGCGCTCGGTCTTCCGGCCCGCAACGACCGGCACGGCCGCTTCGTCGTGCGCGAACGATCGGTAGACTTCGAGCATCCGCAGCGTCTCTTCCTGGGCTTCCTCGGCCGTGGCGTGCGCGGTGTGCCCTTCCTGCCACAGGAACTCGAGCGTGCGCAGGAACGGGCGTGTCCGCAGCTCCCAGCGCACGACGTTGCACCATTGATTGATCAGGAGCGGCAGGTCGCGGTAGCTCTGGATCCAGGTCGAGAACATGTGGTTGATGATCGTCTCGGACGTCGGTCGGACGACGAGGGGCTCCTCGAGCGTCTTCCCGCCGCCGATCGTCACGACGGCCAGCTCGGGCGCAAAGCCCTCGACGTGCTGCTTCTCCTTCTCCAGGAAGCTCATCGGGATGAACATCGGGAAGTAGGCGTTCTGGTGGCCGGTGGCCTTGAACATGCCGTCGAGGCCCTGCTGGATCCGCTCCCAGATGGCATAGCCGTACGGCCGGATGACCATCGTGCCGCGCACCGGCCCGTAGTCGGCCAGGCCGGCCTCGCGGATGACGTCGAGATACCACTGGGAGTGGTCCGTGCTGCGCGGCGTGATGCGCTCGGCCATGGTCGTGCCGTCCTAGTTGTAGAGGGGAAGCGTATGGGCTTGGAGAAAGCGGGCTTGGAGGAAGCAGGCTTGGAAGAAGAGGGGCTTGGACGAAGTGGTCTTAGAAGAAGACTGTGCCCTCGAGGCTGCGGACGACGTTGCCCCCGACGCGGATCGCCGGCACCGCGCCGGTGACGTCGATCTCGACCTCGACGAGGCTCGGCCGGCCGATCTCGTAGCCCTGCTCGCAGCGCAGCTTGAACGGCGGCCGGCCGAGGAGCAGGTTGTGGTGTGCCAGGAAGGCCGCCAGCGCGCCGTTGGCCGAGCCCGTCGCCGGGTCCTCGTCGATGCCGAGCGGCGGCGCGAAGACGCGGACGTGGACGTGGTTGCCCGGCACGATCGTCTCACGGCTGAAGGCCAGCAGGCAGCCGGCGCCGAGGTCGTGCAGCAGGTCCTCGACCGCTTGGCCGACCGGCAGCAGATCGCGCATCGTGGCCAGCGAGCCCATCGGGACGACGAGGCACGTCAGGCCGGTGCGGACGAGCGTCGGCGGCAGCGTGGTGCCGAGGATCTGCGCCGGATCCAGCGTGAGAGCGGCCGCGATGCGGCTCGATTGGCTCGGATCGACCGGCCCGAGGATCTCGGACGCGACGACCTCGGTCGATACGTGCATCGCGCCGTCCGCCTTCGGCCGCCGCAGCGCTACCGGCCGGAGCTCGTCCCCGATCTCGACGACGACGTCCGCCCGTCCGCCCGCCAGCGGGAGCTGGCCCGTCTCCGCCAGGACGTACGCCGTCCCGAGCAGCTGATGGCCCGAGTAGACGACTTCGGTCGTCGGCGTGAAGCACCGCAAGCCGAACGCCGCCCCGGCCGCGTTCGGCGGCACGACGAACGACGTCTCGGCGTGGCTCATCCCGCGTGCAACGCGCTGCATCTGGTCCGGCGACATCTCGCCCGGATGGGGGATGACGACGACCGGGTTGCCGCCGAAGGGGCTGTCGGTGAAGACGTCCGCTTGGATGAACTGGACCTTGCGCACGGTGGACCCTGGGGGTGAGTGGACGGGCAGGCTACTTGAGCCGGCCCATCTCGTAGAGCTGCACGCCGGCCTCGTAGCCGGGGCCGGCGGTGAAGAAGCGAGCGTTCAACGCCGTGTCCCCGGCGTGCGCCTCGGGCACGTCCATCTCCGGGAAGATCGCCTCGGGCGGGCAGGCCGGCACGCACGCGCCGCAGTCGATGCAGATGTCGGGGTCGATGTAGAAGAGCGGCCACTCGGCCTCGGGATGGCCCGGGACGATGCAGTTCACCGGGCAGACGTCCACGCAGTCGCCCTCGCGCGTGCAAAGGCTGGTGATGACATAGGCCATGGCGTTCGCTCCTCGATGCTCGCCCCGGTCCTTGCATGCCGGACGGCGAACGGACCGCCGGCGTGGTGACGGCCGGCGGTCCGCTGAAGGCTCATCTTGCGCGGCTCGGCCGCACCGGTCGCGCATTGTAGGTCGGTCAGGGCGATGGGGCCAACGCAGGCACCATCTTCGCCTACGGCCGAATTCCGAATGTCGTCGTCACGGTCGCCGTCGGCACCACCGGTGTGGCGGTCGGATCGGGCGGCACGGTCACCGTCGGCCAGCCGGGGGTTGCCAAGCCGAAGCGCCAGCCGATCTCGGGACCTTCGACACCCAGCCACCGCGACTTGTCGTAATCCTGTCCCTCGCGCTGGCCCCACCAGCGCGGGCACTGCACGTAGCCGAGCGCGCGGTCCTGGAGTGTGATCATGCGCCACGAGTCCGTAAACGGGATCGTCACCCACCACGGGATCGTGAACGAGCTTCGGATGAGAAACCGGACGTTCTTGTGATAGAGATACTGCCCCATGTCGACGGTGCCGCGTTCGCCGCGGACCTCGTTGCAGATCTGGACGAGCGTGCCGTTCGTCGGCCCGTACTCGTCTCCTTCCACGACAGGCGACGCGTCGGTGCTGCCGGTCAGGGCCGGTTCCGTGACACTGACGAGCAGGTTGGCGTCGATGTACGCGGGGATGTAGAAGCGCAGGTCGCGCAAGCGGCTGACGATGATCCGCTTCGCCTCGATCTCGTAGAAGTCCTCGGGGATCGCCATCGTGCCCGAGATCTTCTCCGTCGGGCTGAACGGGTTCATCTGCTGCGTGCCGCTGATCTCCCAGTAGCGCGCCTGCTCCCCGATATGGCGCGCCGCTTCCTGTGTGCCGCGGTCCAGCTGCCACTTGATCACCAGGAGCATGATCAGATAGAAGATCAACATCACGAGCAGGAACAGGAGCGGCAGCGTGACGGCGGTGGTGAGCATCGAGCTGCCGCGACGGTCCTCACGCCAGCGTTGGCCGAGGGTGGTGGGCACGGCGCGTGCGCCGTTGTTCGCTTCGTTCGTCATCGTCCGTCCTTCCTTGCTGCCGACTACCGCGGAACACACGGGCAGAGGCACCGGCACACCGGATCATCCGGATCAGGGCACGGCGTCGGCGTTGGCCCGGGTGGGCACTCCGGCGGATCGTCGTTGCAGCGCGGGCAGTCGCGGCCCCGCGCGGCTGCCGTTGCCTTGAACGGCGGCACCTCGACGTAGGCGAAGCGCTGGCACGTCAGCGTCAGATGGGCCCGTGCCTCCGTCTCCACTTCTGTCTCGTCCGGCTTGCCGGCCCAGAAGCGCGGGAACGGGTGCGGCATGTCCACCGTGAAGCGGACCGCGAACTGGGCGTCATTGACGGCGTCGGCCGTCGAATCCTCGGAGCTTGCGGGCGGCTGGGGCTCGCCGTGCGGCCCGTTTCCGGCAGACGGCCAGATCAGGACGTTGTCCAGGTCGAGAGTCTGGCTCGCGAGCAGCTCCGAACCGGCCGCCTCCTCCTTCAGGAAGTCCAGCGCCACCGCGGCCCAGTCCTCCGGGTACCGCGATTCCTCGGGAAACCGCGGACCCTCGACCTGCAGGTAACGGGCGGCCTGCCATGCCGCGTTGCACAGGCGGTCGCGCGAGCTCATCACGGACCACACGGTGTACGTTCCGTACACGATCACGACAAAAGCGGGCAGGACGGCCACGAACTGGACGAGCGACGCGCCTGAGCGGTCGGCTTGCCAGCGGCTGGCCAGCCCGCGAACCTTTCGCAGCAAGGTCATCTGCATAGGATCTCCCCCCTTCGCTTCTCGTTCAGGTGGAACCCGACCCCTGGGAAGGGCTTGACGCTGGCCATCTCGTAGTTGAACGCGACGGCCATTTCGAAGTCCATCTTGCACTCATACTCGCCCGAGGAGTCGAACGTCACGTCGATGACCAAGCTGTTTGCGAAGAGATCGGTTCGCGTGATCCAGGGGTTGTTCTTGAGTTCGTTCTCGATCAAGCGGCGGGCGATGGTGGCCCACTCATCCTCGCTGGCCACGGCGGGCGGGTAGAGCGACAGGTAGCGCACCGCCTCGTACGTGCCGGTGTGCAAGGACTCGCGCACCTGCATGACCTCCCAGGCCTTGATGAGGCCGAAGGTGCTGATGAGGATCAACGGCATCATGGCCATCGCCTGGATGGCCGTGGCGCCGCTCCGGTCCGCGGTGAAGCGCTGCACGAGACGCCGCAGCACCCGCCCAGGAGGCAGATCGGGTGTGAAGCTGAACCATCGGTTCATCGTCAAGGTCCTCTCTCCGGTGAGGCCGGCGGCGCGCTCACGATCTCAGGCGCCCAGCGCCGCGAGAAACTGCCGGAAGTGCGTGACATACGGCTCGAGGCCGCTCCAATAGGGCCAAACGTAGATGGCGGCCGGCAGCGCGTACGTCCATGCCAGCGGCTTGCCGTGCTCCGTCAGGTCGGCCTCCGTCGGCAGCAGCGCGCCGGTGAGGGCGCGGGTGCGCAGCGCGCGGAGCTTGTTCATCAACCCGGCCCGCCAAACCTCGGCCGCGAACAACGCCGACGTCACGACGAACAGCACGACCGCCATGAGCAGAACGAACTCGCTGTGCGGAAACAGCGCCAGGAGCGCCATGAGGAACTTCGCGTCGCCGCCGCCGATGAAGTGGAGCATCCACAACCCGAAGCAGATCGCGAAGCCCACCAGGATGAAGATCGGCCGCACCCACCAGCCCGGCTCGCCGGGCAGGGCGGGTGTCGTGCGGAGCACGATGGCGGCGTACAGGATCTGCAACACGCCTACGCCCAGGAAGATCGGGCCGGTCATCCGGTTGAGGATGATGCCCTGCCGGGTGTCGCGCATCGAGATCAGCACCAGCCACACCGTGATCACGACGCGCGTCCCGATGTCGAAGATCTGCAGTGCCGTCATGGGCTAGCCTGCCCGACCGAGCGACACGCGCGCCAATTGCGTTCGGCTGTACACCGCCCCGCCCTACGGCGTGACGGGCGTGATGAAGTCGCCCGGTGGCGGCTTCTCCATTGCTCCGAAGATCCGCTCGTAGAACAGCATGACCTCGTCCTGGATCGCCAGGATGATCGGGATCGTCACGATGAGCAGCACGGCCGTCACGACCGCCCACTCGAGCATCTCCGCCCCGTCGGTGTCGCGCCAGAAGCTCTGGAGCTTGGTGCGCATCTGGAGCTTGGTGCGCAACGGAAGCTTGGTGCGCATGAGTACACCTCCCGCAAGTGCCGGCTGGGCCGCGGCGGCCGCCTTCGACGGCGCCGCGCAGGCCGGACAAGGACACTGGAAGATCGACAATAGCCATACCGGGTCGCTCAGCAATCGGCATGCCACGACCCGCTCGTCGCCCGCTCGATGAGCGGGACCAGGACCTCATAAAGGAACCGGGCAGGGCAGCTGTGCTGCCCTGCCCGGTCGTCACCCGTTTCCGGTGGTGGGACGAAAGTCCCGGGGCGATGACTAGCCCGCGTCCTCGCCGGCCTCGCACTGGTAGGTCGAGGTGTCGCAGATCGTGCGGCTCGTGAGGGTGGTGATGTTGCCACCGTCGCGAACCTTGGCCACCCAGCACTTGATCGCGCACAGAACCGTGCCGATCGTGCGGCCGACCGCGGCGTAGAGCACCAGGGTGGCAACGACGAGGATGATGGTGACCAGAGCCCACTCAACGAGCTCCGGGCCAGTCTCGTCCTGCCAGAAACGCTTGAACGTACCGATCATGGTTTAGGCCTCCTGAAGGTGAGGATGAAAAGGTACGGCTAGTATAACCAGTCCGAACGGCGATTGCAAGGGGTCTGCGGACCAATTTGGCCCCTTGCGCCGAATTGTCAGGTTCGCGTCAGGCTTCGTCGCTCTCGCTGCCTGTCGCCTGCACTGCCGAATCGCTCAACCGCCGCCGATGCCCGGGATGTCCGTCGTGCCGGGGCCGGTCGCGCCGCCCAAGTTCTTCACGAAGAGCAGGATGAGCGGTGCCCCGAGGAGGAGAAGCGTCATGAAGAAGACGCCCATGATCATCGGGATCGTCAGGATGACCGGCGCCCGCTCGATGTCCTTCTCGACGCGGATGCGGATCTCCTCCTCGATGTCGTCGAGCGTCGTGTTGACGGCCTCGGAGTAGGAGAGACCGCCTTCGTGCGCCAGCTCGAGGCGCTCGGAGAGCTCGGCCAAGTGCTCGTTGTTGAAGTCCGTCGCCAGCGCCCGGATGACGGCCTCAGGCTCGACCTGCAGCTGCGAGCGAACGCGGGTGATCAACCGCTTGCCGAACTGGCCACGGTCGCCGAACTGCTTGGCCGCCTGGTTCAGTGCGCCCGCCATCGTCTCGGCCAGGCTGAGCGACAGCTGCAGCGTGAGGACGAAGTCGCGGACGGTCGGCAGGTCAACCTCGAAGGCCGGCCGCTTGCGCACCCGGCGCCACCAGTTCCGCGGCCGGTACCGGGCGTAGCGTGGCGCGCGGCGCTTGGCCTGAATGCGCCAGAACGGACGCCACATCACGGCCATGCCGATGCCGAACATGAAGACCGCGACGATCGCGAGCATGATGGAGAAATCCATCAGAGAACCTTCTCCTTGAGCGTCACGGCCTTCCGCTCGATGATGTAGCTCGTCCCGACCGAGATGCCGGCGACGATGAGGAACATGATCTGACCGGCCGTGTACTCGTACAGCTCGCGCAGCATCGGCACGAAGCCGATCACGGCGATCATGGCGAGCGCGATCAACTGGATGATTCGCGTCTGCCCGGTGACGACCGTCATGTTCACCTCGGACTTGTCCCGCAGCTCCCGCGCCCGCCGAAGGCGCTTGAGCAGGCCGTCGAGCGCGACCATGATGTCCTCGTGCTTGGAGTCCTCACCGCGCTGCAGGATGTACACGAACTGCTCCATGTACGGATCCTGGATCCGCTCGCGCAGCTCGCTCCACGCCCGGGCCGGATGCGCCGTCACGTAGAAGGTGGTCACCGCATGGGCCACCGCACCGCCGACGGGCTGCGGGATCTTCTTGTTGGACTCCTCGAGCGCATTGAAGACCGTCGGCCGGATGCGGAAGACGCTTTTGAACGCGGCCACGAGCTCGGCCACCTGACCGGTGATGAGCAACCGCTCGCCGACCCGGGCCGCCTTCGACTGCCGCCACGTGAGCCAGCCGCCCACGATCAGGATGAAGACGGCCGGAGCCCAGGCGCGCTTGATCACCGCCTCGACATCGATCGGATCCATTCCCTCCGGCACGATGGCGCGGTTCAGCCCGCGGATGTAGAGGTAGAAGACGACCACGGTGTAGATCCCGAGGGCGTACACCTTCCAGTCGATCTTGCTGCTGACCTTCTTCTTGGCGATGGCCCGGCCCTTCTTGAGCCGGCCGCGCATGCGGTGCGTTATCCAGTCGTACACCAGAAAGCCGACGATCAGGCCGCCGCCTACCATCAGGAGGAAGATTGGGCTCATGGCATCGCCTCCAGCTGACCGCGGCTACGCTTCGCGCCAGCGGCGCGGTTCTCGCAGCGGCGTCCACGTCTTGCGCCGCATGTCGTACTCCTTGATGACCTCGTAGTCGTACTCGACCGCCTCGCCGGTGCCGCGCGTGACGCCGTGCACCGCGATCATCTCCCGCATGTAGCGCTTGTACTGCTGGCTGTCCGGGTCGTAGCCCTTGTGGATGTGGACCGCCAGACCGAGGCCGGAGCCGATGATCTCGCGCCGCTCGTCGAGCGGAATGCCGCTGCCGCGCGACAGCGTCTCGATGCGCGTCATCGCCAAGCGGGCGGAGTGCGCGTGCGTCGTCGTGTAGGCCGTGATCCCGAGGTTGAGGCCCATGATGAACTCGATGGCCTCTTCCGACACCGTCTCGCCGATGATCATGACGTCCGGCCGCATCCGCAGGAAGACGACGTTGACGACGCGCCCGACCTCGCCGTGCCCTTCCTCGACGACGAGGTGGGCGTAGTGGCCGAGCTGCGGCTGCACTTCCTGGAACGTCTCGACGAGCGCCAGCTGGCAGTGCTTGGGCAGGTACTGCGTGAACGCGTTCAGGATCGTCGTCTTGCCGGCGCCCGGACGGCCCGAGAAGATCGCGCTCTTGTCCATCATCCGCGCGACGCCCTTGAGGAACTCCGCCGTCTCGGCGTCGATCGCCTTGTACTCGATCAGGTCCTCGAACGTGAGCTTCTTGCGCGAGAACCGCCGGATGTTGATGGCGGTGCCCTCGCGGGAGAGCGGCGGGATGGCGGCGGTGAAGCGCGAGCCGTCCGGCAGTCCGAGCTTGATCTGCGGGTCCTCGGCGCCGATCTCCTTGCCCTCGAGGTCGGCGATGCGGCGGGTCATCCGGTAGAAGTACTCGTCCGGAGCAACCTCGCCGACGTCATGGATCTGGCCCATGCGCTCGATCTGGACGAAGCCCTTGCGGACGATGATCTCCTCGACGCCTTCCTGCTCCAGGTACGGCTGCAGGACGCCGAGGCCGGTGATCCGGTTCGCGACCTCGCGCGCCACCGCCTGCCGGTCCTCTTCGGCGACATCGAGTCGCAGCTCCTTCATGGCCCGCAGCACGTTGGCGTGGAATGCGAGCTCCTCCTCGGGATTCACCGCGTTTGCGCGGCGCCAACGCGGCACCGGGATCTCACGCCGGACGCAGTAGTCCTGAACCTTCTTGACGATATCGTTGTAGTCGTAGCGTGCGACGCTGCTCATCGGCCACCGCCTCCCCCGGTGCGGGGCGGCTGCGGCGCCGGCGTGCTCTTGAGGATGTTGGCCAGGGCCGTCGCGGTGAGGGACAGGTCGTACGGCAGGCCGTTCGTGGCGGTGGCGGCTGTGGCCGGGGTAGCATACAGCTGGCCCGGCGTCTGGTTGGCGGCAAGCGTCAGCCACGGGTCCAGGTTCTGCGCGCCGAGGGCGTCGATGATGTGGAATGCCTTGTCCGGCGGCACCGCGACGGTGACGAGTGTCACCGGTCGCTCGCGCGCATCGCCGGACGTCTTGATCTCCCCCGTGAGCGGGTCCGGCTGCCGCGTGGCCTGCGACGGCGCGCTGCCCGCCGCCGAGACGCCGACGACCCATACGCGCGGCTCGACGAGGACGGTGAACTCGCGGTTGTCGTCATCGCGGCCCGAGCCGTACACGTTCACGATGTGGCCGGGGCGCAGCTTGCCGCCCACCAGCTTCTCGGGCGAAGCGCCGAACGAAACGATCTCGAGGTTGAGATCCTTGACGTAGCGGACCTCCTCCGGCGGCAGCGCGTTCTTCGTGCTGATGATGTCGCCCGGTGCGATGCGCGCCGTCGTCATCTTGCCGGGCACGAAGTCCACCGGGTAGGCGCCGCGGTCGCGGGCCTGCGTCGGCGAGAGCGTCGTGCTCTTGAGCATGTCCTGCGTGACGATCGTGTACGGCTCGATGGCCGCGGCCGCCACGGCCACATTCACCGGTGTTGCCGTCTGCGGCTTGTTGAACAGGCTCGACAGATACATGAGCGCGCCGATGCCGAGAATACCGACACCGGCGATCAGGGCAATCGAACGGATATTCATCGTGCGGTTCTCCCCCGTGTCCTCAGATTAAGGCGTGTGGTCAGGCGTCGATCAGGTCGGCTGGACGGCGGGCTTGGCCGCCTTCTTGCTCCGGCCGCTGCCGAAGAGGTTCGCGAACGGACCCTTCGGCTCGTAAGCCCCCCACACCGCTGGGCCATAGGTGTGGAACAAGACCCGCTTGCCCAACTTGCCTTCGAACCGGTCGGCGGACCGCAGGACGGGCAACTCGACATTGCGCTCGATACCCGAAAGGGCGACCGAGTCCACGATGCCGCCCATCTGGTTCATCAACACGCCGGCCTTCGGCCCCATCTCGGCCGCCAGCTTCTCGGCGTTCTCGACGGCATCCGGCCGATCGGCCGTGGCCACGCAGTACCAGCGGTCGATCTCGTCGCGGACCGCGCCGATCAGGGCGTGCGGCCAGCGCGCGTCGATCACCGTCAGGACGTGCTCGCGCATGACGTCCTTGAGGTACTTGCCCAGGAGCTGGATCGAGAGGTCACGCGAGTTGTCGTAGTCCATTGGGACGAGCGTGACGTTGTTCCAGACGTAGGGCTCGATGTCCGGCTGTGTGGCGAGCTCGAAGAGCGCCGGCAGCTGCTTGCCGACGAGGGCGCTCAGCGCCGACTCGCCGTACGTGAACTCGATCAAGCAGACCGGCAGCTTGGTGCGCTCGGCGAAGTGCTTGGCCGTGTCCATCGCGATGACGGACTTGCCGACGCCGCCCGAGTACGAGATGAACGCGATCGTGCGCTTCGTCGGCATGTCGCTCGAGTCGCCCGAAAGGCGGCGCGCCTCGCGCAGCCAGGCGTCGGGCTCGGCCAGGAACTCCTCGCTGGACACGAACGGGACGTCGCTGTCCGACAGGATCCCCCGCAGCATCCCGACACTGTACGGATGCTCAACCAGGTCGTCGAAGTCGACGATGATGAGCTGTGCGCCAGGCAGCGCGTCATAGATCTGACCCGTGAACAGGGCCTTGTCGTACTCGAGTCCGGTCAACCCCTGCAGGACATCGAACACGGCCAGGTCTTTGGTGGCAACCAGAACTTTCACGGAGCGACACCTCTCTGCATGTTCCACCTCGTGCGGCAATTCGACGGATCCAGCCCGGGGCAACCGATTCCCGAACCCGAATCCCTCCGCGAGACCCCCTCCGAAGCCTGACATCGCTGACCGATGGTGGACTTTCGGAGACCGAGCCTCCAATGTGGGCCGCATACTACTGTCGGGTTTCACCGTACGCTTGACCGTGACCTGACGGCCTTCTTACGAAAGCCTGACTGATTCCTGACCGGCGTACGGTGGCCGACATTGCCCGTGCCCGCCGCCTGCGATATATTTCATCCTTGCCGATCACGTCGCCGATCACGGCGACGGCCCGACAGGAGATGCGGTGAGCGCGGGCGTAACGCGGCGACTCGGCCCGAGCGGGGGCCTGCGGTGGCAGGTGGCCACCCACTGGGGAATCTACGGCAGTTATCTCGACGCGCTCGAAGCGCGCCTTTCGACCGGGCGACTGCCGAGCGGCGTGTCGGTGCGGATCGAGGATGCCTACATTCCGCTTCGCCTGCGGCCCTGGTCGTTGTCGCCCGAGGGTCGTTGGTCGGTGACGAGCGGCACGCCGCTCATGTCGCTGGACGAAGCGCTCGAGGCGCACCGACACGTCCTCCTGATCGGTCCGGCCGGCACGGGCAAGAGCACGCTCGTCCGCTGGCAGGCCGTCGCGTCCGCACGGTCGGCCAGGCACATCGGCCGGCGCGCGCTGCTCACGGATGGCGGTCCGCCGCCCCTGCCCGTCTACATCGACGGCGCCGACCTGCCTCCCGAGGGCGACCTCGAGGCGGTCTGCGGCCGCATCGTCGAGACGCTGGCCGGAGAGGGCGGGCAGGCGTTGTTCCTGCAGCATCTGGCCGTTGGGCGCGCCACGCTGCTCTTCGACGGCCTCGATACCGTGCCTCCTGACGCGCGCCGCCGCGTCGCCGAGCGGGTGCGCGAGCTCGTGCGGCGCCACCCGAGCGTGCGCGTCGTCGTCGCGATGCGGGATGCGGCCGACGCGGCGCACCTCGCGGAGTTCGCCGTCCTCGAGGTCGCCGGCGTCGATCCGGGCGAAGTGGAGACGCTGGTGGCCCGCTGGGGCCAGCGCAGCGGGGCCGACCAGAACGCGTTCCTTCAGGTCATCGAGCGCAACGTCCTCGTCCGGTCGCTCGTCGCGCGGCCGGGCTGGCTGGCCGCCGGCCTCTCACGTACGGTCGGCTCACGCATCCGCGCGTTCGACGTCGTCGCGAACTTCGTCGCGTTCATCGACCCGGAGGGCATCGAACCGTTCCCGGCCATGGCGCTGGCGATGCACGAAGCCGGTGGCGACGTCGGGCGGGCGGAGGACGTTGCGCCGGAGCGCCGCTCGTCCGGCTTGCTGTGGTGGCTGTCGGACGATCGGTTCACGTTCGTGCATGCGTCGGCCCAGGCCTACTTTGCCGCAGCCGCGATCGCCGCCGACTTCGAGGCCCACCGCACCCGCCTCCTCGACCGCGCCAGCGCCCCGTGGTGGCAACCCGTGGTCGTCTTCACATCCGGCCATCTCGACGGACCGAATGCGGCGCGGCTGGCGGACGACCTCCGCCGCGCCGGGCACGTCGAGCTTGCCGGCCTGGCGCTGGCCGAAGCCGTCGAGGCGCCCGAGTCGCTCGTCGAAGCGGTGGCAGCCGCGCTGCTGGAGCGACTGATGACCGTCGCGCCGGCCGATCGACAGCGGCTGGCGGTCGCGCTGGCCGGCCTCGTCGGCACCGAGCCCGTGCGTCGGACCGGCGTTTCCGGGCCCGTGCTCCAGGCGCTGGCGCACGGGCCGGCACTCGCCCGACAAGCAGCCGCCCGTGCGCTCGGCGCGCTCGAGGATCCGGCCGCCATCGCACCGCTCCTCACGTCGTTGGGCGACCCGGAGCCCGGGGTACGCGCCGCGGCGTCGGACGCGCTGGCCGCGTTCGGCGAGCGCGCGCTGCAGCCCCTCGTGCGGCAGCTGTCCTATCCGAGCGAGCACGTGCGCGATGCGGCCGCGCGCGGGCTGGCGCACATGGGGGTCGGCGCAGTGCCGGCGCTCGTGAGGCTGCTCGACAGCACGTCGCCCACCGGCCGCAACGAGGCGGCCGAGACGCTTGCGGCGATCGGTGCCCCGGCGGTGCCCGCGCTCGTCGCGCTCGTCGCCGGCGAGGGTGCGCTGGGTGACCGAACGGCCGCACGGCTCGACAGCGCGGCCGCCGCGCTCAAGCGGATCGGCGCGCCGGCGGTGCGCGAGGTCGTGACGGCGTATGCGGACGCGGATCCGCCGACACAGGCGCGGTTGGTGAACATCCTGCGGGCGATGGGCGACGATGTGTTCGCGGCGTTCGGCTCGATCATCGCCGACGCGCGCCAGCCCAACGGCAGCGAGGCCGCCGCTCTCCTCGGCCTCGTCGGACAGAAGCACGGCGGCGCGATGGCGGCCAAGCACCTCGTCGCGGCGCTGGGCGACAGCCGCTTCGAGGTACAGGACGAGGCGCGGCGCAGCCTCTCCCATCTGAAGGACGATGCGCGCGCGGCGCTCATGGCGGCCGTGACGCACCAGGATGTCCGGGTGCGCTGGGAAGCCGCGCAGATCCTGCTCAAGCTTCCCGCTCCGCCGATCCCCGAGCTGCTCGGCGTGTTCGAGGCCCGGCTGGCCGGGAACGACGTCGGCGAGCGGCGGCAGGCGGTGGAGGCGCTGGGCAAGCTGATGGACCCGGCGGCGGCGGCCGTGCTGCGGCAGGCGCTTCAGGATGCCGACCCGATCGTCCGTCGCTCCGCCATGCAGGCGCTGGCGGCCGCCGACCCGACGGGCGCGGCCGAACCGCTCGTGGCCCGCTGGGCGGCCGAGGAGGACGTACCGACGGCATTGACGCTGCTGGACGTCCTCGCCAGCGTCGACGCGGGCACGGCGATCCCGGTGCTGATCGATGCCCTCGCCGCGTCGGACAAGCGGCTGCGCGTCGCTTCGACGGAACTGCTGGCGAGCATCGGGGAAGCGGCGGTCGTACCGCTCGTTTCCGCGTTGAACGCCCGTCCGGGCGAGATCGACCTCGAGGGCAGCCTGCGGGTGCTCGAACGGGCCGGGACGGCCGCCCGTTCGGGTGGGCACACACCGGCCAACCTCGCGCGAACCTACCACCGGATGCTCGTCGAGCCGCTGGACGTCGACGAGCTCGTCTACCTGGCGACCACGATCGAGTGGTGGCCGCCGGCGCTCGAGCTGCACCGAACGTTCCTCACCGCCAAGAAGTTCATGGCCGTCCAGAGCCTCGGCGGGATCGGCAACGCCGAGCAGGATCTCGACTGGATCGACGCTGAGGAGTGGCTGCGCCCGGCGGCGCAGCGCGCCATGCGCCAGCTGCGCCTCATCTCACAGTCCGTGCAGTACTACAACCGATCCGGCAAGCGTTCCGCCAAGGAGAAGGGACTTCTCAACGCGATCGCGCAGCTGAACGACCTCCAGACGCTGGCCGGCGACCTCGGCGTCCCGCACGACCGCGTCCTGCTCGGCGTCGTCGATCACTGGCGCACGCTGACGAACGCCGCGATCCGGGAGTTCCAGGGTCGCGCCGAGCTCGCCCTCGAGGCCCGCACCGAGAACGTCCGCATCCGCGACATCGACACCACGGCCGTGCTCGTGTTCGAGATCATCAACGCCGGCGAGGGCTTGGCCTCGAACATCCAGATGACCCTCTCCGCACCCGACGGCGAGGTCGCGCTCCAGTCGTCGCCGACGCACTATCTGCCGCCGCTCGGCCAGGGCGACCGGCTGTCCGTGGAGTACACGGTCCGGCGGCACGGCGCGGGCATCGTCCCGCTGTCGGTCGACGTGCGCTACGACGACCCGCAGGGAGAGGGCCAGCTGCAGGCGTTCACCCAGCAGGTCAGGTTCTTCGTCGAGGAGCAGGAGTACCGCGAGATCGGACCGAGCCCGTACATCGCCGGCCCCCCGGTGAAGTCACGCGAGATGTTCTACGGCCGGGGAAGCATCTTCACCTGGGTGCGCGAGAACCTTTCGGGCACGTACCAGGCCAACGTGCTGGTCCTGTACGGCGAGCGGCGGACGGGCAAGACGAGCGTGCTCTACCAGCTGCAGCACCACCTGCCCGAGTACGGCTTCGTCCTCATCGACCTGCAGTCCATCGCGTACGCACTCGGTTCGACGACGGACGTCCTGTACGCGATGGCACGCAAGGCGGCGACGGGCCTCAGCCGCCAGGGGTTCGTCCTCGAGCGGCCGGAGCGGGATCAGTACGTGGACAACCCGCTCGAGCAGTTCGTCGACGTCGGCGAGGAGATCGGCCGGCAGGCGATCGCGAGCGGCCGGCGGGCGGTGATCATCTGCGACGAGTTCGACCTCCTGATCGAGGCCGTCGAGAACGGTCAGGTCAGCCCGTACGTCTTCGATACCATCCGCGGTCTCATGCAGCATCAGGAGGGACTGAGCTTCATCTTCACCGGCGCCTACAAAGTGTCCGAGATGCTGCGCAACCCGACGAGCATCCTGTTCAACACGGCGCTCCGCCGCAAGGTCAGCTTCCTCGAGCGGGACGAGGCCGAGCGGCTCATCCGGGAGCCCGTCCAGGACGTGCTGTGGTACGATGACCTCGCCGTGGAGAAGATCCTGCGCGTCACCGCCGGACAGCCTTACTTCATCCAGTACATCTGCCATGAGATCGTCAACCTCTGCCGCCACGACCGCAAGAACTTCGCCACGCTGCGTGACGTCGATCGGGCGCTGCAGACGACGGTGCAGGAAACGACCGGCATCATTCGCAACGGCTATCAGTCGCTTACCCGCGAGGAACGGATCCTCTTGGCCGCCGTTTCACGCGTGACGGACGACGGCCGGCCGTACGTTGGGCTGGACGACATCCTCGACACGCTCAAGCAGGACAACGTCGACGTGCCGAAGCGGGACGGGATCGAGGTCATGCGCCAGTTGGTGGATCGCGACTTCATCACCGAGCGTGCCGGCGAGGGCTACGGCCGGCAGTACGGGTTCACGATGGAGCTTGTCCGAATCTGGCTCGAGCAGAACGACGAGTACAACCGCCTACTTGAGGAGCTCCGCCATGAGTGAGCAGCGCACCCCGTTCGTCCTCGGCAAGCCGATCAAGACGCCGGAGGACTTCTACGGCCGCGAGCGTGAGCTGCGCGAGCTGTTCGAGTCGGTCAAGAACATGCAGCCGGCGGCACTGGTCGGTGAGCACCGCTGCGGCAACACCTCGATCCTCTACCAGATGCTGCACCCCGACCAGCAGTCCCGGTTCCTCTCGGAAGTCGAGCGCGAGCAGCTGATGTTCGTCTTCGTGAACGCCCAGCTGGCCGGTGACTCGCCCGAGTCGCTCTTCCGGCGGGTGGCGCTGGCGTTGCGCCGGGCCGACGAGACCTCGACGCTGGACTTTGGCGGAACGATCGACCGGGCCTGGATCGAGGACTATCTGGAGGACGTGGCCACCCGCGGCAGGCGGCTGGTCCTCCTGATCGACGAGTTCGACGTGCTTGCCGGCTATGAGGGTAGCTTCTGGGAGTGGTTCCGCGGACTGTTGATCGAATACGACGTCTCGCCGGTCGTCGCCAGCCGCCTCGAGCTCGGACGGTTCCGCGAGGACTGGGGCAGCGGTTCGCCGTTCTTCAACATGTTCCGCACGGTGTACATGGGTTCGTTCACGCCCGAGGAAGCCGACCACTTCGTGGCCGAGATCTCGGCGATCTCCGATTTCGACTTCCGGCGCGCCCGGCCCGTGATCGACCGCTTGGCCGGCCGGTTCCCGTTCTACATGCAGGTGGCGATGGCGCTGCTGTACGTCCACGTCGGGGATGCGGCATTGATCGACGACGACGCCGTCGCCGCCGTCGAGCAGGAGTTCCGCGCGCGCAACGAGCACCTCTTCGCCGATGCGTGGCCCAAGCTGCCCGACCTCGAGCGCGAGGCGCTGTGCCAACTCGCCGTCGGCCACGGCCAGGATGCGCGGGCAGCGTCCGTCGTGCACAAGGCGCTGCCGACCCTCGAGCGTCGCGGCTACGTGCTGGATGGGCAGATCTTCTCGACGGCGTTCGCCGACTTCGTCCGGCGGCAGATGATGCGGATCGAACTGAACGCCGAGACCGGCGAGGTGCGGATCGAGAAGCGGAGCATCGAGTTGCCGCCGAAGGAGTTCGCCCTGCTGCGCTTCCTGATGGACAGCGAGGGCGACGTCGTCACGAAAGACGACATCGCCGCCGCGGTCTGGCCGGAGTACAGCGGCAACTCGCTGGGCGTCACCGACGCGATGATCCAGAAGACGATCAGCCGCCTGCGCAAGGAGGTCGAGGTCGACGAGACCGAGGAGGGCGGCTTCCAGCACATCGAGAGCATCCGCGGCCAAGGCTACCGCTTCCAGAATGCGAGCGTGCAAGACGTCTACCAGCAGCGTGAGACGATGGCCACCGCCTGAGATGCAGCGTGGGGAGATCGTCGCCAATCCATACATCTTGACGCCGCTGACGGACGGCGTCGGGTTCTTTGGCCGTGACTCGGTGCTCCAGTTCGTCCGCAACACGCTGAACAGCCCATACCAGAACGTCATCGTGCTGTTCGGGCAGCGCCGGATCGGGAAGACGAGCCTGATCCATCAGCTGCGACAGAGCGGCGAGACGCCGGCCGGCTGCCGGCCGATCTACTTCGATCTGCAGGGCCGCGCCGAACATGCGCTGGCGCAGGTGCTGTACGGACTGGCCCGCGAGATCAGTCGCAGCCTGGCGATCGAGCTGCCGCCGCGCGCCGCGTTCGAGGACGAGACGTTCTTCCAGTACGTCTTCCTGCCCGAGGTCTACCGCGTGATCGGCAACGACCGCCTCCTCGTGCTCGTCGATGAGTTCGACGTCCTCGGCGGCGAGCACGTACCGCCCGATGCGGCCTACCACGTCCTGTTCGGCTATCTGCAGGACCTGCTCATCGACGAGCAGCGGCACCTGACGTTCATCTTCGTCGTCGGCCGACGCCTGGACGAGCTGCCGAGCCGGATCAAGGCAACGTTCAAGAGCGCCCAGTGCAAGCGGATCTCGCTCCTCGACCGCGCCTCGGCCACCGACCTGATCGTCGAACCCGCGCGCGGGATCGTCAGCTACGACCGCGATGCGATCGAGAAGCTGCACGCGCTGACGAGCGGGCACCCGTACTTCCTGCAGCTCTTGTGCTACGAGCTCTTCGATCGCTGCATCCGCCGCGGCAACACGCGGATCACCGCCGACGACATCTCCGACGAC
The DNA here is from genome assembly GCA_020853525.1 of Ardenticatenales bacterium. Classification (GTDB taxonomy): domain Bacteria; phylum Chloroflexota; class Anaerolineae; order Epilineales; family Epilineaceae; genus Avedoeria. Next base: position 24,691 of record JADYYS010000027.1, on the reverse strand, counting down.
GTCCTCGAGCAGGCGATGGAGCTCGGGATGGGCGGCCTGGCCTGGTTCTGGGACGAGTTCCCGCCCGCCGAGCGGTTCCTGCTGGCGGCCGTCGCCCACCTGACGCACGCGCACGAGGTCGCCAGCATGCGCCGGATCGGCCAGGCGTTGCACGAGCACGGCGTGAAGCTGCAGGGCATGGAACTCTCGACGGCTCCGCAAGTGCTGACGGACTGGGAGATCATCGAGCCCGTCGGGCGGGATGCATTCCGGTTCCGGGTCGACTTCCTCCGACAGTGGATCCTCACGAAGCACTCGCTGGACGAGGCCAAGCGCGAGCTCGAGCAGGTCAGCGCGCGCGCCGTACGTGACTACGAGCAGGCGCGCCGGCTGCACCACGACGGCGAGCTCGTTGAGGCGATCTCGGCCTACCACCGCGCGCTCGCCGCCAACCCGAACCATGCCCGCGCACAGCTCGGGCTGGCGCAGGCGCTGTACGAACGCGGCCAGCTCGAGCACGCCATCGACGCCTTCGAGAAGGCGTACCGAACGGATGTCGAGAGCGCGCGCGACGGGCTGGTGGCAGCGCACCGCGACACCGGCATCACGCTCGAGTCCGAGGGCCGGTTCGATCAGGCGCGTCCGCACTACCAGCGGATCCTGGACATCACGCCGGACGACCCGCTCGCCCTGCAGCGCATGCGCAACACGTGGCGCGCCACAGCCGGCTCGCATCTGGCCGCCGGACGCTGGGAACAGGCCGTCGAGGCCTATCGCGAGGCGCTGCGCTACGTACCCGACGATGCCGTCATCCAGCTGGCCGTCACCGAGCTCGAACAGCGCCACCTCGAGGCGGAAGCGCTCAAGCGGCGCCGACAGCAGCTGGAGCGCGCCGTGCTGGAAGCGCGCTTGCGCGAGGAGCAGACACGGCGTGAGCAACTCGAGCGGACTGTGGCGTTCATGCTTCCGCGCTTCGCTGCGATTACAATAGGCCTCGGCCTGATCAGCGCGGTCGCCGTCGGGGTGGCGCCTGCGCAATGGCAGTCGCGGCTGTGGCCGTTGCTCGTGATCTCGCCGGCCGTCATCCTGGCTGGCTACCTGTGGTCACGCCACAGGCTGATGCGCGGCCCGGCGACAAGCGATGAACCGTTGGCGCGCGAGGCGCCGCGGACCGAAAGCGGCCCTGCCCCCGCCCGGATCAGCGGGTCCGAACCATCGGAAGCCGGGCCGCTCAGCTGAGAGTAGGTCCATGAACGAACCGTCCGACCTCACAACACTCCACCGGCTGCGCGCCGCAGACAACCCGTTCACGCCGCACGCGCCGGCCGTCCATTCGATGTTCGTCGGCCGCGACCGCGAGATCGACCTGATCTTCGGCCATCTGCAGGCTGCTCAACGCGGCAACGTCGCCGTCAGCGGCCCGCTGGGCAGCGGCAAGTCGAGCGTGCTGCAGTACATCGCCCACCCCGAGGTCGCCGCGCGCTATGGCGCGCTGCCGTCCAACATGCTGCTGCAGTACGTCGATGTGCAGAGCGTCACCCCGTTCACGTTCGAGGCGTTCTGGCGACGGGTCGCCCGACTCGCGGGCCGGACGCCCGGCGCGGCCGCCGCTTCGCTCGCCCCGCTGGGCGACACGCCGATCCTCGACCTCATCGCCGTCGAGATCGTGCTCGACGACTTGGCCGACAAGGGCGGCGTGCTCGTGCTGCTGCTCGATGAGTTCGAATGGGCGGTGCACGCCGCGTCCGCCGAGGAAGCGGCCCAGTGCCGGCACTTCCTGGCGCAGATGGCCTCGCTGGCGCGGCGGACCCCCCGCAATCTCGCGATGGTGGTGGCCACCGAGCGGCCGCTCCACGAACTCACCCGCGAGATCGAGTCGTGGCGCGGTTCTCCGTTTGCCACGTTGTTCACGACGGTCGTGCTCAAGCCACTGTCCGCAGAGCACACCCTGAGCCTGCTCTCGCACGCGACCACGGCCGCGGTGCGCCTCGACGATGCGGACGCGCTGCTCATCCTCGAGCTCTCGGGCGGCCACCCGACCGTCGTGCAGGCGGGCGCGTTCGCGCTCGTCCACGGCCGGCGGCAGGGCCTCGACGGCGCCGGGTTGCACGACGTGATCCGCTCGGCGGTGGCCGACCTGCAGGCCGACGCGCTGGCCGGATCCATGCAGTCCGCGGGCTGGGAGGGCGGCCCGACGCTTGCGCCCGCCGGCGGGGCGCCGGCCCCATCGCTCGCCGCGGCACCGCGCCCGGCGCTCGATGGGGCACCGCCCGACGCATCGATCGGCGGCGTGCCGACGCCCGGACTTTGGATCGACGAGCAGAGCGGCGATGTCTGGGTCGACGGCACGCGCATCGATCATCTGACGGCGCTCGAGTTCAGCCTGCTCCGCCTGCTGTGGCATCACCCGGGCCGCCTGTGCAGCAAGGATGACATCATCCACCAGCTCTGGGGCGCCGAAGCGGCCGTGAGCATCGACGATGCGCGGGTCGAGAAGCTCGTCAGCCGGCTGCGGCGCAAGATCGAGGCAGCGCCGGGAAGGCCGCAGTACGTGCGGACGGTGCGCGGGCGGGGGTATCGGTACGTGCCGCGGGTGACGTGAGGCGGCTGGGACGGGCACGATTCTGGGACGGGCACGATTTTATCGGGGCGTGACGGCCAACGGGGCAGGCACGGGGGCCTGCCCCTACGTCACATCCGGTCCACCACTGCTCTCGCGAACCCGCTGCACGACACCTCCGTCGCCCCCGTCGTCTGACGCGCGATGTCGTACGTCACGACCTTGTCCGCGATCGCGCGGCCGATCGCACCGCGCAGCGCGTCGGCGGCGGCGTGCCAGCCAAGGTGCTCGAGCATCATCAGCCCGGAGAGTGTGACGGCGCTCGGGTTGGCCTTGTCCATTCCGGCGTACTTCGGCGCCGTGCCGTGCACCGCCTCGAAGACCGCCACCTCGTCGCCGATGTTGGCGCCGTGGGCGATGCCGAGGCCGCCGATCTGGGCGGCCGCGGCGTCGGAGAGGTAGTCGCCGTTCAGGTTCGGCAGGGCCAGCACCTCGTAGTCCCGGGTGCGGATGAGGATCTGCTGGAGCATGTTGTCGGCGATGCGGTCGTTCATCAGGACGTGGCCGGCCGGCTGCTTGCCGTCGTGCTCGGCCCAGAGCGCGGCCTCGGTGATCGTGCGGTCGCCGAATTCCTCGCGGGCCACCTCGTAGCCCCAATCGCGGAACGCGCCCTCCGTGTACTTCATGATGTTGCCCTTGTGGACGAGCGTCACCGTTGAGCGCCCACGGTCGAGGGCATACTGGATCGCCTTGCGGACGAGGCGCTTCGTGCGGAAGGCGCTGATCGGCTTGACGCCGATGCCCGTGCCGTCGACGCTCTCGATGCCCTTGGCCCCCATCTCGTCGTTCAGGAACGTGATCAGCTTGCGCGCTTCGGGCGAACCGGCCTGCCACTCGATGCCGGCGTACACGTCCTCCGTCGCCTCGCGAAAGAGGACGATGTTCATGTTGCGCGGCTCGAGGACCGGGCTCGGGAGTCCCTCGATGTAGTAGACCGGTCGGACGTTGGCATACAGATCGAGTGACTGCCGGATCGCGACGTTCAAGCTCCTGATCCCGCCCCCGATCGGCGTCGTCAGCGGCCCCTTGATGCCCACACGGTAGTGCGCGAAGGCATCGAGCGTCTCCTGCGGCAGCCACTCGTTGCGCGCCGCCATCGCCCGCTCGCCGGCAAACACCTCGACCCATGCGATGGACTTTCCGCCGCCCCCCTTGGCCACGGCCGCGTCGAGCATCTTCTGCATCGCCGGCGTCACGTCGGTGCCGATCCCGTCGCCCAGGATGAACGGGATGATCGGCCGGTCGGGGACGTCCAACCGACCGTCCTTGGCGGTGATCCGCTGGCCGTCGGCGGGGATGGCGAGGTTGGGAAACGACATTGGGCGAGGCTCCGGCGTGTGGACGGGCTGCTTCGGAACGATCAGCCCTGTGGGGCACAGGCACGCACGGCGGCGCTGACGCCGTCTGCGTACTTGTCGAAATTGGCGCGGAACATGGCCGCCAGCTCGGACGCCTTCGCGTCGTATGCCGCAGCATCGGACCACGTGCTGCGCGGATCGAGAACCTCGGGAGGGACCCCGGGTACCGCAGTCGGCACCGCAACACCGAAGACGGGGTCCGGGCGCGTCGGCACGCCGTCCAGATCACCGTGCAGCGCCGCCGTGAGCATCGTGCGGGTGTGCGCCAGCGACATCCGCCGGCCGACGCCATAGGGGCCGCCCGTCCAACCCGTGTTCACGAGCCAGACCTTTGACCCGTGGCGCGAGAGTCGCTCGCCGAGCATCGACGCATACACGCCGGGGTGGCGCGGCATGAACGGCGCCCCGAAGCACGTCGAGAACGTCGCCGACGGCTCCTTCACGCCGCGCTCCGTGCCGGCCACCTTGGCCGTGTAGCCCGACAGGAAATGGAACATCGCCTGCTCGGGCGTCAACCGGGCGATCGGCGGCAGGACACCGAACGCGTCGGCCGTCAGGAAGACGACGTTGCGCGGATGGCCGGCCATCCCGGACGGCACGAAGTTGCCGAGGTGGTCGATCGGATAGCTCGAGCGGGTGTTCTCGGTCAAGGCATCGGAGGCGTAGTCGGCAACGCGCGTTACCGGATCGTAGGCGACGTTCTCGATGACGGTGCCGAAGCGCTCGGTTGCCCGGAAGATCTCAGGCTCGCTGGCGGCGGTGATGTGGATCGTCTTGGCGTAGCATCCGCCCTCGAAGTTGAACACGCCCGCCTCGCCCCAGCCGTGCTCGTCGTCGCCGATGAGCGGGCGGTCCGGGTCGGCCGACAGCGTCGTCTTGCCTGTGCCCGAGAGGCCGAAGAAGAGCGCGACATCGCCGCCCGGACCGACGTTCGCCGAGCAGTGCATCGGCATGACGTTCTGCGACGGCAGGAGGAAGTTCATGACCGAGAAGATCGCCTTCTTGATCTCGCCGGCATAGGCCGATCCGCCGATGAGGACCGTTCGCTCACCGAAGTGAACGACGATGTACGTACCGGACCGCGTGCCGTCCGTCGCCGGATCGGCCACGGCGGACGGCGAGTGCAGCACGGTCCAATCGGGGTGGAAGTCGGCCAGCGCTGCGGCGGGCGGCCGCAGGAACATGTTGCTGGCGAACAGGTTGTGCCACGCCCCTTCCGTGACGACGCGGACGGAAAGCCGGTGGTCGGGATCCGCGCCGCACCATGCATCGCGCACGAAGAGGTCGCGCCGCTCGAGGGCGCGAAGCGTCTTGACCTTGAGGGCCGCGTACGACGCCGGGCTGAGGGGCACGTTCACTTTGCCCCACCAGACATTGCCGGACGACGAGGGCTCCTCGACGATGTAGCGATCGTTCGGCGATCGACCGGTGTGCGCTCCGGTCGTGCACGCCAGCGCGCCACTGGCCATCAGGTGCCCTTCACCTCGCGCCACCGCCTCCTCGACGAGCGCCGCCGGGGCGAGATTCCAGTAGACGTCCGCCTGCGGCTGCAAGCCGTGCGCCTCGAGTCCGAAGCGCTCCGGCCGTTCTTGCATGCGAATCATGTCGCCTCTCCTGGTCTGGTTTCCCTGTCCGGAGTGAACACTGTCCGGAGTGAACCGCGCCGGCTAGTCTACCACACGGGAGCAACCCGGCGGCCACTTCGACGATGTCGGCCCGTGTCGCCGGCGAAGCTATCGCCGGCCGCGTGGACCGCACGTGGAAGCGGGCATACGATCTGGCGATGAAGCCAGGCCATCGTTCCGTTCCGGCACCGCTCGCGCGGTCGCTCATCGACCGCGCGACGGTCGCAGGCATGGCACTCGCGCAGCGGGGCCGACGCCTCGCGACGGCCGAATCATGCACCGGCGGCCTGATCGGTGCGGCCGTCACCGCCGTGCCGGGGTGCTCGGCGTGGTACGTCGGCGGCGTCATCAGCTACGCCGACCGCGCGAAGCACGACCTTCTCGACGTCCCAATGGCCACGCTCGAAGCGCACGGCGCCGTCAGCGCCGAGACCGCCGCCGCGATGGCGACCGGCGCGCTCGCCCGGCTCGGGGCCGACATCGCCGTGAGCGTCACCGGGATCGCCGGGCCGGAAGGCGGGTCGGCCGACAAGCCCGTCGGGCTCGTGTGGTTCGGGTTGGCGACGGCGGAGGGCGTAACGACGTGGTCCACCCGGACCGACGGCGATCGCGCGGCGGTCCGGACGGCGGCGGCGGCGGCGGCGCTCGACGCGGTGGCGGCGTTGCTCAGCCCGCCGCGCTCATGACCCCCACGAACTCGTCGCGGTCGAGCGTCTCGACCTCGAGGAGCTTGCGCGCCACGGCGTGTACCCGGTCGAGGTTGTCCCGCAGCGTCTTGACGGCGCGGTCGTACGCATCCGTCACCAGGCGCCGCACCTCGTGGTCGATCTGTCGCGCCACCGCTTCGGAGTAGTTTCGCTGCTCGGACAGCTCGCGGCCGAGGAACACGAGCTCCTGCTTCTGGCCGAATGTGATCGGGCCGAGCGTCTCGCTCATGCCGTAGCGCGTGACCATGTCCCGCGCCGTCTTCGTGACGAACTCGAGGTCGCCCGAAGCCCCGGTCGAGACCTCGCCGAAAACGAGAACTTCCGCCGCGCGGCCGCCGAGCGCCGCGGCGAGATCGGCGCGGAACTTGGCGCTGCTGCGCAGGTAGGTGTCCGTCTCGGGCAGGGACGACGTCAGGCCGCCGGTCATGCCGCGCGGGATGATCGTCACGCGATGGACCGGATCGCACTCTTCCAGCACGTGCATGACGACGGCGTGGCCGGCCTCGTGGTAGGCCGTGACCTTGAGCTCCTCGGCCTCCATCGTCCGGCTCTTGCGCTCCGGGCCGAAGCGGACCTTGTCGACGGCCTGCTGGATGTCCTCGTTCGTGATCTGGCGGGCGTTGCGGCGCGCGGCCTGGATCGCCGATTCGTTCACGAGGTTCTCGAGGTCGGCCCCCGAGAAGCCCGGCGTCTGCTTGGCGACGGCGTCGAGATCGACGTCGGCGGACAGCGGCTTGCCGCGCGCATGGATCTCGATGATCGACCGTCGCCCCTTCACGTCCGGCCGGTCGATGACGACGCGGCGGTCGAATCGGCCGGGCCTGAGGAGGGCCGGGTCGAGGATGTCCGGGCGGTTCGTGGCCGCGACGATGATCACGTTCGTGTCCGTGTCGAAGCCGTCCATCTCGACGAGGATCTGATTCAGCGTCTGCTCGCGCTCGTCGTGGCTGCCGCCCAGCCCGGCGCCGCGCTGGCGGCCGACGGCGTCGATCTCGTCGATGAAGACGATGCACGGGCTGTTCTTGCGCGCCTGATCGAAGAGATCGCGCACGCGGCTTGCCCCGACGCCGACGAACATCTCGACGAACTCCGAGCCCGAGATCGAGAAGAACGGGACGCCGGCCTCACCGGCGATCGCCTTCGCCAATAGCGTCTTGCCGCAGCCGGGTGGGCCCATCATCAGCACGCCGCGCGGAATCTTGGCGCCGAGCGCGATGAACTTCTCGGGCTCGCGCAGGAACTCGACGATCTCGGCCAGCTCCTGCTTCGACTCGTCGACCCCGGCGACATCCGAGAACGTCACCGTCGGCGTATCGCCGGTCAGCAGGCGCGCTCGGCTGCGGCCGAACGAAAGCGCCTGGTTCGAGCCGCTCTGCGCCTGGCGCATCATGAACGCCAGCAGCCCGATCATGAGGAGGAACGGCACGAGCGTCGAAACGAGCGCGCCGACGCCGGTGAAATTGGACTGCCGGTCGACCTTGAACTTCACGCCCTGCGCGTCGAGCTGTGCGTAGCTGAGGCCGAGCTGTTCGACGAAGCCTGCGGCAACACCCCGCTCCTTGAGCACGACGCGGCGCGCGAGCTCGCCGGCGCCCGGGTTGCGCAGCGTCACGATCGCCCGCGTCTCGTCGCCGCTGACGGCAATGCTCTGCACCGCGCCCTGCCGCACGAGCACGGCCAGCTCGGATTGCGGCATCTGGAGTCGGGTGCCTCGCTCGGCTTGGTAGAGCGTCATGAGCCCGACCAGGCCGACGAACACGAATCCCCAGATCCACCAGCTGCGTCGTGTGTTCCGCATTCCGTGCCCAACCCTCATGCTGCGCGAACGAGGTGCGCCACCGAGCGACGCACAGCGCCGAACTATAGCATACGGGCGGCAGTGGTCGCTGCTCGGGCGCCGGACCGAACGCAGCGGGCGATCAGCCCTCGACCCAGATGTCGAACAGCCGTGCCCGGCTGCCGTTTGGGCTGTCCGCTCCGCCGACGACGGGCACGAGCTCGGTCGGGGCATCCGTCGGGAAGATCTCGACCCACACGAAGACCATGCCCGACGCCCCCGGCGGCACGACGAGGCTGAACGTGCTGCCGACAACGCGATCGCCCTGCGACCAGCCGGCGCTCGGTCGGTCGCCGGCCAGCGGGGCGACGGCCTCGCCGAGCACGGTCTCTCCCGAGCGGTCGCTCAGAAGGAATCGGGCCTGGTAGTCGCGCTGCACATCGCCCACCGCCTCCCATGCGACGGCGAACGAGATGGTCTCGCCGACGTGAAAGGCCTTCGTGGCGAGGTTCACGCCGTCCAGGTAGATGCCGTCTCCAAACGTGACGTTCGTCGACTCGAACGTCCCGCTGGAGTAGTTGATCCAGACCGAGGCGCCGACCGGTACGCTTCCGCCGCCGGGCGGGTCGGTGCCGATGATCGCCCCGGCGGGCACGTCGGCACTCCACATCGCCCGCTTGGCCGGCACGAGGCCGCTTGCGCTCAACACCTGCTCCATCGCCTCGAGGCTCTCCGCCAGCGGTGGAATCGAGACGAGGCCGCGCGCGCCGATCTGCAGCTTCACCGCGTCACCCTGGGCAACGGTCTCGCCGACATCCGGCTGCATCCCGACCACCCGACCGATGTCGGCGGCGCCGGCTTCGATCGGCTCGAGGCTGACGGCCAAGCCCTTGGCCTCGAGCGTCGCCTGACCGGCGGCCGCCTCGAGGCGCATGACATCCGGTACGTCCACCAGGACGGGCGGCGGCGTGGCCGTTGCGGGCTCTGCCGACTGCGCGCCGCGCGCACCGTCCCCCTGCCCCCCGTCCGATCCGTTGCCGATCCGGCTGAGGTTGGCGTACCACAACAGGATCAGCCCGCTGACGAGGACGACGGCCAGCAGCGCCAGGCCGAGCACGTTCCAGTCGAGCAGAGGTCCGCTCGGCTGGGCGGTACCACCGGCGGCGCCACTGGCGGTACCACTGGCGGTACCACTGGCGGTACCACTGGCGGTGCCACGGCCGGAGCCACTGCCGGCGCCGCGAGCAGCGTTGCCGGCATCTCCGCCGCGGTCGCCGGACGGTTGCGGCGCGCGCCGCCGGCCGCGCCCGTCGCCCTCTGCCGGTGCGCCGGACGACGCGCCGCGTGCGGCCGACCCCCCTGCCGGGTCGGGCGTCGGACCGGTGTGCTGCTCGCTCATGCGTCGGAACGCGTCCAGCGCATCCGCCAGCCGCGCCGCGTCGGGATACCGTTCCGCCGGATCACGGGCCATCGCCGTGCGGACGATGGCGGCGAGGCCGGGCGGGACGGCGGTGTTCAGCTCTTCCACCGGCACCGGGTCCTCGTGCAGCACCCGCATCGCCACGCCGAGGCTGCTGTCGGCCTCGAACGGCACATCGCCCGTCAGCATCTCGTACAGGACGACGCCGAGACTGTATACGTCGGACGACGGCGTGGCCGACTTGCCGGCGGCCTGCTCGGGCGCAAGATAGTGGACGGTGCCCATCACGACGCCGGGCATCGTGATGCCGGCATCGGACAGGGCGCGCGCGATGCCGAAGTCGGCCACCTTGGGGCGGCCGGTCGAGCTGGCCATGATGACGTTCTGCGGCTTGAGGTCGCGGTGGATCAGCCCCTGGCTGTGCGCCGCACCGACGGCATGCGCCAGCTGCGCCGCAATGTCCACCGCTCGAGCCGGCGAGAGCGGCCCGTCGTGGCGGATGACGGACTTGAGATCGCGGCCCGGCACGAACTCCATGACGAGATAGTGCCGGCCGCCATCCTTGCCGACGTCGTACAGCCCGACGACGCCCGGCTGGTTGAGTGCCGCCGCCGACCGCGCCTCGGCCCGGAACCGCTCCAGGAACTCCGGGTCGGTGGCGAACTGGTCGCGCAGCAGCTTGACCGCGACGATCCGCGAGAGCTCGGTGTCCTCTGCCCGCCAGACAACCGCCATGCCGCCCTCGCCGATCACGTCAAGCAGACGGTAGCGACCGTTGAGAACGAGCGCCGGATCACCGGCGGCTGGGCTGGGCAGTGGGGTGTCCGCAGTCACGGCGCGCGATTGTAGTCGAACGCGACGGGCGTGGCGAAGCGACGGTATAATCCCGCGCCGTGAAGCCGAACATTTCGCCGCGCCGTCCCGCGGCCGCCGTGCCGCCGCGCCAACTGAGCGGCCCGGTCGCCGCCTGCGTCATCGCCAACCCGTCGGCCGGCCGCGGCGGCCGTCGGGCCGCTCTCGAAGCCGCCGTTGAACGGTGGCGACGGCGCGGCTGGTCGGTCGCGTGGCACTGGACCGGCGGCCCCGGCGACGCCGCTGCCCTTGCCCGGACGGCAGCCGCCGACGGCATCGAGGTCGTGGCCGTCGCGGGCGGCGACGGCACGGTGAACGAGGTGGCCAACGGACTGGCCGGTTCGGCGACGGCGCTGGCCGTGCTGCCGTCCGGCACCGCCAATGTCCTGGCCGCGCAGCTCGGCCTCGTGCGTTGGCCGAGTCCGTTGCGCACGCCCGACCTTTCGGCCGCCGCCGATTCGCTCGCCGCAGGCGTGATCCGGCGTGTCGACCTCGGGCTGGCCGAGCCGGCGGGCAGGCCCGGGCGCTACTTCCTGCTGTGGGCCGGCGTCGGCCTCGACGCTGCCGTCGCGGCGGCGATCGAGGGCCCGGGGCGGCCGCTGAAGGAACGCTTCGGTGCGCTCGGCTTCGCCTGGGTCGCATTGCGGAGCGCGATGCGCGCGCGCGGCGGTGAGGCCATCGTGCGGATCGACGGCGTGCGAACGCGCGGTCGGCTGCACGGCATCGTCCTCCACAACATCCCGCTCTACGCCGGCATCGCGCACCTCGCCCCGGAGGCGCGCCTCGACGACGGCCGGTTGGACGCCGTGGTGCTCATGGGCGACACGCGGCGCGAAGCGCTCGGCGCGTGGCTCCGCGCCGGCCGCGCAGCGTCGCCCGGTGCGTTCACCCGCCGGGTCGTCCTCGGGCGATCCGCACCGCACCACCCGCTGGCGGTGCCGGCCACCGTCGTTCACGTCGTCGGCCGTCCGCCGCAGGCGGTGCACGTCGACGCCGAGCCGTGGGGCACAACACCGGTGCGCTTCAGCGTCGTGCCGGGCGCGCTGGCGCTCGTCGTGCCGGCCGGCGCGCCGGCCGCGCTCTTTCAGGCGGGCTCGACGCTCGGGCCGCGAATCGCAGCCGGCACGGTCGTTCGGCCCCGGCACCCGGCGGCGGTGGACCGATGAGCCTCAAATCGGTCCGCACGTCGTACGCCCTTCTGGTGTGCGTGCCGCTCACCCCGGCGCTCGCGGCTGCGGGGGCGGACTCGCTGTGGGTCTTCGGAGCTGCGGCGCTCGGGCTCATCCCGCTCTCGAGGCTCGTCAGCCGGGCGATCGAGGAGGCGGCCGCGCGCGCCGGCGCGCGGGCGGGCGGCCTGCTCACCGCGACGCTGGCCTACGCGCCCCAGCTGATCGTGTGCGCGATGGCGCTCGCGGCGGGGCGGCACGGTCTCGTGAAGTCCAGCATCACCGGCGCCTTGCTGTCGATGCTGCTGCTCGTGATGGGTCTGGCGTTTTTCGTCGGCGGGCTTAAGCACCGGCGCCAGTACTTCAACCGCGAGCAGGCCGAGCTCTCGGCGACGATGATGGTGCTCTCCGTTATCGCGCTGTCCGTGCCGGCGCTCTACGGGACGTTCGTGCCGCACGTGCGGAACAGCGGCCCGGTCGAGAGTCTGAGCGAGGCGGTCGCCGCCATCATGTTGATCGTGTACGCCATGGCGCTCTACTTCGCACTCTACTGGGACGGCGACGGCACCGGCATTACCGCGCCCCGAGCGGATGTGCCGCGCTGGCCGCTCGGCCGGGCGCTCGGCACGCTCGCCGTCGCGCTGCTCGGGATCGGCTGGCTCGGCCACGAGCTCGTCGCTCAGATCGGCCCGCTGACGCGCGACCACGCCGTCTCCGAGACGTTCCTCGGCCTCGTGATCATCCCGCTGGCCACCAACGTCTCGGGGCACCTCGTCGGCGTCGAGATGGCATGGCGCAACCGCTCGGATGTCAGCCTGGCGGTCACGCTCGGCGCCGGGATCCACATCGCCCTCTTCGTCGCCCCGCTGCTCGTCTTCCTCTCGCTCCTCCTCGGCCGACCGATGGACCTGATCTTCAGCCCGCTCGAACTCGTCTCGCTGGCCGCGGCGAGCGGCGTCGCCACGCTTGTCGCGCACGACGGGGCGTCGAATTGGCTCGAGGGCGTCCTGCTCATCGCGGTGTATGCGATGCTGGCGATGGCTTTCTGGTGGGTGCCCGTCGTCGGCTGACGACGGTCTGGAGCGCCTCTCCGGCCCCCGGCGCAAGCCGATGCGTTGACCGGACGAGCGATGCGCGGTTAGAATGCCGATCTTGCCTGAACGGGGCCGCGGTGCGGCGCCGGTGGAGGATCACATGGGATTCGTGGATTACGTCAAGATCGCGATGATCGTCATCGCGACGTGCCTTGTCGGCCTCGTCATGCTCCAAGCCCGCAACGGCGGCCTGGGGGACATGTTCGGCGGAGAGAACCTGTATCGGACACGGCGCGGTGTCGAGAAGACGGTGTTCGACATGACCGTCGTCTTCGCGGGCCTGTTCCTGCTGCTGGCGTTTCTGTCCGTCTACTACAGCAGCTGAGCCTTGCTCCGCAACCTGCGCTGGCAGATCGCGCTTGCCGCCGCCGGCATCGCGCTCATCGGCCTTGTCCTGCTGTTCGTCTCCAACCGCGCGTTCGAGGATCGACCGGCCCGCGGTGGACAGGTCGTCGAGGCGGTCGTCGGCCGTCCGGGCACGTTCAACCCGGTGCTGGCGACGAGCGATGTCGAGATCGACGTCGCGCGGCTGCTGTTCAGCGGGTTGACCCGCCCCGACAGCGACGGCTCGATTCGGCCCGACCTGGCCACGGAGTGGTCGATCAGCGCCGACGGCCGCGTGTACACCTTTCAGCTGCGCGACGCGGTTTGGCACGACGGCTATCCGGTGACGAGCGAAGACGTCGTCTTCACGGCCCGGCTGGCCGGCGACGACGCCGTCGGGACCGCCAAGCACCCGCTCGCCGCGGCGTGGCGGGACGCCGTGGTCGAGGCCGTCGATGCCACGACCGTCCGGATCACCCTGCGCGAGCCGTTCGCGCCGTTCCTGGCGGCCACCACGATGGCGCTCGTCCCGGCCCACATCTTCGCGGCCGTGCCGATCGGCGAGATCGCCCGCCACGAGGCCTCGACGCTGGCCCCGATCGGCACCGGGCCGTGGCGCCTCGACCTGCCGGGCGGGCTCGAACAGGACCAGATCCGGCTCGTGCGCTTTCAACGCCATTGGGACGTCACCCGCCGCCAGCCCTACCTGGACGGCATGACGCTGCGCTTCTACGACGGCCAGGCAGCGGCGCTCGAGGCGCTCGGCCGACGCGAGGTCCAGCTGATGGGCGGCGTGACCCCGGACGCGCTCGCCTTGCTGGGCGACGACGTGCGCCAGCTGAACGCGGTGACGGGCGACTACACCCTCGTCTACCTGAACCCGGCCAAAGTGCTGTTCGCCGACGCACCGGTCAGGCGCGCACTCGGCCTGGCGATCGATCGGAGCGGGATCATCCAGGACGTGCTGCGCGGCCAGGGCGCCGTGGCCAAGAGCCCGATCCCGCCCGGTTCATGGGCCTATGACGCCGATGTTCCGGCCCCCACATTCGACCGCACCGCGGCCGAGCAGCTGCTGACGGACGCCGGCTGGGTCGACATCGACGGCGACGGGATCCGCGACCGCGACGGCCGCCCGCTGCGCTTCGCGCTCGACGTGTTCGCCGGCGACACCGAGCTCCTGGCCGTTGCCGGCCGTCTGCGCGACGACTGGCAGACCGTCGGCATCGGCGTCGACGTGCGGCCCGTCGGCCAGGAAGAGATCCGCACGGCGCTGACGGAGCGCAGCTACGAGGCGGCGCTGTACGGCGTTCGAGCCCGCATGGACGACGACCCCGACCCGTACCCGCTGTGGCACAGCTCACAGTCGGAGTCCGGGCTGAACTTCGCGGGCTACGCCGACGCCCAGTCCGACCAGTTGCTCGTGGCGGTCCGACAGATGTCCCCCGAGGACGTGGACGGGCGGCGCAGGCTGTACGGCCTCTTCCAGGCCCGCTTCGCCGAGCTCCAACCCGCCCTATTGCTCTATCATCCGGTCTACACGACGGCGGTGGTCGACCCGAACCTCGGCGGTGTCCAGCTGCCGGCATTCCTCGCCGAGCCGGCCGACCGTCACTTCACCGCCCGCGACTGGTTCGTTCGGACGGAGCGCATCTTCGGACAATAGGTCGACCGGCTGCCCCGATCGACCGTACTGCGAGGTGAGGAGATGGGACCGTCGACACCGCCCGGGCCGACGCCGGCAGAACCTTGGCCGGTCGAGCCGACGCCGGCTGAACCCACGCCATCCGCGTCAGCCCCGTCCGCGTCCATGCCGACCGCGCCGATGCGCTCCGAGCCGACGCGGCGCCCGTCCACGCCGCCCCTCTCCCGCGCCGGCAGCCCCGGCGCCCGACGCGTCGTCGTGCTGGCCGTGCTGGCGCTGTTGTCGGTGTACACCGTCCGCCTCGCCCGCCAGTACGCCGTGTCCCAGAGCGCCGAAGCCAAGCGCCTGTCGCTGGCGGCGCGCGTCGCCGCGCTCGAGACCGAGACGGCCGCCATCCAGACCGAGACCGCCTTCGCCGGCAGCGATGCCTATGTGGAGCGCTGGGCCCGCGAGGACCAGCACATGGTCCGTCCCGGCGACCAGCCCGTGCAGGTGGCGCTGGCCACGCCGAGCGCGCCGGCGGCGGGGACGCCGGAGGAGCCGGGGTTGCTCGAGCGGTTGTGGGGGTGGGTTAGGCGGTAGGGGGTGGGGTGGGGGCACTTCGGCGGATTGGGGGGGGGTGTTGATCGACGCAGGGCGGCCACGGGGGGCCGCCCCTACGGGGCGGGGATGGCCGACGGCGTCGCGCCATCGCCCGCCGTCCAGGTGAACGCAATCCAGTTCACATCGCCGGACATCACGGTCGGATCGTCCGAGCCGAGCAGGCCGTCGCCGATCCGGCCGACAGCCACGGCCCAGACGAGTTCGCGGCTCGCCCCGAGGGCCGGGCGGAAGCGCGCCGGGATCCGCGCCGCCGTCGCGCCGCCGCGGACGGTCACGCGCACGGCATCGTCGGTAGGTGCATCGGCCTCGTTCAACAGTACGATGTACGCGATGCCGGGCGGCAGCCGCCCGATGGACGACCAGCGCAGCATCGGCGCGTCGCCCGTGACGGCCGTACCGAGGAGCGGCGACAGCGCGAGTGGTGCGGCGTAGCGGTCGGCGTCGCCCGTGAACGGCTCCTGCTGCGCGGCCTGGCCTGCGTCCGAGCCAGGCTGCCCGCCGGCGATCCCGCCCGGCAGCGGCGTCGCCGTCACGACCTCGGCCGTCTTCATCACGAGCACCTGCCCGGGCTGGAGGATCGCATCGGCGTCCGCCAAGCCGTTCGCCGCCACGACGTCGTCCACCGACACGCCGTTCGCTTCCGCCAACGTCGACAGCGTGTCGTCCGCCGCAACGGTGACGGACACCGCTTGGACGACGACGGTCAGATCGTCGGCCGCAGCGGCCCTGGCCAGGATGTCCGCGGCCAGCGTGTCCGTTACGGGCGCGGCGGCTTCGACCGCCGGAGGCGCTTCCGCCACGGGCGCATCGGCCGGCGGCAGGGTGTCGGACAGCGGGATCTTGATCACCTGCCCGATCGACAGACGGTCGAGCGTCAGCTCGCCGACGTTGGCCGCCAGGATCGCCTCGACCGTCGTGTCGTTCTCGGAAGCGATGTTCCAGAGCGTGTCGCCGGACGCGATCGTGTGCTCGAGGGCCGCCGGAGCGGCCGGGGTCGGCAATGGCGGCATGGTGGCGGTGGCCGTGACGACGGCCGTCGCGACGCTCACCGCCATTGTCGGGGGCGGAGCGGCCGCCGCGTCCGTGCCGCGCAGCACGACGGCGGGCGGCGCAGGCAGCTGGCCGGGCGCTCCGGACCGCCACACAAGGATCGCTGCGACGATCGCCGCGAGGCCGACGACGGCCGCCGCGCTCTCGACGAGGACACCGCGGCGCGTCAGCCGCCATGGCACCCGCGTGCCGCACACCGAGCAGTTGCGCTCGTTGGCGAGCAGCGTCGAGCCGCAGCCGCTGCAACGCCGCGCGCTGTGTCGAGGGAAACCGTCGATAAGCCCGACCTCCTGGGTCCGTCGGCCGGCGCGCGCAAGCGGGAGGGGGCGCACGCCGAATGGGCGGCGCGAAGGCTAGCATAGGTGCGGACGCGGCCGCAAGGCCGCCCGGCCCTGCCGATCGTCGCTATCGGTTGGCCACAGGGACCGCCAGAGGACCGCCGGAGGGCATCAACCCGCCGTGAACCGGCTGGCCGCCCGCACGAGCGCTGCCGTGACGGTCGGCTGGCGGAAGACCCCCTCGAGCTCGTCCGCCAGCCACGGCCAGCGCTCGACGGCGGTCTGGCGGCGCTGTCGAACGGCCTCGAGGTCGGGCACCGCAGCCGCGAGCTCGATCCGAAGCGCCTCGAGCGCGCTGACGATCTCGGCCCGCTCGGCGGCGGGCACGGCCAGCTGGCGGTTCGCCAGCACCTGCAGACCGGTGAAGACCTCCTCGAGCGTCGCGTCGCGGTCATCGCCGGCCGGCGCCCCGGCCCGCGCGGCCGGTGCCTGCATCGCCGAGCCCATCATCTGCGCCAGGATCGCGCCCATCCCGGCGCCGGCGCCGAGGCCCATGCCGGCGGCCGCCGCGTCACCGGCGCCGCCCCCCCCGCCGCCCCCGCTGCCGAGCATCCGGGCGGCCTTGAACTTCAAGTAGGCATCCATGTCGCCGATCGCTCCCATCGCCGCGCGCTCGTCGATCGCGGCCTGCGTCTCCTCGGTCGCCGAGATGTTCGTGATGTAGGCCTGCTTGAGGGCGATCCCGACGGACAGGAAGGCATCGCGCAGCCGCGCCGCGAGCCCGGCGGCCAGCTCGTCGTACTTGGACGGCAGATCGAACAGGCCGATCCCGCTCTCACCGAGCAGGTCCGACAGGCGCGCGACGACGATGCCGCGCAGGTAGCCGACGATGTCGTTCGTCGTGTAGAGGCCCTGACCGCCGACGATCTTGTTGATGAAGAGGCCGGCATCGTCGATATCGATCGCCATCGTCCCGAAGGCCCGCAGCCGGGCGACGCCCAGGTCCGGGTCGCGCAGCGCCACCGGCTGGGTCGTGCCCCACTTCACGTCGAGGAAGGTGCGGTGGCTCACGAAGTAGACCTCGGTCCGGAACGGGCTCTTTCCGCCGAACGGCAGACCCATGAGCCCGGTGAGGAGCGGGATGTTCTCGGTGGACAGCGTGTACCGCCCGGCCGAGAACGTGTCCTGCGCCAGGCCGTTGTGGAAGAAGACGGCCGACTGGAACTCGCGCACTACCAGCTGCGAGCCGAGCCGGAACTCGCCCGAGCCCCACTCCGGTACGCGGTGCACCATCTCGTTCGGTCCGGGGTTGTCCCACTCGATGAGGTCGAGGATCGCCATGGTCGTTCTCCTTGTGGTCGGCGGCCGGCACGACGCCCGCCGCCCTCGTCCGCGCGCTGCACGCGCTGCCCGTCGCCGCTATTCGGCGCCGGGTATCACCCCCTGTCCGTCCCCCGCGCCGATGTCGACGCCGACGCCGCGCCAAGCGGCCGGGCCGTCTCCGGGCCGCGCCACCGCCAGCCAAAGCCACCCGCCCGCATCGCCGGCCATGAACGCCCGCGGCGCAGCGACGCTTCGCCGCCCCGTCGGCCCGCGCACGACCGCCGCGCCGTCGTCCGACCACGCCGCGCGGAACGTATCGTCCGCCAGCTCGAGCACCGGCGGCGGCGGCCAGCCCGGCGCTCCGGCGGCAGCGGCCTCGAACGTGATCCGACGCCCGTCCCGGTCCTCCCAGAGCACGAGCCCGTCCGCCAGCGACACGCCGACGTCGCCCCGCGCGAAGCGCGCGACCTCGACGACGCGCTGGAAGCGCCCGTCGTCGCTGACCTGTTCACCCGGCGCCACGGCCGCCAGCCCGGTCTGGACGGCCCGCGGCGTCCAATCGCGCGCCGCCAGCGCATCCCGCCGTCCGTCCAGCAACGCCGCGGCGTCGCCGACGACCCCATCGCACGCCTGGACATCGGCGGCCGTCGGTTCCCCGCCGGCCGCCGTCGTCGCCAGCTCACCCAGCGCCAGCGAGAGCCGGCGATCGGCATCGGCCAGCCACGCGGCGGCGTCCGCCGGCAGCGCCTTGGCGGCGAACCACGGCCCGGACTTCGTCGGCGACGACAAGCGGTCGATCACGCGGTTCAGCCGGCCGAGGACCGCCTCGATCCGCGCCGCTTCCGCCATTCGTCCGGCATCCACGCCGCGTCGCTGCATGTCGCCCACCCGGTCACGGGCCGTGCGCGCCGCCGCGGCCAACGCGGCGCGCGCCGCCCGCTCCGTCGCATCGCGGCGCGCAGCGTCCGCGTAGCCGGCGGCGGTCGACGGCGGCGGCGCATCTGCGTCGGCCGTGCCGGCGGTGCCGACAGTGCCGGCGCCTGCAGGCGTGCCGTCCGCCGAGGCTGCGCCGGCTGCGGTCGCCCCGTGGGTCGGGGGCGGCCAAGGCGTCGTCACGGACGCGCGCCCACGCGCCCGGCGTCGGAGTTGCCGTCGGAGCCGCCGTCGAAGTTGCCGTCGGCACTGCCGTCGGAACCTGCGCCGGCTTCCGCGCCGTCGTTCGGCCCGCCGCCGTCGAACGCGATCGCCCCGTCGGCCACCTTGTCCGGACGCAGTGCATCCGACCCGCCGCCGACCGGCCCGCCGGTCGATCGGTCCGCCACTGCGCCGGCCGGCGGCGCGACGCCGCGCACGGTGGCCTGGCCGTCGCCGAGCGCCTGGAAGATCTCGGTGCCGCAGTACGGGCACTGCAGCACGCCGCGGCCGGCGATGTCGATCGTCCCGCCGCAGTTCGGACAGGGCTGGACGCCGGCGGCGCCCTCGCGACTGTAGAGCACACCCTCGGACCAGTTCACGTAGCCCGAGAACAGGCCGCGGCCGACGGCTTCCAGCAGGAGGGCCCGCACCGTCTCGCGCGGCGCTTCGAGCTCGGTCACGGCCTCGCCGATCGAGACCTTGCCCTTGGTCAGCACCAGGTTCAGCAGCTTCCGCAGCTGGGCCGCACGCGCCTCTGATTCCGTGTCGGCGCTGCCGCGGGCGAAGAGAAGCGCGGCGATCCCGCCGAGCGGCAGCGTGGCCAGCAGCGCGCCGAACAGGCCGAGCGCATACCCACCGCCGGACAGCACGCCGTCCGAGCGGGCGCCGTTCAGCCAGCCAATCGCCGCCATGAACAGCCCGACGGCCGCCACGCCGACGACGATCCCGAGCAGTCGTGCATTCCGCATCATCCGAAGCCTCCTCCTCCTCCACCGCCGCCGCCACCGCCGCCGCCGCTGAACCCGCCGCCCGACCAACCGCCGCCGCCCGAACCGCCCGACCAACCGGAACCGCCGGACGGCGCCGGCTGGCTGCCGAAAACGACGGCGGCGCTCGAGAGCATGGAAGAGAGACTTCCCGAGAGTGCGGACAACCCGCCTCCGAGGCGATCACTGGCGCCCTGCAGGTCCGGCATGCCGCCCGACGCGCCGTCGCCGGAAGGGCCGAGCGGGCCGCCGCCCATGCGCCCCGACCCGGCGCCGTGGTCGAACGGCCGCGGTCCGCGGCCCCAATCCACCCACGGCCGGCCGCGCGCATCCTGACCGGCCGGAACGTACCACGGCGGCGCCGCGGCGTCCACGCGGGCGAACGCCGCGATCCATTGGCGGTCGATGCCGAACGCCACCGCGTAGGGCAGGTAGCGATCGAACAGGTCGCCGGCCGTCTCGAGGTGGCCGCGCTGCTTCTCGATGTTGACCAGCCAGTCGCGGAAGGCCCGCCAGCGCGCCGCGGCCTCGGCCCCGGCCGGCGTCTTGCGCGGCATCGACGACGCGGTGAGCAGCGCGGCGATGCTGACGATGAGCAGCACCCCCGGCAGGCACATCGCCAGCGGGATCGTCTCGACGAGCAGGATCGTGGCGACGAGCAGGACGACGCTCAGGACGATGCCGCCGACGCCGAGCCCGATGTACTGCCCGCGCGTCTTGTCGGGACGCGCCGTGAACAGACCGGCGTCCACGACGCTCTCGTACAGCTGGCTGTAGAGCGCCGGGAGCTCGCTGTAGAAGGCGTTCTTGAGGTCGGACAGCTTGCGCCGGTCGCTGCGGCCGAAGACCGCCTCGACGAGCGTCGCTTCGAACTTCGAGAGCGTCGATGGCGCGTCTGCGCTGCCCGCGTCCGGCGCCCGCTCGAACAGGATGTCCTGGCGGACGCCGATGCCGAGGAACCCGCCCTCGCTGACCTCGACCATCCGCAGCTCGCCGCGCCGTGCCAGATCGACGAGCGTGGCCAGGACGTCGCGCAGGTGGGCTTCCTCGTCCAGCAGCGTGCCGACGACGCCGGGCGCGAGGTCGCTCGGCGGCTCGGCCAGGTAGTCGACGCCGAGATCGAACGCCGGGTCGCGGCCGCGCTGGTACCACACCCAGTAGACGCCGAACAGGCCGCTGGCCAGCGCGACGACGCTGAGCAGCGCCACGATGAGGTTGAACAAGGCCAGCCAGCCGTCGGCCTGGCCGGTCGACGTCGCGCCGCCGCGGGCCGCGTCGATCTCGGCCTGCTCGTCCACCCGCTCGGCATCGAGGTCGGCCTGGAAGGCGGTCTCGGTGGCCTGGACGTAGCCGTGCGGCCACTGGCCGCGCACCTCGACGGAGGCACCGTTTTCGACGTCCTCGACCCGGACCCGCAGGACGCGGTCCGAGACGCGATCCGCCGGGACCGGCTGCCACGCCGCGTTCGGCCGCGGCTGGACGTAGCCGCTGCCGTCCGTCCAGCCCGGCACGGCATCCGGCAGCGTGACCGTGATGACGGCATTTTCCACGTGCGGCCGATCGGGCCGGATGACCGTCCACCACAGCTGGTCGCCGCCTTCGTACGCCCGCAGTGCGCCCGTCACGGTGTACTGGACGATGAAGCGGGCGGAGCGCGGCGCCCGAATCTCGGGGAACCACCACTGGACGCGGATCAGATCGCCGCGCGGCGTCACGCTGAACGTGTTCGGATCGCCGTCGCCTTCGGCGTACGGCTGGTCGGGCGCGTCGACCCGGGCCCCGTGGATGCCGGCTGCGCCTTCGCGGGACAGGTCGACGTAGCCGGTCGTGAACGTGCCCTCGTCGAACGACACCGTGATGTCCTCGATCACGTCGAACGTGCCGTCCGGCTGGACGGCCACGTCGACGGCGTAGGTCTGGTAGTGGGCCTGCTTGCTCTGCGCGGCGGCCCGACCGCCGCCCGTCCACGCGAGGACGACGACGGCCACGGTGATCGCGCCGAGGATCCGTCGTCCGATCGTCTGACTTCTCACTTGCCCTCCTCCACGTTCGGCCATCCTCTACGCCCCCGCCGCCGCACGGTTGCGCCGCGCGACGACGACGAGGATGTCCGCCGGCCGCCGCCGGGTCCGGTCGCCGGCGTTCAGGACGCGGGCGATGATGCGGGCGGCGGCGGCGGGCACAAAACGGTAGACGACCGGCACGTGGACGATGTAGGCGGGCGTGACGTCATAGTCCAGCGCGGCCAGCGGCATCAGCACGGCGTCGGGATCGAGGGGCCGCTCGTCATCCGTGCCGGGCGAGTGAAGGGCCTCGGCGGTGCGCAGTCGGCGGAGGAGGGCGGCCACGATCCGGCCGGCGCGGCGGACGACTCCATACGGCCGCGAGGACTCGCTGTCCGGTTCGGCCAGGCAGAGCCAGCCGCCGCGGGCGAGAACGCGGTCCGCCTCGGCCAGCGCCACGCGGACATCCGGCAGGTGGTGGAGCACGCCCTGGCAGACGACGGCGTCGACCGCGCCGTCGGCCAGCGGCAGGCGCTCGGCATCGGCGATGAGCGGCCAGACGCCGGTGATTCCGGCCGCGTGCGCCTTGGCGACGGTCTGCTTGAGCATGCCGCGCGACATGTCCAACGCGACGACGGACGGTCCGGCAGCGGCGACGGGCAGCGTCGTGCGCCCCGTCCCGCAACCGATGTCCAGGACGACGCGCGCGCCGTCCGCCGCCAGGCGCTCCGCCCACGGCCGGGCCGTCCAGAGCTGCTGATACGGGGCGAACTCACGGCCGATCAGACGGTCGTAGCGGGCGGCCTCGCGGTCGTGATGGATCGCGTCGCGGCGCTTCCAGGCGGTTGGGTCGGCCGGGACCGGCACAGCGCCGGTGCGCGCGACGGTCGTGCGCTCGGCCGCGCGGCGTCGAGGGGAGGGGGGGTCGATCATCGCCGCGTCCAGAACTGCAACAGCACGCTCCCGTACTTCCGCTCGTCGAAGCGCTCGAAATGCTTCACGTCAGGCACCACCGCCTCGCGGGGGTGGATCTGCACGACGACCTGCCCGCCGTCGGCGGCGACGATCTCGGGCCGGGCATCCAGCGCCAGCAGCGCGCGCAGCCACATGCCCTTGTACTGGGGCGGCGCCACGAAGACGATATCGTACGGCACGTCGGGCGTCGTGGCGAGGACGTCGAACGCATCGCGGCGCATCACCCGCGCGCGGTCCGCGAGGCCGGTGGCGGTCAGGTTTGCGCGCACCGTCTTGACGGCGGCCAGCTCGCGGTCGATGAAGTCGCACCATGCCGCGCCGCGGCTGAGCGCCTCGATCCCGACGCCGCCCGTCCCGGCGAAGAGGTCGAGGACGCGCGCGCCGGGCAGGTCGGGGCCGAGCATGCTGAACAGGGCCTCCTTGGCGCGGTCCGTGATCGGGCGGGTCGCGTCGCCGGGGACCATGGCCAGGCGGCGGCCCTTGGCGGAGCCGGCGATGACGCGCATGGGTCAGCCTTCCGATCCGGCAGCGCGGTGGGCTCGATCATCGCCATCGCCATCGCCATCGCCGTTGCCATTGCCATTGCCATTGCCGTTGCCGTTGCCATTGCCGTTGCCGTTGCCGTTGCCGTTGCCATCGACGCCGACGCCGACGCCGTCACCGACGTCGCCGCCTGCATTGTCGGCATCGGCGTCGACCCGCTGCGCCACGGCGGTGACCCAAGAGCCGCCGAGAGCCCGGTCGAGCAACCGGAACAGCGGCTGGGCGACGAGGCGGACCGGGCGGACGTGGAGCACGAAGCGCAGGCCTCGCGCGATCGGCGACGGCAGCCGCTCCTTGGCGGCGAGCGAGATCGCGAGCGCGGTCAGGAGATAGCTTTCGCTGAGGTACGTCCAGTGCGAGAGCCGGAACCCGGCGTCGGCCAACGTTCGCTCCAGCGTCGACCGGCTGAACACCACCAGGTGCCGCGGCGTGTCCCAGCCCGGCCAGCGCGTGCGCCAGAGCCTGGCCTCCCAGCCGTCGAGCACGGGCGTCGTGACGACGAGCCACCCGCCCGGCTTGACGGACGCGGCCACGTGCCGCAGATCGTCGGCCGGATGGTCCAAGTGCTCGACGACGTCCCACAGCGTCGCGACGTCGAACGCGGCCGCCGGCAGGTCCGCCCGGTCGACGGTGGTCGACCAGACCGGGATCCCGCGCGCCCGCGCCGCCTCGGCCGCCCACGGCGCCGGCTCGACGCCCGCGATCACGAGCCCTGCGGTGCGCGCCGCATGAAGAAACGCCCCCGTGGCGCACCCGACGTCCAGCACGCGCCCGCCCGCCCCGGCGAGGCCGCGGACGAGCGCGACCCGGCGGCGCAGGTCGCGGGCGCGAAACCAGCGGAGCAGCCAGGCGGGACCCTTGCCGCGCCGGACGTAGTCGGGCGGGTAGTAGTCCGCCATCGCCGCGGGCGCCGGCCGCTCGCGCAGGTAGGTGAGGCCGCAGGACGCGCATCTGGCGTAGCGGAACGTGCCGGGGCCGTCGAACCAGCGGTCGCGGGCGGCGTGCAGGGGGGTATGGGCGTCCGTGCGGCAGGCGGGGCACGGGACGGTGATGGGGGAGGAAGCGGGGGCGGGGGCGGGGTGGGTCATTGGGGTGGATGATACACGGGGGGTGGGCGCACGGCGCGGTCCGGCTCGGTGATCGGGACCGGACTGAACACCACCTGCCCCGATCCCCAGAAGTAGTCGGGCGCGGCCAGCCGCAATTGGCGTTCACCTGATTGTCACGTCACTGCAGCCATAAGGCTTCCTGACAGTGGCAGGCTGGCGATCGGGTAAGCGCTTACCATCAGATCATGGCATCTGAAGGAGTCACGTTGCGGATCGCGAGGGCGTCGGGAAAGATGTGTAACCGGAAGGTGACGTAGGGTCGGAGGGAGAACGGTCTCCGGACGATGGCGATCCGGGCCAGGGCGCATGGGCGCCCCGGCCCGGCTCCCCCCCGCCCGGACT